>NZ_JBHVOC010000008.1:0-282696 GCF_044142145.1 Streptomyces sp. BK79
GGGGGAGCGTGCATGGCGTCGCGAGGCAGGCGGGAATTGTCAGACAGGCCCTAGTTCGCTCGCTCCGGCGAAGAAGTACGACGAGAAGGGCCGGGCGGCCGTCGCCGCCGGTGACACCGAAGGGCGTGAGAACGTGGCGCTGCACGTGTACGGATTCCCGTTCCGTGTCTGAGGGGTCCGAGGGCTCCGGGGAAACCAGGGCCGTGACGGACCCGCTCATACCCGCCGGCCCCGCCGTACCCGCCCACCGCGACCCCAACGTCCTGCGGTGGGTCGCCGCCTACACCGCCTCCATGGTCGGGGACACCGTCTTCTTCCTCGCGCTGTCCTGGGCCGCCGTGCAGAGCGGGAGTCCTGCCGAGGCCGGGATCGTCACCGCCGTCAGCGCGGTGCCGCGGGCGCTGCTCATGCTGGGCGGCGGGGTGGTCGCCGACCGGTTCGGGCCGCGGAAGGTCGTCATCGGCAGCGATGCCGTACGGTGCGTGACCGTCCTGGCGGTCGCCGCCGTGCTCTTCGCCACCGACCCCGGGCTGTGGCTCCTCGCCCTGCTCGCCCTCGTCTTCGGCACCGTCGACGCCGTGTTCATGCCCGCCGTCGGGGCGCTCCCGGCGCGGATCACCGGCAAGGACCAGCTCGCCCGCGTCCAGGGCATGCGGGGCCTGGCCATCCGGTTCGCCGCCGTCGTGGGTGCCCCGCTGGGCGGGTTCGGTGTCGCGGCCGGCGGTGCGGCCGCCGCGTTCGCGCTGGCCGGGCTGCTCATCGCCGTCTCCGTGCCGCTGCTGGTCTCCGTACGGATGCGCGCGCTGCCGCCCGACGACGCCCCGGACACCACGGCCGCGCGGGACACCACCGCCTGGCGGGACCTGGTGGGCGGGCTCCGCTACATCCGCCGGCACCGCGTCCTCGGCCCGCTGATGGTGGCCATCGCCCTCGGCGACCTCGGCTTCGTCGGCCCCCTCAACGTGGGCCTCACCCTGCTCGCCGACGAGCGCGGCTGGGGCGCCGCCGGGATGGGCTGGGTCCTCGCGGGGTTCGGCACGGGGGCCGCGGTCGCCGCCCTGCTGCTGACCGTACGGGGACGCGTGCCGCGCGCCGGCTGCGTCGCCGCCGGTGCCCTCGTCCCCGGCGCGGCCGCGATGGGCGCCCTGGCCCAGGCCCCCGGCCTCCCCGTGGCCGTCGCCATCGCGGTGGCCGTCGGGCTGCTCACGGGGCTCAGCGGAGCCATGTGCGGGGCGCTGCTGCAGACCCAGTCCGCCCCCGCCTACCTGGGACGCGTCACCGCCGTCGCCGGGATCGTCAGCCTCGGCATCGCACCGCTGAGCATGCCGCTGTCCGCCGCCGCGGTCGGCGTCTGGGGCACCGGCCCGGTCTTCGCCGTCAGCGCCGCGGTGTGCGCCCTCGGCGGGGTCGTCGCCCTGGCCGCACCGGGCGTACGGCGGGCCGAACTGCCCGGATAGCCGCCCGGGAGCCCGGCCGCCTAGCCCGAATATCGGGGCGCGCCGCCCTCAGATACCGAGCTGCTTCGTCTCGTGCAGCTTCGCGATCGCGTCCGGCTCGCCCTCCAGCTCCACCTTCGCCGCGCTCTGCCGCCCGTACGCGAACAGCAGCAGCTCGGACGGCTCACCCGTCGCCGTCACCACCGGCGTGCCCCGGTGGGCGACCGTCGTCTGGCCGTTGGGCCGGCGCAGCACCAGGCCCGTCGGGATGCCGCGGCCCATCAGGCGGGCCGTGCGCTCCAGGCGGGACCACAGGGCGTCCTGGAAGACCGGGTCCAGCTCGCGCGGCGACCAGTCCGGCTGGGCGCGGCGGACGTCCTCGGTGTGGACGTAGAACTCCACGGTGTTCGCCGCCTCGTCCACCTGCTTGAGCGAGAACGGCGAGAACCGCGGCGGCCCGGTGCGGACCAGCTGGATCAGCTCCTCGTACGGCTTCGCGCCGTACTCCTCCATCACCCGGTCCAGCCGGGACGCGAGCTGCTTGATCAGGGTGCCTCCGGCGGCGTCCGGCCGGCGCTCGCGCACCACCACGTGCGCGGCGAGGTCCCGGGTGCGCCAGCCCTCGCACAAGGTGGGGGCGTCCGGACCCGCCGTCTCCAACAGGTCGGCGAGCAGAAGTCGTTCACGCTTGGCGAAAGTCGACATGGAGTCAGCCTACGGCCGCCGGCCGGGTCCGCCCAATGGACAGCGCCGGTCCGTGTCCGTCCCGCGCGGCACAATGGGCCCATGACCAGCAGCTCCCCCCGGCCGTCCAGCCCGCTCGCCCCGGAGATCGCCGCCCGCCTCAAGCGCAGCGCCGACGGTCTCCTGCCCGCCATCGCCCAGCAGTACGACACCGGGGAGGTGCTGATGCTCGGGTGGATGGACGACGAGGCCCTGCACCGCACGCTGACCACGGGACGCTGCACCTACTGGTCGCGCAGCCGCCGGGAGTACTGGGTCAAGGGCGACACCTCCGGTCACTTCCAGTGGGTGAAGTCGGTCGCCCTGGACTGCGACGCCGACACCGTCCTGGTCAAGGTCGACCAGGTCGGCGCCGCCTGCCACACCGGCGCCCGCACCTGCTTCGACGCCGATGTCCTGATCGTCGAGGACGGCGCGGGTTCCGACGCGCCCGGCGCGGATCAGTAGGGTCTGCCCCCATGGACGACATGGACGTCATGGACCTCGCCACCTTCCGCAAGCTGGCCGCCGACCGCCGCGTGATCCCGGTCAGCCGCAAACTCCTGGCCGACGGCGACACCCCGGTGGCGCTCTACCGCAAGCTCGCCGCCGAGCGCCCCGGCACCTTCCTCCTGGAGTCCGCGGAGAACGGCCGGTCCTGGTCCCGGTACTCCTTCGTCGGCGTCCGCAGCGCCGCTACCCTCACCGAGCGGGACGGCGAGGCCCACTGGCAGGGCACCCCGCCCGTCGGCGTCCCCACCGACGGCGACCCGCTCGCCGCCCTGCGCGCCACCGTCGAGGCCCTGCACACCCCCCGCGACCTCGCCCACGACCTCGGTCTGCCGCCCTTCACCGGCGGCATGGTCGGCTACCTCGGCTACGACATCGTCCGCCGCCTGGAGAAGGTCGGCCCTGGGGAGCGCGACGACCTGCGGCTCCCCGAGCTGACCATGCTGCTCACCAGCGACCTCGCCGTCATGGACCACTGGGAGGGCTCGGTCCTGCTGATCGCCAACGCGATCAACCACAACGACCTGGAGACGGGCGTCGACGAGGCCTACGCCGACGCCGTCGCCCGCCTGGACGCCATGGAGGCCGACCTCACGCGCGCGGTGGCCCAGCCCCCGGCCGCGCTGCCGCCCTCCGAGCTGCCCGAGTACACCGCGCGGTGGGGCGGCCCCGACTTCCAGGCGGCCGTCGAGGACATCAAGGAGCGCATCCGCGCGGGCGAGGCCTTCCAGGTCGTCCCCTCCCAGCGCTTCGAGACGCCGTGCACGGCGAGCGCCCTGGACGTCTACCGGGTGCTGCGGGCCACCAACCCGTCCCCGTACATGTACCTGCTGCGCCTCGACGGCTTCGACGTCGTCGGATCGTCCCCGGAGGCCCTGGTCAAGGTCGAGGACGGGCGGGCCATGGTCCACCCCATCGCCGGCACCCGGCACCGCGGCGCCACCCCGCAGGAGGACCAGGCCCTGGCCGACGAACTGCTCGCCGACCCCAAGGAGCGCGCCGAGCACCTCATGCTCGTCGACCTCGGGCGCAACGACCTCGGGCGGGTCTGCGAACCCGGCTCGGTGGAGGTCGTCGACTTCATGTCCGTCGAGCGGTACTCGCACGTCATGCACATCGTCTCGACGGTCACCGGCCGGGTCGCCCCGGGCCGCACCGCCTTCGACGTCCTCACCGCGTGCTTCCCGGCGGGCACCCTCTCCGGCGCGCCCAAGCCGCGCGCCCTGCAGATCATCGACGAACTCGAACCGTCCCGGCGCGGCCTGTACGGCGGCTGCGTCGGCTACCTCGACTTCGCGGGCGACTCCGACACCGCCATCGCCATCCGCACCGCCCTGCTGCGCGACGGCACGGCCTACGTCCAGGCCGGCGCCGGCGTGGTCGCCGACTCCGACCCGGTCGCCGAGGACACCGAGTGCCGCAACAAGGCGGCGGCGGTGCTGCGGGCGGTGCACACGGCCAACCGGCTGGGGCGCTAGGGCGAACCCGCACGAGCCGGCACCGGCCCGCACGAGCCGCGTACGGCCCCCGGCACGGTACGGCCCTCGGCGGATGGGGCGGATCTCACGCTCTCCATACGAACCCCGGGTGACGGTTCGCCCGGGGTTCGGGCGATAGTGGAGTACGTGACAGCCGTTCCTCACCCCCGTACCCCAGCCGCAGGCCCCGCCCGGGCCGGCCGCCGGAGCCTCGCCGTCGCCCTGCTGTGCGGGGCGCTCGGCGCGGCCGTCGCCCTGCTCGCCACCCGGCAGGAGTGGGCGGAGGGCACCGCGACGGTGGCCGGCGGCGCCTTCCCGCTGACCGCCAAGGGCAGCGACGTCACGGGCGTACCCGCGGCGCTCGCCATAGTGGCACTCGCCGCGCTCGTCGCCGTCTTCGCCGTCCGCGGCGCGGGCCGCGTCGCCGTCGCCGCGCTGCTCGCGCTGAGCGGCGCCGGCACCATCGCCGCGGCCCTGATCGGCGCCTCGGACAGCTCGGCCCTGGACGAGCAGGCGGCGAAGGCCGCCGGCGACACCTCGGCCACGGTGGACGCCCTCTCCCACACCGCCTGGCCGTACGTCGCCGCCGTCGGCGGGGCCCTCCTGCTGCTGGCCGGACTGCTCGCCCTGCGCTACGGCCGCCTGTGGCCCGCGATGTCCGGCCGCTACGAGCGCGACGGAACGCCGCGTCCCCGCCGCACGCCGCAGACCGTCGACCCGGACCGTCCCGAGGACCTCTGGAAGGCCCTCGACCGCGGCGAGGACCCGACCGGCGCCTGACCGCGGGTTCACCGGAGCGCGGACGGGCACCCGTGGACAGCCGACGGCTCCCACGCGCGTGGGGGAGCACCCCGGCTCACGGCGTGCGTGTCCGTGCGGGACAATGAGCGCGAGCGTCCTGCTCAGACACGTACACAGCAACGAGGAGCAAGCAATGGCGGGCAGCAGCCACGGTCACACCCCGGCCGCCTGGACCGGTGTCATCATCGCCTTCATCGGTTTCTGCATCGCGGGCATGTTCATGGTGGCCGCCCAGCCGGTGGGCTTCTGGGCCGGCATGGTGGTCGTCCTCCTCGGTGGTGTCGTGGGCGGCATCATGCGCATGATGGGCCTCGGCCAGCCGAAGACGGACCACCCCGTGCACAAGGTCGCCGGCGACCGCGAGCCGGCCGGCGCCAAGGGCTGACCCGGCACGGCGGACGCGGCACCTCCCGGGGGGCGGATCGGCACGGGCGTGCCGCGACCGCCCCTCACGTGCGCGTACGGCCCGTCGCGTGCAGAATGCGGAGCGTGGACGCCGAGACAGCAAAGCCGCCGCCGCGCGGAACCGCGCCCCGAGGCGCGACCGCCGGCGCCGCCGCGCGCCTGGCCGTCCCGGCCGCGGTGCTGGCGGCCGTCGCCGGTGCCTTCGCGTACGTGGGGAGCGTGGACCCGGGCGAACCCGGCCACTACCCCGTCTGCCCCCTGCTCCGCTTCACCGGCATCCTCTGCCCTGGGTGCGGGGGCCTGCGCAGCGCCCACGCGTTCGTGCACGGGGACGTGCCGGCCGCGCTGCAGGCGAACGCGCCGGCCGTCCTCGGCTATCTGGGCTTCGCCGTGCTGTGGACCGTCTGGGTGGCCCGCGTGACGCGCGGCCGCCCGGTACGCCTCGACCTCGGCCCCCTGCACCTGTGGGCGCTGGGGTCGCTGCTGCTGGTCTTCACCGTCGTCCGGAACCTGCCCTTCGGCGGCTGGCTCCGCCCCTGACCGTCCGCCGCGTGCCCGGGACGGGGCGCGGACCGGCGTCAACCGGATGCGGGACTCCCGCCCCGCTCCGGATACCATCGCAGTGACCACAGGTTCAGCCGTCCGGAAGGGGGCCGCTCGCGTGAGTGTGCTCGACGAGATCATCGACGGAGTCCGTGCCGACCTCGCGGAGCGGCAGGCGCGCGTCAGCCTCGACGAGCTCAAGGAGCGCGCGGCCAAGGCACGCCCCGCCAAGGACGGCGTGTCCGCCCTGCGCGGTGACGGGGTCAAGGTCATCTGCGAGGTCAAGCGCTCCAGCCCGTCCAAGGGCGCGCTGGCCGCCATCGCCGACCCCGCCGGTCTCGCCGCGGACTACGAGGCGGGCGGCGCGGCCGTCATCTCCGTCCTCACCGAGCAGCGCCGCTTCGGCGGTTCGCTGGCCGACCTGGACTCGGTCCGCGCGCGGGTGGACATCCCCGTGCTCCGCAAGGACTTCATCGTCACCTCGTACCAGCTGTGGGAGGCCCGTGCGCACGGTGCCGACCTCGTGCTGCTGATCGTCGCCGCCCTGGACCAGCCGGCGCTGGAGTCGCTGATCGAGCGCGCCGAGTCCATCGGGCTCACCCCGCTCGTCGAGGTGCACGACGAGGACGAGGTCGAGCGCGCGGTGGACGCCGGCGCCAAGATCATCGGCGTCAACGCGCGCAACCTGAAGACGCTCGAGGTCGACCGCGGCACGTTCGAGCGGGTCGCCCCGGAGATCCCCGCGCACATCGTCAAGGTCGCCGAGTCCGGCGTCCGCGGCCCGCACGACCTGATCGCGTACGCCAACGAGGGCGCCGACGCGGTCCTGGTCGGCGAGTCCCTGGTCACCGGGCGCGACCCGAAGACGGCGGTGGCCGACCTGGTGGCGGCGGGCGAGCACCCGGCACTGCGGCACGGCCGCGGCTGACCCCCCGGTAGGCTGACCCCGATGACGCTCCTCCTCGCTCCGGTCTCCCGGGACCCGTACGCCCGCCTCGCGCGCGGCTGCCGGCCCCGTGGCTGCCGCGCGCCCGCACGCCGGGTGCACGGGCGCCGGGTGCGGTACGTCATCGGGGACGAACCCGGGCAGGTCAACGGCATGCGATGGTCCAGGCGCCCCGTCAGGGGCGCGGGGCTGAGCTGAATCCGCGACTCCGTCGCGTACGCGCGAGCCACCACGAACGGCCCGCAGCGGCCTGACGTCCCCCGCCCCCACGGCGAATCTGCCCGAACCGGACACTCACCGTGAGGTACACGCATGCCCAGCAACTTCTTCATCCCCGACCCGGAGGGTCAAACCCCCAGCCCCGAGGGCTACTTCGGGGCGTACGGCGGCAAGTTCATCCCCGAAGCCCTGGTCGCGGCGGTCGACGAGGTGGCCGTCGAGTACGACAAGGCCAAGTCGGACCCCGAGTTCGCCCGGGAACTGGACGACCTCCTCGTCCACTACACCGGCCGCCCCTCGTCCCTCACCGAGGTCCCGCGGTTCGCCGAGCACGCCGGCGGCGCCCGCGTCTTCCTCAAGCGCGAGGACCTGAACCACACCGGCTCCCACAAGATCAACAACGTGCTCGGCCAGGCCCTGCTCACCAAGCGCATGGGCAAGACCCGCGTGATCGCGGAGACCGGCGCCGGCCAGCACGGCGTGGCGACGGCGACGGCCTGCGCGCTGTTCGGCCTGGACTGCACGATCTACATGGGCGAGATCGACACCCAGCGGCAGGCCCTCAACGTGGCCCGGATGCGCATGCTCGGCGCCGAGGTCATCGCCGTGAAGTCCGGCAGCCGCACGCTCAAGGACGCCATCAACGAGGCGTTCCGCGACTGGGTCGCCAACGTCGACCGCACCCACTACCTGTTCGGCACCGTCGCCGGCCCGCACCCCTTCCCGGCGATGGTGCGCGACTTCCACCGCGTCATCGGCGTCGAGGCCCGCCGCCAGCTCCTGGAGCAGGCCGGACGCCTCCCCGACGCGGCGATCGCCTGCGTCGGCGGCGGCTCCAACGCCATCGGCCTCTTCCACGCCTTCATCCCCGACGCGGACGTCCGCCTCATCGGCTGCGAGCCCGCCGGGCACGGCATCGAGACCGGCGAGCACGCGGCCACCCTGTCCGCGGGCGAGCCCGGCATCCTGCACGGCTCCCGCTCGTACGTCCTCCAGGACGACGAGGGCCAGATCACCGAGCCGTACTCCATCTCGGCCGGCCTGGACTACCCGGGCATCGGCCCGGAGCACGCCCACCTCAAGGACTCCGGCCGCGGCGAGTACCGCGCGGTCACCGACGACGCCGCCATGCGGGCGCTGCGCCTGCTGTCGCGCACCGAGGGCATCATCCCGGCCATCGAGTCCGCCCACGCGCTGGCCGGCGCCCTCGAGGTCGGCAAGGAGCTGGGCAAGGACGGCCTCATCGTCGTCAACCTGTCCGGCCGCGGCGACAAGGACATGGACACCGCCGCCCGCTACTTCGGGCTGTACGACACCGACGCCGAGGTCGCCGCCGACGAGGCCGGCACCGCCGAGATCGAGGGGGACGCCAAGTGAGCGGGAACGTACAGCTGCTGACCGACACCCTCGCCGCGGCGAAGG
The DNA here is from genome assembly GCF_044142145.1 of Streptomyces sp. BK79. Lineage (NCBI taxonomy): Bacteria > Bacillati > Actinomycetota > Actinomycetes > Kitasatosporales > Streptomycetaceae > Streptomyces > Streptomyces sp. BK79. The sequence goes on from NZ_JBHVOC010000008.1 coordinate 8,484, forward strand.
CCGAGGGCCGCTCCGCCCTCATCGCCTACCTCCCGGCCGGCTTCCCCACCGTGGACGGCGGCATCGCGGCGGTCAAGGCCGCGCTGGAGGGCGGCGCCGACGTCGTCGAGGTGGGCCTGCCGCACAGCGACCCCGTCCTCGACGGCCCGGTCATCCAGACCGCCGACGACATCGCGCTGCGCGGCGGCGTCCGCATCGCCGACGTCATGCGCACCGTCCGCGAGGCGCACGCGGCCACCGGCAAGCCGATCCTCGTCATGACGTACTGGAACCCCATCGACCGCTACGGCGTCGAGCGGTTCACCGCCGAGCTGGCCGAGGCGGGCGGCGCCGGGTGCATCCTGCCCGACCTGCCCGTCCAGGAGTCGGCGCTGTGGCGGGAGCACGCCGACAAGCACGGGCTCGCCACCGTCTTCGTCGTCGCCCCCAGCAGCAAGGACGCGCGGCTCGCCGAGATCACCGCGGCCGGCAGCGGCTTCGTCTACGCCGCCTCCCTCATGGGCGTCACCGGCACCCGCGCGTCGGTCGGCGCGCAGGCCGAGGACCTGGTGCGGCGCACCCGCGCCACCACCGACATCCCCGTCTGCGTCGGACTCGGCGTCTCCAACGCCGCGCAGGCCGCCGAGGTGGCCGGCTTCGCCGACGGCGTGATCGTCGGCTCGGCGTTCGTCAAGCGGATGCTGGACGCCCCCGACGACGCGGCCGGCCTGGAGGCCGTCCGCGAGCTCGCCGCCGACCTGGCGAAGGGCGTGCGCGGACAGGCGTGACGGCGAGCACGTGACAGAGGTCCCCCGTACGGGTGGACCTGGGGCCGGGGAGGCGCGCTGCGCCTCCCCGGTTCGTTCTGCGGGGTGTGAGCGAGAAGAACCGAGAGGGAAAGCGCACCGCCCGCCAGAAGCTGGCGGACCAGCGCGAGAAGCAGAAGTCCAGGGACAAGCGCCGCCGCGCGCTGATCGTCGGCGCGAGCGTGGTCTGCGTCCTCGGCCTCGCGGCGGTGATCGGCGTGGTCGCCGCCAACGCGGGCAAGGACGACGGCGGCGAGGCGGCGGGCCCGGTCGTGGCGCCCTCGGGGGCGCAGGGCAAGGACGGCCTCGCGATCCCCGTCGGCGAGGAGAGCGCCAAGTCGACGCTCGTCGTCTGGGAGGACTTCCGCTGCCCGGCCTGCAAGGCCTTCGAGCTGGCGTACCGCGACACGATCCACGAGCTGACCGAAGCCGGGCAGCTCAAGGTCGAGTACCACCTGGCGACCATCATCGACGGCAACATGGGCGGCACGGGTTCCCGGAAGTCGGCCAACGCGGCGGCCTGCGCCCAGGACGCCGGGAAGTTCACGCCGTACCACGACGTGCTGTTCACCAACCAGCCCGCGGAGACCGACGACGCCTTCGCCGACGAGGGCAAGCTGACCGACCTCGCGGGCAAGGTCGACGGCCTCGACACCGCCGCGTTCCAGGAGTGCGTCGAGGGCGGCAAGCACAACAGCTGGGTGGAGAAGTCCAACGAGGCGTTCCGCACCGGCGGCTTCAGCGGCACGCCGACGGTCCTGCTCGACGGCAAGAACATCTACCAGGACCGCTCCATGACCCCGGCGAAACTGAAGCAACTGGTGGAGGACGCCAACCAGTAGCGGACGGCGTTACGGACCCGTAGCCGGGCTGCCCGCCACGCGTGCCGCCCGACACGGTAGCGTCGACCCTGCCATGGAACTTGCCTTCATTCCCAGCCCGTCGCGCGGGGTGCTGAACCTCGGTCCCATCCCGCTGCGCGGCTACGCGTTCTGCATCATCATCGGTGTCTTCGTTGCCGTCTGGCTCGGCAACAAGCGCTGGATCGCCCGGGGCGGGCGGCCCGGCACGGTGGCCGACATCGCGGTCTGGGCCGTTCCCTTCGGCCTGATCGGCGGCCGGCTCTACCACGTGATCACGGACTACCAGCTGTACTTCAGCGAGGGCCGTGACTGGGTCGACGCCTTCAAGATCTGGGAGGGCGGACTCGGCATCTGGGGCGCGATCGCGTTCGGCGCGGTGGGCGCGTGGATCGGCGCCCGGCGCCGGGGCGTCCCGCTGCCCGCGTACGCCGACGCCGTCGCCCCCGGCATCGCCCTCGCGCAGGCCATCGGCCGCTGGGGCAACTGGTTCAACCAGGAGCTGTACGGCAAGGCCACCGATCTGCCGTGGGCCGTGGAGATCACCTCGTCGGCCGACGGCCGGGTGCCGGGCACGTACCACCCGACCTTCCTGTACGAGTCGCTGTGGTGCGTCGGCGTCGCCGTGCTCGTCATCTGGGCCGACCGCCGCTTCAAGCTCGGCCACGGGCGGGCGTTCGCCCTGTACGTCGCCGCGTACTGCGCGGGCCGGTTCTGGATCGAGTACATGCGCGTCGACGACGCCCACCACATCCTCGGTCTCAGGCTGAACAACTGGACCGCGCTCCTCGTCTTCCTGCTCGCCGTCGTCTACATCGTGCTCTCGGCGCGCAAGCGGCCGGGCCGGGAGGCCGTGGTCGAGCCGGGCGCGGAGGCGCCGGAGCCGGCCGAGTCCGTCGAGGGCGACGGCGGTGACGCCGGGGACGCCGGGGACGAGGCGAAGAAGGACACGGACACGGACTCGGACACGGACACCGGCGCCGCGAAGAAGGCGGCGGACGCCGGGGAAGCGAAGGACGTGAAAGACGTGAAGGACGTGAAGGACGGGGCCGACTCGGCCAAGCAGGGCTGACGGCCCGCCGTCGTACGTCGCCGAGGGGCGTCCGGGACATCCCGGGCGCCCCTCGGCGTACGCCGGGACGCGGGGGTCAGGACAGAGCCGGCCGCCGGGCCAGCGACAGGGTGCGCCGGGCCGTCGCCACCACCGCCGCGTCGACGAACCGGCCGTCCGGCAGCGCCAGCGCGCCCGGCTGCGCGGTGGCCGCCTTGACGATCGTCTCCGCCTCCTCCAGCTCCCGCTCCGTGGGCAGGTACGCCCGCTCGATGATCGGCAGCTGGCGGGGGTGGATCGCGGCGCGGCCGAGGAAGCCCAGGGCCCGGCCGTGGGCGCAGGACGCCGCCAGGCCCTCCAGGTCCCGGGTGTCCGGATGCACCGTCTGCGACGGCGGCGCCAGACCCGCCGCCCGCGCGGCCACGACCACCCGCGCCCGCGACCAGTCCAGGCCCGCGTCACCGCGTACACCCAGGTCGGCGCGGAGATCCGCCTCGCCGAGGGCGATGCCGCGCAGCGCCGGATGCGCGGCGGCGATCGGGTACGCCCGCTCCACGCCCCGGGCCGTCTCCAGCAGCGCGTACAGCGGCGGGCCGCCGGTGGCCGCCGCGACGCCGGTGATCTGCTCCGGCGACGTCACCTTCGGCAGCCGCAGCCCGGACAGCCCCGGCAGCGCGGCCAGTGCCGCCAGGTCCGCCCCGGCGAACGGGCCGTCCAGGGCGTTGACCCGCACGTGGACCGGCACCGGCTGCGGCTCGGCGAGCAGCTCGGCGGTGGCCTCGCGGGCGTACTCCTTGCGGTCCGGGGCGACCGCGTCCTCCAGGTCGACCACCACGACGTCGGCACCGGCGGCCAGCGCCTTGGCGACCACCGGGGGCCGGTCGCCTGGGGCGTACAACCAGGTCAGCGGGTGTGCGGTCATACGACGCCCTCCTCACGCAGCTCTTTCACGTCCGCCGGGGTGAAGCCCAGCTCGGTCAGCACCTCCTCGGTGTCCGCGCCGTGCGGGCGGCCCGCCCAGCGGATCGCGCCCGGGGTCGCGGAGAGCCGGAAGAGGACGTTCTGCATGCGCAGCGGGCCCAGCTCGGGATCGTCGACGGTGGTGACCGTGTCGAGGGCCAGGTACTGCGGGTCGGTCATCACGTCCCGGACGTCCTGGACCGGGGCGACCGCCGCCTCGGCCTTCTCGAAGGCGGCGAGCACGTCGGCGCGGGAGTGCCGGGCGATCCAGTCGCCGACCGCCGCGTCCAGCACGTCGGCGTGCCGGGCCCGGTCGGCGCCCGACCCGAACCAGGGCTCGTCGATCAGCTCCGGGCGCCCCACCAGGCGCATCACGCGCTCGGCGACCGACTGGGCCGAGGTGGAGACGGCGACCCAGGTGCCGTCGGCGGTGCGGTAGGTGTTGCGCGGGGCGTTGTTCTGGGAGCGGTTGCCGGTGCGGGGCTGGACGTGGCCGAGCTGGTCGTACCAGATGGGCTGCGGGCCCAGCACGGTCAGGATCGGTTCGATGATCGCCATGTCGACGACCTGGCCCTCGCCGGTGCGGTCCCGGGCGGCCAGCGCCGTCATCACGGCGTACGACGTGGCCAGGGCGGCGATCGAGTCGGCGAGGCCGAACGGGGGCAGTGTAGGGGGCGCGTCGGGCTCGCCGGTCATCGCGGCGAAACCGCTCATGGCCTCGGCGAGGGTGCCGAAGCCGGGGCGGCGCGCGTACGGGCCGAACTGGCCGAAACCGGTGACCCGGGTCAGCACCAGGCGGGGGTTGACGGCGGACAGCTCGTCCCAGCCCAGGTCCCACTTCTCCAGGGTGCCCGGGCGGAAGTTCTCGATGACGACGTCCGCGGTCGCGGCGAGGCGCAGCAGGGTGGTGCGGCCGGCGGGCTTGGACAGGTCCAGGGTGATGGTGCGCTTGTTGCGGCCGAGCAGCTTCCACCACAGGCCGACGCCGTCCTTGGACGGGCCGTGGCCCCGGGACGGGTCGGGCCGCTCGGGGTGTTCGACCTTGACGACCTCGGCCCCGAAGTCGCCGAGCATGGTGGCCGCGAGGGGGCCCGCGAAGAGGGTGGCGAGGTCGAGGACGCGCAGGCCGGTCAGGGGCGCGGGCGCGGGGGACGTCAGGTGCGGGGCCGGGAGCATGGGCGGGTGGCCTCCCTGTGGGTGAGGTGGGCGAGGGTGTCGAAGCCGGCTTGGTCGAAGTCGCCGACCGAGGTGGCCAGGCGGTTCTTCAGCGGGGCCGTCCAGTGCTCGGGCAGCGCGGCGGGGGAACCGGCGAGGAGTCCGGCGACGCAGCCGGCGGTGGCGCCGTTGGAGTCGGTGTCCCAGCCGCCCGACACCGCGCGGGAGACCGAGCCGGTGAAGTCGCCGTCCGCGTGGGTGAGGGCGGCGGCGATCAGGGCGGTGTTGGGGATCGCGTGGACCCAGTGGTGGGTGGGGGAGTACCGGGCGTGGAGCGCGTCCACGACCGTGTCGAAGCCGGCGTGGGCCGCGGCCAGGCGGACGGCGTGACGGACGGCCTCGGCGAGGCGGGAGCCGGGCGGGACCACTGTGAGGCCGGCGCGCAGACAGGCGTGGACGTCGTGCGTGCCGCCGGCGGCGGTGGCGATGACGGCCGCCGCGAACATCGCCGCGTGGACGCCGCCCGCGGTGTGGGTGAGGGTCGCGTCGCGGTGGGCCTGCTCGGCGGCGGCGGCCGGGTCGCCGGGGTTGGTCCAGCCGTGCGCGTCGGCGCGGATCAGGGCGCCGATCCATTCACGGAAGGGGTTGTGCCGGCGGGCGGTGTGCGGCGGTTCGAGGCCGGCGAGGAGGTTGCGGTAGGCGACGCGCTCGGCGGTGAAGGTGCGGCCGGCGGGGAGTTCGTCGAGCCAGACGCGGGCCACGTCGGCGGTGCTGAAGTCCTTGCCGTGGCGCTGGAGGAGCAGGAGGTTGAGGAGGGGGTAGTTGAGGTCGTCGTCCTCCGGCATGCCGTCGATGTTCTCGGCGAGGGAGGTGGGCGCGGAGCGGCGGTTCCAGGGGTGGGCGGCGAGGAGGTCCGCCGGGACGCCCCGGGCGGTGAAGTAGGTGGTCGGCGGCCAGTTCCCGGCGGCGCGGGCGAGGCGGCGGATGCCGGTCAGCGGGAGCTTCTCGACCGGTTTGCCGAGCAGGCAGCCGACGGCCCGGCCCAGCCAGGCGGCTTCCAGGCGCCCGGCGTGCGACACGGCCGGCGGGGAGGCGGGCGCGGGCCAGTCGGGGCACAGCGCCTTGATGTCGTGCAGGTCCGTCGGCTCCCGGGCCGTCAGCGGGCTCGGCAGACCGTCCAGTTCGTCCAGCAGTTCCACCGCCAGGTGGCGCAGGCGGGCGGGGGCCGGCTCGGGCGAGGAGCCGGCCCTGGCGGGGGCCGCGGGGCCGCCCGCCGCCTCCCAGCGGGCCGCGGCCGCCGCGACCGCCGACGGATCACGGCCGTCCTGCCCGGCCTGGCGCAGCTCGTGCCCGATCAGGTCCTCGGGCTGGACCCAGGTCAGCCGGAGCATCCCGCGCCTCCGATCGCGGTGAACGCCCGCTCGTGGGCGCGGCGCCGCGCCACGTCGCGCGCGAAGACCTCCCGGGCTACCGCGGTGAGCGTCGCGGCCGGTTCCCACAGGTCCAGGCGGCTCGCCTCCGCGACGGTCTTCGCCCAGTCCTCCGGGACCGGCGAGCCCAGCGCCCCGGCCAGCGCGCCGACCATCGTGGCGGTGGAGTCGCAGTCGCGGCCGTAGTTGACCGCGCCGAGCACCGCGTGCCGGTAGTCGCCGCCGGAGACCAGCAGCATGCCGAGGGCGACGGGCAGTTCCTCGATCGCGTGCAGGCGGGACGGGCGGCGGGCGCCGAGCGAGGGGGCGCGGTAGTCGGGCCCCACCGTGTCGTACGGGGCCACCGCCTCCCGCAGCGGTACGAGTGCCGACTCGAAGTCCGAGTACCGCGAGGCCGTCTCGCAGACCGCCTCGATCGCCGTCCGGGTGCCGTCCTTCGCCAGGGACAGGCAGGCCGACACCACCGAGTCCGGCGTCGCCCCCGGTGCGCAGGCCGCGGCCACCGCCGCCGCGAGGACACCGGCCGCCTCCCTGCCGTACGACGACTGGTGCGCGCCCGCGACGTCCAGCGCCTCGGCGTACGCGCCCGCCGGGTCGGCGGCGTTGACCAGGCCGACGGGGGCCATGTACATCGCGGCGCCGCAGTTGACGATGTTCCCGGTGCCCGCCTCGCGCGGGTCCACGTGGCCGTAGTGGAGCCGTGCCACGAGCCACTTCTCCGCGAGGAAGATCCGCTGGAGGGGGAGGGCCTCGGCCTCCAGTTCCGGGATCCAGCGCGGGTGCGTCATCAGGTCCGGGACCAGGTGCTCGGCGACGGCGTGGGCGTCGAGGTGGTCGCGGACCGTGCCGTACACCCGGACCAGCGCGTGGGTCATCAGGGTGTCGTCGGTGACGTGGCCGTCGCCCTTGTGGTACGGCGCGATGGGGCGGGCGGTGCGCCAGGAGTCGCCGTTCCAGGGGCCGACGACGCCGTGGACGCGGCCGCCGTGGCGTTCGAGGATCTGCTCGGGGGAGTAGCCCTCGACGGGGCCGCCGAGGGCGTCGCCGACGGCCGCGCCGACGAGGGCGCCGGTGACGCGCTCCTCCAGGCTCGCGGTGCCGTTGCTCGCGGTGCCGTTCTCCGTCGGGGTGGGGGTGGGGGCGGGGGTGGGGGTCATGTCGCGGGGCGCCCTTCGGGTCGTGACGGTTGCGTGGCGTGCAGGAGTGCGGCCAGCTCCACCAGGTCGGTGCCGGTGAGGCGGGGCAGCACGCAGCCGGGGAGGGTGCGGCAGGTCTCCCGCCAGGAGGCGGGGATCGCCGTGCCGCCGCCCAGCGCGCCGGTGAGGGCGCCCGCGAGGGCCGGGGCGGAGTCCGCGACCCTGGACAGGCAGGCCGCCGCCGGTACCGCCTCCGCGATGCGGCCCCGGGCGGCGGTGGCCAGGGCGAGGGCGACCGGGACGGTCTCGGCGGCGGCGATGCCGTAGCTGTAGACGTGGTCGACGATCTGGTGCTCCAGCAGGGGGACGACGGCGAAGGCGCTCTCGGCGTCCGCCGCCAGTGCCAGGGCGTGCCGGGCGTTGCGGCCGATCTCCGTCTCCTCGGGGAGTTCGGCGAGCGCGGCCGCCACGCAGGTGTCCACGTCGGCGCCGACGAGGGCGCACGCGACTGCCGCCGCCATGGCCCGGGCGCCCCGCACACCGTCGCCGTCCTGGGTGTAGCGGGCGTCGAACTCGGCGAGTCCGGCGGCGCCCCGCGGGTCGCCGGGGTGGGCGACGGCGAGGACGCAGGCGCGGACGCAGGCGGCGTCGTCGAAGTAGTGCGGGTTGTCGTGGCCGGTGGCGGGCGGGCGCAGTCCGGTGGCGAGGTTGCCGAGCCCGGCCCGGACCGAGATGCGGGCCCGCAGCGGCAGGACCGCCGACTCGGCCTCCGGGGCGCGTGCCGTGGCGGCGGCCACCTCGCTGGCGACGGCGTTCCAGGTCAGGTCGATCGCCGCCCGCATCCGGCGCTCCCGGCCGAGGTCGCCGAGCGCGCTGTCGTCCCCGGCCCGCAGCACCGCCTCCGCCGAGAACGCCGCCCACTCGGCGTCGTCGGAGGGGCCGAGGCGCAGTGGCTCGGGGGGCTGGTTGAGGGCGATGGGCACGGGGAGGGTGGTGGTCGCGTTCTGCTCGGCGAAGGTGTCCAGCTCGCGGGTGAGGCGGCGGGTCCACTCCGGCATCCGCGCGGCCCGGTGCCGGGCGGCGGGCCAGCCGGCGGCGTCTCCGGCGGCGAGCCCGAGGAGCAGCCCTTCGATGCGGTCGGCGCGCGCGGGGGCGGCGGCCACGTCCGCTTCCGGGCGGTGCCCGTCTCCGGCCGGGGGCGCCGGCGGGTGCCCGGTCTCGGCGCGGGTGGCGTCGCTTCCCGTCCCCGGCCGGTGTCCGCTTCCGGTGGGCGCGGACACGTCCGGTGCGCCGGGGGCGGCGACGTACGCGGTGGTGGCGGGTTCCTCACCGACGGGACGTGTCCTGGTCACCGCCCCACCCCCGACGCCATCGGGTCGCCGCCGTGGGGGAGGGGGGTGGTCTCCTTCTCCGGCGCGGGTTCGTGGTCCGGGGCGGCCGCGTTGTCCGGGGTGGGTGGTCGGTGCGGGGTGGAGTCCTGGTGCGGGGCGGGTTCGTGGTGCGGCGGGGGTCCGTCGTCCGGGGAGGGGCCGTGGGCCGGTGTCAGGCTGCCCCGCGCCCCTGTCCCCCGTGCCGCCTCCTGCGCGGCCCGGGTCAGCAGGTCCGCCACCTCCAGGACGTGGTGGCCGGCCATGGCGGGCAGGCAGGTGCCGCGGGCCGGGCCGATGGCCGAGGCCCAGTCGGCCGGGATCGCGGCGGCTCCCCGGGTCGCGCCGGCCAGGGCGCCGGCCACCGCCGCCGTCGTGTCGGCGTCGCGGCCCATGTTGACGGCCGTGAGCACCGCGTCCGTGAAGTCGCCGTCGGCCGCCGCGTACGCGCCGAAGGCGAGGGCGACCGCCTCCGGGGCCAGGTCGGTCCAGGGGTAGCCGCCGATGACCACCGCGGTGCGCACGGCGCGTTCCCCGAGGTGGGCCGCGTTCATCGCGCGGCGCAGACAGCGGGCCGTCCAGGAGTCGTCCGGGACGACGGCCAGGGCGGAGGCCACCACGGCGACGGCCGGCGCCCCCGCCATCGCCGCCGCGACCCCCGCCGCCACCGCCTGGCCGCCGTAGATGCCCTCGCCGTCGTGGCTGACCGAGCCGTCGATCGCCACCAGCCGGGCCGCCTCGGCGGGCCGGCCCGCCGCGAAGACGCCGTAGGGCGCCGCCCGCATGGCCAGCCCGTCGCTCCAGGCGTGGCGGTGCTGGGCGGAGATGGGGGCGGCCAGTCCCCGGCGCAGGTTCTCCAGGGTGCCGCGCTCACTGAAGCCCGCGCCCCGGAACGGCCCCTCCTCCCGGTCCGCGATCCACTCGTGCCAGGCCGCCTCCACGTGGGCCGCGGTGAGCGCCGAACCGTGACGGGCCAGCAGCAGGCCGGAGAAGATCGCGTACTCGGTGTCGTCGGTGCCGGCCGGCTTCTGGGCGACGTACCCCGTGATGCGGCCCCAGCGGGCGCGGATCTCGGAGGGCTTCATGTTCTCGGCCGGTGCCCCGAGGGCGTCCCCGACGGCCAGTCCCAGCAGCGCGCCCCGGGCCCGTTCGCGGAGTCCGACGGCGTCCCCGGACGCGGGGGCCGGGGGAACGCAGGCGGTGGATGCCATGCGGCCTCTCCTCTCCCTTTGCGGATGTCTCCCCGGTGCCGGACGCCCCGCAGCCTCACGGGCCCCAGAGTCACCCGGTCGACATCTGTGCAGTGAAGATCACGGATGAGCGCAGAAGGGTAAAACCGCAGGTAAGCCCAGCCTTTCCTTGCTGGCGAGGCGGAAATGATCGACGTAGATTTGGTGTTGTCGAGAAGTAGAACCAGTCCAGAGAAGCATTCGGGGGCACCCTTATGGCCATCATCGAAACCGAGGCGCCGCTGCACGAGGCGCACCGCGACAACCACACCCACCGCGACGTCAACGGCGGCTGGCTGCGCCCCGCCGTCTTCGGCGCCATGGACGGTCTGGTCTCCAACCTCGCCCTGATGACCGGTGTCGCCGGGGCCGCGAGCCAGCAGACCGTCGTCCTCAGCGGGCTCGCCGGCCTGGCCGCCGGCGCCTTCTCCATGGCCGCCGGCGAGTACACCTCGGTCGCCTCGCAGCGTGAGCTGGTCGAGGCCGAACTGGACGTGGAGCGCCGGGAGCTGCGCAAGCACCCGGCGGACGAGGAGGCCGAGCTGGCCGCCCTCTACGCGGCGCGGGGTGTGGGCGAGGGCCTCGCGCGCGAGGTGGCCCGGCAGCTGTCCCGCGACCCCGAGCAGGCCCTGGAGATACACGCCCGCGAGGAGCTGGGCATCGACCCCGGCGACCTGCCCTCGCCGGCGGTCGCGGCGGTGTCGTCGTTCGGTTCCTTCGCGCTGGGCGCCCTGCTGCCCGTCCTGCCGTTCCTGCTCGGCGCCGACGCCCTGTGGCCCGCCGTGCTGCTCGCGCTGGCCGGGCTGTTCCTGTGCGGCGCGGTGGTCGCCAAGGTGACCGCGCGCAGCTGGTGGTACAGCGGGCTGCGGCAGCTCGCCCTCGGTGGCGCGGCGGCCGGTGTGACGTACGTCCTGGGCACGCTGTTCGGAACGGCCGTAGGATAGCCCGGCTCGGACTTATGCGTCGGACCGCATAAGTAACCGTTACTCGCTGGTTTCGAGTGCGTGATCCCCGGGCATGAGCCGTAAGCGCTGTGGGCAATGAGGCTCGCCGCGCGCTCGCGGAGTGGGCGACGAAGCCTTCTCCGCGCCCTTCGGCCGACGGACATCGATCTGTTCGCTCCGGTCGCCACAGCTTCCACCGCCGGGCGCGGTACCCCGCCGCGAACCCCTCGGTGTCCGCATGGTGGAACGGATTATCCCGCTTCCCGAGAACCGCTCCATCATGTAACCTGCACGAAATTTTGATCTCACGCAGAGGGCCAACGTCGTCCCTCGGCACTTGCACATGCCAGATGACGACGACGGGAGAGCCGATGCGTACGCCGCGCCAGCCGTCCCAGCACTCCGCGAATGGCCAGAAGTGGTCCTTCATGGATGCTCGCCCTGCTGCGCAGGGTATGTACGACCCCCGCAACGAGCACGACGCCTGCGGCGTCGGTTTCGTCGCCACTCTCACCGGCGAGGCTTCGCACACCCTGGTCGACCAGGCGCTCACCGTGCTGCGCAACCTGGAGCACCGCGGTGCCACCGGCTCCGAGCCCGACTCGGGCGACGGCGCGGGCATCCTCTCCCAGGTGCCGGACGCCTTCTTCCGCGAGGTGGCCGGATTCGAGCTGCCCGAGGCCGGGGGGTACGCCGCCGGCATCGCCTTCCTGCCGGTCGACGGCACCGAGGACGCCGTCTCACGCATCGAGACGATCGCCGCCGAAGAGGGCCTCACCGTCCTCGGCTGGCGCGAGGTCCCGGTCGCCCCGCAGATGCTGGGCGCCACCGCCCGCTCGACCATGCCGGTCTTCCGCCAGATCTTCGTGACCGACGGCGCCTCCCAGGGCATCGCCCTCGACCGCCGCGCCTTCGCGCTGCGCAAGCGCGCCGAGCGCGAGGTCGGCGTCTACTTCCCGTCGCTGTCCGCGCGGACCATCGTCTACAAGGGCATGCTGACCACCGGCCAGCTCGAGCCCTTCTTCCCGGACCTGTCCGACCGCCGCTTCGCCTCCGCGATCGCGCTCGTGCACTCCCGGTTCTCCACCAACACCTTCCCGAGCTGGCCGCTCGCCCACCCGTACCGCTTCGTCGCGCACAACGGCGAGATCAACACGGTCAAGGGCAACCGCAACTGGATGGTCGCCCGCGAGTCCCAGCTCGCCTCCGACCTGTTCGGCTCGTCCTCGGACCTGGAGCGGCTCTTCCCGGTCTGTACGCCGGACGCCTCCGACTCCGCCTCCTTCGACGAGGTCCTGGAGCTGCTGCACCTGGGCGGGCGCTCGCTGCCGCACTCCGTGCTGATGATGATCCCGGAGGCGTGGGAGAACCACGACTCCATGGATCCGGCCCGGCGCGCCTTCTACCAGTTCCACTCCACGCTGATGGAGCCCTGGGACGGCCCCGCCTGCGTCACCTTCACCGACGGCACCCAGGTCGGCGCCGTGCTCGACCGCAACGGCCTGCGCCCCGGCCGCTACTGGGTCACCGACGACGGCCTCGTCGTCCTCGGCTCCGAGGTCGGCGTCCTCGACATCGACCCCGCGAAGGTCGTCCGCAAGGGCCGCCTCCAGCCCGGCCGCATGTTCCTGGTGGACACCGCCGAGCACCGCATCATCGAGGACGACGAGATCAAGGCCCGGCTCGCGGCGGAGAAGCCGTACGCCGAGTGGGTCGAGGCCGGCGAGATCGAGCTGTCCGACCTGCCCGAGCGCGAGCACATCGTGCACACCCACGCCTCGGTCACCCGCCGCCAGCAGACCTTCGGGTACACCGAGGAGGAGCTGCGCGTCATCCTCGCGCCGATGGCCAAGGCCGGCGCCGAGCCGATCGGCTCGATGGGCACCGACTCGCCGATCGCCGCGCTGTCCGAGCGTCCCCGGCTGCTCTTCGACTACTTCACCCAGCTCTTCGCGCAGGTCACCAACCCGCCGCTGGACGCCATCCGCGAGGAACTGGTCACCTCCCTGCGCTCCTCGCTGGGCCCGCAGGGCAACCTCCTTGACCCGACGGCCGCCTCCTGCCGCAGCGTCCTGCTGCCCTTCCCGGTCATCGACAACGACGAGCTGGCCAAGCTCATCCACATCAACGCCGACGGCGACATGCCCGGCTTCAAGGCCGCGACCCTCTCCGGCCTCTACCGGGTGCACGGCGGCGGCGACGCGCTGGCCGCGCGCATAGACGAGATCTGCGCCGAGGCCGACGCCGCCATCGAGAACGGCGCCCGGCTCATCGTCCTGTCCGACCGCCACTCGGACGCCGAGCACGCCCCGATCCCGTCGCTGCTGCTCACCGCCGCCGTCCACCACCACCTCATCCGCACCAAGCAGCGCACCCAGGTGGGCCTGCTGGTCGAGGCCGGCGACGTCCGCGAGGTCCACCACGTCGCCCTGCTCATCGGCTACGGCGCCGCCGCCGTCAACCCGTACCTGGCCATGGAGTCCGTCGAGGACCTGGTCCGCGCGGGCACCTTCCTGCCGGACGCCGAGCCCGAGCAGGCCATCCGGAACCTGATCTACGCTCTCGGCAAGGGCGTCCTCAAGGTCATGTCCAAGATGGGCATCTCCACCGTCGCCTCCTACCGAGGCGCCCAGGTCTTCGAGGCCGTCGGTCTCGACGAGGCCTTCGTCGCCAAGTACTTCAACGGCACGGCCACCAAGATCGGCGGCGTCGGCATCGACGTCATCGCCAAGGAGGTCGCCGCCCGCCACGCCAAGGCCTACCCGGCCAGCGGCATCGCGCCCGCCCACCGCGCGCTGGACATCGGCGGCGAGTACCAGTGGCGCCGCGAGGGCGAGCCGCACCTGTTCGACCCGGAGACCGTCTTCCGCCTCCAGCACTCCACGCGCTCCGGCAAGTACGACATCTTCAAGAAGTACACCGAGCGCGTGAACGAGCAGTCCGAGCGCCTGATGACGCTGCGCGGGCTCTTCGGCTTCAAGTCGGGCCGGCAGCCGATCCCCGTCGACGAGGTCGAGCCCGTCTCCGAGATCGTCAAGCGCTTCTCCACCGGCGCCATGTCGTACGGCTCCATCTCCCAGGAGGCGCACGAGACCCTCGCCATCGCCATGAACCAGCTGGGCGGCAAGTCCAACACCGGTGAGGGCGGCGAGGACCCGGAGCGCCTGTACGACCCGGCGCGCCGCTCCGCGATCAAGCAGGTCGCCTCCGGCCGCTTCGGCGTCACCAGCGAGTACCTGGTCAACGCCGACGACATCCAGATCAAGATGGCCCAGGGCGCCAAGCCCGGCGAGGGCGGCCAGCTGCCCGGCCACAAGGTGTACCCGTGGGTCGCCAAGACCCGGCACTCCACCCCCGGTGTCGGCCTGATCTCCCCGCCGCCGCACCACGACATCTACTCCATCGAGGACCTCGCCCAGCTCATCCACGACCTGAAGAACGCCAACCCGCAGGCCCGCATCCACGTGAAGCTGGTCTCCGAGGTCGGCGTCGGCACGGTCGCGGCGGGCGTGTCCAAGGCGCACGCGGACGTCGTCCTCATCTCCGGCCACGACGGCGGCACCGGCGCCTCGCCGCTGACCTCGCTCAAGCACGCGGGCGGCCCCTGGGAGCTGGGCCTCGCCGAGACCCAGCAGACCCTGCTGCTCAACGGGCTGCGCGACCGGATCGTCGTCCAGACCGACGGCCAGCTCAAGACCGGCCGGGACGTCGTCATCGCCGCGCTGCTCGGCGCCGAGGAGTTCGGTTTCGCGACCGCGCCGCTCGTCGTCTCCGGCTGCGTCATGATGCGCGTCTGCCACCTGGACACCTGCCCGGTCGGCATCGCCACCCAGAACCCGGTGCTGCGCGACCGCTTCTCCGGCAAGGCCGAGTACATCGTGAACTTCTTCCGGTTCATCGCCGAAGAGGTCCGCGAGATCCTCGCCGAGCTGGGCTTCCGCTCCATCGAGGAGGCCGTCGGCCACGCCGAGGCCCTCGACGTCACCCGCGCCGTCGACCACTGGAAGGCGCAGGGCCTGGACCTGGCCCCGCTGTTCCACGTCCCGGAACTGCCCGAGGGCGCGGTGCGCCACCAGGTCACCGTCCAGGACCACGGCCTGGAGAAGGCCCTGGACAACGAGCTGATCAAGCTCGCGGCGGACGCGCTCGGCGCCACGGACACCACCGACGCCGTGCCGGTGCGCGCCCAGGTCGCCATCCGCAACATCAACCGCACCGTCGGCACCATGCTCGGCCACGAGGTGACCAAGAAGTTCGGCGGCGCGGGCCTGCCCGACGACACCGTCGACATCACCTTCACCGGCTCCGCCGGCCAGTCCTTCGGCGCCTTCGTCCCGCGCGGCATCACGCTGCGCCTGGAGGGCGACGCCAACGACTACGTCGGCAAGGGCCTCTCCGGCGGCCGGATCGTCGTCCGCCCCGACCGGGGCGCCGACCACCTCGCCGAGTACTCCACCATCGCCGGCAACACCATCGGCTACGGCGCCACCGGCGGCGAGATGTTCCTGCGCGGCAAGGTCGGCGAGCGCTTCTGCGTCCGCAACTCCGGCGCGCTGGTCGTCTCCGAGGGCGTCGGCGACCACGGCTGCGAGTACATGACCGGCGGCCACGCGGTCGTCCTCGGCGAGACCGGGCGCAACTTCGCGGCCGGCATGTCCGGCGGCATCGCCTACGTCATCGACCTCGACCCGGACAACGTCAACGCCGGCAACGCCGGCGCGGTCGAGGCCCTCGACGACGCCGACCGGCAGTGGCTGCACGACGTGGTGCGCCGGCACCAGGAGGAGACGGGCTCGACCGTCGCCGAGAAGCTGCTCGCCGAGTGGCCCGCCGCCGTGGAGCGCTTCAGCAAGATCATCCCCAGTACGTACAAGGCAGTGCTCGCCGCCAAGGACGCCGCCGAGCGAGCCGGTCTCTCCGAGACCGAGACCACCGAGAAGATGATGGAGGCGGCGACCAATGGCTGATCCCAAGGGCTTCCTGAACCACGGACGCGAGGTCGCCAAGACCCGCCCCGTCGAGGAGCGCGTCAAGGACTGGAACGAGGTCTACGTCCCCGGCTCCCTGCTGCCGATCATCAGCAAGCAGGCCAGCCGGTGCATGGACTGCGGCATCCCGTTCTGCCACAACGGCTGCCCGCTCGGGAACCTGATCCCCGAGTGGAACGACTACGCCTACCGCGAGGACTGGCAGGCCGCGCAGGAGCGCCTGCACGCCACCAACAACTTCCCGGAGTTCACCGGCCGCCTGTGCCCGGCTCCGTGCGAGTCGGCGTGCGTGCTCGGCATCAACCAGCCGCCGGTCACCATCAAGAACGTCGAGGTCTCGATCATCGACAAGGCGTGGGAGACCGGGGACGTCGCCCCGCAGATCCCCGAGCGCCTGTCCGGCAAGACCGTCGCCGTCATCGGCTCGGGCCCGGCCGGCCTGGCCGCCGCCCAGCAGCTCACCCGGGCCGGCCACACCGTCGCCGTCTACGAGCGCGCGGACCGCATCGGCGGCCTCCTGCGGTACGGCATCCCCGAGTTCAAGATGGAGAAGCGGCACATCAACCGCCGCATCGAGCAGATGCGCGCGGAGGGCACCCGCTTCCGCACCGGCGTCGAGATCGGCCGCGACCTCAAGGCGACCGACCTGAAGAAGCGCTACGACGCCGTCGTCATCGCCGCCGGTGCCACCACCGCCCGCGACCTGCCGGTCCCCGGCCGCGAGCTGAACGGCATCCACCAGGCCATGGAGTACCTGCCCCTGGCCAACAAGGTCCAGGAGGGCGACTACGTCGCCCCGCCGATCACCGCCGAGGGCAAGCACGTCGTCGTCATCGGCGGCGGCGACACCGGCGCCGACTGCGTGGGCACCGCCCACCGCCAGGGCGCCGCCTCCGTCACCCAGCTGGAGATCATGCCCCGGCCGGGCGAGGAGCGGGACGCGGTGCGCCAGCCGTGGCCGACCTTCCCCATGCTCTACAAGGTCACCAGCGCCCACGAGGAGGGCGGCGAGCGGGTCTACGCCGTCTCCACCACCCACTTCGAGGGCGACGAGGACGGCAACGTCCAGTGGCTGCACATGAGCGAGGTCGAGTTCATCGACGGCAAGCTCACCCCGAAGCCGGGCACCGAGCGCAAGATCCCGGCCCAGCTGGTCACCCTCGCCATGGGCTTCACCGGCACCGACCGGGACAACGGCCTGGTCGACCAGTTCGGCCTGGAGCTCGACGAACGGGGTAACATCGCCCGGGACGCCGACTTCCAGACCAACGTGCCGGGTGTGTTCGTCGCCGGTGACGCCGGCCGCGGCCAGTCGCTCATCGTCTGGGCGATCGCCGAGGGCCGCTCCGCCGCCCGCGGCGCCGACCGCTTCCTGACCGGGGCCAGCGAACTGCCGGCCCCGATCCGCCCGACCGACCGCGCCCTCGCGGTCTGACGGACGGAACAACCGAAGAACGTCCCGTACAAAGGCGTACGGAACACTGATGGCGCCTGCCCCGTCCCCGACCGGACCAAGGGCAGGCGCCGTCGCATGCGCGGCTACGGCAGCCGGTAGGTGTCCCCGTACATCTCCCACACCAGCGGCGTGTCGAGCGCCAGGTTCCCGGCCTGAAGGAACCGGCGCTGCGCGGTGTCGACGCGGGAGGTGTCGATGCCGGGGCGCTTGGCCAGCATGGCCTCGCGGCGGACGTCCAGGAAGGTCTTCAGGTACGCCTTCTCCTCCCCGCCCCGCCCCGGCGTCCTCGCCTTCGCCATGGCCCGCTCACGCAGCCCGTAGAAGCCCTCGGCGTCCGTGTCGGGGCCGTGGAAGACCATCGCGTCGAAGTAGACGAACTGGCCCAGCGTGCCGAGACCGTCCAGCTTGGCCAGGCGCACCGCCGGTTCGAAGTAGACCCGGTCGCGCTCCTCCTCCTGCGCCGCCCGGAACGCCGGCAGCTCGGCCTCCGCCCGCCAGGCGGCCGGGAAGCCGGGGTCCAGGCCCTCGTGCGAGTCGGTGCCGTCCACCTCGCGCAGGGCGGGCAGGTACGCCGCCAGGCCGTTGTCCGGGTGGTCCTCCGTGTAGCGCTCCACCAGGGTCAGCAGGTCGTGCGTGGCCGTGCAGAAGCCGATGATGCCCGCCGTGTAGCCGCACCCGTCGCCGAGGTCCTCGATCGTGCCGTACGAGGTGCGCCACCGGGTCGTCGAGTTCTCGGCGCTGGACACCAGCTGCTGGGCCAGCTCCTTCTTGGCGGGGGCGGCGAGCCCCGGCGGCAGCTCGGCGATCAGCGCGTCGTCCGCCGCCCGCTCCTCCTCCGCCCGGCTCTTGGCGTCCTGGCGGGAGGACTGCGCGGACGTCACGGGTGGCACCACCGGGGCGTCGGCCGAGTCCGACGGCATCACGAAGTACACCCCCGTGGCGATCACGGGAACGGCCGCGAGGAGCAGCACACCGGCACGCTTCATCGGGGAATACCTCTCATAGGGGAAGACCTCCGCCTGTCAGTTCCGAAACCCTGCCCACCGCCGTCACCGTCAGCAGCGCCAGTAGCACCAGGCAGGCGCCCGCCTGCACCGCCGCCCGGCGCCCGTCCCGGGGCGCGTACGCGAACGCCGCGGCCAGCGCGCCGCCCGTCAGCAGCCCGCCCAGGTGCCCCTGCCAGGAGGTGAGCCCGGCGGAGACCACCAGCCACAGCAGCAGGAACACCATGAAACGGTTGACCGCCGCCATGTCCGCGCCCAGCCGCCGGTGCAGGACGTAGTACGCGGCGCCCACACCGAAGACCGCGCCCGACGCGCCGACCACGGGCTGCCCGGGGTCGGCGAGCACCAGCACCAGGACCGAACCGCCGAGCGCCGACATCAGGTACAGGACGGCGAAACGCACCCGGCCGAGCATCAGCTCCACCACCCGCCCCAGCTGCCACAGTGCGGCCATGTTCAGCGCGAGGTGCAGGAACCCGAAGGTCCCCTCGAACGGCGGCAGGTGGAGGAAGGCGCCGGTGAGCATGCGCTCCCACTCGCCCGCGGCCACGCCCTCGGCCCGGAAGGGCCCGAGGTACACGCCCTCGTAGACGTAGTGGCCGCCGTCCGGACCCACCAGCCGCGCGCCGACCATGGCGAACCGGTCCACGACCTCGGGCCGCACCACCTCCGCCAGGTACGCGAGGACGTTGAGCGCGAACAGGACGTACGTCACCACGGGCGTCGAGGAGACCCGGCCGCCGGCGATCGTCCGGGCCCGCCGGACCGACCGCGCCCCCTCCTTCACGCACTCGGGGCACTGGTGGCCCACGGGAGCCTCACGCATGCAGTCCGGGCAGATGTACCGCTCGCAGCGGGTGCAGCGGACGTGGCACTCCACCGCCGGATGGCGGTAGCAGGTCGTGACGGTGGACTCGGAATCCACGGCCGGCTCCTCGGGACGGACGGACGGTGAGCCGGTGGGGACGGCGGCGAACAAAATAGCGAACGCCTGTGGACGAGCTGAGAGGCGGGGTGCGCCGTGCCGTAACCTCGGCAGCCAGATGCCGCAAGTCCAGGGGTGACGGGGGAGTCCGCATGGCCGCGATCAGTCTGACCAAGGTGCGGGAGACGGCTCCCGCGCTGGTCGACCTCTACCGGAGCGCCGGGGTGTCCCTGACGAAGAACGGACTGGACGGGGCCCGCGCGGCGGTCTACCTGGTCGTCGACTACTCCGGCTCCATGAAGCCGTACTACAAGGACGGCAGCGTCCAGGCGCTCGCCGACCGGGTGCTGAGCCTGTCCGCGCACCTCGACGACGACGGCACCGTGCCGGTCGTGTTCTTCTCCACCGACGTCGACGCGGTCACCGAGATCGCGCTCGCCGACCACCGGGGCCGGATCGAGCGGATCGTGGCCGACCTCGGACACATGGGCAGAACCAGCTACCACCTGGCCATGGACGCCGTCATCGACCACTACCTGGACAGCGGCGCCCGCCACCCCGCCCTGGTCGTCTTCCAGACCGACGGCGGCCCGATCAACCGGCTCGCCGCCGAGCGCTACCTGTGCAAGGCGGCGCCGCTGCCGCTGTTCTGGCAGTTCGTCGGCTTCGGCGATCCCGACAGCCGCCAGTTCGACTACCTGCGCCGGCTCGACGACCTGGCGGTGCCCGGCAGACGCGTCGTCGACAACGCCGGGTTCTTCCACGCGGGCCGCGACCCGCGGAAGGTCACCGACGCCGAGCTGTACGACCGGCTGGTGGGCGAGTTCCCCACCTGGCTGGCGGCGGCACGCGCCCAGGGCATCGTGCGGCCCTGACCGGACCGTGGCCGCCTACGTGTCGCACTCCAGCACCGTCCGGCACAGCCCGCACCGCGCCCGGACCCGCCCCCGCACCGGCACCCTGATCCGCTGGTGGCAGGTCGGGCAGGGGAACGACACCCCCAGCGCACCACGCTCCCGGGCGGTGAACGCGTACGGGGCGTCCGCCGCGAGGGCGGGGACGGCGTGCGGGTCCTGGGCGTGGCGGCGGTCCCGGGCGTAGCGGCGGCGGCCCGCCCAGCCGGCCGCGGTCAGCGGCGGCTGCCGCTCGTCCCGGCGGGCCCGCGCCATCCCCTTGCCGTACGCCGTGTACGCCTGCGGACTGGTGAACCACACCGACGGGTCCTCGCCGAACACCAGCGCCCGCTTGGCCAGGACGTAGCCGAACTCCTCCGGCGTCAGGTACCCCAGCTTCTGCGACGACGCCCCGTCCTCCCGGAAGGCGTCCAGCAGCAGCCAGCCGGCCCCCAGGTACGTCGCCGCCGTGTCGGTGAGGATCTCGTTGTCCCGGGTGCCCGGGAACGACAGGCCGAGGCGGTGCAGGTACACGTGCATCACCTCGTGCGCCAGAGCCGCGCCGATGTCCCGGCGATGGGTGCGGAAGCGGTCGTTCAGCTCGATGAAGTACTCGGGACCGGCCGCCAGCTCGACACTCGCCGCGTGCGTCATCTCCCGGAACGAGACGATCATCCGGGCGTCCGGGAGACGGTAGTGGCGCACCAGCTCGTGCGCCACCCGCTGCGCGCCCAGGTACAGGTCGTCGGTGTCGCAGAACGCCACGTCGACCGGGGCCACACTGGCCGAGAAGGTCTGGACGGTGTCGTACGAGAGCCGCTTGTAGAGCGCGGTGACGGCGGCCCGCACCGTCTCCAGGTGCGGGTAACCGTGCTCGACCGGTCCGCCGTTCGCCACGTCCGAACCCCCAAGACGCCATGACCCTCTCCCCACTGTACGAGGAGTTCTCGCGGCCTGAGACGGTGTGCGACGGCCCGGTGCCCGCCCGTAGGGTGACCCACCATGACCACCAGCAACACCGGTACCGGTGCCGCCGACCCCGCCGTCCGCGAGGAGCTGGACCGCCTGCGGGACAGCATCGACAACATCGACGCGGCCGTCGTCCACATGCTCGCCGAGCGCTTCAAGTGCACCCAGCAGGTCGGCCACCTCAAGGCCCGGCACCAGCTGCCGCCCGCCGATCCGGCCCGCGAGGCGAAGCAGATCGCCCGGCTGCGCGCCCTCGCCGAGAGCGCCAAGCTGGACCCGGCGTTCGCCGAGAAGTTCCTGAACTTCATCATCGCCGAGGTGATCCACCACCACGAGCGCATCGCGGAGACCAACGGCACCGTCGCCGACCCCGCCTCCGCCTGAGCCCCACGCGCCCGCGCGCCCCCGCCCGCGGGGGCGCACGCCGAGAGCGCGGTGCCCCGGAACGGGGCCGGACAAACTCCGCGTACCGATCCGCCTCTGTGCCCTGCCCACACCATCAGGCAGCATGGCCTGCATGTCCGTACTGACGCGCGACGAAGCGCAGACCCGTGCCCGGCTCCTCGACGTCCACCACTACGCGATCGACCTCGATCTGACCCGTGGGGACGAGACCTTCGACTCCCGTACCGTCATCCGGTTCACCGTCCGCGAGACGGACAGCACGGACACCTTCGTCGAGGTCAAGCCCGCCGAGCTGCGCAGCGTCACCCTGGACGGACACTCCCTCGACCCGGCCGGCCTGGCCGGCAACCGGCTGGCGCTGAAGGACCTCGCCCCCGGCGAGCACGAGCTGCGCGTCGAGGCGGCCATGCGCTACTCCCGCACCGGCGAGGGCATGCACCGCTTCACCGACCCCACCGACGGCGAGACCTACGTCTACACCCAGCTCTTCCTCGACGACGTCCAGCGCGTCTTCGCCGCCTTCGACCAGCCCGACCTGAAAGCCGTCTTCGATCTCGCCGTCACCGCCCCCCAGGGCTGGACCGTCCTCGCCAACGGCGTCACCGAACACACCGGCGACGGCCACTGGAAGGCCGCGACCACCCCTCTGATCTCCACCTACCTCGTCGCCGTCGCCGCCGGCCCCTGGCACTCGGTGCGCACCGAACACCGCGGCCTGCCCTTCGGCATCCACTGCCGCCGCTCGCTCGCCCCGTACCTGGACGCCGACGCCGACGAACTCCTCGAGGTCACCCGCGACTGCTTCGACCGCTACCACGAGAAGTTCACCGAGCCCTACCCCTTCGACTCCTACGACCAGGCGTTCGTCCCCGAGTTCAACGCCGGCGCCATGGAGAACCCGGGCCTGGTCACCTTCCGCGACGAGTTCGTCTTCCGGTCCGCCGTCACCGACACCGAGCGGCAGACCCGCGCCATGGTCATCGCCCACGAGATGGCCCACATGTGGTTCGGCGACCTCGTCACCCTCCGCTGGTGGGACGACATCTGGCTGAACGAGTCCTTCGCCGAGTACATGGGCTACCAGACCACCGCCGAGGCGACCCGGTTCACCGACACCTGGACCGACTTCGGCGTCACCCGCAAACCCTGGGGCTACGACGCCGACCAGCGCCCCTCCACCCACCCCGTCGCCCCCGAGAACGTCGAGGACACCGCCTCGGCCCTGCTCAACTTCGACGGCATCTCCTACGCCAAGGGCGCCTCCGCCCTGCGCCAGCTCGTCGCCTGGCTCGGCGAGAAGGACTTCCTCGCCGGCATCAACACCCACATCGACCGGCACAAGTTCGCCAACGCCACCCTCGCCGACTTCATCGACTCCCTCGCCGCCGCCACCGACCGCGACGTCCACGCCTGGGCCGACGCCTGGCTGCGCACCACCGGCGTCGACACCCTCACCCCGCGCGTCACCGGCGAGAACGGCACCCGCGCCCTCACCGTCGACCGCACCGGCACCCGCCCCCACCGCGTCGCAGCCGGTCTCTACGACCAGGACCTCACCGACGAGGGCCGCCTCACCCTGCGCGAGCGCCTCGACCTCGACGTCCCCCAGTCCGAGCCCCGGCCCATCGGCAAGCGCCCCGCCCTCGTCGTCCTCAACGACGGCGACCTGAGCTACGCCAAGGTCCGCTTCGACGCCGAGTCCTTCCAGGCCCTGCGCACCGGCCTGTCCGGCCTGCCCGACCCGCTCACCCGCGCGGTCGTCTGGAACGCCCTCCGCGACGCCGTCCGCGACGGCGAACTCCCCGCCGGCGCCTACCTGGACATCGCCCGCGCCCACCTCCCGTACGAGACCGACCTCGCCCTCGTCGACGGCGTCCTCGCCTTCGCCGCCGTCCAGGTCGCCGACCGCTACGTCACCCCCGAGCAGCGGCCCGCCGCCCTCGCCACCCTCACCGACCTGTGCCGCGACCTCATCCGCCGCACCGAGGACGGCGACCACCCCGGGCTGCGCCTGATCGCCGTACGCCACCGCATCGCCACCGCCGCCCACCCCGACACCATCGCCGCCTGGCTCGCCGACGGCACCGTCCCCGGCGGCCCGGAACTCGACCCCGAGCTGCGCTGGCGCATCCTCACCCGCCTCTCCGTCCTCGGCGCCGCCGACGAGGCCGCCATCGCCGCCGAACTCGCGAACGACCCCAGCGCCACCGGCCAGGAGGGCGCCGCCCGCTGCCGCGCCGCGCTGCCCGACACCGAGGCCAAGAGCCGCGCCTGGGAGGCCATGTTCGCCGGCGACGACCTCTCCAACTACCTGTTCACCGCCACCGCCCAGGGGTTCTGGCAGCCCGAACAGGCCGACCTCGTACGGGACTACGTACCGCGCTACTACGCCGAAGCCGTCGCCGTCGCCGCCCGGCGCGGCCCCGCCATCGCCGAGGCGGCCGGCCGCTGGGCCTTCCCCGTCCACGCCGTCGACGCCGACAACCTGCGCCTGGGCCAGGAGTGCCTGACCGACGCCGCCCCGATCCCCGCGCTGCGCCGCAAACTCGCCGACCAGCTCGACGACCTGGCCCGCGCCCTGCGGGTGCGGGAGGCGGACACCCGCTGATTCCGCGGATTCCCGGGCCGGCCGGTTCCCCGTTCCTTCGGGTCCGGCCGGCCTTCGGGGTCCGGTCGCCTTCGGGGACCGGCCGACCCTCGGGGTCCGATCGGTCTTCGCGGACCGGCCGACCCTCGGGATCCGGTCGGCCTTCGGGGTCCGGCCGACCCCCTGGGGGTCCGCCGCGCACATACCCCTTTCGGGTGTGATCGATGGGCTGTCCGGGCGAACGCGCGCCTCCGCGTCCAAGCTGGAAGCCGCCGCCCGGCACCCGGCCGCCGCCCCTCGCCGAGGCGCCGCGTGCCGCCCCGACGATCGCGCCCGGAGGACCGCCCATGGGCCTGCCGCCCCTCGCCTCGGGCCCGCACGGCCCCGAGAACCTCCGGCCCCTGCTCGACACCGTCCTCGACGCCCTGCGCACCGGAACCGCCGCCCGCGGGGGACCGCTGCCCGCCGGCGGCCCCGACGCCGTCACCGCCCGGACGGCGGCCGCGGCCGGCGAGATCCTCCCCGACCGGGGCGACCCGGAAGCGCTCCACACCCTGGTCGCCGCGCTCGCCGAGGGCGCCGCCGACCCCGCCCACCCCCGGTGCGCCGCCCACCTGCACGGCCCGCCGCTCGCCGTCGCCACCGCCGCCGACCTCGCCGCCGGCGCCCTCAACCCGTCCCTCGACTCCTGGGACCAGGCACCCGCCGCCTCCGCGCTGGAAACCCTCGTCACCCGAGCCCTGGCCCGAGAGGCCGGCGCCGCCGACGCCCTCGTCACCACCGGCGGCACCGAGTCCAACCAGCTCGCCGTGCTGCTCGCCCGCGAGACGCACGGCGCGGGACTGCGCCTCGTCCACGGCGCGAACGCCCACCACTCGGTGCCCCGCGCCGCCTGGCTGCTGGGACTGCCCGACCCCGTCACCGTCCCCGCACCGGCCGGCACCCTGGACCCCGCCGCCCTCGACGAGGCCCTCGCCCGCGTCCCCGGTCCGCACCTCGTCGTCGCCACCGCCGGCACCACCGACACCGGCCGCATCGACCCGCTGCCCGAGATCGCCGCCCGCTGCGCCGCCCACGGCGCCCGCCTCCACGTGGACGCCGCCTACGGCGGGGGCCTGCTCCTCAGCGACCGGCACCGCGCGAAACTGGCGGGGCTGGAGGCCGCCCACACCGTCGCCCTCGACCTGCACAAGCTCGGCTGGCAGCCCATCGCCGCCGGCCTCCTCACCGTCAAGGACCCCGGCGACCTCGCCGCCCTCCACCACCGCGCCGACTACCTCAACGCCGACGACGACACCGACGCCGGACTCCCCGACCTCCTCGGCCGCTCCCCGCGCACCAGCCGCCGCCCCGACATCCTCAAGATCGCCGTCACCCTGAAGACCCTCGGCCGGACCGGACTGGGCGACCTCGTCGACGCGGTCTGCGCCCTCGCCCGGGACTTCGCCGCCCTCGTCGAGGAGCATCCCGGCTTCACCCTGCACGCACCGCCCACCATCAGCACGGTCCTGTTCCGGCCCGCGCACGCCACCGACGACGCCGTCGCCGCCGTACGCCGCGCCCTGCTCACCGGCGGGAGCGCCGTCCTCGGCCGTGCCCGCGCCGACGGCCGGCTCTGGCTCAAGGCGACCCTCCTCAACCCCCACACCCGGCCCGCCGACCTGGCCGCCCTCCTGACCCTCGTCGAAGCCACCCTGGAAGGACACACCCCCCGATGAACGCCGCCCCCGACCCCGCGCCCGACGCCCCCCGCGACCTCGTCGGCATCGGCATCGGCCCCTTCAACCTCTCCCTCGCCGCGCTCGCCGACCCCCTGACCGGCCTCGCCGCCGTCTTCTACGACCAGCGCCCCGCCTTCCACTGGCACCCCGGCCTGCTCATCGACGGCGCCCGCGTCCAGGTGCCCTTCCTCGCCGACCTGGTCACCCTCGCCGACCCGGCCAGCCCCTGGACCTTCCTCAACCACCTCAGGGCACGCGAACGCCTCTTCCCCTTCTACTTCGCCGAACGCTTCCACATCCAGCGCGCCGAGTACGACGCCTACTGCCGCTGGGTCGCCGAGGGCCTGCCCTCCCTCCGCTTCCACCACCAGGTCGACGCCGTCCGCTGGAACCCCGAACGCGCCCTCTTCGAGGTCGACTACACCCAGCTCGACCCCGGCGGAGAGGCCGAGGCCCTCGGCCGCACGTACACCCGCAACGTCGTCCTCGGCGTCGGCACCGAACCCCACGTCCCCGACCCGCTCAGGCCCCTCGTCGACGCCCCCGGCGTCCCCGTCGTCCACGCCGCCGACTACCTCGACCACCGCGACACACTGCTCGCCGCCGGACACGTCACCGTCATCGGCACCGGCCAGTCCGGCGCCGAGATCTTCCTCGACCTGCTCCGCCACCGCCCCGCCGGCCGCGAGCAGCTCCACTGGCTCGGCCGCACCGAGGCCTTCGCGCCCATGGAGTACTCCAAACTCGGCCTGGAGCACTTCACCCCCGACTACACCCGCTACTTCCACGCCCTCGCCGAACCGGTCCGCGACCGCCTCGTCGCCGGGCAGTGGCAACTGCACAAGGGCATCGACGCCGACACCACCGCCGCCATCCACGACGAGCTCTACCGCCGCACCCTCGACGGCGGCTGGCCCGACACCGTCCTCACCCCCGGCGTCCACGTCCGCACGGCCGGCCGCATCGCCACCACCCAGGTCGAACTGCACCTGGAACACGCCCAGCAGAAGACCCGCTCCCGCCTCACCACCGACGCCGTCGTCCTCGCCACCGGCTACCGCGAACGCCCCCTCGACCGCGTCCTGGCCGGTCTCGACCCCTACATGCGGCGCGACAGCCACGAACGCCCCCGCGTCGACGACCGCTTCCGCCTCGTCCTCGACCCCTCCGTCACCGGCAAGGTCTACGTCCAGAACGCCGAGACGCACACCCACGGGGTCGGCGCGCCCGACCTCGGCCTCGCCGCCTGGCGCAGCGCGACCATCCTCAACGACCTGACGGGACGGGAGCCGTACCCGCTCCCGCGCCGCACCGCCTTCACCACCTTCGGCCTTCAGGACGGCCGGCCCCAGATCCCCTCCGCGCGCGAGAACCGCACGCTCACCCCGCTGGTGGAGGGAATCTGAGGCCACGGCCCTCGGCGCGGGCTCAGAACACCGGAGTGCCCTCGCGCGTCAGCGACCAGTCCACGGACGCGAAGTCCCGCGGGTCCAGCACGCCCTTCGCCGTCACCCACTCGGCGATCCGCGTGCGGATCTCCGTCGACTCCGACCACAGCTCCTTGGCCGACGCCACGTGCGGGAAGGCGCCGCCGCCGTTGGCCCGGTAGTTGTTCACCGCCAGCACGAAGCGCGCGTCGTCGGCCAGCGGGGCACCGCCGTGCGCGAGGTTCCTGATCCGCGAACCGGGCGCCCGCGCGATGTCGATCTCGTACGTCAGCCCCGACACGTAGTCGTAGTTGTAGTCCGGCCGGCCGTTCGCGTTCGTCAGCTTCGCCACGTCCACCGGCGCACCGGCCGCCGTCCGCACGTAGTACTCCGCCGAGTACTCCAGGTACGCCCGCAGCTGGGCACCCGTCATCAGCTTGGCCACCAGCGTGTTGTCGTACACGTACAGGCTCGACAGATCCCGGATCGTCACGTCCCCGGCCGGGATCTCGGAGGTCCGCGAGAACGGCGACGCCTGCGCCAGCACGGGCAGCGAGGCGTACTCCGTACCGGCCAGCGCCTCCCTGACCACGTCCTCCTGCACCCTGGTGATCAGGTCGATGATCGGGGCGTCCTTGTACCGGGCCTCCACCGTCGTCAGCGTCTCGGTGGCGGTGCCGACGACCTGGTTGACGTACGCCACGACCTTCGCGTGCTCGTCCGACAGCAGCCGGGTGATCCGCGGGTCGTCGGCGACCGTGTTGGTGTTGCGCAGGGACGCCCTGACCGACTCGACCTGCCAGCGCCCCCGCTCGAATACCAGCTCGAAGTCGAACAGGGTCAGCCGCTCGGCGTAGCACAGCGGCTCCGACAGCACGACGGTCCTCCCGGTCTCCTCGTTGACGACCTTCAGCTCCGCGATCTCCTGGTGCGCGTGCCCCACGAGGATCGCGTCGATCCCCGGCACCAACCTCGCCACATCGGCCGCCGCGTTCTCCACGTACGGAAGCTGGTCACCGTAGGACGACGTGCCGGACGACCCGGAGTGCGCCGAGACGACCACCACGTCCGCGCCCATCGAACGCAGCTTCGGCACCCACTTGGCCGCCTGCTCCTCAAGACCCGGGAAGGCGAGCTTCCCCTGCACGTACGCCTTGTCCCAGATCGCGATGCCCGGATTGGTCAGCCCCAGCACCGCCACCTTCACCGGCGGCGCGCCCTTCACCCGGAACGTCTTCATGAAGTACGGCGGGAAGGCGGGCTTCAGGGTCTTCGCGTCGACCGCGTTCGCCCCGAGCAGCGGGAAGTCGCACTGCTCCTCGAACCTGCGCAGCGTCTCGATGCCGTAGTTGAACTCGTGATTGCCGAGCGCCACGGCGTCGTACCCGATCGCGTTCATCGCCTGCGCCATCGGGTGCACCGGACCGCCCTCGGCGGTGATCGGGTCCACCTTCGCGTAGTAGTACGTCAGCGGGGTGCCCTGGATGGTGTCGCCCGCGTCCAGCAGCAGGGTGTTGTGGCGGCCCTTCTCCTCGCGGACCTGGTCGATCAGCGTGGAGACGCGGGCCAGGCCCTGCGCGTTGCCCGCCGTGTCCGTGTACTCGGCGTCCTTGAAGTAGTCCCAGTTGAAGACGTGTCCGTGCAGGTCGGTGGTGCCCAGCACGGTCAGCGCGTACCGCTTCGGCTTCCGGCGGCCCCGGGGAGCGGGGGCCGCCTCGGCCGCCGGAGCCGCCGCCGCGCCGACCAGCGCCACCCCCGCCCCCGTCACGGCTGACCTGCTCAGGAACTTCCGGCGGTTCAACGGCATGGCTGACTCCCCTTGGCGACACGTCATCGGCAACGCGCGTAGATTCCTTCGTGATCACGGCACGTGTCAACAGGCGATCGCTCATATGCCCGAAAGGCGAGATAAGAACCGCGCGAAATGCTCATCGGAGCGGACCATCGCACAATTCAACACTTGTCAATAACCTTTCATCCAACGGTGGTTGGGTAGTCATGCGCGGCCAATTCGCTACCGGCGGGTAAGTCATAGGCTCGACTCATGCGCCGAGCGAAAATCGTCTGCACCCTTGGGCCCGCCACCGATTCGTACGACCAGATCAAGGCCCTGGTCGACGCCGGAATGGACATCGCCCGTTTCAATTTCAGCCACGGCACCCACGCCGAACACGAGGAGCGCTACCGCCGGGTCCGGAAGGCGTCCGACGAGACCGGCCGCAGCGTGGGCGCCCTCGCCGACCTTCAGGGTCCGAAGATCCGGCTCGGCCGCTTCGCCGAAGGCCCCGTACTGCTTGAACGCGGCGACACCTTCACCATCACCGTCGAAGAGGGCGTCGAAGGCGACCGCCACCTCTGCGGCACCACCTACGCCGGCCTCGCCACCGACGTCACCCCCGGCGAGCGCGTCCTCGTCGACGACGGCAAGGTCTGCCTGCAAGTCACCGGCGTCGACGGCCCCCGGGTCCGCACCACCGTCGTCGAAGGCGGCATGGTCTCCGACCACAAGGGCCTCAACCTCCCCGGCGTCGCCGTCTCCGTCCCCGCGCTCTCCAAGAAGGACGAGGACGACCTGCGCTGGGCCCTGCGCAGCGGCTTCGACGTCGTCGCCCTCTCCTTCGTCCGCAGCGGACGCGACGTCCTCGACGTCCACCGCATCATGGACGAGGAAGGCCGACGGCTCCCCGTCATCGCCAAGGTCGAGAAGCCCCAGGCCGTCGAGAACATCGAGGACATCGTCGACGCCTTCGACGGCATCATGGTCGCCCGCGGCGACCTGGGCGTCGAAATGCCCCTGGAGCAGGTGCCGATCGTCCAGAAGCGCGCGATCAAACTGGCGAAGCGCAACGCCAAGCCGGTCATCGTCGCCACCCAGATGCTCGACTCGATGATCGACAACGCCCGTCCGACCCGCGCGGAGGCGTCCGACGTCGCCAACGCGGTCATCGACGGCACCGACGCGGTGATGCTGTCCGGCGAGACCAGCGTCGGCAAGCACGCGGTCGACACGGTGCGCACGATGGCCAAGATCGTCGAGGCCGCGGAGGAGGACATCCTGGCCAAGGGCCTGCCCCCGCTGACCGAGCGCAACAAGCCCCGCACCCAGGGCGGCGCCGTCGCCCGCGCGGCGGCGGAGATCGGCGACTTCCTCGGCGCGAAGTTCCTGGTCGCCTTCACCCAGTCCGGCGACACCGTCCGCCGCCTCTCCCGCTACCGCTCACCCATCCCGCTGCTCGCCTTCACCCCGGAGCCGGCGACGCGCTCACAGCTCAGCCTGACCTGGGGCGTGGAGACCTTCCTCGGCCCCCACGTCGACTCCACGGACGCGATGGTCGACCAGGTGGACGAACTGCTCCTGCGCTACGGCCGCTGCGAGAAGGGCGACGTCGTGGTCATCACGGCCGGCTCACCGCCGGGGGTGTCGGGGACGACCAACCTGGTGCGGGTCCACCACATCGGGGAGGACGACAGTCCCCGGTAGGGCGGTCGTCAGTACTTGGGACCGACGTGGGCGTCCATGAGGGCTACGGAGGCTTTGCGGGCTACGGAGATGTTGAAGGGATCGCTGCCGCGCGCGAGGGTGGTCCACTCGACGCCGACCTTGTCGAGGGTGTCCGTGAAGAGCTTACGGATGTCGTCCGACTTGTTTGAGAAGAAGTAGCGCGGATACTCGTAGCGTTTCCGTACGCCGCCGACGATCTTCGTCGTCCAGTTGGTGATGCGGCAGCCGTCGGAGTGGATCAGGCCTCGGATGAACTCCCATGGGTGAGCTTTGACGATCACCTGTTGCCAGGGCTCCAGAGCGATCTTGCGCTCGTGCTTCTTGCCGGGGCCGTGCTGGGGGAACATGCAGCACCAGTGCTTGGTGTAGGACTTGACCTCGACGCACCCCGGTTTGAGGCGCTGACTGACACTGGGCAGTGGCATGACCTTGCGCATGCTCTCTTCCGCCAAGGCGATCAAACCGACCTGTGTGGCATCGCAGAAGATCGACAGGTGATGCTGGCCCGGCTTGGAGACGATGTGGCCGTCGCCGAGGTAGAGACCTAGCAAGTAGGCGTAGGCGATCTCGTCGAAGTCACGGTCTGTGCACAGGGGGCAGTCGGTCGGGTGCTCGTACACTGCCCCGCGCGCTTTACGGTCCTCGCTGCGCCACCAGCCCACGGTCCCTCGCGGGACGTTGAGCTGCGTGGCGACCAGGCGATTGGGGACGCCTTGATTCATGAGTGCGACAGCGCGTGCGCGGACCGAAGGGCTGTGCTGTTCCATGAGGCCACACTGCGTTAGGCGCCGTCGCATCGCGCACGGAAAAGCGGAGGATCACGCGAATGTGATCCTCCGCTTGAAGTGCCGGGTACGGGACTCGAACCCGTATGTCCTTTCGAACAGATGTGTTTGAGACATCCGCGTATGCCAGTTCCGCCAACCCGGCCAGTCAGCCTTGAGGAGTGTACCGGTTCCCCCCAGGCCGCCGCAGCTAGGTAGGCTCTCAGCAGCAGTACCGCCTGCCCCGGAACAAGGAGCGCCCACGTGACCGCCCCCGAGTCGCCCCAGCCCGCCGACGTGAACGACGACGACAAGTCGCACGTGCCTCCGCTGACGACCCGAGTCGTCATCGCCGAGGACGAGGCCCTGATTCGGCTGGACCTCAAAGAGATGCTGGAGGAGGAGGGGTACTCCGTCGTCGGCGAGGCCGGTGACGGGGAGCAGGCCGTGGAGCTGGCCCGCGAGCACAAGCCCGACCTCGTGATCCTGGACGTGAAGATGCCCAAGCTGGACGGCATCTCCGCGGCCGAGAAGATCGCCGAGGAGTCCATCGCGCCGGTGCTGATGCTGACCGCGTTCTCGCAGCGCGACCTCGTGGAGCGGGCGCGGGACGCCGGGGCGATGGCGTACCTGGTGAAGCCGTTCAGCAAGAGCGACGTCGTACCGGCGATCGAGATGGCCGTCTCGCGGTTCACGGAGCTGAAGGAGCTGGAGAAGGAGGTCGCCGACCTCAGCCAGCGGCTGGAGACGCGGAAGCTGGTGGACCGGGCCAAGTCGGTGCTCCAGACGGAGTACGGCCTGACCGAGCCGGCCGCCTTCCGGTGGATCCAGAAGACGTCGATGGACCGGCGGATGTCGATGCAGCAGGTCGCCGAGGCGGTCATCCAGGACGCCGAGGAGAAGAAGGCGTCCAAGGGCTGAGTACGGGACGACCGAGGCCCGCGCCCCCGATGTGGGGGCGCGGGCCTCGTCGTAGCGGCGTCGGGTCAGTCCTCGCCGAGGTAGGCCTTGCGGACCGACTCGTCGTGGAGGAGGTCCTGTCCGCTGCCGGACAGGACGATGTTGCCGACCTCCATGACATGGCCGTGGTCGGCCAGGGACAGGGCGGCCTGGGCGTTCTGCTCGACGAGCAGGATGGTGGTGCCCTGGGACTTCAGCTCGGCGATGGTCGCCATGATCTTCTGCATCATGATCGGGGAGAGGCCCATGGAGGGCTCGTCGAGCATGAGCAGCTTGGGCTGGGACATCAGGGCGCGGCCCATCGCGAGCATCTGCTGCTCACCGCCGGACAGGGTGCCCGCGGCCTGCTTCCGCCGTTCGCCGAGGATCGGGAACAGGTCGTAGGCGCGCTGGATGTCCTTCTCGATGCCCGGCTTGTCGCTGCGCAGGAAGGCGCCGAGGCGCAGGTTGTCCTCGATCGTCATGCGCGGGAAGATGTGCCGCCCCTCGGGGGAGTGGGCGAGCCCCAGGGACACGATCTGGTGCGCGGGGATCTTCTTGAGCGACCTGCCGCCGAACTTGATCTGTCCGCCGACCGGCTTGAGGAGGCCGGAGAGGGTGCGCAGGGTGGTGGTCTTGCCGGCGCCGTTGGTGCCGATGAGGGTGACCACCTCGCCGGCGTCGACCTTGAACGAGATGCCCTTGACGGCCTCGATCTTGCCGTAGGCGACGCGGAGGTCCTCGACCTCGAGCAGTGCGGTCATCGGTCGTTCTCCTTGCCGGCCGCGGTGTCCTCGGTGGTGTCGGCCTCGGAGGCCTGGGCGGCCTCGGCGGCCTCCACCTCGGCGGCCTCCGCCGCGCCGGGGTCGTCGGCGAGGGGCTCGCCGAGGTAGGCGGCGACGACCCGCTCGTCGCCCTGCACGGTCGCGCTGTCGCCCTCGACGAGCTTCTGGCCCTGCACGAGGACGGCGACGCGGTCGCAGAGGTTGAAGATGAAGCGCATGTCGTGCTCGATGACGAGGACGGCGATGCCCATGTCGCGGATGGCGAAGACGAGTTCCTCGGTGGCGCGGGTCTCCTGCGGGTTCATGCCGGCCGTCGGCTCGTCCAGGAGCAGCAGGCCGGGCTCGCTGGCGAGGGCGCGGGCGATCTCGAGCTTGCGCTGCTCGCCGTAGGGGAGGTTGCGCGCGAGGTGGTCGGCCTTCTCGGCGAGGCCGACGAACTCCAGGAGTTCCGTGGCGCGTTCGCGGGAGGCGGCCTCCGCCTTGTGGAAGCCGGGGCCGCGCAGGACGGCCGACCAGAAGCCCTCCTTGGTGCGGGTGTGGCGGCCGACGAGGACGTTCTCCAGGACCGTCATGTTGCCGAACAGGCGGATGTTCTGGAACGTCCGGGCGATGCCGGCGGCCGTCACCTTGAAGGACTTGGCCGGCAGGACCCGGCCCTTGTAGCGGACCTCGCCCTCGGTGGGGATGTAGAGGCCGGTCAGGCAGTTGAAGAAGGTGGTCTTGCCGGCGCCGTTGGGGCCGATGAGGCCGACGATCTCGCCGCTGTTGACGGTGAGGTCGACGCCGTTGACGGCGGTCAGACCGCCGAAGCGCATGGTGACGCCGCGCGCGTCGAGGACCGTGGTGCCGGGGGCGGGGGTGCCCGGGGTGGTGTCCTTGGTGGTGGTGTCGGTGGTCATGGTGGTCAGGCCCCTGTCTTGCTCAGGGTGGTGGGCGCTTCGGCCTCTTCGTGGAATTCCAGCTTGCGGCGCCGGTTGGCGATGAGGCCCTCGGGACGGAAGCGCATGAGCAGGACGAGCGCGAGTCCGAAGGCGAAGAGCTGGTAGTCGCCGAGGAACTGGAGCTTGTTGGGGATCAGGAAGAGCAGCGAGGCGCCGATGAGCGGGCCCGCGATGGTGCCCATGCCGCCGAGCACGACCGCGGCGAGCAGGAAGGCGGAGTTGGGCGGGGTGGTGCCCGCGAAGAGGTACTGCTCCGGGGTGACGGTGTAGGTCACGTGCGCCTGTACGGTGCCGGCCAGGCCGGCGAGGGTGGCGCCGACGGCGAACGCGATGAGCTTGACGCGGAAGCCGTTGATGCCCATGGCCAGGGCGGCGGTCTCGTCCTCGCGGATGGCGACCCAGGCCCGGCCGATGCGGGAGTCGCCGCTGCGCCGGAAGACGAGGACGACGACGGCCGTGATGATCAGCATCAGGAAGAAGTAGTTGGCGAAGCGGCCGATGGTGAAGCCGCCGATGTCGTGCTGTACGCCGAGGTCCAGACCGAGGATCTTGAGGTCCGGGATGGACGAGACGCCGTTGGAGCCGTTGGTGAGGTCCGGTCCGGAGGTGCCGTCCAGGTTGTTGGCGGTGATGCGGAAGATCTCGCCGAAGCCGAGGGTCACGATGGCGAGGTAGTCGCCGCGCAGCCGCAGGGTCGGGGCGCCGATCAGTACACCGAAGATCAGCGACGCGAGGGCACCGACGAGGACCGCGGCCCAGAAGGGGAAGTGCACGTCGAACGGCGAGCTGGGCGACCCGGAGACCAGTGCGGCCGCGTAGGCGCCGACGCCGAGGAAGGCGACGTAACCGAGGTCGAGGAGGCCCGCGAGGCCGACGACGATGTTCAGGCCCAGGGCGACCGTGGCGAAGATGAGGATGTAGACGCCGAGGGTGGCGTACTGGTCGTCGGACTGCGTGAAGGGGAAGCAGGCCGCCGCGATGAACGCGCCGCAGACGGTGATGTTCTGGTGCCGGGAGGTGACCTCGGTGGCCTGGGCGATCAGGCCGGCCCGGTGCACGGCGGCGAAGCCGAGCCCGGCGACGATCAGGAAGCCGACGAAGAGTTCGTCGTACTCGGTGCCGATGCCGTAGGTGAAGACGAGCAGGGCGATCGCGAGGATCGCGGCGATGATCAGGATCTCGACGTAGGAGGGCAGTGCGCGCACGGGGCGCGGGGTGCCGGTGGCGAAGGCCGCCTTGACGGTCTGCCAGTTGTGGGAGGTGGTGTGCTTGAACTGCTCCCAGCCGGTGTCGTCGGGGTCGATCGGGTCCGGTTCGGGGCGCTCGAAGGGGAGCGCGAGGGAACCGAGGAGGGCGGTCAGGGTGGCGGCCGCGGCGACGTAGCCGCCGGGCTCCAGGTTGACCAGGCCGCCGAGCTGGGCGCTGATCGCGATGATGGTGTACCAGGTGGTCGCGAAGGCGGCGAGGGCGGCGAACTTGAGCGCCGCGTCGGCGCCGGCGGGGACCAGCCAGCGCAGTCCCTTGACGCCGTACGAGGCGAGGCCGAACAGGGTGGTGAGGGCGCCGGCGACCAGCACCAGCACCTGGAGGCCGCCCGGGTAGCCGTAGACGGTGAGGTCGCCGGGGAACTCGGAGGTCCAGGTCCAGGCGAGGAACGTGGAGACGACGGTGAGGACGCCGCCGCCGGTGGCGAGGGCGCGGCCGATGGGCGCGGGTATGCCGATGAGGCCGGTGGTGTCGGCCGCGGCGGAGGCGCCGGCCGTCTTCGGAGCGGTGGTCTGTGTGGTCATCGGTGTCACGCCCTGTCCGCAACGCGTTCGCCGAGCAGGCCCTGTGGCCTGAACAGCAGCACGAGGATGAGGAGGATGAAGGCCCAGACGTCGGCCCAGGACTGGCTGCCGAGCTTCTCCAGGCCGGGCACGTCGGCGATGAAGGCGGTGGCCAGGGTCTCGGCGACACCGAGGACGACGCCGCCGATCATGGCGCCGTAGATGTTGCCGATGCCGCCGAGGACGGCGGCGGTGAAGGCCTTGAGGCCGAGGATGAAGCCCATGCGGAAGTCGATGTCGCCGTACTTCAGGCCGTTGGCGACGGCTCCGACGGCGGCGAAGACGGCACCGAGGGCGAAGGCGACCACGATGATGCGGTCCGTGTTGACACCCATCAGCTTGGCGGTGTCCGGGTCCTGCGCGGTGGCCTGCATGCCGCGTCCGGTGCGGGTGCGCATCACGAAGAAGGCGAGGATGGCCATGCTGACCGGGGCCGCGATCAGCAGGAAGATGTCGCCGGTCTGGATGGTGACACTGCCGATGTGGAACGGTCCGCCGTCGATCTGCGGGAAGCTGATCTTCGACTTGGCGCCGGGGTACCAGGCCCACACCGCCTGCTGGAGGGCGAGGGAGAGCCCGATGGCGGTGATGAGGGGCGCGAGACGGGGTGCGCCGCGCAAGGGGCGGTAGGCGAACCGTTCCGCCCCGACCGCCACGGTGACGGAGACCATCATGGCGCCGATGAGCATGAGCGGCAGGGCGATCAGCATGGAGGTGCCGTCGGGCAGGATGTACAGATAGACCGTGAGCGCGCCGAAGGCGCCGGTCATGAAGATCTCGCCGTGGGCGAAGTTGATGAGCTGGACGATGCCATAGACCATCGTGTAGCCGATGGCGACCAGCCCGTACATGGATCCCAGTAGCAGGCCGTTGACCAGCTGCTGCGGCAGTTCGTTCACCGCATGTCCTCCGAGACTTTCGGAACTATCGACGAATGTGGCCGGATGTGAGTCCGCGCGGGGCGCCTGTGGAACAGCGCCCCGCGCGGCTCGTGATCACGTGATCAGTGATGCGGAGGTGGGTCAGCCGGTGTAGGTGCCGGACTTCACCGACTTCCAGGCACCGTTCTCGACGGCGTACACGGTGAGCTGCTTGTTCGTCGCGTCACCGAACTCGTCGAAGGAGACCTTGCCGGTCACACCGTCGAAGGAGACGTTCTGCATGGCGTCCACGACCTTGGCGCGGGCGTCGTCGGGGAGCTTCCCGTCGTTGTCCTCGACGACCTTCTTGACGGCCTCGATGATCGCCCAGGCGGAGTCGTAGGAGTAACCGCCGTACGCCTCGTAGGCGTCCTTGTAACCGGCGGCCTTGTAGTTGGCGACGAACTCCTTGGCGGAGGGAAGTTCCTCGACCGGGGCACCGACGGAGGTCGCGAGGTCACCGGTGCCGCTGGCGCCGGCGAGCTTGATGAAGTCGGCGCTGTAGATGCCGTCGCCGCCGACCACCGGGATCTTGGCGCCGGCGGCCTTGATCTGCTTGCTCAGCGGGCCGGCCTGCGGGTACTCGCCGCCGTAGTAGACGACGTCGGCGCCGGAGTTCTTGACCTTGGTGGCGACCGCGTTGAAGTCCTTGGTGTCCGGGTTGATGTGCTCGGTGCCGACGACCTTGCCGCCGAGCTTCTTGAACTCCTCGGTGAAGGTGGCGGCCAGACCGGCGCCGTAGGTCTTCTTGTCGTCGATGACGAAGACCTTCTTCTTCTTGGAGTCGTTGTAGACGTACTGCGCGGCGAACGGGCCCTGGATGGCGTCCGTGGTCGCGGTGCGGAAGTACGACTTGTAGGGCCGGACCTTTTCCTTCTGCCAGTCCACGCCCTGGGTGAGGGCGGGGTTGGTGTTGGCCGGGGAGACCTCGACCAGCTTGGCCGTGTCGAAGACCTTCTGCATGGACTCGCCGACCGAGGAGTTCAGCGGGCCGACGACACCGAGGACGTCGTCGTTGGCGACGAGCTTGGTGGCGTTCTGCTGGCCCACGGAGGGCTGGCCCTGGTCGTCGAGGGCCTCTATCTCGAACTTGATGCCCTCGACGTAGTTGTCCTTGTTGGCGGTCTTCGCCGCGAGGTCCACCGAGTTCTTGATGCCGAGGCCCAGCGCGGACAGGTCGCCGGTCAGCGGGGCGTCGACGCCGATGACGACGGTGGTGCCACCGCCGCCGCCGTTGCCGGAGTCCGAGCCGCCGTCGTCGTCGCGCGAGCCGCAGGCGGTGAGGGTGAGCGCTCCCGCCGCCAGAGCGGCGGTGATGGCGATGAGCGAACGTTGACGCACGAGTCAGTCCTTTCCCTGGCACAGCCGCTTCCCCGTGGAGGCGGCCGAGTCGAGCGCGGGGCCGAGATGACAATCGGACGGCGGCGCGGTGACTGGCCGTGACTCTAAGCGTGTGTGGGGAACGTGGAGGAGGGTCTGACTCATGCTGTGACGCTCTTGTTATGACACGGGGTAATGCAGAGCGGTACTGGCTGGGAAGAAGGGCGGAATTCAGGCCGATTCGCCCTGTCCACATACTGAGAACCCGCAGGACCGGCGATGCGTGTTCAGGCGTCTGGGCTGTTTTGGTGATTACCGGGAATCGTTGCTGCAGGCGACCTCCAGGGCCTGTGAGAGGTCCTGTGCGTAGCGCGTCCCCAGGATGAAACTGTGGGCTTGTATTGCGCGTGTATTACGCAGTGTTACGTGCAGGAAAGGGAGTGCGAGGTTCCGCGGTGCTTTCGCGCATTCCGTCACCCGGAGCGTGACGGTGATCTTGCGGGTGGAATGCGCCTTTGTCTGGAAAGGCGCCGCGGGGGACGAAGTCATCGAAATGCCGTCGTACGGCTGGTCGAGCCGGGTCACGGTGACGGGCGGGCCGGACCGCACGCTCAGCCGCACCGCGAAGCTGAGGTCGCCGGCCTCGTCGCCGCCGGGGCCGGGCACCGGGTGCAGGTAGTCGAGGTCGACCGCTTGGGAGGGGTGGGGCGGAGGGGAGGGGGGAGGGGGCTGCGGTCGAGTGGCGATCAGGTAGCTCCCGCCTCCCAGGACCACGGCGGCAGCGGCAGCCGTGAGGACCGCTCGGCGGTGCCGGCCGTAGAACCGGGCCGGCCGGCCCCGCCGCCGGGCGGAGCGCCGAAGGGCGTGCGGGGCGTCCGAGGCGTGGGTGCCCTCGCCCGGCTCGACGGGGCCGGTGCCGCTCACCGCCACGGGCCGTCGGCCGGCCCGCCGTCGCGGTACCGGTCGGCGCAGGTCTCGCGCGCCTGATGGGCGATCAGCCTCTCGGCCGCGGCGCTCCCTTGCTCGCGCCGCGCGGTCCTCGCCGCGGCCACGACCTCACGCAGGACGTCGTACTGACGGTTGGACAGGCCCATCGACTGGTAGTCGCCGTAGGGGGTGGCGCCGTCCATGATCTCGCGAGCCCAGTACTGGACGGCGGTGACGCACAAGTCGGCCGGCGAGAGCGGCTGTCGGGTCGTTGCCGCCGCGGTCTCCCGGGAGGCGGCGGGTGAACCGGGCCCGTCGGGGCCGGAGGTGCCGCAGGCAGTCGCCAGGGAGAGGGAGCAGGCGAGGGTCGCCAGGGTCAGCGCGCGCGGGATCGGCGCGGGAGCGCGTCGAGTCCGCGAGCCCCGCGTATGTGTGAGCCGCACGGGCGTGCGCCATGCGGGTGTGTGCCATGCAGGTGTGCGCCGCGTGGGCGTGCGCCGTGCGGATGCGCGCCACGTGGGCGTGCGCCGGAATCGCCGAGTCGCCGCCCCCGGCCAGGGGGCCCTTCCCCGTCCCATGTCCTGAAGCTAGGGCGCCGGGTGGCCGGGAGCAATGCCGTGAGCGGCCGAGTGCCGCTCAGGCCGCCGCCGCGCGGGTCGTCCGGCCGACGCTCAGCCGGCCGCGCCCGCCTGTGCCGCGTCACCCGGGTTCACGTCCCGCAGCAGACAGGTGAGCCGGGCGGTGCACACGCGCCGGTCCTGCTCGTCGCTGATCACGATCTCGTACGTCGCCGTGGACCGGCCCCGGTGCACCGGCGTGGCCACCCCGGTGACCAGGCCGGAGCGGGCCCCGCGGTGGTGGGTGCAGTTCAGGTCGACGCCGACGGCGATCTTGGAGGCGCCGCCGTGCAGCATGGCCCCGACCGACCCGAGGGTCTCGGCCAGCACCGCCGAGGCGCCGCCGTGCAGCAGCCCGTACGGCTGGGTGTTGCCCTCGACCGGCATCGTGCCGACCACCCGGTCCGCCGACGCCTGGACGACCTGGACGCCCATGCGCGTCCCGAGGTGCCCGGCGGAGAAGAGCGCGGGCAGGTCCACACCGAGCGCGGCGTACTCGTCGATGACCTCCTGCGGGAACTGCACCTGCTGCTGCTCGCCCATGGGCCCGGCTCCGTTTCGTCGTTCCGTCCGTCTGTCCGATCCGCCGGCCGGCCCGACAGGCCCCGCCGACTGGCTGAGCAAACGCTCAGTCGGTCGCCGATTGTTCCAGACGGACGACGACGGACTTGCTGGCCGGGGTGTTGCTGGTGTCCGCGGTGGCGTCCAGCGGCACCAGGACGTTGGTCTCCGGGTAGTACGCCGCCGCGCAGCCCCGGGCCGTCGGGTAGAGCACCACGCGGAAGCCGGGCGCCCGCCGCTCCACCCCGTCCTTCCACTCGCCGACCAGGTCGACGTACGACCCGTCCCGGACGTCCAGCCGCCGGGCGTCCTCCGGGTTGACCAGGACGACCCGGCGGCCGTTCCTGATCCCCCGGTAGCGGTCGTCCAGGCCGTAGATCGTGGTGTTGTACTGGTCGTGCGAGCGCAGCGTCTGGAGCAGCAGCCGCCCCTCGGGCAGTTCGGGGCACTCGACCGGCGCGGCGGTAAAGTTGGCCTTGCCGGTGGCCGTCGGGAAGCGGCGCTCGTCGCGCGGGGCGTGGGGGAGGGCGAAGCCGCCGGGGTCGGCCACGCGCGCGTTGAAGTCCTCGAAGCCCGGGATCACGCGCCCGATGCGGTCGCGGATCGTCGCGTAGTCCTTCTCGAACTCCTCCCACGGCACCTTGCTGTCCGCCCCGAGCACCCGGCGCGCCAGACGGCACACGATGGCCGGCTCGGACAGCAGCTGCCGGCTCGCGGGCTCCAGCCGCCCGTGCGAGGCGTGCACCATGCCCATGGAGTCCTCGACGGTGACGAACTGCTCCCCGCTCTTCTGGAGGTCGCGTTCGGTGCGGCCCAGCGTCGGCAGGATCAGCGCCCGCGTGCCCGTGACGGCGTGCGAGCGGTTCAGTTTCGTCGACACGTGCACGGTGAGGCGGGCACGGCGCATGGCCGCCTCGGTGACCTCCGTGTCGGGGGAGGCGGAGACGAAGTTGCCGCCCATGGCGAAGAAGACCTTCGCCTCGCCGTCGCGCAGGGCGCGGATGGCCCGTACGACGTCGTAGCCGTGCTCGCGCGGCGGGGCGAAGCCGAACTCCTTCTCCAGGGCGTCCAGGAAGGCGGGCGCGGGGCGCTCGAAGATGCCCATCGTGCGGTCGCCCTGCACGTTGGAGTGGCCGCGCACCGGGCAGACGCCCGCGCCCGGCCGGCCGATGTTGCCGCGCAGGAGGAGGAAGTTCACGACCTCGCGGATGGTGGGCACGGAGTGCTTGTGCTGGGTCAGGCCCATCGCCCAGCACACGATGGTGCGCTTCGAGGCGAGCACCAGGCGCAGCGCTTCCTCGATCTGCGCGCGGGTGAGGCCGGTCGCCGCGAGCGTCTCGTCCCAGTCGGCGGCGCGGGCCGCCTCGGCGAACTCCTCGAAGCCGTGGGTGTGTTCCTCGACGAAGGCCCGGTCGACCGCGCCCTCGGTGTCGAGGATCAGCTTGTTGAGGAGGCGGAAGAGGGCCTGGTCGCCGCCGATGCGGATCTGGAGGAACAGGTCGGTGAGCGCGGCGCCCGCGGTGAGCCCCTTGGGGGTCTGCGGGTTCTTGAAGCGCTCCAGGCCCGCTTCGGGGAGCGGGTTGACGCTGATGATCCTCGCGCCGTTCGCCTTGGCCCGCTCCAGGGCGGAGAGCATGCGCGGGTGGTTGCTGCCCGGGTTCTGCCCGGCCACGATGATCAGGTCGGACTTGTGCAGGTCCTCCAGCAGGACGCTGCCCTTGCCGATGCCGATGGTCTCGGTCAGCGCCGAGCCGGACGACTCGTGGCACATGTTGGAGCAGTCCGGCAGGTTGTTGGTGCCCAGCTCCCGCGCGAAGAGCTGGTAGAGGAACGCGGCCTCGTTGCTGGTGCGCCCGGAGGTGTAGAAGACCGCCTCGTCGGGGGAGTCCAGCGCGGCGATCTCCTGGGCGACG
Organism: Streptomyces sp. BK79; assembly: GCF_044142145.1. Taxonomy (NCBI): domain Bacteria; kingdom Bacillati; phylum Actinomycetota; class Actinomycetes; order Kitasatosporales; family Streptomycetaceae; genus Streptomyces; species Streptomyces sp. BK79. The sequence continues at coordinate 50,794 of NZ_JBHVOC010000008.1, forward strand.
ATGTCGAAGGCGCGCTCCCAGGTGACGGGCTCGTAGCGCTCGCCGCCCTCCGGGAGGTACATCGGGTGCGTGAGCCGCCCCTGCTGGCCCAGCCAGTAGCCGCTGCGCGTGGCGAGGTCGGCCACGGGGTGCGCGGCGAAGAACTCGGGGGTGACCCGGCGCAGGGTGGCCTCCTCGGCCACGGCCTTCGCGCCGTTCTCGCAGAACTCCGCCTTGTGCCGGTGGTCCGGCTCCGGCCAGGCGCAGCCCGGGCAGTCGAAACCGTCCTTCTGGTTGACGCTCAGCAGCGTCAGCGCGGTCCGCCGCACCCCCATCTGCCGCTGCGCCATGCGCAGGGTGTGGCCGATGGCCGGGATGCCCGCCGCCGCGTGCTGGGGCTCCGTGACCCGCGGCGCGTCCTGAACCGGATCACCCTTGGGCGGCTTGGTGGCCATCGCGCGCTCCTTCGCGTACACGTGTGAGGTACGTCTCCGATCCTCGCACGCCCCGGTGACAGCGACGGAGGCCGGGCGGACCGGGACATGGGGCAGTGGACCGGGGCGTGGCGGCAGAGGTCGCGGGACGGCCCCGCCCGAGCCGCGGGCGAGCGCGGGGCCGAGTGTCAGTGGTCCGTGGCAGGATCGGGGACGTGGCAGAGACAGCAGCGAAGAAGACCGACAACAGCCCCGGCGGCGGCCGTCCGCGCCTGATGCTCATGGACGGGCACTCCCTGGCGTACCGCGCGTTCTTCGCGCTGCCCGCGGAGAACTTCACGACCGCGACGGGCCAGCCGACCAACGCGATCTACGGCTTCGCGTCGATGCTGGCCAACACGCTGCGCGACGAGGCGCCCACGCATTTCGCGGTGGCGTTCGACGTCTCCCGCAAGACCTGGCGGTCCGAGGAGTTCACCGAGTACAAGGCGAACCGCTCCAAGACCCCGGACGAGTTCAAGGGGCAGGTCGAGCTGATCGGCGAGCTGCTCGACGCCATGCACGTGCAGCGCTTCGCCGTCGAGGGCTTCGAGGCCGACGACGTCATCGCCACGCTCGCCACGCAGGCCGAGGCCGAGGGCTTCGACGTGCTGATCGTCACCGGCGACCGTGACTCCTTCCAGCTGGTGAGCGAGCACACCACGGTCCTGTACCCGACCAAGGGCGTCTCCGAGCTGACCCGCTTCACCCCGGAGAAGGTCTTCGAGAAGTACGGGCTGACCCCCGCCCAGTACCCCGACTTCGCGGCCCTGCGCGGCGACCCGTCCGACAACCTGCCGGGCATCCCGGGCGTCGGCGAGAAGACCGCCGCGAAGTGGATCAACCAGTTCGGGTCCTTCGCGGACCTCGTCGAGCGGGTCGACGAGGTCAAGGGCAAGGCCGGGCAGAACCTCCGCGACCACCTGGAGTCCGTCAAGCTCAACCGCCGCCTCACCGAGCTGGAGCGGCGCGTCGACCTGCCGAAGACGGTCACCGACCTGGAGCGCACGGCGTACGACCGCAAGGGCGTCGCGATGATCCTGGACACCCTGGAGATCCGCAACCCGTCGCTGCGGGAGCGGCTCTACGCCGTCGACCCGGGCGCCGAGGAGGCCGAGGCCGCCCCGGTCGTGGCCGACGGCGTGGAGCTGGACGGCACCGTGCTGGGCACGGGCGAGCTGGCCGGCTGGCTCGCCGAGCACGGCACGCAGCCCCTCGGCATGGCCACGGTGGACACGTGGGCGCTGGGCACCGGCTCGGTCGCCGAGGTCGCGCTCGCCGCGCCCGACGGCAAGGCCGCCTGGTTCGACCCGACGGAGCTGGACGAGGCCGACGAGGCGGCGTTCACGGCCTGGCTGTCCGACGCGGACCGGCCGAAGGTCCTGCACAACGCCAAGAGCGCGATGCGCGTCCTCGCCGAGCACGGCTGGAGCGTCGCCGGCGTCGGCATGGACACCGCGCTCGCCGCCTACCTGGTCAAGCCGGGCCGCCGCTCCTTCGACCTGGACGCGCTGTCCCTTGAGTACCTGCACCGCGAGCTGGCCCCCGCCGCCGCGGCCGACGGGCAGCTCGCCTTCGGCGCGGACGACGGTGCCGAGGCCGAGGCGCTGATGGTGCAGGCCCGCGCGATCCTCGACCTGGGCGAGGCCTTCGAGGGCCGTCTTGCGGACGTCGGCGCCGCCGACCTGCTGCGGGACATGGAGCTGCCCACCTCCGAGCTGCTGGCCCGCATGGAGCGGCACGGCATCGCGGCCGACCGCGAGCACCTCCAGGCGATGGAGCAGATGTTCGCGGGCGCCGTGCAGCAGGCCGTGAAGGAGGCGCACGCGGCCGCCGGGCACGAGTTCAACCTGGGCTCGCCCAAGCAGCTCCAGGAGGTCCTCTTCGGTGAGCTGAACCTGCCGAAGACGAAGAAGACCAAGACCGGCTACACCACCGACGCCGACGCCCTGGCCTGGCTCGCCGCGCAGACGGAGAACGAACTGCCGGTGATCATGCTCCGCCACCGGGAGCAGGCCAAGCTGCGGGTCACGGTGGAGGGGCTGATCAAGACGATCGCCGCGGACGGCCGTATCCACACCACCTTCAACCAGACGGTCGCCGCGACCGGCCGCCTCTCCTCCACGGACCCGAACCTCCAGAACATCCCGGTCCGCACCGACGAGGGCCGCGCGATCCGCCGCGGCTTCGTCGTGGGCGAGGGCTTCGAGTCCCTGATGACGGCGGACTACAGCCAGATCGAGCTGCGCGTGATGGCCCACCTCTCCGAGGACGCGGGCCTGATCGAGGCCTTCACCTCCGGCGAGGACCTGCACACCACCGCCGCCGCCCAGGTCTTCTCCGTCGAGCAGTCCGCGGTCGACGCGGAGATGCGCCGCAAGATCAAGGCCATGTCCTACGGTCTGGCGTACGGCCTGTCCGCCTTCGGCCTGTCCCAGCAGCTCAACATCGAGGCGGCCGAGGCCCGCGGCCTGATGGACGCCTACTTCGAGCGGTTCGGCGGCGTGCGGGACTATCTGCGCCGGGTCGTCGACGAGGCGCGGGCGACCGGATACACGGCGACGCTCTTCGGCCGCCGCCGCTACCTGCCCGACCTCAACAGCGACAACCGCCAGCGTCGCGAGGCCGCTGAACGCATGGCGCTGAACGCCCCGATCCAGGGCACGGCGGCCGACATCGTCAAGATCGCCATGCTCAACGTCGACAAGGCCCTGCGCGAGGCCGGCCTCGCCTCCCGCATGCTGCTCCAGGTCCACGACGAAATCGTCCTGGAGATCGCCCCCGGCGAGCGCGCGGCAGCGGAAGAACTCGTCCGCCGCGAGATGGCGGACGCGGTGCGGCTCAGGGTCCCCCTGGGCGTCTCGGTGGGCTCGGGCTCCGACTGGGAGTCGGCAGCGCACTAGCCTCCGGCGGTGAGCGGGGCGGGGGAGCGGCGCGTGCCGGCGCGTGTCCCGGCTCCGTACTGCCCCCCCCGGGCCCGCACGGGCGGCTCACCGGGCCGACGGGGCGGCGCCGTCGCGGTCACCGGCCAGTCGGCCACGCCGGCCGGCGCGACCCCGGCACCGGGGTCGGTTCCGCCGCGTTTCAGCGCGGTGGGCGGTGTCCGTGCCAACGCTCATACCTACTGCCGCGCCGGGCCGCGTCGGCGCCGCCGCGCACCAGTGCCCGCCGGTGCCACCCGCAGCCGGGCCCGCGTCCGCGCCCCGCGCCCACGCCGGTGTCCTCGCGTTCCGCGTTCGCCTGCGTCCGCGTCGGGAGCTCCGGGCGTCCGCCGGAGGCATCCGCGTTGCGGGGCGCCCCAGGCGTGCGCCGGAGACAGCTGCGCCGGGGCATCGCCGGGTGTGCGCCGGAGGCAGCCGCGTCGGCACGGCCTCCCGGGTGTGCGCCGGAGGCAGCCGCGCCGGCACGGCCCCTCCCGGGCGTCTGCCGAGGGAGCCGCATCGACACGGCCTCCCGGGGTTTGCGCCGTAGGCAGCCGCATCGGCACGGCCCCTCCCGGGCGTCTGCCGAGGGAGCCGCATCGACACGGCCTCCCCGGGCGTCCGCCGGAGACAGCCGCGTCGGCACGCCCCCCGGGCGTCCGCCGATGGCAGCCGCGTCGACGCGGCTCCCGACCCCCTGTCGGAGGTCTCCGTCTCGGTCCCGGCGTCGGCGCTCACCGAGTCGGTTCCGGCCCATTCCGCGCGCCCCGCCCACCCGCAGGGCCCGTCACTCAGGTGGACCCCGCGAAAACGCCCCCGCCCCCGACTCCCCCGAGGATGCGGGCATGGGTATACGCATGCTCCACCACCGGACGACACCGGCACGGGCAAGCACAGACCGACCCGTCCGCGTGCCGCTCCACCCGGTCCCGGTCGTCGCACCGGGCGCCAGTACCGGCCGCATCCCCGCCACCTTCGCGACGGCCCTGCGCCGCACCGCCGCGGATCTCCGCCGTGGCCCTGCCCGCCGGGACCCCACCCCCGCGGCGGCGCGAGAGACGCCCGCCCGGCGCGCGTGGGCCGACCTGGCCCGCGGCTACCTGGCGCTCGCCCTGACCCTGCTGCCACGCACCCGCCCCGCGCGCACCTTCACCGTGTTCGTCGCGAACACCGACACGTTCAGTGCCCGACCCGGTGACCAGACCCCGTACCGACGCCTCCCGGGCGGGTGGGAACCGGGGCCGGACGCCACGCCCTGACCCCCACGGCGTACAGCAGGAGCCCCGGGACGAGACCCGCGCCCGCGCCGAAGCACACGGTAGGGAGCAGCTCCCAGGGCTCGGCGACGTCTCCCCAGTACTCCCACCACCGGGTCGCCCGCTGCACCGCCCCCGCCACCGCGCACCCGCCGAGCACCGCCGCGGCCACCCACCGGTCCCGCACCGAGAGGGCCGGAACGCCCGACGGTTCACCCCGGGGCGCCCGGCGCAGCGCCCGTACCAGGAACACGGCGATCACGACCGCGGCCACCGCGGAACCGCCGTACTGGAGGTACCAGTAGAGCGGCGAACCGGCGATCTCCCGGCCCAGGACCGGGAACATCCGCATGCCCCAGCGGTCGAGGTGCGTGAACTCGTCCCAGACCACGTGCGTCAGCGCGCCCAGCACCGCCGACACGTACCACCACGCCGCGAGGGACGGCCGCACGCGGGCCGGCGGCGTCCCGCAGCGCAGCAGGGCGGCGGCGCGACCCTGCCGGTCCCGCGGCAGCAGGGCCACCAGCGGCTCACGGACCAGCAGCCAGACCCCCACCAGCGCCCAGGCGATGGCCACATCGACGGTGAAGACGCCCGGGAACGAGTGCGTGACGTCCCCGAACTCCATCGCCCCGGACAGGAAACTGGCCGCGTAATAGGTCAGGTCGGGCGAGAACGACCCCGCCACCAGCACGGCCGGCACCAGTCGGCCACGGCCGGTCCCGTCACCACGCACCGCGGGCAGTACGGCGGCGGCATGACTGAGGGTGAACGGCAACGAAACTCCTCATATGGCCAACTGGTGAATATCGGGCGCGAACGGGTGCCCGAGCAAAGCAAGTTGTCGTAGGGTCGCGTGCGGCACCGTACTGGTCGAACAGACGAGCACCGCGCGGGAAAAGTTGTGGCGCAACCGTCGGCCTGAGCCGTTCGTCACAACAGGGCGGGTACAACGGGCGAGCACGACAACCGAAGACCGACGGAGACGGACGCGTGGGCGTCCAGCGGGAGGGGTTCACTCTATGGCGGCGCATTTCGACAGGAGACTCCGCAAGGCGGCGGTCACCACCACCGTGGCAGCGGTCGCGGTCGCGGCCCTGTCCGCGTCCCAGGCTCCCGACGTGACGGCCGACGCGCACGGCAGACAGACCACCGCCGACCAGGTGCCGACGACCGACACGCCCTCCGAGGAGAGCGCGACGGGCAACTCGCCCTACTACACGGACCTCCCGCCGCTCAAGAGCCCGAGCCCCGCCCCGACCGTCGGCACACCCGTCTCCCGGGGCCCGTCCGAGGCCGGCATCCCGGCGACCGTCCTCGACGCCTACAAGAGGGCCGAGTCGGCGCTGCGGCAGTCCAAGCCCGGCTGCAACCTGCCCTGGCAACTCCTCGCCGCCATCGGCAAGGTGGAGTCGGGCCAAGCCCGCGGCGGCCGCGTCAGGGCCGACGGCACCACCGTCAGTCCCATCATCGGACCGCAGCTCGACGGCAACGGCTTCGCGCTCATCAAGGACACCGACAACGGCGTCCACGACGGCAACAGCGCCTACGACAACGCCGTCGGCCCCATGCAGTTCATCCCGTCCACCTGGGCGTGGGCGGGCCGTGACGGCAACGCCGACGGCAAGGCGGACCCCAACAACATCTACGACGCCGCGCTGTCCGCCGGGCACTACCTGTGCCGCAACAACTGGGACCTGTCCGTCCAGGCCGACCTCAACCGCGCGATCCTCAGCTACAACAACTCCCAGGACTACCTGCACACGGTCCTGTCGTGGCTGGAGCACTACCGCAGGGGCACGCACGAGATCCCGGACGGTACCGGCACCCTGCCCGTGGGCCGCAGCGACGACCACACCGGCGTCAGCCGGCCCAGCCCGTCTCCCACGACCACCGGCGCCCCCGGCCGGACCACCAAGCCCGAGGCCCCCGGCACGACCTCGCCCACGCCCGGCCCCGGCGGTTCCACCTCCCCCGGCGGGTCGAAGCCGCCCGGCTCCGGCTCGCCGAGCCCCACGCCGCCGCCCACGAGCGAGCCGGGGACGCCGTCCGAGACGCCCACCCCGACCGACAGGGTGCACCACCTGGAGAACGCGGGCACCACGGGGCTCACCGCCGCCGCGGGCGACACGTTCGCCAAGAAGATCAGCGCCCGGGCCGAAACCAAGGCCGGCGAGGCCGTCGGCAAGGTGCGGATCCGCTTCACCGTCCTCGGCGACACGGACGCCACCTTCACCGGCGGCGACAAGTTCGCCGCGGTCACCACCAACGCCTCCGGCGTGGCCGTCGCGCCCGCGCTGGTCGCGGGTGAGAAGACCGGGGCGTTCACCGTCCGCGCCACCGTCGTCGGCCGCACCGTCCCGGGCCTCGACTACCGGGCCACCGTCACCGAGCGCGTCGCCGACACCCTGGCCCGCACCGGCGACACCGCCCTGACGTGCGCACCGGGCGGCGAGTTCGCCGGCCAGGTCGAGGTGAAGGCCACCTACAAGGGCGCCGCGGCCGGCAAGGTCGCCGTCACGGCCACGCTCACCAAGTCGGCGCTCGACGCGAGCGCGAACGACAAGGGCCCCTACTTCAAGGGCGCCGACGGCACGCCCGTCCGCACCCTCAGCGGCCTGAAGACCGACGCCAAGGGCCTGCTGACGCTGCCGAAGCTGTACGCCGACGACACCACCGGCACGTTCGTGCTCCGCCTCACCACCGCCGGTGGCGCCACCCTCGCCGTCCAGCTGAAGGTGGCCGCGGCGGAACCCGCGCCGAGCCCGTCCACCGAGTCGCCCGCCGCCTCGCCCAGCCCCTCCACGGAGCCGTCGACCGAGCCGGACGCGTAGTCCGCGTCCGCTGCCCGTACGACCGAGGGGCCCTCCGCCGCGGCGGAGGGCCCCTCGACGCCTTCCCGGACGTCCGTCACCTGGCGAGCCGCGCCTTCGTGTGCCGCGTCGGCTCCGCCGTGGCCGGGTCCTCGGGCCACGGGTGCTTCGGATACCGGCCGCGCAGCTCCGCCCGTACGCCCTTGTAGCCGTCCCTCCAGAACGAGGCCAGATCCGCGGTGACCGCGGCGGGGCGGCCCGCGGGGGAGAGGAGATGCACGAGGAGCGGCACCCCGGCGACCTCCGGCGAGCGCTGCAACCCGAACATCTCCTGCAGCTTCACCGCGAGGACGGGCTGCGCGGGGTCCTCGTAGTCGATCCGGATCCTGGACCCACTGGGCACGGTGATCCGCTCCGGCGCCAGCTCGTCGAACCGCGCCGCCTCACCACCGGCCCAGGGCAGCAGCCGCGCCAGCGCCTGCCCCGCATCGATCCGGGACAGGTCGGCCCGGCGCCGGGCCCGGCTCAGCTCGGGCTCCAGCCACTCGTCCACGCGCGCGTGCAGCGCGTCGTCACAGACGTCGGGCCAGGGATCCCCGAGGTGCCGCCGCAGAAAGGCGAGCCGCCTGCGCAGCACCAGAGCCTCGTCCGACCAGCGCAGCAGCCCCAGCCCTTCCCGCCGCAGCCCCTCCACCAGCGCGTCCCGTACGAGCCCGGGATCGGCGTCGGCGAGGGGCCGCACGGTGAGTTCCACCGCCCCGAGCCGTTCGACGCGCCGCGCCACCACGTCACCGTCGCCCCAGCGCACCTCGTCCCGCTCCTCCAGCAGCGCCCCCGCCGCGAGCCGGGCCGTCGCCTCGTCGACGACCGCCCCGAGCCGCACGCGCGCGTGCCCCTTGCCCACGGGCCGGTCGGCCACGGCGACCGCGATCCACGGCGCCCCGCGCAGCGCGGACGCCTCCGCCGGCTCCGCCCGGGTCCCGGAGGCCATCAGATATGAACCGCCGTCCTTCCTGGCCAGCCGCTCCGGAAAGGCCAGCGAGGCCACCAGCCCGGCGAGACGGTCGTCCGTGACGTCCCGCGCCACCCGTCCGGCCCCCTCCACGGCGGCCTCCAGCCGGCGCACCTCGGCCCGCCACCGCGCCCCGTACGCGTCACCCCCGCGCCGCGCGGCCCGCAGCGCCGCCACCAGATCGTCCCCGTACTCCCGCGGCGGCTCCTCACTGAGGAGGGCCACCACTTCGGCCGCCCCGCCGTGCACGCCCGCCGCGTCGAGCAGCGCCCGCCCCAGCCGGGGGTGCAGGCCCAGGCGGGCCAGTCGTGCGCCCCGCTCGGTGGCCCGTCCGGTGTCGTCCACCGCGCCCACGGCCGTCAGGACCGACCGGGCCGCCGCCATGGCCCCGCCCGGCGGCGGATCGAGCAGCGCCAGCCCGGAGGCGTCCGGATCGCCCCAGCAGGCCGTCTGGAGCGCGAACGCCGTCAGGTCGGCCACCTTGATCTCCGGTGCCGGGAACAGCGGCAGACGGGCGTCCTCCGCCTCCGTCCAGCAGCGGTACACCGTGCCCGGCGCCTCACGCCCCGCCCGGCCGGCCCGCTGCCGTGCCGCCGCCCGGGACGCGCGCACCGTCGTCAGGGCGCTCAGCCCCCGCGCGTGATCCACCCGCGGCTCCCGCGCCAGCCCCGCGTCCACCACCACCCGCACGCCCGGCACCGTCAGCGACGACTCGGCCACCGAGGTCGCCAGCACCACCCGGCGCCGCGCCCCCGGGGACAGCACCGCGTCCTGCACCGCCGCCGGCGCCCGCCCGTGCACCTGGAGCACCTCGACGTCCCCCAGGTCCCCGAGCCGCCCGGCGACCCGGGAGATCTCGCCGACGCCCGGCAGGAAACACAGCACGTCCCCGTCCCGCTCGGCCAGCGCCCGCCGCACCACCGAGGCCACGTGGGCCAGCAGCTCCGGATCGACCCGCATCCCGTGCGGCGGCCGCACCGGACGCGCCGGCGGCGCCCACACCACCTCCACGGGGTACGACACGCCGCTCGCCTCGACGACCGGCGCCCCGCCCAGCAGCCGGGACCACCCCTCCGCGTCCGTCGTCGCCGACGCGGCCACCAGCCGGAGGTCGGGCCGCAGCGCCTGGCGCACGTCCCACAGGAACGCCGCCGTCGTGTCCGCGTCCAGATGCCGCTCGTGGCACTCGTCGAGCACGGCCACGTCGACACCCGTCAGCTCCTGGTCCCGCTGGAGCCGCTGGAGCAGCACACCGGTGGTGACGACCTCCACGCGCGTGTGCCGTCCGACCACCCGCTCACCGCGCACCGTGTACCCGACGCTCGCGCCGGGCCTCTCGCCCAGCAGCCACGCCATCCGCCGCGCCGCCGCCCGCGCCGCGATCCGCCGCGGCTCGGCCACGACCACGCGCCGCGCGGGGCCCTCGCCCAGCAGCCCGGCCAGCGCGAGCGGCACCAGCGTCGTCTTGCCGGTGCCGGGCGGCGCGACCAGCACCGCGGTGCCGTGCCCGGCCAGGGCGTCGTGCAGCGCGGGCATCGCACCGCGTACGGGCAGGGCGTCCAGGGCGTCGTAACGGATCACGCCCCCAGTGTCGTACGCCGGGGGAAAGGCCCTTCACGCGCGCGTGCGCACCCATGGGAGGACGAGGAGCCGTGGGCTCAGTCGCGCTCGCAGACGAAGATCGCCGTACCGGGGACGAGATGCCCGCGCAGCGGCGACCAGCCGCCCCACTCGGAGGTGTTCCAGTCCGGCCACTCCGGCTCCACCAGGTCCACCAGCCGGAACCCCGACGTCACGACGTCCCGGACGCGGTCGCCGAGCGTCCTGTGGTGCTCGACGTACACCGCGCGGCCGTCGTCGTCCTGCTCGACGTACGGCGTGCGGTCGAAGTAGGAGGAGGTCACCGTCAGCCCCTCCGGGCCCGGCTCGTCCGGGAAGGCCCAGCGCAGCGGATGCGTCACGGAGAAGACGAAGCGGCCCCCGGGCCGCAGCACCCGGCGCACCTCCCGCAGCACCTGCCTCGGATCGGCGACGAAGGGCAGCGCCCCGTACGCCGAGCAGGCCAGGTCGAAGGAGCCGTCCGCGAACGGCAGCACGGCGGCGTCGGCACAGACCAGGGGGAAGGGGGAACCGATGCGCAGCGCGTGCTGGAGCTGGCGGTGCGAGAGGTCCAGCGCCACGGGACGGGCACCCTGGGCGGTCAGCCAGCGCGAGCACTGGGCGGCGCCGGCGCCGATCTCCAGGACGTCTTTGCCCTTGAGGTCCTCCGGCGGGCCGAGCAGCTCGGCCTCCACCTCGTCCAGGCCCTCGGGACACCACACGAAGCGGTCGTCGCCGAGGAAGGTGCCGTGCTCGGTCTGGTACTCGTCCGCGTTGCGGTCCCACCAGCCACGGTTGGCGCGGGCGCTCTCCGTGACGCCGGCGGCACGCCGGGTGGCCTCCGGTTCGGCCGCTTCGGCCTCGGACGTTACGGGCTCTTGGATGGCCGGCTCCCTCGTACTAGTCTGCGGTGCTTCCGCGCCGCCCGCCCCGCGTGTCGCACAAGGGCGTCCAGGAGGTCCATGTGGCCTTGGAGGACGGCTTTTGTGCCGGGTATGCGGCGTTCTGCCCCGGGTGGGCGGCTTCGCGCATTGACCCTGCCCGGCTGCCCCCGTATGCTACAAGTTGCGCTGCGGGCCTGCGCACCTCAGACGTAGCAGGTCGCGCTCGCATCTGTTGTATGTCCCCTCGGTTCTCGAGGCGTCACCAGCATTTTTCGGTGGCGCTTACTTGGCTGTCCGGCTTCTGCAGAGCGAAACGGGCTCCCGGCGTAAGCAGTACCTACGACTTCAATGTCCGTACCGGAGCCCTTTCCCACATGACGAGCAGCACCGAGACCACCGCCACCACCCCGCAGGTAGCGGTCAACGACATCGGTAACGAGGAAGCCTTCCTCGCCGCGATCGACGAGACGATCAAGTACTTCAACGACGGCGACATCGTCGACGGCGTCATCGTGAAGGTCGACCGGGACGAGGTCCTGCTCGACATCGGTTACAAGACCGAAGGCGTTATCCCGAGCCGCGAGCTCTCCATCAAGCACGACGTCGACCCCAACGAGGTCGTCGCCGTCGGTGACGAGATCGAGGCCCTTGTTCTCCAGAAGGAGGACAAGGAAGGCCGCCTGATCCTCTCGAAGAAGCGCGCCCAGTACGAGCGTGCCTGGGGCACCATCGAGAAGATCAAGGAAGAGGACGGGATCGTCACCGGTACCGTCATCGAGGTCGTCAAGGGTGGTCTCATCCTCGACATCGGCCTCCGTGGCTTCCTCCCGGCTTCCCTGGTGGAGATGCGCCGCGTCCGCGACCTCCAGCCCTACGTGGGCAAGGAGCTCGAGGCCAAGATCATCGAGCTGGACAAGAACCGCAACAACGTGGTCCTGTCCCGCCGTGCCTGGCTGGAGCAGACCCAGTCCGAGGTCCGCCAGACCTTCCTCACCACCCTCCAGAAGGGCCAGGTGCGGTCCGGCGTCGTCTCCTCGATCGTCAACTTCGGTGCCTTCGTGGACCTGGGTGGCGTCGACGGTCTGGTCCACGTCTCCGAGCTCTCCTGGAAGCACATCGACCACCCGTCCGAGGTTGTCGAGGTCGGCCAGGAAGTCACCGTCGAGGTCCTCGACGTGGACATGGACCGCGAGCGCGTCTCCCTGTCGCTGAAGGCGACCCAGGAAGACCCGTGGCAGCAGTTCGCCCGCACCCACCAGATCGGCCAGGTCGTGCCCGGCAAGGTCACGAAGCTGGTGCCGTTCGGTGCGTTCGTCCGCGTGGACGAGGGCATCGAGGGTCTGGTCCACATCTCCGAGCTGGCCGAGCGCCACGTGGAGATCCCGGAGCAGGTCGTCCAGGTCAACGACGAGATCTTCGTCAAGGTCATCGACATCGACCTCGAGCGCCGCCGCATCAGCCTCTCGCTGAAGCAGGCCAACGAAGCCTTCGGTGCCGACCCGTCGACGGTCGAGTTCGACCCGACCCTGTACGGCATGGCCGCGTCGTACGACGACCAGGGCAACTACATCTACCCCGAGGGCTTCGACCCCGAGACCAACGACTGGCTCGAGGGCTACGAGACCCAGCGCGAGGCGTGGGAGACCCAGTACGCCGAGGCGCAGCAGCGCTTCGAGCAGCACCAGGCGCAGGTCATCAAGTCCCGCGAGGCGGACGAGAAGGCCGCTGCCGAGGGTGTCGACACCGCGGGTGCGGCTCAGGCCGCGTCCGGCGGCGGTGGCGGCGGCGGCTCGTACTCCTCCGAGGGCGGCGACAACTCCGGCGCCCTGGCGTCGGACGAGGCGCTGGCCGCGCTGCGCGAGAAGCTGGCCGGCGGCCAGAGCTGATCGCACGCTGAGCTGAAGCTCCTCATCGAGCGGTAGCTCGTGAACCGAGGGCCCGCATCCCTTCCCTGGGGTGCGGGCCCTCGGCGTGTCCGCCGCCGCGGACGGGAATGACCGCGCCCGTACCCGCGTTGTCCAGTAGGAACACGAGGAGGGGAGCGGTCACTGTGCTTGATCCGCAGGGTTTGTACGCATGGGAGCCGAAGGGCCTGGCAGTCGTCGACATGGCACTCGCCCAGGAGTCGGCCGGACTGGTCATGCTCTACCACTTCGACGGATACATCGACGCCGGTGAGACCGGCGACCAGATCGTCGAGCAGGTGCTCGAGTCGCTTCCCCACCAGGTCGTCGCCCGCTTCGACCACGACCGGCTCGTGGACTACCGCGCGCGCCGGCCGCTGCTGACCTTCAAGCGGGACACCTGGACGGACTACGAGGAACCCACCATCGAGGTGCGGGTCGTCCAGGACGCCACCGGGGCGCCCTTCCTGCTGCTGTCGGGCCCCGAGCCGGACGTCGAGTGGGAGCGGTTCGCCGCGGCCGTCCGGCAGATCGTGGAGCGGCTCGGCGTGCGCCTGTCGGTCAACTTCCACGGCATCCCCATGGGCGTCCCGCACACCCGCCCGGTCGGCATCACCCCGCACGGCACCCGCACCGACCTCGTGCCGGGCCACCCCAGCCCCTTCGAGGAGGCCCAGGTCCCCGGCAGCGCCGAGGCCCTCGTCGAGTACCGGCTCATGCAGGCCGGACACGAGGTGCTGGGCGTCGCCGCGCACGTGCCGCACTACATCGCCCGTTCCCCGTACCCGGACGCGGCGCTGACCGTCCTGGAGGCGATCACCGGGGCGACCGGTCTGGTCCTGCCGGGCATCGCGCACTCCCTGCGCACGGACGCCCACCGCACCCAGACCGAGATCGACCGGCAGATCCAGGAGGGCGACGAGGAGCTCACCGCCCTCGTCCAGGGCCTGGAGCACCAGTACGACGCCGCCGCGGGCGCCGAGACCCGCGGCAACATGCTCGCCGAGCCCGTCGAGATCCCGTCGGCGGACGAGATCGGCCGCGAGTTCGAACGCTTCCTGGCGGAGCGGGAGGGCGAAGGCTGATCCGGTAATCTGGCGGATGACCGTGCCCCACCTGTCCCACCTGTCCCCGCCGTGGCGGGGATGCTCCGGTGGGCCCGACCGGCGGGATCGGAGTCGGTAAGTTGCTCCCCGCACCTGCGGGGATCGGTGAGATGGAGGCGCGGTCGTGCTGTCCGTGGGCCTGACCGGCGGGATCGGCGCCGGCAAGAGCGAGGTGTCGCGGCTGCTCGTCGGGCACGGCGCCGTACTGATCGACGCGGACCGGATCGCGCGCGAGGTCGTCGAGCCGGGCACCGAAGGGCTCGCCGCCGTCGTGGCGGCGTTCGGCGAGGACGTGCTCGCCGAGGACGGTGGCCTGGACCGGCCGAAGCTCGGCTCGATCGTGTTCTCCGACCCGGAGAAGCTGGCCGTGCTGAACGCGATCGTGCACCCCTTGGTCGGCGCCCGCACCCGCGCTCTCGAAGAGGCCGCGGCCGAGGACGCCGTCGTCGTCCACGACGTCCCCCTGCTCACGGAGAACGGCCTGGCCTCCCTGTACGACGTCGTGGTCGTGGTCGACGCCGACCCGGCCACCCAGCTCGACCGGCTCGTACGGCTGCGCGGCATGACCGAACAGGACGCCCGCGCGCGCATGGCCGCCCAGGCGACCCGCGAGCAGCGCCGGGAGATCGCGGATGTGGTCATCGACAACGACGTACCGCTGGAGGAACTGCGGCGCCGCGTCGACGAGGTGTGGGACGAGTTGAGCCGTAGGGCGCACGCGCCGCGCTGAGCGCCCCGGTCACACCCTGGCGGCTCCGGTCCGCCCCCGCGACCCCAGGAATCCCCAGGAATCCCCAGGAATAGCGTTCCCCGCGCGGGCGTTGATCCGTTCCAGCGAGGGAAGGACTCTGCCGTGCCCGAGACCAGCGGTCCGACCGGACGTACTCCGGAGACGGACGTCATCGACTTCCGCGCCGCCGAGCAACTGCTCGCGGCGCGAGACCCACGGGGCGCGGTGAAGCTGCTCGACCAGGTCATCGGCGCCCACCCGGAGAACACGGCCGCGCGGCTGCTGCGGGCGCGTGCCTTCTTCGCGGCGGCGCAGCTGAGACCGGCCGAGCTGGAGTTCACCATCGTCCTGGAGCGCGAGCCGGACAACGCCTTCGCGCACTTCGCGCTGGCCCGCACCTACGAGCGCCGGGGGTGCCCGGAGCAGGCCCGGCGCCACTTCCGGCTGGCCGCGGCCCTGGACCCGAACCCGGAGTACCTGCAGCAGGCGCGGTTCGAGTCCTGACGGACGGGCGGACCGCTGACGGGCCGGGTACGGACCGTCGAGGGCTGCCGGGCAATCCCCGAGGGCTCAGGACTCAGGGCTCAGGCAGGGCTCAGGGCCTCGGGGGCCGGTACGGCGGGACGTCCGGTCCCGGCTGGTAGTGCGGGCCCTGGCGGATGTGCCGGACGATCACGGCCAGGTCGGCCATGACGACGAGCCACAGCACTCCGCACGCGACCGCCCAGCCGGGTCGCCCGGCGAGCGCGAAGGCCACCGTTCCGAAGACGGCCCACACCAGTCCCCACACGCTCAGCCAGAAACGCGTGCGCAGCGCACTGCGCGCGGTGGCCGGTTCACTTCCGGTACGCATCGGATCACCACTCCTATGGAAAACGTACTCCGGGAGACGACGGGGAAGAAGCGCCGAGGGACACGCTGAGGGAAACGCCGAGGGGAGACGACACGTGCTGCCGGACGCCGGTGATCTGCCCGACGTGCTGCTCGACCTGGCGGTGCCGCACGAGGACATCAACCCGCTGGTGCGGCTGCTCAGCGGCGTGACCCGGGACGCCGGCACGACGCGGCTGCTGGAGGAATGCGTCCGGGAACTGACGCGAGACCTCGGGGAGGCGGGCGCGAACGCGGACGGCGTGCGGCGCTTCGGGGAGCGGCTGGCCGAGGGCCCGAAGAAGCTGGGCGGCTACTTCGCCGCGTTCGTGTTCGTCGCCGCGCTGCCGTACACACGGGCGTACCACCAGGAGCGCGGCATCCCCGCCGAGGTCACCCGGCGCACCCTCGCCGACCTGGGCCGGAACATGGCGAGCCACCGCCGGCGGTACGGCACCGGCGGGGTCCGGGCCCCGCGGTGGCTGGTGCACCACTTCCGGGGCGAGCTGTACCAGCTGGGGCGGCTGCAGTTCGAACGGGCCGCGGTCGGTCAGCGCACGGCACCCGCGCTGCGGTCGGCCGGACTCGACGCCGTGCCGGGCGAACCCTGCCTGAACCTGCACGTCCCGGACTACCGGGGGCCGCTGACGCCGGCCGCCTGTGACCGTTCGCTGGCGCTCGCCCGGGAGTTCTTCCGCCGGCACTTCCCCGAGGAGCCCTACCGCGCCGCGGTGTGCCACTCCTGGCTCCTCGACCCGCAGCTCAAGAGGTATCTGGCCGCGGACTCCCACATCGTCCGGTTCCAGGAGCGCTTCCGGGTGGCCCGCGAGGACGCCGAGCCGGCCGACGCGGAACCCGTCCGCTTCGTCTTCGGCAACCCGGAGCTGTCGGTGGAGGAACTGCCGCGACGCACCTCCCTGGAGCGGGCCGTCGGGGACCATCTGCGGGCGGGGGGTCACTGGTACATCGGGAACGGGTGGCTGCCCTTCTGACGCGCACGGCGCCTGGAGGGGCGGCGGGGCATTCAGGGCGGTGAGTCACTCGGACGGGTGAACCGATGCCGGACGGGAACGGGTGTGCGGGGACGGCCCGTTGGACGGGCATGGAGCTGAGAATGCGAGAAGGACACCAGGGGACGGGACCGGGGCCCATCACCCCGGACGGCTGCGCGGTCGAGCTCTACTCGCGGCTGCCCGCCGGTGCCGAGCCGGGCATCGTCGCCGCCGCCGTGCCCGAGGGCGCGCGCGTCCTGGAGCTGGGCAGTGGCGTGGGGCGCATGACGCATCCGCTGGTGGAGCGGGGTTTCGCGGTCACCGCGGTGGACGAGTCCGCCGAAATGCTGGAGCACGTGCGCGGGGCGCGCACGATACGCAGCCCGATCGAGGACCTGGACCTCGGCGAGCGCTTCGACGCGGTGCTCCTGGCGTCGTTCCTCGTGCACGCCGGGGACGTCGAGGTGAGACGGGGACTGCTGCGCACCTGCGCCCGGCATGTCGCGGAGGACGGCTGCGTACTGATCCAGCGGGAAGGAGCGGACTACCACACGAACCTGCCGCGCGAGCGGATCGATCCCGCCGGTTTCACCGTGCGGATCCTGTCGTCGGAGCCGGTCGGGGACGGAGTCCACTCGGTCCGCGCCGTGTACGAGTTCCCGGACGCGGTCTGGACCCAGACCTTCCGCGCCCGGCCGCTGACCGAGGCCCAGTTCGAGGAGGCGCTGGGGGAGGCGGGACTCCGGGTGGACCGGTATCTGACCGACGACGGGACCTGGGTGAGAGCCGTCCCCGTGCCGTAGAAAAAGGGGCCGGTGCGGCGATGAGTTACGGGGCGGCCTGCGGTCTGAACACCTGACCGCAGCACGGAACGTCCAGCTCAGGAGACCTGCATGTCCGAGACCATCGCGTCCACCGCACCGGCCACGACCGTCACCGCCGCGACCCCGGCCACGCCGGCCCGTGGGCGTGGCGCACGGATCGCCCTGCGTGTCGTCCAGGTGCTCCTGGCGCTCTTCTTCGCCGTCGCGAGCGCCGGACCCAAGCTCGTCGGACACGCCTCGGCCGCCGACGTCTTCGCCGAGATGGGCTGGGGCGCCACGGGTATGTACGCCATCGGCGTCCTGGAGCTGGCCGGGGCGATCGCGCTGCTGGTCCCGGTGCTCCAGTCGGTCGCGGCGGCGGCCCTGAGCGCGCTGATGGTGGGCGCGTTCGTCGTCCAGCTCACCTACTTCGACGGAGAGCAGGCCGCCACACCGCTCATCCTGCTGGTGCCGCTCCTGCTCATCGCCCGGGCCCGCCGCGCGCACAACGAGGACCTGCTCCGACGGGTTCGAGGCCGGCGCGGCTGATCAGCGACCGGGCGGGTGCCGGCCCGTCAAGGCCGCTGCTCGGCGTCCCGCCGGGCGCGGCTCAGCCCCTCCAGGCCACGCAGGCGCTCCAGCTCGCGTCGGTCGCGCTTGGTCGGGCGGCCGGCGCCTCGGTCCCGGATGCCGGCCGGGGCGACGGCCTCCCGGGGCGGGGGCGGCGGGGAGTTGTCCTGGTAGCACTGGGCGGCGATCGGGGCGCCGACGCGCTTGCGGATCAGCCGCTTCACGACGACGACGCGTTCCCGGCCCTCGTGCCGCAGGCGCACCTCGTCGCCGACGCGCAGCGAGTAGGCGGGCTTCACGCGCTCGCCGTTCACCCGGACATGGCCGCCGCGGCAGGCGGTCGCGCCGAGAGAGCGGGTCTTGATGAGGCGGACGGCCCAGATCCAGCTGTCCACGCGCACACTCTCGCCGCTCTTCGGTCCGGCCGCTTCGGCGGCGGCGATCGCGGCAGCGGTCTTCGGGTCGGGGGCCGGGTCCGAGGCCGGGTCCGGCGCCGGGGACCGGTTCGCGGAAGCGGCGCCGTCGGCCTCGCCGTCTTCGCCTTCGCCGACCGCACCGCCGCCCGCGCCGGGCTCCCGCGCGGGCGCCTTCCGGCCGCCTTCACGGACGCTCACCCGGTCGGTCGTCGCCCCCGCCTCCGCCGCAGCCCTCGTCCCGGCGGCGTCCTGTGCGTCGCCCGCCCCGCTGTTCCCGTCCTCGTCGTGCTCGCAAGCCATGCCTCGACCTTAACCGTCCGGCGCGGTGAGGTGGGCGGCTATTTCCGGGGCCCAGGGCGCCCCACCGGAGCCGGTCCGACCGAAGGCCGGGACCGGGCCGGGGCCGGGCCGAGGACTGGCGTCAGGGCAGACCGAGGGGCCGGTGGTGTCGCCAGGGGGCGACGGCCCCGCGTTCCCTCACTTCCGGGCAGTGGTCCTACGGTGGGTGCATGAACACCGGTGGCCTCCCCGTACTCGACCGACGGATCGCGGGCTGCCGGGCCTGTCCACGGCTGGTCGACTGGCGGGAAGAGGTGGCCCGCACCAAGCGGGCGGCCTTCGCCGACTGGACGTACTGGGGCCGGCCGGTGCCCGGTTTCGGACCGCCGGACGCGCGTCTGCTCATCGTGGGGCTCGCCCCCGCCGCGCACGGCGGCAACCGCACCGGGCGGATGTTCACCGGCGACCGCTCCGGGGACGTGCTCTTCCAGGCGCTGTACGACGTGGGCCTGGCGTCGCAGCCCACCGCGGTCTCCGCCGACGACGGCCTGGAACTCCACGGCGTGCGCGTCACCTCCCCCGTGCACTGCGCCCCGCCCGCCAACAAGCCCACCCCCGCCGAGCGCGACACCTGCCGGCCCTGGCTCGTCCAGGAACTCGGGCTGCTGCGGCCGACGCTGCGGGCCGTGGTCGTGCTGGGCGCCTTCGGCTGGCAGGCCGCGCTGCCGGCGTTCTCCGAGGCGGGCTGGACCGTCCCCCGGCCCCGTCCCGTCTTCGCGCACGGCGGCCGCGTGTCGCTCGACGCCACCGAGGGCACCGGGACCGGCCTGCACCTCTTCGGCTGCTTCCACGTCAGCCAGCGCAACACGTTCACCGGCCGGCTCACCTCCGAGATGCTCCGGGACGTACTGAGCACGGCGGCCGAGTCGGCCGGGCTGCGGCCCGGGACGTAGGCCATAACCGGGTGAGGGGCGCGAGCCGACGGCGCTACGGTGCCTGGATGGGCCTGTATCCGGAGATCGAACCGTACGACCACGGCATGCTCGACGTCGGTGACGGCAACCGCGTCCACTGGGAGACCAGCGGGAACCCGCGCGGCAAGCCCGCGGTGGTCCTGCACGGCGGGCCGGGCTCCCGCACGAGTCCGAACCTCAGACGGTACTTCGACCCGGCCGCGTACCGGATCGTGCTGCTCGACCAGCGCGGAGCCGGCCGCTCGACGCCGCCGGCGAGCGACCACGGCACCGACATGAGCGTCAACACGACGGCGCACCTCATGGCGGACCTGGAGCGGCTGCGCGCACACCTGGGCATCGAAAGGTGGCTGGTGTGGGGCGTGTCGTGGGGGTCGGTACTGGGACTCCGGTACGCCCAGACCCACCCCGGGGTGGTGTCCGAGCTGGTGCTCACCGGAGTCGCGACCGGCTCCGACGCCGAAGTGGCCCTCCTGACCCGCGGCCTGGGAAAGATCTTTCCCGAGGCGTACGCCCGCTTCCTCGCCGGGCTGCCGGCGGACGAGCTGGGCGGCAACCCGGCCGCCGCGTACAACCGGCTGCTGGAGTCGCCCGACGCCGCGGTCCGCGAACGGGCCGCACGCGCCTGGACCGACTGGGAGACGGCGACGATCCCCGCGCCTCCCCGCTCGGTGGCCCGGTTCGAGGACCCGGACTTCCGCTTCGGGTTCGCGCGCACCGTCACCCACTACTGGGGCAACGACCACTTCCTCGGTGACGGCAACGACGAGGGCGTGGTCCTCAGGGACGCACACCTGCTGAAAGGCATCCCCGGCACCCTGGTGCAGGGCAGCCTCGACTTCGGCAACCTCCTCGGCATCGTCTGGCGGCTCCACCACGCCTGGCCGGACAGCGACCTGGTGATCGTGGACGAGGCCGGACACGACGCCGGCGCGATCGGTGACGACGCCCTGGTGGCGGCGACCGACAGGTACGCCCGCACCGAAGCGTGACCCCGTCCCCTCGTACGGCGGCCGGACCACTGCCCGCCCTCCCGTGCTACGGCCGCCACACGTACCGCACGTCCGGCTCCCGCTCCTCGTTGCGGGCGCCGTCCGTCCACTCCACGGCGGTGAAACCGTGCCGTTCGTAGAAGCGGTGGGCGGGCGCGTTGACCTGGAAGGTCCACAGCGACAGTCCTTCAGGGACGCGTCGCTTGGCCAGCGCGACGAACCGGTCGCCGATGCCGTGCCCACGCCGCTCCGGGACGAGGTACAACTGCGACAGCTCCCCCTCCTCCAGCACCATCACGCCGACGACCTCGCCGCCCGGCGCCTGAGCGACCCATGCCTCGCGCAGGGGCACCACCACGTGGCGGAAGTAGTCCCGGACCTCTTCGTCGGTCCGGGGCCGGATCACGGAAGGCAGCGCGGCGTCGAAGGAACGCAGCCAGACGTCGGCGGCGGCGCGGGCGTCCTTCGCCGTCGCGCGCCGCAGGACGACCGGCGCGTCCTCTTCCTCGCTCACGGACGCGTCTCGTCCGGCACGGCCGCCGTCGCCGTGATCTCCACCAACTGGCCCGGGTACCCGAGGCAACTCACCCCGAGCAGCGTCGACGCATGCGGGCCGGCGCTGAGTCCGGACGCCTCGACCACGCTCCACACGGCGGACAGCGCGGCGGTCTCGTCGCTCACCACGTACACATCGGTCGACAGCACGTGCCGCAACTCGCTCCCGACGGCGCGCAACTGCTCCGTGAGGTTCGCGATCACCTGCTCGGCCTGGCGGACCGGATCTCCCTCACCGACCAGCTTCCCCTCCGCGTCGAGGGGGACGGACCCGGCCAGGAAGGCGAGCCTGGTCCCGGCCTCGACGACCGAGGCATGCGAGTAGACGGGCGGCGGGAAGAGTCCGGGCACGGTGACGCGCTGGATCACGAGGGCTCCTGGGGAGGCGAACGGTCGACCTCCCGATCCTCCGTTCCCCGGCCCCCCGCCGCACCCGAGTTTCCCCTCAGCCCTCCGCCCCGCAGCTCCCCGCCCCGCAGCCCTCCGCCCCTTCCCTCCCCGCCCCACCAGTCTCCGCTTCGCTCGGTGATCCGCGCCCGCAACTCCCGCCTCCTGCGCCGAGCGGACGTCCGCACCGCCAGGGACCGCCGCGCGGCGGCCGCCGACGCGGCCCGGAACGCCGCGCCGCGCTCCACCGCCTCGACCCGCTCGACGGCGTACAGACGAGTCGGCGGCGCGGCGCGGACGTACGGATGCGAACGCAGCAGATCGGGCTCGCCGAGGAGCCGGCGGACCATCTCCACCGTCCAGCCCCTGGCCCGCAGCCCGGCCGCCGACACATGCGTGCGCCTCGGCTCCCGCTCGGTCCCGCCGGGCGCCCGCGGCCCGGCGACCGCGCGCTGCCTCCCGACCGGCCCCGGACCTCCCGCGTCCCGCTCCCACGACGTCATCACGACCTCCCCCGTCATTACGCTCAGTGACGACTTCATTGATAACGCGCGCCACTGACAATCGCCTCGTGCCGAGGCCCCGTTCGCGCGTACCCTTCCGGCGTCCGCCCACCACCCCCACGCGTCAGGAGCCCTCAGCAGTGCCCTCCCTCACGGACCAGGACTTCCTCGACAGCACCGCCGACCGGCTCGCCGCCCTGCCCGCGGTCCGTGCGGTCGCCCTCGGCGGCTCACGGGCCCAGGGAACCCACCGTCCCGACAGCGACTGGGATCTGGCGGTCTATTACCGCGGCGCCTTCGACCCGGACGACGTCCGTGCCCTCGGCTGGCCGGGGGAGGTCTCCGAGATCGGCGCCTGGGGCGGCGGCGTCTTCAACGGCGGCGCGTGGCTGACGGTCGACGGACGCAGGGTCGACCTGCACTACCGCGACCTCGACGTGGTGGAGCGCGAGGTGGCCCAGGCGCGCGAGGGACGGTTCGGCGTCGAACCGCTGATGTTCCACCTCGCCGGAATCCCGACGTACCTGGTGGTCGCGGAACTCGCGATCAACCGGGTGCTGCGCGGCGCCCTGCCCCGCCCCGCCTACCCGGCGGCCCTCCGCACCGCCGCCCCCGAGCGTTGGTACGGCTCGGCCACCGCCACCCTCGCCTACGCCAAGGCCGGGCACGCCCCCAAGGGCGCCGTCACCCAGGTCGCCGGGGCGATCGCCGTAGCGGCGACCCAGACGGCACACGCGGTGCTGGCGGCACGGGGGGAGTGGGTCACCAACGAGAAGGGGATGCTCCGACGGGCGGGGCTGGACGGGCCGGACGGGATCGACGGGCTCTTGGCGGGTCTGGCACCGGGACCGGAGGCACTGACGCGGTCGGTCACCGACGCCGAGGCACTCCTGCGCGCGGCCGTGGAGGAGAGCCGGAGGCACTGAAGCGGCGCCCTGCCGCGCACGCCGCCGGTCTCGCAGGCCGCCGGTCTCGCAGGCCGCCTGCCTCGCACGCCTCCGGCCTCACACGTCTGGATCGCGCGGATGAGGAACGCGCTGTTCCGGCCTGCTGTCACCTCGCCGAAACACGCCCGTCCCCGCTCCTTCGACAACACCCCTTAACGTGGGAAGCGCACCGCACCCCCACAGCCCGGCCACCGTCGCCCGAAGGCTCACCCCCGCCCTCGACCGGACGACAGGAGCCCGCGTCACGTGTCCCGCCCCGCCCACCTCGCCCGCCGCGCCGGCCTCCCTCTCCCGCCCTGGCTCGCCCACGCCCTGCGTGCCCAGCGCGGACCCGTGCCCTGGAGCGCGGTGACCCGGGGCGCGTTGGCCGGCGGACCGCTGCTGTGCGCCGCCCTGCTCGCCGGCCGGGCCTCCCTGGGAGTCGTCGCCGCCATCGCCGCGATGCTGGCCGGCATCAACGACCGGCCGGGCAGCCGCCGTACCTCCGTGCGGCGGATCGGCGTACCCGCGCTCGCGGGCGCCGCCGGACTGCTCGTCGGGACGTACGCCGGACAGCATCTCGGTGCCGTGCCGCTGACCTTGGTGCTGACCGGGCTCGGGCTGATCGCCGGCGGGGTCAGCGCCGCCGGCACCGTGGCGTCCGGGGCGGGGACGCAGTTGCTGGTCGCCACCGCCGTCGGGGCCGGGATGCCGTTGCCCGACCCCGGGTGGCAGAGGGGCCTGGCCTTCCTCGCCGGTGCGGGATGGCTGCTCGCGCTGCGTCTGGCCCTGCCCACGCCCGGTTCGCTGACCGGGGACTCCCGCCTCGACTTCCGCTTCGACGGGGAGCGGGCCGCCGTCGCCGACGTGTACGACGCCGTCGCGGCGCTCCTGGACGCGGCCGGCACCGAGCACGCCGTCGTCCGCCGGGCCGCGCTCACCGCCGCCCTCGACCACGCGCAGGACGCGCTCGCCGGGCCCCGGCTGCGGCGCTGCGCCTCGTCGGCGGCCGAACGGCGGCTGCACGCCCAGTACGCCGCCGCCCTGCCCCTCGGCGAGGCCGCGACCGCGCTCGCCTGGGCGGGGAAGGCCGTCCCCGCGCGCGCGGCCGAGGGGCCCCGACGGCTGGCCGCGGCCGTCCGCGGCGGCGTTCCCGCGGGACCCCTGCCCGCGCCCTCCCGCACGGAGCCCGCCCTGCGCGCGCTCGACGACGCCCTCCTGCACGCGGCGGAGGCATTCGACCGGGGCGGGGGCCGGGACCTGCACACCCGAGGGCGGACGGTCGTCTCCCTGGCCCGCACCGCGCTCGGCGCCGGCGGACGGGAGTACGGGCTGCGCGTCGGCCTGTGCTTCGGCGCCAGTGCCGCCGTCGCCCAGGTGCTGCACCACGGGCACTGGCACGGGTCCCACGCGCACTGGTACTGGCTGCCGGCCACCGCCGTCTTCCTCGTGAAACCCGACCTCGGCCCGCTCGTGTCCCGGGTCCTGTGCAGGGCGGCCGGGACCGTCCTCGGGGCGCTCCTGTTCGCCGGCTTCGCGGCCGTGCTGCCCCGGCCGGAAGGGCTCGTCGTGCTCGTCGCCGTGTGCGGTGCGCTGGTGCCGGTCGCCGCGCGGCACTTCGCCGCCCAGACCGCGGTCGTCACCGTCCTCGTCCTCGCCCTGGTCATGGTGGGCGGCGAACCCCAGGCCTCCGCCAGCCGTATCGGGGAGACGCTCCTGGCCTGCGCGATCGTGCTGGTCGTCGGGCACCTGCCGGTGCCGGGGCAGCGGGGCGGCGGGGTCCGCGCCCGGATCGACGCCGCCGACGCCGCGGCACACGCCTACCTCGCCCACGTACTGAACGGGTCCGAGGACCGCGCCGCCCGCTGGAGGCTGCGCCGCGAGGCCTACCGCACCCTCGCCGAGGCCCGCGCCGCCAGCGCCCTGGCAGGCGCCGAACTGCCCGCCCTCGCCCGGTACTCCGCGGGCGCGGACGAGGTCGCCGGAGTCCTCGAACGGCTCGTCGACACCACCACGGCGTGCGCCGTGCACCTCGACGACTCCGGCCGGCTCACGCCCCGCCACACCGAACGGCTCGCCGCGCTGCGGGAGGAACTCGCGCAGCGCCGCGCACGCGTGGGCCGGCACCGTACGTTGGCGGGATGACTCCTTCTTCCCCCGAGAAGCCCACGGAGCGGCCCGCCGACCTCGTCATCACCGGCTGCACCGTCCTCGTGCACGACGACGGGGAACGGATCGGTTTCGAGGAGGACGCCGCCGTCGTCGTACGGGACGGAGCCGTCGCCGCGGTGACGTCGGCCGCCGCCGTGGAGGACCTCGCCGCCGCCGACCGCATCGACGCGCGCGGACAGGTCGCGCTGCCCGGCCTGATCAACTGCCACACGCACGCGCCGATGGTCGCCCTGCGGGGGCTCGCCGAGGACCTGCCCACCGAGGAGTGGTTCAACGACGTCGTCTGGCCCGTCGAGTCCAACCTCACCGAGCGGGACGTGGAACTGGGCGCCCGGCTCGCCTGCGCCGAGATGATCCGCGCG
Organism: Streptomyces sp. BK79; assembly: GCF_044142145.1. NCBI lineage: Bacteria > Bacillati > Actinomycetota > Actinomycetes > Kitasatosporales > Streptomycetaceae > Streptomyces > Streptomyces sp. BK79. The sequence continues at coordinate 76,272 of NZ_JBHVOC010000008.1, forward strand.
GGCGTGACGTGTTTCGCGGACCACTACTTCGCCATGGACACGGTCGCCGACGTGGTCGCCGCATGCGGGATGCGGGCGCTGCTGGGGCAGGCGTACTTCTCCTCGCAGGGCCCCGAAGGGCGCCGGGCTTCGCTGGAGTTCGCGCTCCGGCACCGCGACAGCGCGGGCGGCCGGATCACGACCGCCCTCGCCCCGCACGCGCCCTACACCGTGACCGAGGCCGACCTCGCCGCCACCGCCCGGCTCGCCCGCGACCACGGGCTGCCCGTGCACCTCCACGCCGCCGAGAACCGCGAGCAGACCGACACCAGCCTCGCCCGGCACGGGGCCACGCCGATCGGGATCCTGGAGCGCACCGGCGTCCTCGACACCGACGTGCTCATCGCCCACGGCACCGGCATCACCGAGGACGATCTGCCGCTCCTCGCGCGCGCGGGCGGTCGTACGGCCGTGGCGACCGCGCCCCGCGGCTACCTCAAGTTCGCCTGGCCCACCACCACGCCCGTGCGCGCCCTGCGCGACATCGGCATCCCCGTGGGGCTCGCCACCGACGGGGCGGCCTCCAACAACTCCCTCGACGTGTGGGAGTCGATGGCGCTCACGTCCCTGATCCAGAAGTCGGCTGAGGGCGACCCCCGCTGGCTCACCTCCCGCCAGGCCCTGCACCACGCCACGCTGCAGAGCGCCCGCGCGGTCGGCCTGGGGGACACGGTCGGCCGCATCGCGCCCGGGCGCCGGGCCGACCTCGTCCTCGTCGACCTCACGGGGCCGCACACCCAGCCCGTGCACGACCTCGCCGCGACCCTCGTGCACAGCGCGCGGTCCGCCGACGTACGCACGACGATCGTCGACGGGCGGGTCCTCATGCGGGACCGCGAACTGCTCACCCTCGACGTCCCCGCGGTGGTGCGGGAGCTGGGGGAGCGGCTGCCCGGCCTGACGGACCGCGGACACGGTCGGCGCATCCAGCGGTACGACACCTGAACGCCCAGGTCAGCGGCTTTGTGGCGCCCTTCTGGAAAAAATCTTGCCGAGCCGCGATGAGTTCCGCTCCCCCTGGCGGTCACCACCCGCGAGGGACCGTGCTGTGTCGCACAGGAGGAGCTGGATCGCATGTCGTTGCCCGAGATCGTCACCCGCGCGGACTGGCGCGCGGCGCGCGAGGCGCTGCTCGTCAAGGAGAAGGCGGCCACCCGCGCGCGTGACGCGCTCAACGCCGAGCGCCGCGGGCTGCCGATGGTGGAGGTCGACAAGGAGTACCTGTTCGAGGGCGGCGACGGCAAGGCCACGCTGCTCGATCTCTTCGAGGGACGCGATCAGCTCGTCGTTTACCACTTCATGTTCGCCCCCGAGTGGGACGCGGGCTGCCGCAGCTGCTCCGCCTTCCTCGACCAGATAGGGCACCTCGCGCACCTGAGGGCACGCGGCACGTCGTTCGCCGCCGTCTCCCGGGCGCCCTACCCGAAGATCCTCCCGTTCAAGGCGCGGATGGGCTGGACGCTGCCCTGGTACTCGTCGTACGTCAGCGACTTCAACACCGACTTCGAGGTGACCCTCGAACACGAGGGCGAGCTGGTGGAGCGGCCGGGGCTCAGCTGCTTCCTGCGCGACCGCGACCGGGTCTTCCACACCTACTCGACGTACGAGCGCGGCCTCGACGGGCTCGGCTCGACCACCAGCCTGCTCGACCTGACCGCCCTCGGCCGGCAGGAGCCGTGGGAGAAACCGGAGGGACGCGCGTCGGCCCTGGGGGCCCCTGCGGGAAGTGAGCGGATCCGTTATCACGACGAGTACGAGTACTGACACGGTCCGTGGCGAACAGGTCCGAACGGGCGAGGCGAAGCTCACCCTTTGCGGTGAACGAGTGTCAACTATGTCTCAGTACCACCACCGCGCGAGGCTTTGGCTCCATGGTTGGCGTTTAACTCTACGAGTGCAGCGCTACATGGAGGTGCAGGGTGAACGGGCGAACGGTGCTCGAACGCTTTCCCGCCGGCGGACCGCGTGGATCCTGGCCGGCGGAGGAGTTCGCCAACGCGCGGCGTCTGGAGGGCCTGCCCGCCGAGGTCGTCATGGACCTCGCCACGGACATGTTCCTGGTCGTCGTCCGCGCCGGTGACGCAGCGGGTGACGCGGCCGCCTGACCCGCGGACCGCGTCCTGTCAGCCCGTCTTCGGGGCGGGCACCGGCGCCCCGGCGAACTGCTCCGCCTGCAGGGAGTACAGCTCCGCGTAGACGCCGCCGGTGGCCAGCAGCTCGTCCGGAGTCCCGGACTCCACGAGCCGGCCCTGGTCGAGGACGTGCACCAGGTCGGCGTGGCGCACGGACGCCAGCCGGTGGGTGATCAGCACGACGGTCTGCCCGCTGCCGGCCAGGGCCCGGATCTTCTCGAACACCTCCAGCTCGGCGCGGGCGTCCAGGGCCGCCGTCGGCTCGTCCACGATGAGGATGCGGCCCTGCCGGTACGCCGCGCGGGCGATCCCGATGCGCTGCCACTGGCCGCCGGACAGCTCGTGGCCGCCGCTGAAGTTGCGGGCCAGCAGCGTGTCCAGGCCGCGCGGGAGGTCCGCGACCACCTCCTCGGCCCCCGCCTCGGCGACCGCGTCGGCCACGCGGTCGTCGCCGAGCGGTAGCGAGGAGCGGCCCACCGCGACGTTCACCCGCGCGGTGAACGGCCAGCGCTTGAAGTCCTGCGCCACCATGGCGACGCGTTCGGCGAGCGCGTGCCGGTCCGCCGTCGCCGCGTCCACGCCGTCCCAGGTGATCCGGCCCCGGTCCGGCGTGTACAGCCCGGCGAGCAGTTTGACCAGGGTCGTCTTGCCCGAGCCGTTCTCGCCGACGAGCGCCACGATGCGGCCCAGCGGCAGCGAGAGCGTCACGTCGTCGAGCGCGGGACGGGCGGCGTCACCCGGGTAGCGGAACGTGACGTTCTCGAACCGGATCTCCTTCGGGTCCCGCGGCAGCGCGACACCGCCCGCGGGAATGGCCCGGCCCGCGGCCTCCACGTGCAGACGCTGCAGGTCACCGACGAACAGGGCCTCCTCGTGGAGCGCGTTCATCTCCACGACGAGGGTGCCCAGACTCTGCGAGCCGGTGCGGATCGCGATGACGGCCGTACCCGCCACCGACAGGGCCATCGCGCCGCCCAGGAGCAGCCCGCCGAGCGTCGCGTACGTCGCCGCCGTCGCCAGCCCCGTCCAGGCCGCCGCGATCAGTCCCGTACGGGCCGCCAGCCGGGCCAGCCTGGCCTGTTCCGCCTCGGCGGTCTCCGACATCGCGCGAAAGTGCCGCAGGAGGAAGGGGCTCACTCCGTGCACCCGGATCTCGGGGGCCGCGGCGGGCTCGATGAGCAGACTGCCCAGCAGCCGCCCCGCGCGCTCGTGCTGCACCCAGGCGTGGAACGACTCGTACCGGCGACGGGCGAGGGTCAGCGCGCTCCAGGCGCTCGGCAGGGTCATCGTCACCAGTAGCGGCAGCAGCGCCGGGTGCAGCACGGTCAGGACCCCGGCCGCGGCGATCAGCGAGATCAGCGCGTTCACCACGCGCGTGCCGTACATGATCATGCGTCGTGCGGAGGCGGCGCCGTACTGGGCGGTGTCCAGGAGCTTGTGGAAGGCGTGGTCCTCGATCGCCGACAGCTCCACGGCCGCCGCCCGCTCCAGGTACCGCTCGGTGGCCACCCGCTCCACCTTGGGTTCCAGCCGCCCGGTCGCGTACGTCGAGGCCGCCCGCAGCAGGGCGGCGACGAGCATCACGACGGCCACGGTGACCAGTGCCGGGACGGCACCGCGCAGGCGTTCCCCGATCGGCCCGGCGGCCATCAGTCCGGCCAGCACACTGTTCACCGCGAGGAGACTGACGGCCTGCGCCAGGCCCCTGCCCACCTCGGCCGCCAGGACGGTCCGGGCGGCCCGCGGGTCGGCCTGCCGGGCGAGCCGGAGGCTGGACGCCAGCAGGGACGGCAGCCGGGTCAGCATCGCCCGGAAGCCCAGCTCCAGGAAAGCGTCGGCGTGCTGGTTCCAGCCCATGTCGTAACGCAGCGGGCCGCCGAACAGCAGCCGTTCCGACTCAGACACCCCCGCCGGTTCCGTGCCGTCCGTGCCGTCCTTCCTGCGCACCGTCTGCCTCCCCCGCTCGTGGACGGACGGCCACTATCACCGGGGAGGGGTGCCCGCGGGCAGGGCGCGGGCGGGGGAGGGCGGAGCGCGCCGGTGCACGCGCGGCCGGAGCAGGCCGCGAGGGGGCGCGCGGGGTGGCGCCGGGGAGCGGGACGGGCCGGAGGGCGCTCGGGCGCCTACGCCTGCCACCGAACCTACGCGTTCACCGCGCCTACGCGTTCACCTGGCGTGACCACGTCGGTGTCGTGTTCGTCAGCCGGCACAGGGCCAGGTAGAGGGGGATGGGCGGGGTGTAGGGGACCGTGCCGTCCGGACGGTGGATGAGGCCGGGCACGCCCGGGGTGTCCGGGACGACCGCGCCGGTGGCGTAGCGCGCGGGCGCGGGCCATTCCAGGGCGTAGTCGGAGTCGGACGGGACGATCCACCACCAGTGCGCGTCATCGGCGTACACGCACCCCACGCGTGGCAGCCGGGGCAGGACGAGGGGGCCGAAGCGGGCGGGTACCGCCACCGCGTCGCAGCCCAGCGGCGCCGTCATGCCGTCCGGTACGGGCAGCCGCCGGGGCGTCCCCGGGGAGCGCAGTCCGCGTTGGAGGCGGACCAGGGTGTCCAGGCCGAGCGGCCGGATGCCGGACGCGGCGCTCATGGTCATGCGGTCCCCGTTCCACGGCGCGCCGGGAGGTGGCGTCCCTCCGCCTCGCCGTCGTCGTCCGTGTCGTCGGCGGGGCCGGGCTTCGGACGGGCGCCCCAGCCCAGGTCGTTGCGGGGTTCCGAGGGATCGCGCGGGGCGTCCGCCTTGCGCGGCAGCTCGGCCCAGACCAGTAGTCCGGGGCCGTGCTCGTGGGCGCCCCAGGCGTCGCACAGGGCGTCCACGAGGAGCAGCCCCCTGCCGTGCTCGTCGTCGGGCTGCTGATCGGCCGCCGGATGTGGCTGACCAGGGGCGCACCCCTCGTCCCGCACGGCTATGCGGACCAGTTCGGCCCCGTCGTGCAGCTCGCACACTATGTGTCTGCTCGCCGTGTGCACGATCGCGTTGGTCACCAGCTCGGAGACGACCAGAGCCGCGGTGTCGCAGGTGTCCTCGCACACCGACCAGCCGTTCAGCCGGGCGCGGGTCAGGCGTCTCGCCTGCGCGGGCGAACCCGGATGTGCGGCCAGCTCGAAACGGAACCGGCGCTCGGCGGCGGCAGCCCCCGCGGGGCCGGCTCCCATGGCGGCACCGAGGCCCAGGGAGCCCGCGGTGGCGTCTGTTCCTAAGGGCGCGGACGGAATCACGCTTGCCACTATCGCCCCGCCGTGAACACTTGGCAAGTGTCACTCTGAAAAATGCAGAGTGCTGTGTGACGGTCTGGACGGCCGTGGCACACTGCTCGCAACAGCACGTCGAGCGGCGCCACTTCAGATCACCGGAGGCCTGCACAGGCTTTCGAACGGGTCTTCGAATGGCGCCGCCGGGCTGTCCGCACATGGACGCTTCGGCATGTACAGGTCTCTCCAGGAGGTGGGCGGTGAGCGAGCCTCGGTCCGCGCCGACGGTCGGCCAGGTCGTTCTCGGCCGGCGCCTGCTGGACCTTCGGGAACGCGCCGGTCTCAAGCGGGAGGAGGCCGCCCGCATCCTGCGTGTCGCTCCCGCGACGGTCCGACGGATGGAGATGGCGGAGGTCGCCCTCAAGATCCCTTACCTCCAGCTCCTGCTGAAGGCGTACGGCATCGACGACGAGGAGGCCGAGGCCTTCGTCCGGCTCGCCGAGGACGCCAACAGGCCCGGATGGTGGCAGCGCTTCCACGACATCCTGCCGAGCTGGTTCTCCATGTACGTCAGCCTGGAGGGCGCGGCGGCCCTGATCCGCTCCTACGAGCCCCACTTCGTCCCCGGGCTCCTGCAGACCGAGGACTACGCGCGGGGTGTGCTCCGCTCGGGCGCCATCGGGCAGACCCGGCCCGACGACATCGAGCGCCACGTCGATCTGCGCATGCGACGCCAGGAACTGCTCACCCGCGAGGACGCGCCCCGGCTGTGGGTCGTGATGGACGAGACCGCGCTGCGGCGCCCCGTCGGGGGCCCGGAGGTGATGCGTGCCCAGATCGACAGGCTGCTCGACGCCACGAAGCTGTCCAATGTGACGCTCCAGATCGCCCCGTTCTCCAACGGGCCGCATCCCGGCACGTACGGGCCCTTCGTGCTGTTCCGATTCGCCATGCCGGAACTGCCGGACATGGTCTACAGCGAGTACCTGACCGGCGCCGTCTACCTCGACGCGCGCCCCGAGGTGGCGACCCACCTCGAGGTCATGGACCGCATGGCGGCGCAGGCCGCCACGGCACATCGCACGAAGGAGATCCTCCGGGATCTCCGCAAGGAGCTGTGAATGAATCGCATCGAGCCCCAGCGCTCGCCACGGACCCGCGGTGAGCGGATCTACAACGGCATGCCCGCCCGTGACCTGGGCAACGAGGGCTGGCACAAGCCGTGGAGCGGCGGGAACGGGGGCAATTGCCTGGAGGCGATGAAGCTCGCCGACGGCCGGATCGCGGTGCGTCAGTCCACCGACCCCGACGGTCCGGCCCTGATCTACACCTCCGCCGAGATGACCGCCTTCATCGAGGGAGCGAAGGCGGGAGAGGCGGACTTCCTGCTGTCCTGAGCCGCGCACTGCCTTGATGTTTGTTCTTAAGCTGCTTGAGCTGTCTGACACCTGGTCGATCACTGCCCATCGGAAAGAACTCAACACCTCGGGGCCCGGCCGAGTGGCCGTCACCCGGTCAGGCCGTCATCGGCCGGTCGTACGGGCCGACCGGTGACGGCAGCCGCGTACCGCCGCCGGACAGATGGCGGTCGACGGCCGCCGCCACCGCCCGCCCCTCCGCGATCGCCCACACGATGAGCGACTGCCCGCGCGCCGCGTCCCCGGCGGCGAACACCCCGGGGACGTTGGTCGCGAAGCCCCGGTCCCGGGCGAGTGTGCCCCGCGGCTCCAGCGCCAGCCCCAGCCTGTCGATCAGCCCGTCCCTCCGGTCCGGCCCGCTGAAGCCCAGCGCGAGAAGGACCAGGTCGGCGGGGAGGGACCGCGCGGTGCCGGGCAGCGGACGGCGCCCGGCGTCCACCCCGACCAGGTGCAGCGACCGCACATGCCCGTCCGCGTCGCCGGTGAGGCGCAGCGTGGACGCCGCGAAGAGCCGCGCGTCCGCGTCGGCCGCGGGCGCGGACCGCAGGTCACGTGCCTCCTCGTGCGCGGCCGAGAGCCGGTACAGCCGCGGATACGTCGGCCACGGCTCGGCCTCCTCGTCCCGCTCCGCACCCGGCCGCGCGTAGATGTCCAGCTGGGTCACGGACGCGGCCCCCTCCCGTACCGCGGTGCCGAGACAGTCCGCGCCCGTGTCGCCACCCCCGACGATGACGACGTGCTTCCCGGCGGCGGACAGCGGGGAGCGCTCCATGTCGCCCTCGCACACCCGGTTGGCCAGTGGCAGGTACTCCATCGCCTGATGGACCCCGGCCAGCTCCCGGCCCGGCACGGCCAGTTCGCGCCACGCGGTCGCGCCGGTGGCGACCACCACCGCGTCGTAGCGGGCGCGCAGCCCGGCGGCGTCCACGTCCCGCCCCACCGTCACCGACGTGCGGAACCTCGTCCCCTCGGCCCGCATCTGGTCGACGCGCCGCTCCAGGTGGCGCTTCTCCATCTTGAACTCGGGGATGCCGTACCGCATCAGCCCGCCGACCCGGTCGTCCCGCTCGTAGACGGCGACCGTGTGCCCGGCCCGGGTCAACTGCTGTGCCGCCGCGAGCCCGGTGGGCCCCGAGCCGATCACCGCCACCGTCCTCCCGGACAGCCGCTCCGGCGGGCACGGCGGGGTGAGCCCCTCCTCCCACGCCCGGTCCGCGATCGCGCACTCGACATTCTTGATGGTGACGGCCGGCTGGTTGATGGCGAGCACACAGCCCGCCTCGCACGGCGCGGGACACAACCGGCCGGTGAACTCCGGGAAGTTGTTCGTGGCGTGCAGCCGCTCGCTCGCCGCCCGCCAGTCCGACCGGGCGACCAGGTCGTTCCAGTCCGGGATCAGGTTGCCGAGTGGGCAGGCCTCGTGGCAGAAGGGGACGCCGCAGTCCATGCAGCGGTCGGCCTGCGCGCCGACGATCGGCAGCAGCGCCCCCGGGACGTACACCTCGTCCCAGTCCCGGACCCGCTCCTCGGCCGGCCTGCGGGGCCACTCCTCGCGGGGTGTGGTGAGGAAACCCTTGGGATCGGCCATGGCCGTCGTCCTTGCGTGGGGAGTGACTGGCCGGGCGTCGGCGGGCGGCGCTCTTCCGGTCACGATACGTCCCCCCGGTCCCGCGCGCAGGGCGCCGGACGGGTCCTCTCCCGGGTGCCGCGGGCCCGGCGGTGCCGGCCCTCCCGGGCAGGGCCCGGCCGTTCCCGTCAGGTGAGGGCGAGCAGGTACGCCAGCGCCGCCGCGGCCGAGGCGACCGTGCGGACGTGGTTCCACGCCGTCCACTCGCGCACGTACGCGGGCCACCGCCCGGCCGCCTCGGCGGTGCCCGGCTCCAGCCGGAGCAACGCGGTGTTGCGCGGCACATTGGCGGCCGCCGTCACCCCGAACGACCCGAACAGGTACAGGGCGCTGCCCAGCAGCAGTTCCACCGCGGCCCCCTCCGGCCACAGCACGAACGTCACCACGGCGATCACCGCGGCCAGCACCGCCGTGCCGAGGAACACGAGCATGAAGGCCGGCCGCACCGCGGCCGTGTTGACCGCGTTCATCGCCGCGACACCCTGCGCGGGCGGCAGCGAGGCCAGCCCTCGCATGACGAACGTCGAGAACGCACAGAAGGCGCCCGCCGTCAGACCGGTCCCGAGCACGCCCAGCACCGTCAGCACGAAGTACGGTCCGTCGATCACGTCCAGTCAGCTCCCACCCGTCGAGTCGATGCCCGCCCGGCACCATCGGCCGTCGACCAGCCCGAGTCAACCCTCGTACGGGCACGGTGACCATGGCCGATCGGCGCGGACGCATACGCGAGCGTCCAGACGAGCGGCCCGGAGGGCGGCTGAGTGGGCGGTCGGGAGGATGGCTGAGAGGGGGGTCGGGAGGATGGCTGGAAGGGGGGTCGGGAGGGATGTCCAGGGGGATGCCCGGGGGGATGTCCGGAGTGCGTTCTGACGGCTGACGCATCATGGTCGGGTGCGACTGGAAGCGATCACCTGGGAGAGGCTCGGCGACCGGCTCGCCGAGCGCCTGCTCGACGTCGAGCCCGCCGACGGCGGTGCCCGGCCGCGCGTCGCCCTCGACGGCGCCCCGGCAGCCCGCCCCGGAGACCTCGCCGAGCGGGTCCGCGAAGCGCTGCGCGTACGCGGCCGCCCCTCCCTCGTCGTCGGCACCGAGGGCTTCCTGCGCCCCGCCTCGCTCCGCCTGGAGTACGGGCACCATGACGTCGAGTCCTATTACGGCGGCTGGTACGACACCGGCGCCCTCTGGCGCGAGGTCTTCGACCCGCTCGGGCCCGAAGGCGACGGGCGGGTCCTGCCCGACCTGTGGGACCCGGTCGCCGACCGCGCCACCCGCAGCCCCTACGTCCACCTCCCGCCCGGCGGTGTGCTGCTGCTGCACGGGCCCTTCCTGCTGCGCCACTGGTTCCCCCTCGATCTGAGCGTCCACCTCCTCCTCGGGCCGGGCGCCCTGCGCCGCCGCACCCCCGAGAGCGACCACTGGACCCTGCCCGCCTTCGAGCGCTACGAGGAGGAGACCGACCCCTCCCGCACCGCCGACGTCCTGGTCCGTGCCGACGATCCACGGCATCCGGCGTGGAACGGCTGATCCGCCCGCTGGACGACACGATCGGCCGTGACGTGACGTGACGTGACGTGACGTGACGTGACGTGACGTGACGTGCCGTGACGTGCGGGAGCCCGTGTCGGCGTGCGCGTGAGAGTGCGGCCTTCTCGGCCTCGCGCCCCCGGCCGTCCGTCCTCAGAGCCAGCCGTTACGCCTGAAACCCCGGTGCAGTGCCAGACAGGCGAGCGCTATCACGCCGATCACCAAGCCGTAGCCGTACCGCCAGCGCAGTTCCGGCATGTGGTCGAAGTTCATGCCGTACACCCCGCAGACCATCGTGGGCACGGCGATGATCGCGGCCCAGGCGGTGATCTTCCGCATGTCCTCGTTCTGCGCGACCGTCACGCGGGCGAGGTGCGCCTGGAGGATGGAGTTGAGCAGTTCGTCGAACGCCGCGAGCTGCTCCGTGGCCCGCAGCAGATGATCGGCGACGTCACGGAAGTAGGCCTGTATCTCCGGCTCGACCACGCGGGTCGGCCGCGTCGCCAGCTCCTCCAGGGGCCGGCCGAGCGGTACCACGGCCCGCCGCAGCTCGAGGAGTTCACGCTTGAGCTGGTAGATCCGCCCCGGATCGACCCGCGCGCCGTGCTCGGCGAACACCTCCGTCTCCACGTGGTCGATGTCCGACTGGACCGACTCGATCACGCTCAGGAAGTCGTCCACGACGTGGTCCGCGATCGCGTGCAGGACCGCCGACGGCCCCTTGCGGAGCTGAGCGGGATCGGACTCGAGTCCTTCCCGCAGCGGCCCCAGCGAGCCGTGCCGCCCGTGGCGCACGGTGATCACGAAGTCCTGGCCGACGAACACCATGATCTCGCCGGTGCTCACCACCTCGCTCGTGGCCGTGAGCTCCTCGTGCTCCACGTAGCAGACCGTCTTGAACACCGCGAACAGCGTCTCGCCGTACCGCTCCACCTTCGGACGCTGATGGGCCTCGATCGCGTCCTCGACCGCCAGCGGATGGAGGTCGAAGAGCTCCGCGACACCCGAGAACTCCTGATCCGTCGGCTCGTGCAGACCGAGCCAGACGAAACCGGTTCCCCGCTCGCGCATCCGCCTGATCGCACTGATCGGATCACCGCCCTCGGGAGTGCGGACGCCGTCCCGGTAGGTCACGCAGTTCACCACCGAGGAACCCAGCGGGGAGCGGGCGGGGTGGCTCAGGTCCACGCGGGGGCGCCGCCGGGCCAGCCGTGCCACCCTGCGCAGGCCGCCGGCCCTTCCCAGGTCGGTGACCTTCCGTAGATTCCCTGCCATCGTCATCCGTGTCTCCCCCGAGTGAGTCCTCTCGCGCCGTGCTTCTCGCGCCCTGGCGTGCCAGTCTGCCAGTCCGGCGGGAAGGGCGGGCAAGCCTGTGGGTAGCGAGCGTTCCGCTTGGTTCCCGCCGGTGGACGGTCCGTTCGGACCGCCCACCGGCGGCCCCGGAGCGTCGACCACTTCCGGCAAGCCGGACAACTGGGATGATCGCGGCATGACGCGAACCGACGGATACCTCCTCGACAACCAGCGGACCGAGGCGGCGGAGCGCTTCGAGGCCTTCGCCGCCCTCTTCGACCCCACGACGTTCCGGCATCTGCAGACACTCGGCGTCGGGCCCGGCTGGCGCTGCTGGGAGGTCGGAGCCGGAGGCACGTCCGTGGTGTCCTGGCTGGCCAAGAGGGTGGGGCCGACCGGAAAGGTCCTCGCGACCGACATCGACACCTCGCGGGTCGCCCCGGCCGGCCGGCCTCCGGTCGAGGTGCGGGTGCACGACGTGGGCGAGGAGGAGCCGCCGGGGGACGGCTTCGACCTCGTGCACGCCCGGCTGGTCCTCGTCCATGTCCCGGACCGGGAAAGGGCGCTGCGGTCGATGGTCAGGGCCCTGCGTCCGGGCGGCCGCCTCCTGGTCGAGGACGCCGACCCCGCGCTGCAGCCCCTGCTCTGCCCCGACGAGCACGGTCCCGAGCAGCAGCTGGCCAACCGGCTCCGGCACGGCTTCCGCCAGTTGCTGACCCGTCGCGGCGCCGACCTCACCTACGGCCGACGGCTCCCTCGGCTGCTCCGGGAGGCGGGGCTGCGCCGAGTGGAGGCCGATGCCTACTTCCCGGTCACCTCACCCGCGTGCGCCGCTCTCGAGTCCGCGACGGTACGTCAGGTCCGCGACCAGCTGGTCGCCGCCGGGGTGGCCACCCACGAGGACATCGACCGTCACCTCGCGAACGTCGCGTCCGGGGACATGGACCTCGCCACCGCTCCGATGATCTCGGCGTGGGGCCGCAAGGCGTAGGCGGCGGGGCCGGGGCCGGCACCCGCGCCCCACCACCCGGGGACCACGGCCCGGGGGCCCACTGCCCGAAGGCCCGCGCCCTCCCCGCACCTCCCGTCACACCCCCGACTCCCCGCCTCTCGCCCCTCTCCGCGCTGCGCCTCCTGGGCCGGCCCTCGTACCTCCCGCCCCTCGTACCTCCCGCCCCTCGTACCTCCCGGCCCTCGTACTTCCCAGCCCTCGCCCCTCGGCCCCCGGCCCAGGCCGTCAGTCAGCCGGCCGCGCCGGACTCCCCGGCGGTCTCGCGCCCACCTGTCCGACCGCCGTGGCCCCCGCCCGGCAGCCCGCGGCCGCCGCCTCCTCGGGCCGCGCGCCCCTGAGCGACGCGGCGAGAAACGCTCCGGTGAAGGCGTCACCGGCGCCGGTGCTGTCCCGCGGCGACGCCGAGGCGGCGGGGACACGCGCGCGGACGGTTCCGGAGCGGGCCACCAGGGCTCCCGAGGCCCCCTGCTTGACGATCACCAGCGGCACGTGCCGGCTCAGCTTCACCGCCGCGTCCGCCGCGTCGGGCAGCCCGGTGAGCAGGCACGCCTCGTCACGGCTGGGCAGCAGGACGTCCACCCCCTCGACCAGATCCAGGAAACGGTCGACGCCCAGTCCGGCGAGGAACCCCGCCGACGCCGGGTCCAGGCTGACCGGCACCCCACGCGCGCGGGCCGCGGCCAGGGCGACCCGCACCAGGGCGCGGCTCGGTTCCGAGAACAGGAGATAGCCCGACAGGTGGAGTCGGGCGACGCCGTCGAGCAGCGTGTCCGACCAGTCGGCGGGCCCGATCCGCAGCGACGCCCCGCTGTCGGTCAGGAACGTCCGTTCGGCCGAGTCGCCCGTGTCGACCAGGCAGATCACCGTCCCCGTCGGCGCCTGAGCGTCGACGGCCAGGAAGGGGCGCACGCCGTGGGCCACCAGTTCGCGCTCGTGCCAGGCCGCCGCGTCGGCGCCCACCCGCCCCAGCAGCCGTACGTCCCCGCACCCGCCGTACGCGGCCCAGCAGGCCACGTTGGCGCCCGCCCCGCCGGGCAGCCGGCGGATCGAGGCGGCCGTGTCCGTGCCGACGGCCAGCGGCCCCCGGTGCCGGGCGACGACGTCCGTGATGACGTCTCCGACGACCAGCAGCGCACCGTCCGGCCCCGCGGTCATGCCTCGGCCCAGGCCGCCGCGACGCGTGCCGCCAGCCGTACGTTCCCGCGCACCGCCGCCAGATTGGCTGTCAGCGAGGCGCCGTCGGTGTGCCGCACCAGGTGGTCGAGCAGGAACGGCGTCACGGCCTGGCCCGTGACGCCCTCCTCCTCGCACGCGTGCAGCGCGTCGGCCAGTACGCGCGCGTGCAGCGCGGGATCGAGCTGCTCCTCCTCGGGGACGGGGTTGGCCAGCACCAGCGCGGACGGCGGTCCGTCGAGCGTGTCCTGGGCCCGCATGACCGCCGCCACCTGCTCCGGGGTGGTCAGGGTCCAGTCCACCGGATGTCCCGAGTCGGTGAGGTAGAAGCCGGGGAAGCGGTCCGTCCCGTACCCGGCCACCGCGACGCCCAGTGTCTCCAGCCGTTGCAGGGTCGCCGGCACGTCCAGGAGGGACTTCACGCCCGCGCAGACCACCGTGATCCGGGTGCGGGCCAGCAGACCGAGATCGGCCGACTCGTCCTGCGTCACGGTCCACTCCCGGTGCACGCCGCCGAGCCCGCCGGTCGCGAACACCCGGACGCCTGCCAGCGCCGCCAGGCGAGCGGTCGCCGACACGGTGGTGGCGCCGCTCGCTCCGGTCGCCACGGCGAGCGGCAGATCCCGGTGTCCCAGCTTGCGGATGCCGTCCTCGTTCGCGACGCGCTCCAGCTGCTCCTTGTCCAGGCCGACGTGAGGGCGCCCGTCCAGCACGGCGATCGTCGCCGGTACGGCGCCCTCCCGCCGTACCGCCTCCTCCAGCTCCCGCGCCACGTGCAGATTGCGCGGGCGCGGCAGGCCGTGCGCGATGATCGTGGACTCCAGGGCCACCACCGGGCGACGCGCCTCGACCGCCGTCCGTACCTCTTCCGACATCACCAGCGTCACGCGTGTGCCTCCTGTCCGTCGGTTCTCCCTCATCTCTGGCGGGCGCGGGAGCGGGCCAAACCCTCCGCGGGCCCGGGACCGCGCCGGACGGGCAGGAGAGCCGTGCCGGGCACGGGGGCGACCCGGGCCGTACGTGCGGGAGACGCGCGCCCGGGATGTCCGGACCGCCTCTTGCGGCCCTTGCGGCGGACCCCGAGCCTGAGACACATGACGATCAACACGGCACGCCTCGACCACGTCGTCCTCTGGGTGCGCGACCCGCTCGCCGCTGCCGACTTCTACGAGAAGACCCTGGGGACGGAGCCCCTGAGGGTCACGGAGTACGCCGCGGGAACCGTGAGCTTCCCCTCCGTGCGCCTCAACGAGGAGACCATCCTCGACCTCGCGCCGTACACCCTGGCCGAACGCATGCGGATGGTCCCCGGCGCCGAAGGCAGTGCGGGCCACCCCGTGAACCACGTCTGCCTGTCGCTGTCGCCGCACGACTTCGACGCCCTGCGCAGCCGCCTCCAGGAGCGGGGCGTCCCGGTCTCGGAACTCTCGTACGACGCCTACGGGGCACGCGGTATGGCCCGGCGCAGCTTCTACTTCGCCGACCCGGACGGCAACATCTTCGAGGCGCGGCACTACGAGTAGCCCCTCGCCGCCCCGGGGCGGCCGGACCGTCAGAACAGCGGCTCGGGCAGCACGCCCTCCAGTGCGAGCAGCCGCCGCTTGGTGTCCACGCCGCCCCCGAAACCCCCGATGCCACCGTCGCTCTCGACGACCCGGTGGCACGGCACCACGACCGGCAGCGGATTGGCGCCCATGGCCATGCCCACCGCCTGGGCGCCGCCCGGCCGGCCCACCCGGTCGGCGAGGTCGCCGTAGCCGACAACAGAGCCGTAGGGGACGCCGGTGGCCAGCTCACGCAGCACCTCACGGTTGAATCCGGAGATCAGCGACCAGTCCAGGGGCAGGTCGAAGGCGCGGCGCCCGCCCGTGAAATACGCCCTCACCTGCCGTATCGCCTCGGTCAGCAAGGGGGAGCGGGGTGCCTCGACGGGCTCGCTGCCCAGCCGCTCCCGGAGCCTCGCGAGCGCGCGGTCCCGTGCGGTGTCGGTGGCGTGGAACACGACGTTGACCAGGCCGTCGCGGGTGGCGGCCAGCAGGAGCGGACCGATGTCGGTGCCGACGACGGTCCACACGACCCGCTGCTCGTACTGCCCATGGCTGTCCATGCGTCCACGGTACGGCGGGCCACTGACAACGCCCGGACGGGCGGCGGAGGCGGTCACCTCCGCCGCCGTCCCGGCGTCACGGGGTCACCGGCCGGACGAGTCCTCGTCCTCGTCCTCGTCGTCCACGGCGTCCCGCACCACGTCGGGCTTGTTGGTGATGATGCCGTCGACCTCGTACCCGGCGACCCGACGGGCGGTGTCCGCGTCGTCGACCGTCCAGGTGAGGACCTCCATCGGCCTGCCGTGCGGCCCTTCGAAGGCGTGGACGGAGGAGACGTAGCTCAGGGAGAGGGAGCCGTGCGAGGGATTGATCTGGTCGGTGAACTCGGCGTACTCGGGCAGGTCCGAAACGGGGGGCGTGCCGAGGAAACCGGTCTTGACGGCCGGCTTGAGCGCGTGCACGGTCCGGATGCTGTCCGCGCTGAAGCTCTGCACCACCAGCCGGCCCGCCACATGGCGCCGGTCGAGCCAGCCCTCGTTGGCGAGCACCTTGAGGGTCTCCTGCTCGATGCCCGGGTACAGCTGCGGGTTCTTCAGCTCCAGCAGCAGTTTCTGGTGGTTGTGCTCCACGCGGTCCACGTACTGCTCCAGCGTCGGCACGCGCGCGCCCGCGTACTCGGAGCCGAACCAACTCCCCGCGTCCAGCCTCGCGATCTCCGCGGCGGTGAAGTCCTTCACCTTCCAGGGCGACCGGTCGGGGAAGACCTCTTCCACATCGGTCGTGCGCCGCAGGCTGTCGTCGTGGAGGACGACGAGTTCGCCGTCCCTGGTGCGCTGGACGTCGTTCTCGACCCAGCGGATGCCCAGCTCGGCCGCCTTGTCGACGGCGGCCAGCGTGTTCTCCGGCGCGTACCCGGAAGCGCCCCTGTGGGCGACGACCGTGGGTCCGTCGTCGTCGGCGTCCTGGGCGTGGGAGAGCGGCGTCAGCAGGGCGACCCCCAGGAGCGCGGTGGTCGTGACGGCAACTGCGCGCGCGTGCATGCGTACTCCTCGCGTCGAGCGATCACGGACAGCACCACTGTGACACCGGAGAGTCAACAGAACAGGGGTGCAGAATGGCCACGAGCTGAATGGAGTTGCTCAACTCCGCTCACGGGGGCCGCACAAGTGGGGCAGGTCCGTGATTCTTTGCCGGAGAATCGTTCGACCATTCCGGTGGGCGTCATACTCTCTGCCTCGACCCTGACCGTTCGCGCGGTGCTGGGAGGGGGTGCACATCAGGAAATTCCGGGACGTAACCGGGGCGCAAGAAGGCGGAAGGGCAGCCGCAGATGCAAGGCACGGTCGACGGATTCAGCTACGGACTCGTCACACCAGTGGTGGCCTACCTCATGGCCAGCCTCGGTGGCGCGCTCGGGCTGCGCTGCGCCACCAGGACCCTGCGGGTCGCCCGCTCCTGGCGCCCGGGGTGGCTGGCCCTCGGCTCCGCGGCGATCGGCTCCGGCATCTGGACGATGCACTTCATCGCGATGATGGGGTTCACGGTCGAGCACACCCCCATCCGCTACGACTGGCTGATGACCTTCGCCAGCCTGGCCGTCGCCATCCTCATGGTGGGCATCGGGATCTTCATCGTCGGCTACCGGGGCGCCCGGGGAACGGCGCTGTTCACCGGCGGCACCATCACCGGCCTGGGCATCGCCTCCATGCACTACCTGGGCATGGCCGGCATGCGCCTGGACGGGCAGCTGACGTACAACACGTTCACGGTGTCCGTGTCCGTCGTCATCGCCATGGCCGCCGCCACCGCCGCCCTGTGGGCGGCCGGACAGGACCGGGGCTTCCTGTGGAGCGTGGGCGCCAGCCTGGTCATGGGACTCGCCGTCACCGGCATGCACTACACGGGCATGGCCGCCCTCGACGTCCACGTCCACGGCACGTCCGAACCCGCCTCGGGGGGCTCGCCCGCCGAACTGCTCGCCCCCATGCTCATCGGCCCCCTCGCCTTCCTGCTCCTCGCCGGAGTCGTGGTCATGTTCGACCCGCTGATGATCGCGGGGAAGCCCGCCGACGCCCTCGCCGAGCGGAAGCCGGGCGTCCCCGCCCACACCGCGGCCCCGCGCTCGGTCCGCCACCCGGCACATCCCCCCGCGCACCACACGCGCCGCCCGCTCGTGCGCAGGCGCTCCCGCACCCCGCAGAACCGCTGATCCGGACCCGTTGTCAGTGCGGGGTCGTACGGTGGAACCCATGCGGCCCGTTTCCCAGATCGAACGCACGGTGGCGCCCTTCGAGGTCGTCAGTCCCTACCAGCCGAACGGCGACCAGCCGGCGGCCATCGCCGAGCTCGCCCGGCGTGTCGAAGCCGGCGAGAAGGACGTCGTCCTGCTCGGCGCGACCGGCACCGGCAAGTCCGCCACCACCGCGTGGATGATCGAGAAGCTCCAGCGCCCCACCCTCGTGATGGCGCCGAACAAGACCCTGGCCGCCCAGCTGGCGAACGAGTTCCGCGAACTCCTGCCGAACAACGCCGTCGAGTACTTCGTCTCGTACTACGACTACTACCAGCCCGAGGCGTACGTCCCGCAGTCGGACACCTACATCGAGAAGGACTCCTCGATCAACGAGGAGGTGGAGCGGCTGCGCCACTCCGCGACCAACTCGCTGCTCACCCGCCGCGACGTCGTCGTGGTCGCCTCCGTCTCCTGCATCTACGGCCTCGGCACCCCGCAGGAGTACGTGGACCGCATGGTCCCCCTGAGGGTCGGCGAGGAGCACGACCGGGACGAGCTGCTGCGCCGCTTCGTGGACATCCAGTACACGCGCAACGACATGGCCTTCACCCGGGGCACCTTCCGCGTGCGCGGCGACACCATCGAGATCTTCCCGGTCTACGAGGAGCTCGCCGTCCGCATCGAGATGTTCGGCGACGAGATCGAGGCCCTGTCCACCCTCCACCCGGTCACCGGCGAGATCATCAGCGACGACCAGCAGCTGTACGTCTTCCCGGCCTCCCACTACGTCGCGGGCCCCGAGCGCCTGGAGCGGGCGGTCAACGACATCGAGAAGGAGCTGACCGAGCGGCTGGCCGAGCTGGAGAAGCAGGGCAAGCTCCTGGAGGCGCAGCGGCTGCGCATGCGCACCACGTACGACATCGAGATGCTCCGCCAGATCGGCTCCTGCTCCGGCGTGGAGAACTACTCGATGCACTTCGACGGCCGCTCGCCCGGCTCGCCGCCGAACACGCTGCTGGACTACTTCCCGGACGACTTCCTGCTCGTCATCGACGAGTCGCACGTCACCGTCCCCCAGATCGGCGCCATGTACGAGGGCGACGCCTCCCGCAAGCGCACCCTGGTCGACCACGGCTTCCGGCTGCCGTCCGCCCTCGACAACCGCCCGCTGAAGTGGGAGGAGTTCCAGGAGCGCATCGGGCAGACCGTGTACCTGTCGGCGACCCCGGGCACCTACGAGCTCTCCCGGTCGGACGGTGCCGTCGAGCAGATCATCCGCCCCACCGGACTCGTCGACCCCGAGGTCGTGGTAAAGCCCACCGAGGGCCAGATCGACGACCTGGTGCACGAGATCCGCAAGCGGACCGAGAAGGACGAGCGCGTCCTGGTCACCACGCTCACCAAGAAGATGGCCGAGGACCTCACGGACTACTTCGTGGAGCTCGGCATCCAGGTCCGCTACCTGCACAGCGACGTCGACACCCTGCGCCGCGTCGAGCTGCTGCGCGAGCTGCGCGCCGGTGAGTACGACGTCCTGGTCGGCATCAACCTGCTCCGGGAGGGCCTCGACCTCCCCGAGGTCTCCCTCGTGGCGATCCTCGACGCCGACAAGGAGGGCTTCCTGCGCTCCGGCACCTCCCTGATCCAGACCATCGGCCGCGCGGCGCGCAACGTCTCCGGCCAGGTCCACATGTACGCCGACCGGATCACGCCGGCGATGGAGAAGGCCATCGACGAGACCAACCGCCGCCGTGAGAAGCAGGTCGCCTTCAACAAGGCGAACGGCATCGACCCCCAGCCGCTCCGCAAGAAGATCAACGACATCGTGGCGCAGATCGCCCGCGAGGACATCGACACGGAGCAGTTGCTCGGCTCGGGCTACCGCCAGTCGAAGGACGGCAAGGGCGCGAAGGCTCCCGTGCCCGCCCTCGGCGGTCAGTCCGCGGCAGGCGCCAAGGCCCCCAGGCGCAAGGGCAAGGAGTCGGTGCCGACCGACCGGCCCGCGGCGGAGCTGGCCGGGCAGATCGAGGACCTCACCACCCGCATGCGGGCGGCCGCCGCGGACCTCCAGTTCGAGATCGCCGCCCGGCTGCGCGACGAGGTCTCCGAGATGAAGAAGGAGCTGCGCCAGATGAAGGAGGCCGGCCTGGCCTGACGGCCCACCCGGGCACGCGCTGTGTTGCAAGACCGACACAAAGTGCGGACCGGGGTACGGCACTGTCAGTGCCCCTGCGTAGGGTTCGGGACAACCGCGGGCGCCGCGGCAACAGGGGACAGCTCGAGAGGGGAACTGCGCGTGACCGTCAACATGACCAAGGGTCAGGCCATCAGTCTGCAGAAGGACGACGGCGGCAGCCTGACGTCGGTGCGCATGGGTCTCGGCTGGCAGGCAGCTCCCCGGCGGGGCCTGTTCGGGTCGCGTACGCGCGAGATCGACCTCGACGCCTCCGCCGTCCTGTTCGCGGACAAGCAGCCCGTCGACGTGGTCTTCTTCCGTCACCTGGTGAGCGACGACGGCTCGGTGCGGCACACCGGGGACAACCTCGTCGGCGGTGTCGGCCAGGGCGGCGACGACGAGGCGATCCTCGTGGACCTGCAGCGCGTCCCGGTCCACATCGACCAGATCGTCTTCACGGTGAACTCCTTCACGGGCCAGACCTTCCAGGAAGTGCAGAACGCGTTCTGCCGCCTGGTCGACGAGACCAACGGCCAGGAGCTCGCCCGCTACACGCTGGCCGGCGGCGGTGCCTACACGGCCCAGATCATGGCGAAGGTGCACCGGGTGGGCCAGGGCTGGTCGATGACGGCCCTGGGGTCCCCGGCCAACGGCCGCACCTTCCAGGACCTGATGCCGGCGATCCTGCCGGTCCTGTAGCAGGCCGGCGCAGACCGTCCCCCTGGGGGAGCAGGGCGGGCGAGCGCCGCACGCACGACACGGCACAGTGACGCACGACTGACACAGGGGGAAGGCGATGACGGCCGAGCTGACGCGGGGACAGAACCACCCGCTTCCCCGGGCCCGTCTGGAGGTCCGGGTCTCGGCCGGTACGCCGGTCGTGGCCGGAGCCACACTCGGCGACGAGGACGGGACGATTCACGGCGACGAGTGGGTGGCCCACCCGGGCACCCCCACCCTGCCCGGTGTCGAGGTCTCCCGGCAGGCGGCCGCCGACCACCGCCTCGCGGTCGACCTGGACGCCGTGCCGGACGCCGTGCACCGCGTCAGTGTGCTGCTGGCCCTGCCCGTCGGCGGGACCGGCCCGGCGCGCTTCGGGGCCGTCGCCGCTCCGTTCGTCGCCGTCACGGATCTCGACGGCGACGAGGTCGCCAGCTACACGATCACCGGTCTGGAGGCCGAGTCCGCCGTCGTCGCGCTGGAGCTGTACCGGCGGCAGGGCGCCTGGAAGGTGCGCGCCGTCGGCCAGGGCTACGCCGGGGGTCTGCCCGAGCTCCTCGCCGACCAGAAGCTGCCCGGGGCCCACCAGCTCGCCGGCCGCATCCAGGAGGCGGTGGCCGCCGGGCTGGCCCGTTCGGTGCCGGCGCCCCCGGCACGCACGGCCGAGGGCGACCGTTCCCGGCAGGCGGCCACCTCCGCGCACGGCCCGGACCTCGGCCCCGCCGCGTCCCACGGTGCCACCGGGCCCGTACCGCCGGTGTCCCCGTACGACACCCAGGGCGCGACCGGTGCCCAGACGTCCGGGATACCGGGAGAGCACGGGGGGCAGCCGCCGTATGCCGGCGCGCCGGGGGACTCGGCCACCGCCGGGCAGCCTTCCGCGCACACCGGCGGCGGCCCGGTCGACTACAGCCACCCCCGCCGGCAGACCGCGGCTCCGCCTCCGCCCCCGCCGGCCGCGCCCCCGGCCGCGCCCGGGCAGCCCGCCCGCCCCGTCGCGGGCGACGCCACCGGCTGGTCCATGGACGAGCGGCTCTACAACCAGGTGTGGGGCATGTTCGAGGACCTGGCCCGCACCACGGCCGCGTACCGCAGCGCCGTCGACTTCGCCGACTCGCGCATGGACAAGGAGCTCGACCAGGTCCTGTCCGACCCACGCAGCCGGATCGGCGGTCAGGGAGACGCGGCCCGGGAAGCGGCCCGCGCCCGGCACGGCGAGCTGGTGTCCCGTGCCAGGGAAGCCCTCGACCGTGACCTCGCGCAGCTCGCCGAAGAGGCCGAGGTCGTCGAGCCCGCCCTGCCCGCGGCCTACGCCCGCTGGGACAGCCCCGTCTGGCACGCCTACCGCGTACCCATGGAGATCCCCATGGCGCTGCGGCTGGGCGACCTCCATCTGCCCGAGGCGGACGGCATACGCATCCCGATGCTGGTCAGGCTGCCGCTGGAGCGCGGCCTGTGGATCGACAGCGGGCGTTCCCCCTCGCTCGACGGTTCGTTCGCCGACGCCCATGACATGCGGAGGCTGGGCCTGGAGACCGCGGTCGCGCACGCCGCCCGGCTGCTCGCCGTCTACCCGGCGGGCGAGTTCACCGTGCACGTCATCGATCCGGCCGGATCGGGGACGCGGGCGCTGGCGCCCCTGGTGCAGACGGGAGTGCTCGCCGCGCCGCCCGCTCTGGGAGCCGGCGGAGCGGCGGACGTGCTGGCCCGCCTCACCCAGCGCGTCGACCTGGTGCAGATGGCGTTGCGCGCGGGCGCTCCCGACGCGCTGCCGCCCGGTGTCGACACCTCCCAGCAGCTCCTGATCGTCAACGACTTCCCGCACGGTTTCGACGACCGGGCGGTGACCCAGCTGCGCTACCTCGCGGACGAGGGGCCGGCCGTCGGTGTCCACCTGATGATGGTCGCCGACCGCGAGGACTCCGCCGGGTACGGGCCGCTGCTCGACCCGCTGTGGCGCTCCCTGCTGCGGCTGACTCCGGAGGCCGACGACCACCTCGCCGACCCGTGGGTGGGGCATGCCTGGACGTACGAGCCGTCGCTGGTGCCGGCCGGCAGCCAGGTGCTCCAGCAGGTGCTGACCCAGGTCGCCGAGGCCCGCCGTTCGTGGCGACGGTGAGCGTCTCCGAGCTGGCCTTTTGAGCTTAATTTGCGAATCTCTTTACCATCCCTTGGGGAATGGGTTACAGTCGTTCGTACGGAGGGGAGTACTCCCTGTCTGTGCGGCGTACCCGTCAATACGGATCAGGCCAGATCCCGGGGCGTCGGCCCGTGGGCTCCGAACGCGTCACGCGTCCCGGACCCGGGTGGAAGAGACCTCCGGCAGCGACGACGCTGACATCTGCCGTGTGACGTACTGCCGGAGGCGTACTAGTGGAAGTTTCCCTGACCCTGTGGGTCCTGACCGTGGCGGGCCTTGCCCTGCTGATCGGGGCCGACTTCTTCATCGGCCGCAAGCCGCACGACGTATCGATCAAGGAAGCCGGGATCTGGACGGCGGTCTGGATCGCCCTCGCGGGCCTCTTCGGAGTCGGCCTGCTCGTCTTCGGCGGCGGCCAGCCCGCCGGCGAGTTCTTCGCGGGCTTCATCACCGAGAAGTCCCTGAGCGTGGACAACCTCTTCGTCTTCATCCTGATCATGGCGAAGTTCGCGGTCCCCTCGCAGTACCAGCAGCGCGTGCTCCTCATCGGTGTCCTGATAGCCCTGGTGCTCAGGGCCATCTTCATCGCGGCGGGAGCCGCGATCATCGCCAACTTCGCCTGGGTCTTCTACATCTTCGGCGCCTTCCTCATCTACACCGCCTGGAAGCTCATCCAGGAGGCCAGGGCCGACGAGGGCGACGAGGAGTTCGAGGAGAACAAGCTCCTCAAGGCCGCCGAGCGCCGCTTCGGTGTCGCCGACCGGTACCACGGCACCAAGCTGTGGATCGAGGAGAACGGCAAGCGCATCATGACCCCGATGCTGGTCGTGATGCTCGCGATCGGCACCACCGACGTGCTCTTCGCCCTCGACTCCATCCCGGCGATCTTCGGCCTGACCCAGGACCCGTACATCGTGTTCACGGCCAACGCGTTCGCCCTGATGGGTCTGCGCCAGCTGTACTTCCTCCTCGGCGGTCTGCTGAAGAAGCTGGTGCACCTCTCCTACGGCCTGTCGGTCATCCTGGGCTTCATCGGCGTCAAGCTGGTGCTGCACGCCCTGCACGAGTCCGGGGTCCACGTCCCCGAGATCAGCATTCCGGTCTCGCTCGGCGTGATCTGCTCGGTCCTGATCGTCACCACGATCACCAGCCTCCGGGCCTCCAAGAAGCAGGCCGCGGCCGAGGCGGCCGACGGCAGCGACGACGCCCGGAAGGACAGCGTCGAGGCCTGACCCCGCGCACCGGCCGCCGGTCGGACGCAGGTGACCACCGGGAGCGGCGGGCGGCGAGTAGCCGCCCGCCGCTCCCCGCGTCGTGGCCGGGGCGGACAGCCGCGCCCCGAGTCTGCGAGGAGGCGACGGCGGGCGTTCCCCGGTCCGCACGACAGGGCATGCGGGGCCCGCCCCCCTCTGCGACGATCGCCGCATGATCACTCGTCCCAGGGAGCTCGTCGCACAGTGGACGACCGTGACGCCCGTGGTCGCGATCGTGCTGCTGGTCCTCACCTGGGGCCGCGATCTGCCCGGGGCGCTCGTCGCCGTCCTGACGGTCGTCCTGGCGGCGTCCGTACTGGCCGCGGTGCACCACGCCGAGGTGGTCGCCCACCGGGTCGGGGAACCGTTCGGGTCCCTCGTCCTGGCCGTCGCCGTCACGGTGATCGAGGTCGCGCTCATCGTGACCCTGATGGCGGACGGCGGGGACAAGAGCGCCACCCTCGCCAGGGACACGGTCTTCGCCGCCGTGATGATCACCTGCAACGGCGTTGTCGGCCTCAGCCTCCTGGTCGCCTCCCTGCGGCACGGCATCGCCGTGTTCAACCCGGAGGGCACCGGCGCCGCCCTCGCGACGGTCGCGACGCTGGCCACGCTCAGCCTGGTGCTGCCGACGTTCACCACCAGCGCGCCCGGACCGGAGTTCTCCACCGTCCAGCTGACCTTCGCGGCGCTCTCCTCGCTCATCCTCTACGGCTTGTTCATCGCGACCCTGACCGTGCGGCACCGCGACTACTTCCTGCCGATCACCCGGCACGGCGAGGTGGTCACCGTGGAGGACCACGCCCACGCGCCGTCCGCCCGCACGGCCCTGCTCAGCCTGGTCCTGCTCGGCCTGGCCCTGGTCGGCGTGGTCGGCCTGGCGAAAGGGGTGTCGCCCACCATCGAGGACGGCGTGGCGGCGGCCGGCCTGCACCACGCCGTCGTCGGCGTCGTCATCGCCCTGCTGGTCCTGCTGCCCGAGACCATCGCCGCGCTGCGCTCCGCGCGCCGGGACCGGGTGCAGACCAGTCTGAACCTCGCGCTCGGCTCGGCGATGGCCAGCATCGGCCTGACCATCCCGGCCGTGGCCCTTGCCTCCGTGTGGCTCTCCGGACCGCTGCTCCTGGGCCTCGGCGCCACCCACATGGTGCTGCTCGCCCTGACCGTGGTGGTGGCCTCGCTGACGGTCGTGCCGGGCCGTGCCACGCCCTTGCAGGGCGGCGTCCACCTGGTGCTGTTCGCGGCCTACCTGGAACTCGCCGTCAATCCGTAGGGCCGCCGATCCGTGGGGCCTGGGGCGGACGGGGCCGGCGTCCCACCGCGCGGAGGCGGTCAGTAGGTGACAGTGATGCGCCGGGCGGGTCCGTCGACCCGGACGGTGCCCCCGTACGGGACGACCACCTGCGGATCGGTGTGGCCGAAGTCCACGTCGAAGACGATCACCGCGTCGGGGGCGTAGTCCCGCATGGCCCGCAACACGGCCTCACGCTGCTCCGTCGCGTACCGGACACCCTCCTCCGGGCTGGTGGGACGCTCGAGGGACCACGTCTTCGGGCGGGCCATCAGCAGCGCGGAGAAGCGGTGCAGCAGGCCGCGTTCACCCATGGCGCGCAGCATGCGGAAGACCTCGACGGCGCCCGGCATCTCCTCGGAGGTCTCCAGGAGCAGCACGCCGCCGTCGTACTCCGAGAGATCCCGCGCGATCTCTCGGCCGGCCGTCACCAGCCGGTCGAGGATCTCCAGACAGCCGCCCCAGGCGCGCCCCTCGACCACGCGGTCGGCGTTCACCCAGGACCAGCCCGCCCCGGGCCGCATCCGGGGCTCCTCGTCGAAGGTCGCGGGGTCGGCCCAGTCACGGTCGACGTCGTTCCACCGCTCGGCGGGCCGCAGTTCGTAGGGGCCCGAGGTGAAGAGGGCCGCGCGCAGGGAGTCGGAGGTCCGCGGGTTCATGGCGCCGGGACGCCCCAGTTCGACCATGACGCTCGCGCCGTGGTAGCCGACGATGCCCGTGTTGTACAGGTAGGCGAGCAGGTTCGTGTTGTCGCTCATGCCGAAGAACGGCTTGGGACCGGCTCGTATCAGTTCCCGGTCCAGCAGGGGCAGCACCGTGATCTGGTCGTCGCCGCCGATCGACGCGATGACTGCCTTGATCGTGGGATCGGCGAACGCCGCGTGGAGGTCGGCGGCCCGCTCCTCGGGGCTCGAACCCATCTTCCGGGTGGCCGGGTACTCGACGGGCTCCAGCCCGTACTCCTCGCGCAGCCGCTCCAGGCCCAACTCGTAGGGGCGCGGGAAGAGTCCGGGCAGGCCGGCGGAGGGGGACAGCACCGCGACACGGTCGCCGGGCGAGGGCTTGGGAGGGTAGGCGAGCGTCGTCATGGACGGAGGGTAGGGCCGGCCGGGGCGTCGGCGCACCGTGATAGACCGGGGACCGAGCAGCGGTCGCGCAAGAGCCGCCGCACCCCGAACGGACCGGAGGAACCGTGCCCCGCACCCTGGCCAACGCCCCCATCATGATCCTCAACGGCCCCAACCTGAACCTGCTGGGCCAGCGTCAGCCGGAGATCTACGGCTCCGACACCCTGGCGGACGTGGAGGCCCTGTGCGTGAAGGCGGCCCAGGCCCACGGCGGCACGGTGGACTTCCGGCAGTCCAACCACGAGGGTGAACTGGTCGACTGGATCCACGAGGCCCGGCTGAACCACTGCGGGATCGTGATCAACCCCGCCGCCTACTCGCACACGTCCGTCGCCGTCCTGGACGCGCTCAACACCTGCGACGGGCTGCCGGTGGTGGAGGTCCACATCTCCAACATCCACCAGCGCGAGCCGTTCCGGCACCACTCCTACGTCTCGCAGCGCGCCGACGGGGTGATCGCGGGGTGCGGTGTGCAGGGGTACGTGTTCGCCGTGGAGCGGATCGCGTCGCTGACCGGGGAGGGGCGGGCCACGGCCTGAGCGAGCGGGGCCGCCGGCCGAGGGCGGGACCGTCGGCCCGCGGCGGGACCCGCGGAGCGGGCGGCCCGTGCCGCGCCGGATCCGTCGTCCCCGCGTCGGACAGGGCAGGCCCTGGGAAACTCGGGCCCCTTGGGGGGCGCTGTCCGCGCCCGACCACGCCCCAGGCGCTCCTGGCGCGCCCGACCACGCCCCGGCACGTGCGCCGGGGCGCCCGGCGTTCACCAGCCGCGTGCGCGCCACTCCGGCAGGTGCGGCCGCTCCGCGCCGAGGCTGGTGTCGTTGCCGTGCCCCGGATAGACCCACGTCTCGTCCGGCAGCGCCCCGAAGATCTTGGTCTCCACGTCGTGGATCAGGCTCGCGAACGCCTGGGGATCCTGATGGGTGTTGCCGACACCGCCCGGGAAGAGACAGTCACCCGTGAACACGTGCGGATGCCCGTGCGGGTCGTCGTACACCAGGGCGATGGAGCCCGGCGTGTGCCCGACCAGGTGGCGCGCGGTGAGTTCCACCTGGCCGACCCGGATCGTGTCGCCGTCGTCGACCGGGACGTCGGTCGGCACGGGGATGCCCTCGGCGTCGAGCCGCCCGGCGTGGGTGCGGGCCCCGGTGGCCGCGACGACCTCGGCGAGCGCCTGCCAGTGGTCGCCGTGCCGGTGGGTGGTGACGACGGACGCGATGCCGTCGGCGCCGATCATGCCGAGCAGCGTGTGCGCGTCGTTGGCGGCGTCGATCAGCAGCTGCTCGTCGGTGGCCCGGCAGCGCAGCAGATAGGCGTTGTTGTCCATCGGGCCGACCGCGACCTTGGTGATCATCAGGTCCTTGAGCTCGTGCACGTCGGCGGGCCCGCCGACCCTGACCTCTCCGCTGTACGTCATGTCGGCCAGCCTAGCGCCGGGAGGGGGCCCGCAGACCGCCTCCCGGCGGGCTACAGCGGCGGAAGCCCGGGCAGCGGGCCGCCCTCCACCGCCAGCGCGGAGCCCGGGCGGCGTCCGGCCAGCCAGCCGAGCAGGTCGGCCGGGGAGCCGGTGACGGTCACCTCGGGCCGGTCCGCCTCCCGGCCCGTGCGCCACGCGCGCGTGCCGTCCGTGAGCCGGGTGGGCGGCACGTCCGGGTGACCGGCGAACCGGGCGGCGAGGAACTCGGTCTCCCGCGCGGTGAACTCCGCCGGGAGATCCTCCAGCTCGTACCCGATGCCGAGGTCCACGTGGTGCAGTTCCACCTCGATCCAGCGCCGGAACGGCACCCGGGACGCCGAGTCCGTGATCCCGTTGCGCAGCTCCACCGTGCGCGACCAGTCCCCGGGCGCGGCCCAGGCGGCCTGGAGCCGGGCCGCGCTGTCGCGCACGTCGGCGAGCTGGACGTCCAGCGGGCGCGGGGCGTCCCGCTCGATGTCGGCGTCCCGGGCCTCGGCGGAGACGTACATGGGGCGTCCCTCGAAGACGTTCACAAGGGCGTCCGCGTTGCGGGCCAGGTGGGCGAGGACGTGGCCGCGAGTCCAGCCGGGAAGCCGTGACGACTCCGTCACGGACGCGTTGTCCAGTTTCCCGACAGCGGTGAGCAGCCGCTCGGTCGCGTCACGTACAGACGCCAGGTCATGCGCGTGATCAATCATGGTGCTGACCCTAGTCCGCGTCACACCTTCGGGTGAAGCGATTGGGCGACCCCCGCAAATCGAATGCACGTGCTATATGGTCGGAAGCGGCGTCGGGCATGCTGGGGAGTCGGGGTTTGTTGACAACCGGTGAATCCGACCGGCGTTGTCAGTGGCTCCCCCTAGTCTGAGAAAGACGGGGGCCCCGCCCCTGTCACTTCTCTCAAGAAAGGTGCGGACCGGCGTGGCCGACCGTCTCATCGTCCGTGGCGCGCGCGAGCACAATCTGAAGAACGTCTCGCTCGACCTGCCTCGCGACTCGCTCATCGTCTTCACGGGCCTGTCCGGGTCGGGCAAGTCCTCCCTGGCCTTCGACACCATCTTCGCCGAGGGCCAGCGGCGCTACGTGGAGTCGCTCTCGTCGTACGCCCGGCAGTTCCTCGGCCAGATGGACAAGCCGGACGTCGACTTCATCGAGGGTCTCTCCCCGGCGGTCTCCATCGACCAGAAGTCGACCTCCCGCAACCCGCGCTCCACGGTCGGCACCATCACCGAGGTCTACGACTACCTGCGCCTGCTCTTCGCCCGCATCGGCAAGCCGCACTGCCCGGAGTGCTCCCGGCCGATCACGCGCCAGTCGCCCCAGGCCATCGTCGACCGGGTCCTGGAGCTGCCGGAGGGAAGCCGCTTCCAGGTGCTGTCGCCGCTGGTGCGCGAGCGCAAGGGAGAGTTCGTCGACCTCTTCTCCGACCTCCAGACCAAGGGCTACTCCCGCGCGCGGGTGGACGGCGAGACCATCCAGCTGTCCACCCCGCCCACCCTGAAGAAGCAGGAGAAGCACACCATCGAGGTGGTCGTCGACCGCCTCACGGTGAAGGACAGCGCCAAGCGGCGCCTCACCGACTCCGTGGAGACCGCGCTCGGCCTCTCCGGCGGCATGGTCGTGCTCGACTTCGTCGACCTCCCCGAGGACGACCCCGAGCGCGAGCGGATGTACTCCGAGCACCTCTACTGCCCGTACGACGACCTGTCCTTCGAGGAGCTGGAGCCCCGCTCCTTCTCCTTCAACTCGCCCTTCGGCGCCTGCCCCGACTGCTCCGGCATCGGCACCCGCATGGAGGTCGACCCGGAGCTGATCGTCCCCGACGAGGACAAGTCCCTCGACGAGGGCGCCATCCACCCCTGGTCGCACGGACACACCAAGGACTACTTCGGCCGCCTCATCGGTGCCCTCGCGGACGCCCTGGGCTTCCGGACGGACATCCCCTTCGCGGGCCTGCCGCTGCGCGCCCGCAAGGCCCTGCTGAACGGCCACAAGACCCAGGTCGAGGTCCGCTACCGCAACCGGTACGGGCGCGAGCGCCGGTACACCACGGCCTTCGAAGGCGCCATCCCCTTCGTCAAGCGCCGGCACAGCGAGGCCGAGAGCGACGCCAGCCGCGAGCGCTTCGAGGGCTACATGCGCGAAGTGCCCTGCCCCACCTGTGAGGGCACGCGTCTCAAGCCGCTCGTCCTCGCGGTCACGGTCATGGGCAAGTCGATCGCCGAGGTGTCGGCGATGTCCATCAGCGACTGCGCCGACTTCCTGGGCGAGCTGAAGCTCAGCGCCCGCGACAAGAAGATCGCCGAGCGCGTGCTCAAGGAGGTCAACGAGCGGCTGCGCTTCCTGGTCGACGTCGGCCTGGACTACCTCTCGCTCAACCGGGCGGCCGGCACCCTCTCCGGCGGCGAGGCCCAGCGCATCCGCCTGGCCACCCAGATCGGCTCCGGACTCGTCGGCGTGCTGTACGTCCTCGACGAGCCGTCCATCGGGCTGCACCAGCGGGACAACCACCGGCTGATCGAGACCCTCGTCCGCCTCCGCGACATGGGCAACACGCTGATCGTCGTCGAGCACGACGAGGACACCATCAAGGTGGCCGACTGGATCGTCGACATCGGCCCCGGCGCCGGCGAACACGGCGGCGAGGTCGTGCACAGCGGCTCCGTCAAGGAGCTGCTCGACAACGCCGAGTCGCAGACCGGCCTGTACCTGTCCGGCAAGAAGGCCATCCCGCTGCCCGACATCCGGCGCCCGCTCGACCCGTCCCGCCGGCTCACCGTGCACGGCGCCCGGGAGAACAACCTCCAGGACATCGACGTGTCCTTCCCGCTGGGCGTGTTCACGGCGGTCACCGGCGTCTCCGGCTCCGGCAAGTCGACCCTGGTCAACGACATCCTGTACACGCACCTGGCCCGCGAGCTGAACGGCGCCCGGAGCGTTCCCGGCCGGCACACGCGCGTGGACGGCGACGACCTCGTCGACAAGGTCGTCCACGTCGACCAGTCGCCCATCGGCCGCACCCCGCGGTCCAACCCGGCGACGTACACCGGAGTCTTCGACCACATCCGCAAGCTGTTCGCCGAGACGACCGAGGCGAAGGTCCGGGGCTACCTGCCCGGCCGGTTCTCCTTCAACGTCAAGGGCGGCCGCTGCGAGAACTGCGCGGGCGACGGCACGATCAAGATCGAGATGAACTTCCTCCCGGACGTCTACGTCCCGTGCGAGGTCTGCCACGGCGCCCGGTACAACCGGGAGACCCTGGAGGTCCACTACAAGGGCAAGTCCATCGCCGACGTCCTGAACATGCCGATCGAGGAGGCGACCGACTTCTTCGAGGCGGTCCCCGCGATCTCCCGGCACATGAAGACGCTCAAGGACGTCGGGCTCGGCTATGTCCGGCTCGGCCAGTCCGCGACCACCCTGTCCGGCGGTGAGGCCCAGCGGGTGAAGCTGGCCAGCGAGCTGCAGCGCCGTTCCACCGGCCGTACGGTCTACGTCCTGGACGAGCCGACCACGGGTCTGCACTTCGAGGACATCAGCAAGCTGCTGACGGTCCTGTCCGGCCTGGTCGACAAGGGCAACACGGTCATCGTCATCGAGCACAACCTCGACGTGATCAAGACCGCCGACTGGGTCGTCGACATGGGCCCCGAGGGTGGTGCCGGCGGTGGCCTCGTGGTCGCCGAAGGCACGCCCGAGCAGGTCGCAGCCGTGCCCGCCAGCCACACCGGCAAGTTTCTGCGGGACATCCTCGGCGCCGACCGGATCAGCGACGCCGCCCCGGTGAAGGCGCCGCGCAGGGCGGCGAAGACGGTGGCGGCCAAGGCCCCCGCCAAGAAGACCGCCACCAAGGCGGTCTCCGGCACGGCGGCGAAGAAGACCGCCACCAAGACGGCCACCAAGACCGCGCAGAAGACCGCCACCAAGACCGCGAAGAAGACCACGCGGACGAGCAAGGCCTGAGGTCCCCGCGCCGGACACACCGACGCGCCGGTGCCCACGGACGATCCCGTGGGCACCGGCGCGTCGCCGTTCGCGCACTCCGCGCGCTCAGGCACCCGCCGGTTCCACGAACTGCATGTCGAGCTGGATCTTCACGACCTCTCCGAGCAGCCCCGGAGCGAAGTCCAGACCGAACTCACTGCGCCGGATCTCACCCGACGCCTCGAACCCGGCGTGCCGGCCGTCGCCGCCGGGCATGGCTCCCAGCCCGCCGAACTCCACGGCGAGCGACACCGGGCGGGTCACGTCACCGATGGTCAGCTCGCCCTCCATGGTCCAGTCCTCACCCTCGCCCGACACCCGGGTCGAACGGAAGGTCATCGTCGGCCGCTTCGCCACGTCGAGCAGGTCGGAGGCGCGTACGTGCGCGTCCCGGTCGGCGTTGCCGGTGTCGATGGACGCCAGGTCGATCGTCGCGGACACCCGCACGTCCTCGATCCGCTCGCCCACGAACAGACCGGCCCGCACACCGCTGAAGCGCCCCCGCACCTTGGCGATGCCGAGGTGGCGGATGGTGAAGTTCACGGCGGAGTGGAACGGGTCCAGCGTCCACTCGCCGGGGCCGAGCGGAAGGGCGGGACCGGTCGCGGCGGCGGGTGCGGCTGCGGGCGCGGCTGCGGCTGTGCCGACGGTGGTGGCCGTGGTGGCGGCTGTGGTGGCTGTGGTGGCGGTGTCATTCGTCATGTCCTCCACCCTGGGCGCGCCGCGCCCGTACAGGGAGACCGCCTCGAGCGTGGTAGTCGCAGGGCCACCCTCCGGCCCGCCCGTGTTGGTACGTTCCAGACGTGAGCGACAACGAGTTGGGCACGTACCTGCGGACCTGGCGTGAGTCCGTCACCCCCGCCGAGGTGGGGCTCCCCGCGGGCCCCCGCCGCCGCACCCCGGGTCTGCGCCGCGCCGAACTGGCCACGCTCGCCGGCGTCAGCGTCGAGTACCTGACCCGGCTGGAGCAGGGGCGCGACCGCAACCCGTCCGTCCAGGTCCTCGGCGCTCTCGCCGACGCGCTGCACCTGTCGCTGCGGGACCGGACGCTGCTGCGCCGCCTGACGAAGGAGGCCGACGGCGGCGACCCGCTGCTGTGCGCCGCCGCCCCGCCGCTCAGCAGGACCGCGCGCCCCACCGTGCGGGCCGTACTGGAACGGCTGGAGCCCGCCCCCGCCGTGGTGCTGAACTGGATCGGTGACGTCCTCGCCCACACCGGCGGCTACGCGCGGCTGACCGGCCCGATCGGGCTGCTCGACGAGGAGCGGCCCAACCTGCTCCGGTACCTGTTCACCGACGAGCGCGCCCGCGCCGCCTACCCCGACTGGGACCGTGTGGCCGACGACCTGGTCGCCCAGCTCCGGCACGAGGCCCCGCTGCGCGATCCGAACGTGACCGAACTGGCCGACGAGCTGACGGTGACGGCGGGGGCCCCCTTCGCCGACCGGTTCGCCGACCTCGGCACGGCCCCGCGACGCGTCGGCACCCAGCGGGTCGAGCACCCGCAGGCCGGACCGCTGCGGCTGCTGCACGAGACGCTCGTGCTCCCCGAGGAGGGCCAGCGCCTCGTCGTGCACCTGCCCGCGGACGATGCCACGGCCGCCGCCCTTGACCGCCTCGACGGCCGCCGCCCCGGCGGTCTGCGGGCCGTACGGTCGGCCGGCTGAGCACCTGGAGGGCGGGCCGGTCCGGTGACGGTCAGGCCACCTCGTGGGCGAACGGCGGCTCCGCCCCCGCGCGCGAGCAGGTGACCGCCGCCGCGCGGGCGGCGAAGCCGAGCAGTGACGCCCAGCCTTCCGCGCCCAGGGCGGCCACCGCCGCGTCGCCGAGTGCGCCGCGGGCCGCGAGGCCGTGCAGCAGTGCCGCGTTCACCGTGTCGCCCGCGCCGATCGTGTCCACCACCTCGACCCGCTCGCCGGGCACGGTGTACTCGGCCCCGTCGCGGGTGAACGCCGTCAGCCCCGCGCCGCCCCGGGTGACCACGACGGCCGCCGGGCCCGCCGCCAGCCACTCCCGGGGCGTGCCGCCGAGCCACTCGGCGTCCTCGGCGGACAGCTTCAGCAGCGACACCGAGGGCAGCCAGCTCCTGAACCGGGCGCGGTAGGCGTCCGGGTCCGGGATCAGCCCGGCGCGGATGTTCGGGTCCAGCGCCGTGAAGACGCCCCGCGCCGCCGTCCGGCGCAGCAGCTCCTCGTACGCGCTCGCGCCCGGTTCCAGGACCAGGGAGCAGGTCCCGAAGGACACCGCGCGGGTGCCGGACGGGAGCGCGGTGGGCACCGAGAACAGCCGGTCCGCCGTCCCGTCCACGTAGAAGGAGTACGCGGCGGAACCGTCCGCGTCCACCGAGGCCACGGCGAGGGTCGTGGGCTCGGCCCCGCGCTGGACGGGTGAGACGTCCACGCCCGTCTCGCGCAGCCGGTCCAGCAGCGCCTCGCCGAAGGCGTCGGACGACACCCGGGAGCAGAAGGCGGTGGGGGAGCCGAGCCGGCCCAGCGCGACGGCCGTGTTGTACGGCCCGCCGCCGAGCGCCGGCCGCAGCGCGGCGAGGGCGCCCGTGCCCTGCGGTACCAGGTCGATGAGTGCCTCACCGGCGACGACGATCACGGGAGTGTCCTTTCGTGAGCCTTTGCGGGGGCCCGCTCGGGGCAGCCGCACGAGGTGCGGTGGACGAAGGCGCAGGGCAGCCGCACGGTCCGCGCGGGCCGGTCCGGCACGGCGAGGCGGTCCAGCAGCAGGCGGACGGCTCGCGCGCCCAGCTCCCTGCTGGGCTGCGCCACGGCCGTGAGCCGGGGGGAGAAGAGGTCCGCCCAGGCGAAGTCGTCGAAACAGCACAGCGCGAGGTCGTCGGGCACGGACAGACCGTGCTCCCGCAGGGCCCGCAGCGCGCCGATGGTCATCGCGTTGTTGGCGGTGACCAGCGCGGTGGGCGGCACCGCCAGGGACAGCAGGGCGTCGGTGGCCCGTTCGCCGCCTGCCGCCTCGGAGTCGCCGTGCACCAGGAGCCGTTCGTCATGGGGCAGCCCGGCGGCGGCCAGGCCGTGCCGGTACCCGGTGATCCGTTCGCGCGTCGTGCTGAGCCCCGGCCGGCCCGCGACCAGGCCGATCCTGCGGTGGCCGAGCCCGGCGAGATGCGTGACCAGCAGGGCCGTCGGCTCGGCGCCCTCGGCACCGACCTGGTCGAAGCGCGGAGCGCCCGCGCCCTCCGGGATGTCCACGGCCCGGTCGAGGAACACGGTCGGCACACGGTGGCGGCCGAGATAGGCGACGAGCTCGCGCGGGTCGGCGGAGGGCGCGACGATCAGGCCGTCCACCCGCCGCTCGTGCAGCATCCGGACGACCTCGCGCTCGTGTCCGGGGTCGTCGTGCGGGTCGGCGATGAGCAGGCCGTAGCCGCTTTCCAGGGCGGCGGACTCGACGCCCTGGAGGATCTCCGTGAAGTAAGGGTTGCTGATGGCCGACACCGCCAGCCCGATGGAGCGCGTGCGCGAGGTCACCAGGGAGCGGGCGAGGGTGTTCGGGGTGTAACCGAGTTCCTCGACGGCGTCCAGCACCGCCTGGCGGGTGTGCGGCAGCACGGGACGGGTGTCGTTGAGCACGTGCGAGACGGTCGCCACGGAGACCCCGGCGCTCCGCGCCACATCGGCCATGGTCGCCATCGGCGGCTCCTTCCGCGTGCTCTCGCGCTCCGGGGGCTCCGGGGCTCCGGGGTGCTCCGGGCGTTCCGGGTCTTCCGCGCGTCACCGGCCGGGACCGTACCGCATCCGGGGCAGGCGCGTAAACGCTTGCGCAAGCGTTTACGTCCTCTCCCCGCGTCCTCCCCTCCGCGACCTCCCCGAGCCCTCGCCTCCGCGCGACCCACCGCGCGGAGGGGCTCCGGTCGCCGGATATCGTCGCCCCGTACACACCTTGACCAGTGGAGACACCATGCCCGGCCGTCCCGCCCCGAGCCGCCGTACCGTCCTGCGCTCGGCGGCCCTCACCCCCGTCGCCGGACTCGGTCTGGCCGCCTGCTCACCGGGCGACGACGGCGCCGCCCCGGCCAGGCCGACCGCGCCCGTCGACCTGGGAACGGACGGCGAGGTCGCCAAGGGCGCGACCAAGCTCTACCGGGACCAGAACGTGGTGGTCAGCCGGAGTGACGACGGCACCCTGAAGGCGTTCAGCACGGTCTGCACGCACGCGGGGTGCCCCATCAGGAAGCTGGAGGGGACGAAGCTGGTCTGCCCCTGTCACGGCAGCGAGTTCGACGCCCGGACCGGCGAGGTGCTGCACGCCCCCGCGACCGTGCCCCTCATCGAACTGCCGGTCGAGGTGAAGCAGGGCCGGATCGTCGCGAGCCCCGGCACCTGACCGGCCCTGCCCCACGCCGCACCTGACCCGGCCCTGCCCCACGCCGTACCTGACCGGCCCCGCCTCACCGCGCCCGGCTCGGAACCCGTCCGGTCCGGGGCGGCCGCGGGCGTCCGCTCACTCCCAGTCCCACCCGATCCCCAGCATCCCGGACCGCACCCGCGGTTCCACGAGGTGCACCGAGCGGTGCCGGTCGCTGAGGGCCAGCTCCTGCCGGCCGCCGCGCGGTGCCGCCGGCGAGTGCTGGGTGAACCGGTGGCAGCGCACCGGCAGGGCCGCGGCGTCGAACCGCACCTGGAGCGCGTACTGCCCGCCCGCCGAGGCGAACCCGCGCACGTACTCGCGGGACACCCCGGCGGTGCCGTCCTCGACGCCGTAGCGGAAGAGATACGTGTCGCCGGCCGTCAGCCGCGTGTCGAAGAGCAGCTCGGTCACGAGCACACCGGTGTCGTGGTGGGTGCGGACCCGGCCCGTACGGCAGTTCTCCAGCGCGTGGACGGTCATCCGCGCGGGAGCGCAGCCCGGTTCGCCGTGGTGGACGGCGACGAAGCGGTCCACGCCGTCGCGGTGGGCGCGGACGATGTGCTGCGACTCGCGGGCGGCCAGCTCACGGCCCGGCCCGATCCGGACGCGTTCGTGGTGTCCGAGGGCGTGGAGTCCGCCGTCCGGCGACGAATGGTCCAGCTCGGCCAGCAGCCGGTCCAGCACACCGGAGGCCGCCATGAAGGAGCGGTAGGAGCGCGCCGCGGGCCCCTGGTCGGGGATGCCCTCGCCGGCCTCGGCGAGCAGGCGGATCAGCGACTCCTCGGGCAGCTGGAGTATCTCCTCCAGGGCCCGCACCGCCCGCAGCGACTCCGGACGCTGCGGACGCCGGGCACCCTGCTGCCAGTAGCTCAGACTCGTGACGCCCACCTTCACACCGTGGCGCGACAGGTGGTGCTGCACGCGCTGCAGCGGCAGGCCGCGAGCGGCGATCGCGGCACGCAGGGCCACGTGGAAGGGACCACCGCGCAGGGCCGAGTCGAGTTCCGCGGTGACGACGTCCAGGTGCTGGGTGGCGTGCGGCATGCAGGGGCCTCTCTGTGAAGGACACGACGGCTGGTCAGACCGTCGACGTGGATCGACCGGGGCCGCCCCCCGGTCGCGGCACAGGGGTCTTCACATCCGTACGCCGCGCTTCTGGGCCCCGAGTCCCCCCGCATTGAAGCGTGTTGATCTAGTCCCGACAACACCTGAAGCCCTACTGCGACACGCTCCTGGCCGAGAACACACCGGCCCGGCGTCCCGAGGGCACCCGGCGTGACCGCCCGGCCCCGCACCGTCTCCTCCCGCCCCGGGGCGGGGGCCGCCCACGGCCCGCCGGAGTGTCGGTCCCCGCCAGTAGGGTGTGAGTCATGGCCGACCCCTCCAGCTACCGCCCCAGGCCGGGAGAGATCCCGGACTCCCCGGGGGTGTACAGGTTCCGTGACGAGCACCGCCGGGTGATCTACGTCGGAAAGGCGAAGAGCCTGCGCCAGCGCCTGGCGAACTACTTCCAGGACCTGGCGAACCTGCACCCCCGCACCCGCACGATGGTCACCACGGCCGCGTCCGTGGAGTGGACGGTGGTGTCCACGGAGGTCGAGGCGCTCCAGCTGGAGTACTCCTGGATCAAGGAGTACGACCCCCGGTTCAACGTCAAGTACCGCGACGACAAGAGCTACCCGTACCTCGCGGTGACGATGAACGAGGAGTTCCCGCGCGTGCAGGTGATGCGCGGACACAAGAAGAAGGGCGTGCGGTACTTCGGGCCGTACGGGCACGCCTGGGCGATCCGCGACACGGTCGACCTCCTGCTGCGCGTCTTCCCGGTGCGCACCTGCTCCGCCGGAGTCTTCAAGAACGCCGCCCGTACCGGCCGCCCCTGCCTGCTCGGCTACATCGGCAAGTGCTCGGCGCCCTGCGTGGAGCGGATCTCCGCCGAGGACCACCGGGAGCTGGCCGAGGAGTTCTGCGACTTCATGGCCGGCCGCACCGGCACGTACCTGCGCCGTCTGGAGCGGCGGATGGCCGACGCGGCCGAGGAGATGGAGTACGAGCGGGCGGCGCGCCTGCGCGACGACATCGGGGCCCTGAAGAAGGCCATGGAGAAGAGCGCGGTCGTGCTGGCCGACGCCACCGACGCCGACCTGATCGCGGTCGCCGAGGACGAGCTGGAGGCGGCCGTCCAGATCTTCCACGTGCGCGGCGGACGCGTGCGCGGCCAGCGCGGCTGGGTCACGGACAAGGTGGAGGAGATCACCACCGGCGCCCTCGTCGAGCACGCCCTCCAGCAGTTGTACGGGGAGGAGACCGGGGACGCCGTGCCCAAAGAGGTGCTGGTCCCGGCCCTGCCCGATCCCGTGGAGCCCGTCCAGCAGTGGCTGACCGACCGCCGCGGGTCGGGTGTCTCGCTGCGCATCCCGCAGCGCGGCGACAAGAAGGCGCTGATGGAGACCGTCCAGCGCAACGCCCAGCAGGCGCTCGTCCTGCACAAGACCAAGCGTGCCTCCGACCTGACGACGCGCTCGCGTGCCCTGGAGGAGATCGCCGACGCCCTCGGCCTGGACAGCGCCCCGCTGCGGATCGAGTGCTACGACATCTCGCACCTCCAGGGCGACGACGTCGTGGCCTCGATGGTCGTCTTCGAGGACGGACTGGCCCGGAAGAGCGAATACCGGCGGTTCCAGATCAAGGGCTTCCGTGGACAGGACGACGTCCGTTCCATGCACGAGGTCATCACGCGCCGCTTCCGCCGCTACCTCGCCGAGAAGGAGAGGACCGGCGAGTGGGCGGACGGCGAGGAACGGACCTCCCCGACCGGTGCCACCGGGACCGGCCCGTCCGCCCCGGACAGCCAGGTCGCCATGGACGGCCGGGCCGCGACGGACGGCCCGGCCGCCGAGGACGGTGAGTTCCTCATCGAGGGTCCCGCCCTCAAGGACGACGACGGCCGCCCCAAGCGCTTCGCCTACCCGCCCCAGCTCGTCGTCGTGGACGGCGGCCGGCCGCAGGTCGCGGCGGCCCAGCGGGCGCTGGACGAGCTGGGCATCGACGACATCGCCGTCTGCGGCCTCGCCAAGCGCCTGGAGGAGGTGTGGCTGCCCGGGGACGACGACCCGGTCGTCCTGCCCCGCACCAGCGAGGGCCTGTACCTGCTCCAGCGGGTCCGCGACGAGGCCCACCGCTTCGCGATCACCTACCAGCGCGCCAAGCGGTCCAAGCGCTTCCGCGCCGGCCCGCTGGACGACGTGCCGGGTCTCGGGGAGACCCGCAAGCAGGCGCTGATCAAGCACTTCGGTTCCGTGAAGAAGCTGCGGTCGGCGACGATCGACCAGATCTGCGAGGTACCCGGCATAGGCCGCAAGACGGCGGAGACCGTGGCCGTGGCCCTCGCCGGGGCCACCCCGGCCGCACCCGCCGTGAACACGGCGACCGGAGAGATCATGGATGACGAGGACGGGGCACCCGAGACGACGGCGGATGCCCCGGGGGAGCCCGTGACCGCGGGCACCCCGGACGAACGACGGGGGCAGGAGACATGACCGAGCACGAGGCACAGCCCACAGCGGGACGAGAACAGGCCCACGGCACGGCCGGCCAGGACTCGGGCGCGCAGGCGGCCGGCCCGGAGCGGCGCCAGAACGACGGAGCACAGGTGAGTACGGGCAAGGAAACAGCCGGGGCGCACGAGGCGGCCATCCCCGAGCTGGTGATCATCTCCGGCATGTCCGGGGCCGGCCGCTCGACGGCCGCCAAGTGTCTGGAGGACCTCGGCTGGTTCGTCGTCGACAACCTCCCGCCCGCGCTGATCCCCACCATGGTGGAGCTCGGCGCCCGCTCGCAGGGCAACGTGGCGCGGATCGCGGTCGTCGTCGACGTCCGCGGCCGGCGCTTCTTCGACAACCTGCGCGAGTCCCTCGCGGACCTCGACTCGCGCGGCGTCACCCGGCGGATCGTCTTCCTGGAGTCCTCCGACGAGGCGCTGGTGCGCCGTTTCGAGTCGGTGCGCCGCCCGCACCCCCTCCAGGGCGACGGCCGCATCGTCGACGGCATCGCCGCCGAACGGGAACTGCTGCGCGAGCTGCGCGGCGACGCCGACCTGGTGATCGACACCTCCAGCCTCAACGTGCACGAGCTGCGCGCCAAGATGGACGCCCAGTTCGCCGGCGACGAGGAGCCCGAGCTGCGGGCCACCGTCATGTCCTTCGGCTTCAAGTACGGCCTGCCGGTCGACGCCGACCTGGTCGTCGACATGCGCTTCCTGCCCAATCCGCACTGGGTGCCCGAGCTGCGCCCGTTCACCGGCCTGAACGAGGAGGTGTCCTCCTACGTCCTGAACCAGCCCGGGGCCAAGGAGTTCCTCGACCGGTACACCGAACTGCTCCAGATGATCGCCGCGGGTTACCGTCGGGAGGGCAAGCGCTATGTGACCGTCGCCGTCGGCTGCACCGGCGGCAAGCACCGGTCCGTGGCCATGTCGGAGAAGCTCGCCGCCCGGCTCGCCGCCGAGGGCGTGGAGACGGTGGTCGTCCACCGGGACATGGGACGGGAATGACAGGACGTACTCCGCGGCTGAGCAGGCTGCGCCGGGTGGTGCCCGAGGGACGCGGCGGCAGGCCCGCCGAGGCCCGGGCCGCCCGGCCCGAACAGGCGCGCGGTGCCAGGCCGCGCCGCCGGGGTGCCCAGCCCAAGGTCGTCGCCCTCGGCGGCGGCATGGGTCTGTCCGCCTCGCTCGCCGCACTGCGCCGGATCACCGGCGACCTCACCGCCGTCGTCACCGTGGCCGACGACGGCGGCTCCAGCGGGCGCCTGCGCGACGAGCTGGGCGTCCTGCCGCCCGGCGACCTGCGCAAGGCGCTTGCCGCGCTGTGCGGCGACGACGACTGGGGCCAGACCTGGGCCCGCGTCATCCAGCACCGCTTCCAGTCCCAGGGCGACCTGCACGAGCACGCCGTCGGCAACCTGCTGATCGTCGCCCTGTGGGAGCAGCTCGGGGACCACGTCCAGGCCCTCGACCTGGTCGGCAAGCTGCTCGGCGCGCACGGGCGGGTGCTGCCCATGTCGGCGGTGCCGCTGGAGCTGCAGGCCCTGGTCCGGGGCCACGACCCGGACCGGCCCGACGAGGTGGACACGGTGCGCGGTCAGGCCACCGTGGCGCTCACGCCCGGCGAGGTGCAGTCCGTGCACCTGGTGCCGAACGACCCGCCGGCCGTCCCCGAGGCGGTCGACGCCGTCCTGGACGCGGACTGGGTGGTGCTCGGCCCCGGCTCCTGGTTCTCCTCCGTCATCCCGCACCTGCTCGTGCCCGACCTGCTGGACGCGCTGGTCGAGACGAAGGCCCGCCGGGTGCTCTCGCTGAACCTCGCCCCCCAGCCCGGAGAAACCGAGGGCTTCTCCCCGCAGCGTCATTTGGAGGTTTTGGGACGACACGCCCCTAAACTCGCCCTGGACGTGGTGCTGGCCGACGAGGCCGCCGTGCCCGACCGTGACTCGCTCACCGATGCCGCGAAACGGTTCGGCGCCGCGGTCGAGCTGGCTCCGGTCGCCCGGGCCGACGGGACCCCGAGGCACGACCCGGAGCAGCTGGCCGCCGCGTACGACCGTATTTTTCGGATGCATGGAAGGATCGGCCCATGGCGATGACGGCAGCGGTGAAGGACGAGATCTCCCGGCTCCCCGTCACCCGGACCTGCTGCAGAAAGGCGGAGGTCTCCGCCGTTCTGCGGTTCGCCGGCGGCCTTCACCTGGTGAGC
The DNA here is from genome assembly GCF_044142145.1 of Streptomyces sp. BK79. Lineage (NCBI taxonomy): Bacteria > Bacillati > Actinomycetota > Actinomycetes > Kitasatosporales > Streptomycetaceae > Streptomyces > Streptomyces sp. BK79. Next base: position 118,234 of record NZ_JBHVOC010000008.1, read on the forward strand.
GGGCGCATCGTGATCGAGGCGGAGCTGGACACCGCGATGGCGGCCCGCCGCCTCAAGCGGGACATCCTGGAGATCTTCGGGCACAGCTCCGAGCTGATCGTGATGGCACCGGGCGGGCTGCGCCGCGGATCGCGTTACGTCGTTCGGGTGGTCGCGGGCGGTGACCAGCTGGCCCGGCAGACCGGCCTGGTGGACGGCCGGGGCCGGCCCATCCGGGGACTGCCGCCGCAGGTGGTCTCGGGGGCCACCTGCGACGCCGAGGCGGCCTGGCGCGGGGCCTTCCTCGCGCACGGCTCGCTGACCGAGCCCGGCCGCTCCTCCTCCCTGGAGGTGACCTGCCCGGGTCCGGAGGCCGCGCTCGCCCTGGTCGGCGCCGCCCGCCGGCTGTCGATCGCCGCCAAGGCCCGTGAGGTGCGGGGCGTGGACCGGGTCGTCGTCCGCGACGGCGACGCGATCGGCGCGCTGCTCACCCGGCTCGGCGCCCACGAGTCGGTGCTGGCCTGGGAGGAGCGGCGGATGCGCCGCGAGGTCCGGGCGACCGCCAACCGCCTCGCCAACTTCGACGACGCCAACCTGCGCCGCTCGGCCCGCGCGGCCGTCGCCGCCGGCGCCCGGGTCCAGCGGGCCCTGGAGATCCTCGCCGACGACGTGCCCGAGCACCTCGCGGCCGCGGGCCGGCTGCGCATGGAGCACAAGCAGGCATCCCTGGAGGAGCTGGGCGCGCTCGCCGACCCGCCGCTGACCAAGGACGCGGTCGCCGGCCGCATCCGCCGTCTGCTCGCGATGGCCGACAAGCGGGCCTCGGACCTCGGCATCCCGGGCACGGACGCCAACCTCAGCGAGGAGCTGGCCGACAACCTCGTCGGCTGACCGAGCACCGCCTGCCGAACGCGCCTCGCCCCACCACTCCTCGCCCTCCCGCGCGAGAACCGCCAATAAGCCGGTGCCGGAGCCCACTTGGGTGACCGGCGCCGGCTTCCGCGTGTCCTTGCGGCGCTCTTGACTCGATCATGAGCTGTCATGAGCCTGGCATCTGTTCGCTGCTGTGGCGAACCCAGGCCTGTCGGACAGGCCCCATCTAGGGGGGTTCATGAGACGAAGAGCGAGATCGATCCTCGCCGTCGGCGCACTCCTGCTCGGCGGAGCGGGCTTCGCGCCCGTCGCCCAGGCACGACCCGCCGAATCCGCGACCGCGGACACGGACGAGGTGAAGGTCTTCCGCGCCGACGTGACCCAGGAGCAGGTACCCCTGCTGCTGTCCGCCGGCCAGGACGGCCACGAACTCGGTGAGCGCGTCCCCGACCGGGGCACCGCCACCGTCGAGGTCTACCTCACCGACCAGCAGGCCCGGAAGCTGGAGAAACAGGGCGTCGACCTCACCGAGCACACCCTGTCCACCCGGGCCGAGAAGCGCGTCGAGGCGGCCGCCGACGGCGTGTTCCGGCCGTACAGCGGCGACGGCGGACTCAAGGAGGAGATCCTCAGGACCGCACAGGCCAACCCCCGTCTCACCAAGGTCGTCTCCATCGGCAGGACGGTGAACGGCCAGGACATCCTGGCGCTCAAGCTCACCAAGAACGCCAAGAAGACGAAGGACGGCGCCAAACCCGCCGTCCTCTACCTGTCCAACCAGCACGCGCGCGAGTGGATCACCCCGGAGATGACCCGGCGGCTGATGCACCACTACCTGGACAAGTACGACGAGGACCGGCGGATCAAGAAGCTGGTCGACTCGACCGAACTGTGGTTCGTCCTGTCGGCCAACCCCGACGGGTACGACTACACGTTCGAGGACACCGACAACCGCCTGTGGCGCAAGAACCTGCGCGACAACAACGGCGACGGCGCCATCGGCACCGGCGACGGCGTCGACCTCAACCGCAACTTCGCCTACAAGTGGGGCTACGACGACGAGGGCTCGTCCCCCAACCCCACCAGCCAGACCTACCGGGGCGCCGGACCCAACTCCGAGCCCGAGACCAAGGCCCTGGACGCCTTCCAGAAGCGGATCGGGTTCACGTACGGCATCAACTACCACTCCGCCGCCGAACTGCTCCTCTACGGGGTCGGCTGGCAGGTGGCCACGAACACCCCGGACGACGTCCTCTACAAGGCGCTCGCCGGGACGCCGGAGAACTCCGCGATCCCCGGGTACCACCCGCAGGTCTCCTCGGAGCTGTACACCACCAACGGCGAGGCGGACGGCCACGCGGCCAACGTCAATGGCATGGCGATGTTCACCCCGGAGATGTCGACCTGCCAGACCATCTCCGAGCAGGACCCCGACGACGAGTGGAACGCGGGCGACTGCCAGTCGGGCTTCAACTTCCCCGACGACGAGAAGCTGATCCAGCAGGAGTTCGCGAAGAACATCCCCTTCGCGCTCTCCGTCGCCGAGTCCGCGTCGCACCCCGACCGGCCGTCCTCCGCGGTCGGCCTGGAGGCCGCCGACTTCACCCCGGCCCCCTTCACCACGTCCTACTCGCGCGGCGCCGACCAGGAGGTCTCCGTCGTCGCACGCAAGTCGGTGCGCGACAAGGAGCTGAAGTACCGCGTCAACGGCGGGCGTGTCCACGACATGGCCCTGAAGCCCTGGCGGGGCGGTGAGCGGTACGGCGGTGAGGACAACCTCTACTTCGACGAGTACCGCGCCGAGGTCAAGGACGGCGACCGCGGCGACAAGGTCGAGGTCTGGTTCACCGGAGAGACGAAGAACGGGAAGCGGACCGAGAGCGAGCACTTCACCTACACGATCGCCGAGCGGCCCCGCGCCGACGTCCTCGTCGTCGCCGAGGAGGGCGCGAAGGCCACGCAGGCCCAGACCTACGTGGACGCCCTGAAGGCCAACGGCAGGCGCGCGGCCGTCTGGGACGTCGCCACCCAGGGCGCGCCCGACGCGCTCGGCGTCCTCGCCCACTTCGACACCGTCGTCCACCACACCGGCGCCGCGGTCCCCGGCAACGCCACACAGCTCCAGCTGCGCGCCTTCCTCAACGAGGGCGGCCGGCTGATCGAGGCCGGCGAGCGGGCCGGCGGCAGCGTCGACCTCGGCGGCGGCAACCCGTCCGACGACTTCAGCCAGTACTACCTGGGCGCCTACACCCGCACCTCGTCCCCCGGCGCCACCGGCTTCACCGGCTCCGGAAAGCTCACCGGCACCGCCGGCGCGCTCGGCGCCGCGCCCGGCAACCCGCTGGACGCCGCCGGGACCTACAGCGTCACCTCGGACGAGCTGCCCACCGACACCTACCCGCAGTTCGCGAGCGAGGGCGCCGGGAAGTTCGCCGGCACGGTCAACCCGTACGGGCCCTACGCGGGCCAGGGGATGGCCGCCGCGGTCCACACCGACGACGCCTACAAGCGCCTCACCCGCACCGTCGACCTCACCGGTGTCACCGCCGCCGACCGCCCCACGCTCCGCACCCAGCTGCTCTGGGACACCGAGCGCGGGTACGACCACGCCCTGGTCGAGGCGCACACCACCGGCGCCGACGACTGGACCACGCTCCCCGAGGCGGGTGGCGCGACCGGCACCGCCGTACCGTCCGAGTGCGCGGCCGGCTTCTACGTCGGCGAGCACCCCTGGCTGGAGCACTACCTCACCCCGTCCGACGACGGCTGCACCGCGACCGGCACGACCGGGCAGTGGAACAGCCTCACCGGCTCCTCCGCGGGCTGGCGGCAGGTCGCGTTCGACCTGAGCGCCTACGCCGGCAAGTCCGTCGAGGTGTCGATCGCCTACGTCACCGACCCGGGCAGCGGCGGGCGCGGCGTCCTCGCCGACGAGGCCTCGCTGGTCGTCGGCGGCACGGCGACGCAGACCGAGGGCTTCGAGACCTCGCTCGGCGCCTGGCGGGTGGCCGGGCCGCCCGCGGGCAGCCCCGCCGTGCTGAAGGACTGGACCCGCACCGGGACCCTGTTCCAGACCTACGGCGCGGTCACCACGGACGACACCGTCCTGCTGGGCTTCGGCCTGGAGCACCTCACCGAACCGGCCGCCCGGACGGCCCTGCTCCGACAGGCGCTGCGTGCCCTGGACGAGTGAAATCCGGGACGCGGGGGACTGGCACGGTGTAACGAAATCGGGTGATCGGTCCCCCGTAGCCCGGGGCGGTCCGTACCCCTACTGACGGGTACGGACCGCCCTGCCGGGTATGGGGCGTCTCGATGTCACCCCTCAGGCCCCGGAGAGGTAGGGTCGGTGGTGGTCGGGGACATCCCAAATACAGCTCGCCGGCACATCGGGCCGGCGTACCAACGAGGAGATCGGTTCGTGACGATCCGCGTAGGCATCAACGGCTTTGGCCGCATCGGTCGTAACTACTTCCGCGCGCTGCTGGAGCAGGGTGCAGACATCGAGATCGTGGCTGTCAACGACCTGGGTGACACCGCGACCACCGCCCATCTGCTGAAGTACGACACCATCCTCGGGCGCCTCCCGTACGAGGTCTCGCACACCGAGGACACCATCACCGTCGGCGACAAGACCCTCAAGGTCCTCGCCGAGCGCAACCCCGCCGACATCCCGTGGGGCGAGCTGGGTGTCGACATCGTCATCGAGTCGACCGGCATCTTCACCAAGAAGGCCGACGCCGAGAAGCACATCGCGGGCGGCGCGAAGAAGGTCCTCATCTCGGCCCCGGCCAAGGACGAGGACGTCACCATCGTGATGGGCGTCAACCAGGACAAGTACGACGCGGCCAACCACCACGTCATCTCCAACGCCTCCTGCACCACCAACTGCGTGGCGCCGATGGCCAAGGTCCTCGACGAGAACTTCGGCATCGTCAAGGGCCTGATGACGACGGTGCACGCGTACACGAACGACCAGCGCATCCTGGACTTCCCGCACAAGGACCTGCGCCGCGCCCGTGCCGCCGCGGAGAACATCATCCCGACCACCACGGGTGCCGCCAAGGCCACCGCGCTGGTCCTCCCGCAGCTCAAGGGAAAGCTGGACGGCATCGCCATGCGCGTCCCGGTCCCGACCGGCTCGGTCACCGACCTCGTCCTGGAGCTGGGCCGCGAGGTGACCAAGGAAGAGGTCAACGCCGCCTTCCAGAAGGCCGCCGAGGGCGAGCTGAAGGGCATCCTGGAGTACACCGAGGACCCGATCGTCTCCTCGGACATCGTCAACGCCCCGGCGTCCTGCACCTTCGACTCGTCCCTGACCATGGTCCAGGACGGCAAGAACGTGAAGGTCATCGGCTGGTACGACAACGAGTGGGGCTACTCCAACCGCCTCGTCGACCTCACGGTCTTCGTCGGCAACCAGCTCTGACCGGCCGCAGCCGACCGGAGCAGGCACCTCGCATGTGACACCAGGGCTCGGGCAGCGCAAGGCCGCGCTGTCCGGGCCCTGCGTCGCGTCCGCAGCGACCCGCCCTCGTAGGATCACGAGCGATCCGAGAATCCAGGAGCCCTCTTGAAGACGATCGACGAACTGCTCTCCGAAGGCGTCGCGGGCAAGCGCGTCTTCGTCCGCGCCGACCTGAACGTGCCGCTGGACGGCACCACCATCACCGACGACGGCCGTATCCGCGCCGTGGTGCCCACCGTCAAGGCCCTGGCCGACGCGGGCGCGCGCGTGATCGTCGCCTCGCACCTGGGCCGCCCCAAGGGCGCCCCGGACCCGGCCTTCTCCCTCGCCCCGGCCGCGGCCCGCCTCGGTGAGCTGCTCGGCGCCGACGTCGCCTTCGCCGACGACACGGTCGGCACCTCCGCCGAGACCGTCGTGTCCGGCCTCGCCGACGGCCGGGTGGCCGTCATCGAGAACCTGCGCTTCAACGCCGGCGAGACCAGCAAGGACGACGCCGAGCGCGCCGCCTTCGCCGACAAGCTGGCCGGCCTCGCGGACGTCTACGTCGGCGACGGCTTCGGCGCGGTGCACCGCAAGCACGCTTCCGTCTTCGACCTGCCGAAGCGGCTGCCGCACTACGCCGGCTACCTCATCGCCACCGAGGTCGGCGTCCTGAAGAAGCTCACCGACGACGTGCAGCGCCCCTACGTGGTCGCCCTCGGCGGTGCCAAGGTCTCCGACAAGCTCGCCGTCATCGACCAGCTGCTCGGCAAGGCCGACCGGCTCCTCATCGGCGGCGGCATGGCGTACACCTTCCTCAAGGCCCAGGGCCACGAGGTCGGCATCTCGCTCCTCCAGGAGGACCAGATCCCGGTCGTCAAGGAGTACATGGAGCGTGCCGAGAAGAACGGCGTCGAGCTGGTCCTCCCGGTCGACGTGCTGGTCTCGTCCGAGTTCCCGGACCTGAAGACCAAGGCCCCGGCCCACCCCGCCACCGTCGCGGCGGACGCCATCCCGGCCGACCAGGAGGGTCTGGACATCGGTCCCGAGACCCGCAAGCTGTACGCCTCGAAGCTCGCCGACGCTGCCACCGTCTTCTGGAACGGCCCGATGGGCGTCTTCGAGCACCCCGACTACGCCGAGGGCACCAAAGCGGTCGCCCAGGCCCTCGTCGACGCCCCGGGCTTCACCGTGGTCGGCGGCGGCGACTCCGCCGCGGCCGTGCGGACGCTCGGCTTCGACGAGAACGCATTCGGCCACATCTCGACCGGCGGCGGCGCCTCCCTCGAATACCTCGAGGGCAAGACGCTCCCCGGCCTCGCCGCACTGGAGGACTGACCCCGTATGACCACTCGCACGCCGCTGATGGCGGGCAACTGGAAGATGAACCTCAACCACCTCGAGGCCATCGCCCACGTCCAGAAGCTCGCCTTCGCCCTCGCGGACAAGGACTACGACGCCGTCGAGGTCGCCGTCCTCGTCCCCTTCACCGACCTGCGCTCGGTGCAGACCCTGGTCGAGCACGACAAGCTGAAGATCAAGTACGGTGCCCAGGACGTCTCCGCCCACGACGGCGGTGCCTACACCGGCGAGATCTCCGGCCCGATGCTGGCCAAGCTCCGCTGCACCTACGTCGCGATCGGCCACTCCGAGCGCCGGCAGTACCACGCCGAGACCGACGAACTGGTGAACGCCAAGGTCAAGGCCGCCTACAAGCACGGCCTGACCCCGATCCTGTGCGTCGGCGAGGAGCTGGACGTCCGTGAGGCGGGCAACCACGTCGCCCACACCCTCGCCCAGGTCGAGGGCGGTCTCAAGGACCTCCCGGCCGAGCAGGCCGAGACGATCGTGATCGCCTACGAGCCCGTGTGGGCCATCGGCACCGGCAAGGTGTGCGGCGCCGAGGACGCCCAGGAGGTCTGCGCGGCCATCCGCGGCAAGCTCGCCGAGCTGTACTCCCAGGAGCTGGCCGACAAGGTCCGCATCCAGTACGGCGGCTCGGTCAAGTCCGGCAACGTCGCCGAGATCATGTCGCAGGCCGACATCGACGGTGCACTGGTCGGCGGTGCCTCGCTGGACTCGGACGAGTTCGTCAAGATCGTCCGCTTCCGCGACCAGTAGGCCCGCGGGCCCGCCGTCCGGCAGATCGGCCGGTGAGTATGCCGTAGCGGCGATACGTCGTACCCTTGCGGGGGCATGGTGGCCTGCTGTCACCGTGCCCCCGTCGTTCATCCGAATCCGAGGAAGTTGGTCCAGCCGTGGTTTTGGGGTTCTCGATCGCCCTGATCGTCTTCAGCCTGCTGCTGATGCTGCTGGTGCTGATGCACAAGGGGAAGGGCGGCGGCCTCTCCGACATGTTCGGGGGCGGCATGCAGTCGTCCGTCGGCGGCTCCTCGGTCGCCGAGCGCAACCTCGACCGGATCACCGTGGTGGTCGGTCTGCTCTGGTTCGCGTGCATCATGGTGCTCGGCCTGCTGATGAAGGCGAACAACTGACCCACCCCGCACTCGAGCACGTAAAGCCCCATGTCCGGTACGCGCCCCACGGCGCCGCCTATCATGGGGCTTGCGTCTTGTCGTTTGGGCTTGTAACTCCAATCACTGGACGCGCGTTGGGCCTTACGTAGACTGAGGCGCTCGCAGCGAAGCGAAACGCCGACTCGCTTCGCGGCACCATCACGCAGGGAGTTACGACCGTGGCAAGTGGCAACGCGATCCGGGGAAGCCGGGTCGGGGCGGGGCCGATGGGCGAGGCCGAGCGCGGCGAGTCCGCGCCGCGTCTGCGCATCTCCTTCTGGTGCTCCAACGGACACGAGACGCAGCCGAGCTTCGCGAGCGACGCACAGGTCCCGGAGACCTGGGACTGCCCGCGCTGCGGCTTCCCCGCCGGACAGGACCGGGACAATCCGCCGGACCCGCCGCGCACCGAGCCCTACAAGACCCACCTGGCCTATGTGCGCGAACGCCGCAGCGACGCGGACGGCGAGGCCATCCTCGCCGAGGCGCTGGCCAAACTGCGGGGCGAGATCTAGCCCGAGATCCAGCCCCCACGGTCGGTCTTCTTCCGCACCGCTCCATAAGGTTGGACCAGCCGGGACAGCTGGGACACCTGAGGAAGAAGGCTGAAGACCGACATGAACGCAGACGGCCGTACCAGGCTCCACCAGAGGGCCGAATGGACCGCGCTGGCCAAGCACCGCGAGGAGCTCGGCGAGGTGCGGCTGCGCGAGCTGTTCGCCGCCGACCCGTCGCGCGGCACCGACCGCACGCTGCGGGTGGGAGACCTGTACGTCGACTACTCCAAGCACCTCGTCACCGACGACACCCTGCGGCTGCTGCGGGAACTGGCCGCCGCCACCGACGTGTTCGGGCTGCGTGACGCCATGTTCCGCGGCGAGAAGATCAACACCACCGAGGACCGCGCGGTGCTGCACACCGCGCTGCGCGCCCCGAGGGGCGCGGTGATCGAGGTCGACGGTGAGAACGTCGTGCCCAAGGTGCACGCCGTGCTCGACAGGATGGCCGCCTTCGCCGACCGGGTCCGCTCGGGGGAGTGGCAGGGCCACACCGGCAAGCGCATCCGCAACGTGGTCAACATCGGCATCGGCGGCTCCGACCTCGGCCCGGCGATGGCCTACGAGGCGCTGCGCGCCTTCACCGACCGCGAGCTGACGGTCCGGTTCGTCTCCAACGTCGACGGCGCCGACCTGCACGAGGCGGTCCGGGACCTGGAACCGGCCGAGACGCTGTTCATCGTGGCGTCCAAGACGTTCACCACCATCGAGACGATCACGAACGCGACCTCGGCGCGCTCCTGGCTGCTGGACGGCCTGAGCGGCGATGAGAAGGCGGTCGCCAAGCACTTCGTCGCCCTGTCGACCAACGCCGAGAAGGTCGCCGGCTTCGGCATCGACACGGCCAACATGTTCGAGTTCTGGGACTGGGTCGGCGGACGCTACTCGTACGACTCGGCGATCGGGCTCTCCCTGATGATCGCCATCGGCCCGGACCGCTTCCGGGAGATGCTCGACGGCTTCCGCATCGTCGACGAGCACTTCCGCACCGCGCCCGCCGAGGCCAACGTGCCCTTGCTGATGGGCCTGTTGGGCATCTGGTACGGCAACTTCCACGACGCGCAGTCGCACGCGGTGCTGCCGTACAGCCACTACCTGTCGAAGTTCACCGCCTACCTCCAGCAGCTCGACATGGAGTCCAACGGCAAGTACGTCGCCCGTGACGGGCGCGAGGTGCAGTGGCAGACCGGGCCGGTGGTGTGGGGCACGCCGGGGACGAACGGCCAGCACGCGTATTACCAGTTGATCCACCAGGGCACCAAGCTGATCCCGGCGGACTTCATCGGCTTCGCCCGGCCGGCCGCCGAGCTGAGCGACGGGCTGAAGGCCCAGCACGACCTGCTGATGGCCAACTTCTTCGCGCAGACCCAGGCCCTCGCCTTCGGCAAGACGCCGGACGAGGTGCGGGCCGAGGGCGTGCCGGAGGACCTGGTCGCGCACAAGACGTTCCCGGGCAACCACCCGACGACCACGATCCTCGCCCACGAGCTGACGCCGTCGGTGCTCGGCCAGCTCGTCGCGCTCTACGAGCACAAGGTGTTCGTGCAGGGCGCGGTGTGGGGCATCGACTCGTTCGACCAGTGGGGCGTGGAGCTGGGGAAGGTGCTCGCCAAGCGGGTCGAGCCCGCGCTGACCGGGGACGGCGAGGTGTCCGGGCTGGACTCCTCCACCGGGGCGCTGGTCGCCGCGTACCGGGAGCTGCGCGGGCGGTAGCAGGGGAAAGGGCGGCGGGGGCGGTGAGGGTTCTCGCCCTCACCGCCCCCGCCGCCCCTCCCGTCCTCGAACGCCGGGCGGCCGGTCAGGCCGACGCCGGTGGGTACAGCGACCTCGGCAGCCGCGAGGCCGCCGCCGCGTCCAGGAGCCACAGCGTGCGGGCGCGGCCCTGCGCCCCCGCTGCCGGGGCCTGGATCTCGCCCGCGCCCGAGAGGGCCATCGCGACCGCGTTCGCCTTGTCCTCACCCGCCGCGAGCAGCCACACCTCGCGGGCCGTGCGGATGGCCGGCAGGGTCAGGGAGACGCGGGTGGGCGGCGGCTTGGGGGAGCCGTGGACGCCGATCACCGTGCGCTCCGTCTCCCGTACGCCCGGGTGCTCCGGGAAGAGGGACGCCACGTGCGTGTCCGGGCCGACGCCCAGGAGGAGGACGTCGAAGGACGGGACGGCGGCGTGGTTCTCCGGGACGGACGCCTCGGCCAGCTCCCGCGCGTACGCCGCCGCGGCGGCCTCCACGTCCGAGCCGTGCGGGCCGTCCGACGCCGGCATCGCGTGCACCCGCTTCGGGTCCAGCGGCACCGAGTCAAGCAGCGCCCGACGCGCCTGGGTGACGTTGCGCTCCGGGTCGCCCTCCGGGAGGTAGCGCTCGTCGCCCCACCACAGGTCCAGGCGGGACCAGTCGATGGCGTCCCGGGCCGGGGATCCGGCGATCGCGGTCAGCAGCCCGTTGCCGTTGCGGCCGCCGGTGAGGACCACCGACGCGCTGCCCCGGGAGGCCTGCGCGTCCACGATCTTCGTGATCAGCCGCGCCGCCGCGGCCTCGGCCATCAGCTCCTTGTCGCGGTGCACGACCAGCTGGGGAGTACTCACTTCGCCGCCGCCTTCTTCACGGGTGCCTTCTTGCGCGTCGCGTCCTTCGCGGGCGCCTTCGCGGCCGTCTCGACGGGAGCGGGGACGGCGACCGCCCCGTTCCCGTCCCCGTCACCGTCGCCGGAGCCCCCTTCGGCCGGGGCGGCGCCCGGCGCGTTCAGCCGGTCCACCCCGTACCGCAGCGCCGAGGCGTACGTGTCGTCCGGGTCGAGGCGCCGCAGTTCCTCCGCGATCAGCTCGGCCGTCTCACGGCGCTTGAGCGCGACCGCCCGTGACGGCTGGCCCTTGATGGACAGCGTCGCGAGCGAACCGTCGGCCCGGTCCAGGACGACCGGGCCGCAGTCGGTGTCCATCCGGACCGCGGTCAGACCGGGACCGGCGGACGCGGTGCGCTGGACCGGCACGTCCAGCCGGTCCGCCAGCCACATGGCCAGCAGCTCGCAGCTCGGGTTGTACTCCTCGCCCTCCACCTCGACCGACCGCACCTCGCAGTCGACCTGGTCCAGGGCCGCCGCCAGCATCGAGCGCCACGGCGTGATCCGGGTCCAGGACAGGTCGGTGTCGCCCGGGGCGTACGCGTCGGCACGGGCCGTCAGTTCCCGGATCGGCTCCTCGCAGGCGTAGGTGTCGGTGACCCGGCGCTGGGCCAGGGCGCCCAGCGGGTCCCCGGCCGGGTCCAGCGGCGCGTTCACCGGCCACCACACCACCACCGGGGCGTCCGGCAGCAGCAGCGGCAGGACCACCGACTGGGCGTGGTCGACGACGTCGCCGTACAGCCGCAGCACGATCGTCTCGCCGGTGCCCGCGTCGGTGCCGAGGCGGACCTCGGCGTCCAGGCGGGACTTCGTGCGGTCCCGGGGCGAGCGGGAGACGCGCTTGATGACGACGAGCGTGCGCGAGGGGTGCTCGTGCGCGGCGTCGCTCGCGGCCTTCAGCGCGTCGTAGGCGTTCTCCTCGTCGGTGACGATGACCAGGGTGAGCACCATGCCGATGGCCGGCGTGCCGATGGCCCGGCGGCCCAGCACCAGCGCCTTGTTGATCTTGCTGGCCGTGGTGTCCGTGAGGTCTGTCTTCATGGCCGGCGCCAGCTCCGTCCGTCTCGCTCGAGCATGTCGTCCGCCTCGACGGGCCCCCAGGTGCCGGCCGGGTACCGGGCCGGGGTGCCGTGCTGGTCCCAGTACTCCTCGATCGGGTCGAGGATCTTCCAGGACAGCTCGACCTCCTCGGTGCGCGGGAACAGGTTCGCGTCGCCGAGCAGCACGTCGAGGATGAGGCGCTCGTACGCCTCCGGGCTGGACTCCGTGAAGGACTCGCCGTAGGCGAAGTCCATGGACACGTCCCGGATCTCCATCGACGTGCCCGGCACCTTGGAGCCGAAGCGGACGGTGACGCCCTCGTCGGGCTGGACGCGGATGACGATCGCGTTCGAGCCGAGTTCCTCGGTGGCCGTCGTGTCGAAGGGGGAGTGCGGGGCGCGCTGGAAGACGACCGCGATCTCCGTGACCCGGCGGCCCAGGCGCTTGCCGGTGCGCAGGTAGAAGGGGACGCCCGCCCAGCGGCGGTTGTCGATGCCGACCTTGATCGCGGCGTAGGTGTCGGTCTTCGACTTCGGGTCGATGCCGTCCTCGTCGAGGTAGCCGATGACCTTCGCGCCGCCCTGCCAGCCGGCCGCGTACTGGGCGTGCACGGTGTCCCGGCCCAGGTCCTTGGGGAGGCGGACCGCGCCGAGCACCTTGGTCTTCTCCGCGGCCAGCGCGTCCGCGTCGAAGGACGAGGGCTCCTCCATCGCGGTGAGCGCCAGCAACTGGAGCAGGTGGTTCTGGATGACGTCACGGGCCGCGCCGATGCCGTCGTAGTAGCCGGCCCGGCCGCCGATGCCGATGTCCTCGGCCATCGTGATCTGCACGTGGTCCACGTAGGACCGGTTCCAGATCGGCTCGAACATCTGGTTGGCGAAACGCAGCGCCAGGATGTTCTGGACGGTCTCCTTGCCCAGGTAGTGGTCGATGCGGAAGACCTGGTCCGGGGCGAAGACCTCGTGGACGATCGCGTTGAGTTCCTCGGCCGACTTCAGATCGTGCCCGAAGGGCTTCTCGATCACCGCGCGGCGCCAGGAGCCGCTCGACTGGTCGGCCAGCTGGTGCTTCTTCAGCTGCTGGATGACCACGGGGAAGGACTTCGGCGGCACCGACAGGTAGAAGGCGAAGTTGCCGCCCGTGCCCTGCGCCTTGTCCAGCTCCTCGATGGTGCCGCGCAGCCGCTCGAACGCCTCGTCGTCGTCGAAGGTGCCCTGGACGAAGCGCATGCCCTGGCTGAGCTGCTGCCAGACCTCCTCGCGGAACGGCGTACGGGAGTGCTCCTTGACGGCGTCGTGCACGACCTGGGCGAAGTCCTCGTGCTCCCAGTCGCGGCGGGCGAACCCGACGAGCGAGAAGCCCGGCGGCAGCAGACCCCGGTTGGCGAGGTCGTATACGGCGGGCATGAGCTTCTTGCGGGACAGATCGCCGGTGACGCCGAAAATGACCAGACCCGACGGCCCCGCGATACGCGGGAGCCGTCGGTCTGCGGGGTCACGCAGCGGATTGCTGCTTGACAATTTTTAGCCCTCCGAGGGAGCGAGGCGCTTGAGCTCCGCCTCCGTCGACTTGAGCAGGTCGTTCCAGGACGCCTCGAACTTCTCGACGCCCTCGTCCTCCAGGAGCTGGACCACCTCGTCGTAGGAGATCCCGAGCTTCTCGACCGCGTCGAGGTCGGCGCGGGCCTTCTCGTAGGTGCCGGCGACGGTGTCACCGGTGATCTCGCCGTGGTCCTCGGTGGCGAACAGCGTCGCCTCCGGCATGGTGTTCACCGTGTTGGGCGCCACCAGGTCGGTGACGTACATGGTGTCGCTGTACGCCTTGTCCTTGACGCCGGTCGACGCCCACAGCGGGCGCTGCTTGTTGGCGCCGGCCTTCTCCAGGGCGGCCCAGCGGTCGGAGGAGAAGACCTCCTCGTACGCCTGGTAGGCGAGGCGGGCGTTGGCGACGGCGGCCTTGCCGCGCAGCGCCTTGGCCTCGTCGGTGCCCAGCGCGTCGATCCGCTTGTCGATCTCGGTGTCCACACGGGACACGAAGAAGGACGCCACCGAGTGGATCTGCGAGAGGTCCAGGCCGCGCTCCTTGGCCTTCTCCAGGCCGGTCAGGAAGGCGTCCATGACCTTGCGGTAGCGCTCCAGCGAGAAGATCAGCGTGACGTTGACGCTGATGCCCAGGCCGATGGTCTCGGCGATCGCCGGGATGCCGGCCTCGGTCGCCGGGATCTTGATGAGCGTGTTGGGCCGGTCCACCAGCCAGGCCAGCTGCTTGGCCTCGGCGACCGTCGCGTGGGTGTTGTGCGCGAGGCGCGGGTCGACCTCGATGGAGACCCGGCCGTCCTTGCCGCCCGTGTTGTCGAAGACGGGGCGCAGGATGTCGGCGGCGTCCCGGACGTCCGCCGTGGTGATCATGCGGATGGCCTCTTCCACCGTGACCCGGCGGACGGCGAGGTCGGCGAGCTGCTGGTCGTAGCCGTCGCCCTCGGAGATCGCCTTCTGGAAGATCGACGGGTTGGTGGTGACGCCCACGACGTGCTGCTGGTCGATCAGCTCGGCGAGGTTGCCGGACGTGATCCGCTTGCGCGACAGGTCGTCCAGCCAGATCGCGACGCCTTCATCGGAGAGGCGCTTGAGTGCGTCTGTCATGGAAAATGCATCTCCTACGTGTCGTGTGTGAGCGTCAGCGCTGGGCTGCGGCGATCGATTCCCGCGCCTGGGCGGCCACGTTCTCGGCAGTGAAGCCGAACTCGCGGAAGAGCACCTTGCCGTCCGCCGAAGCACCGAAGTGCTCCAGGGAAACGATGCGGCCGGCGTCCCCCACGTACTTGTGCCAGGTCAGTCCGATCCCGGCCTCGACCGCGACACGGGCCTTCACGGACGGGGGCAGCACGCTGTCCCGGTACCCCTGGTCCTGCTGCTCGAACCACTCGACGGACGGCATCGACACCACGCGGGTCGGTACGCCGTCGGCCTGGAGCGCCTCGCGGGCCTCCACGGCCACGTGCACCTCGGAACCGGTGGCGATGAGGATCACCTGGGCGTCGCCGCCCTCCGCCTCGAACAGGACGTAGCCGCCCTTGGCCGCGTCCTCGTTCGGCTCGTACGTCGGCACGCCCTGGCGGGTCAGCGCCAGACCGTGCGGCTGGCCCTTGCCGAACTCCTTCGTCCAGCGGCGCAGGATCTCGCGCCAGGCGATGGCGGTCTCGTTGGCGTCGGCAGGACGGACCACGTTCAGACCCGGGATGGCGCGCAGCGAGGCGAGGTGCTCGACCGGCTGGTGGGTCGGGCCGTCCTCGCCCAGGCCGATGGAGTCGTGCGTCCACACGTACGTCACCGGCAGGTGCATCAGGGCCGACAGGCGCACGGCGTTGCGCATGTAGTCGGAGAAGACCAGGAACGTTCCGCCGTAGATGCGCGTGTTGCCGTGCAGCGCGATGCCGTTCATCTCCGCGGCCATCGCGTGCTCGCGGATGCCGAAGTGGATGGTGCGGCCGTACGGGTCCGCCTCGGGCAGCGGGTTGCCCGCCGGGAGGAAGGACGACGTCTTGTCGATCGTGGTGTTGTTCGAGCCGGCCAGGTCGGCCGAGCCGCCCCACAGCTCGGGGATCACCGCGCCGAGCGCCTGGAGCACCTTGCCGGAGGCGGCACGCGTGGCGACGCCCTTGCCCGCCTCGAAGACCGGGATCTTCTCCTCCCAGCCCTTGGGCAGCTCGCCCTTGGCGACGCGCTCGTACTCGGCGGCGCGCTCCGGGTTGTTGTCCCGCCACTGCTGGTAGGACTTCTCCCACACCGCGCGGGCGGCCCGGCCCTTCTCCAGCGCCTTGCGGGTGTGCTCGATGACCTCGTCGGAGACCTCGAAGGTCTTCTCCGGGTCGAAGCCCAGGACCCGCTTGGTCGCGGCGACCTCGTCGTCGCCGAGCGCCGAGCCGTGCGCGGCCTCGGTGTTCTGCGCGTTGGGGGCGGGCCAGGCGATGATCGAGCGCATCGCGATGAAGGAGGGGCGGTCGGTGACCTTCTTCGCCGCCTCGATCGCGTCGTAGAGCGCGTTCGGGTCCAGGTCGCCGTCCGGCTTCGGGGCGACGCGCTGCACGTGCCAGCCGTAGGCCTCGTACCGCTTGCAGGTGTCCTCGGAGACGGCGGTCTCGGTGTCGCCCTCGATCGAGATGTGGTTGTCGTCCCACAGCAGGACCAGGTTGCCGAGCTTCTGGTGGCCCGCGAGGGAGGACGCCTCGGCGGAGATGCCCTCCTGGAGGCAGCCGTCACCGGCGATGCAGTAGATGAAGTGGTCGAACGGGGAGGTGCCCTCGGGGGCCTCCGGGTCGAACAGGCCGCGCTCGTAGCGGGCGGCCATCGCCATGCCCACCGCGTTGGCGACGCCCTGGCCGAGCGGGCCAGTCGTCGTCTCGACGCCGGTGGTGTGCCCGTACTCCGGGTGGCCGGGGGTCTTGGAACCCCACGTCCGGAAGGACTCCAGGTCCGCCAGCTCCAGGCCGAAGCCGGCCAGGTAGAGCTGGGTGTAGAGGGTCAGGGACGAGTGGCCGGCGGACAGCACGAAACGGTCGCGCCCGACCCAGTCGGCGTCGGCGGGGTCGTGCCGCATCACCTTCTGGAAGAGGGTGTAGGCGGCGGGCGCCAGGCTCATCGCCGTACCCGGATGGCCGTTGCCAACCTTCTGTACGGCATCGGCGGCCAGGACGCGGGCGGTGTCCACGGCCCGCTGGTCCAGTTCGGTCCACTCGAGGTCTGTGGTGGTCGGCTTGGTGCTCACCCTGAGTCAGGGCTCCTCTCCACATGTCGGATGCCGGTGCACGTGGCGCCCACCGGCTGCCGGCGCGTCCTGAGTCGGCCGGCCGTTGTTGAGCCTACCCCCGTAAGTACGTGCGTTTTTCCCCTGGAAACCAGACTGCCGGGACTCTTCCGGATCCGCCTGCCGACTGGGCGAAACCGCATTCGGCAAGTGAATACGGAGCCGCTCATCTGACCGCTCAATCGACTCTCCGAACGCACGTCGGAGCACCCTTCCCAACACGACCCCACCCCCGCGAAGGCCGAGGTATGGGCAACGTCTAAAGTGGCGTGGTACGCGCGAGCCTTTACCGCCACTTCACACGGTCGGGCTCGCTGGGATGTCTCTGTCAGGGGTGTGCGTGACGGCCGTTGAATCCCGTCCTGCGGGGGTTATCGGGACGAGCCAGAGCCCGAGTCACCGGCCGTTCGGGGCCCGTGTCAAGGCGTTCGTGGCGCTGACCAAGCCGCGGATCATCGAGCTTCTGCTGATCACCACCGTTCCGGTGATGTTCCTGGCCGAACAGGGTGTTCCGGATCTGAGGCTGGTGCTGCTGACCTGCGTCGGCGGCTACCTGTCCGCGGGCGGCGCCAACGCGCTGAACATGTACATCGACCGCGACATCGACGCGCTGATGGACCGCACCTCGCAGCGCCCCCTGGTCACCGGCATGGTCAGCCCGCGCGAATGCCTCGCCTTCGGCATCACCCTGGCGATCGTCTCGACGCTCCTGTTCGGCCTCACGGTCAACTGGCTGTCGGCCTGGCTCTCGCTCGGCGCGCTCCTCTTCTACGTCGTCGTCTACACGATGATCCTCAAGCGCCGCACCTCGCAGAACATCGTCTGGGGCGGCATCGCCGGCTGCCTGCCGGTGCTCATCGGCTGGTCGGCCGTGACGAACTCGATGTCCTGGGCGCCGGTCATCCTCTTCGCAGTCATGTTCTTCTGGACGCCGCCGCACTACTGGCCGCTGTCCATGAAGGTCAAGGAGGACTACGCGCGCGTCGGCGTGCCGATGCTCCCGGTCGTCGCTTCCAACAAGGTCGTCGCCCGGCAGATCGTCGTCTACAGCTGGGTGATGGTCGCCGTGTCGCTGCTGCTGACGCCGCTCGGCTACACCGGCTGGTTCTACACGGCGGTCGCCCTGCTGGCCGGCGGCATGTGGCTGTGGGAGGCGCACGGGCTGCAGAACCGCGCCAAGGCCGAGGTCACGGGCGCCAAGCTCAAGGAGATGCGGCTGTTCCACTGGTCGATCACCTACGTGTCGGTGCTCTTCCTGGCGATCGCGGTGGACCCCTTCCTGCGCTGAGTCCCGCTTCAGACGGCTCCGACGGGCGGGGTGCGTGGTCAAGGCCACGCACCCCGCCCGTCGCCGTTCGATCTACCCGTCGGTAGCATCCTGGGCATGGCAGACACGCAGCAGGTTGAGACGAAGCCCGACCGCTGGGCCGAGCGCCGGGTGGCCCGGATGGCCGGACGGATCGAGGCGTTCTCCAAGGCACACGGCGGCGCCGAGGGCCAGGTGGCCTACCTCGGTGAGCGCGGCGCCCGGATCGTGCTCGTCGGCGCGGACGGCGCCTGGGGCGACCTGGTCGCACGCTCTTACGAGAGCGCCCGGCAGGCCGTGGAGAAGTCCGGGATCACCGTCCACGAGGACTTCGACGGCGAGTTCGCGGCCAAGGTGAAGACCGGCCGCTACGAGTGGTCGCGCATGGCGGGCATCCAGGTGGGCGGCCCGAGCAACACCTGAGCCCGGGTTCACCCGTTAGGACCGTAGGAGGCCGCACGGCGCCCGAGCCGTCCGGCACACGGTCCCACACGGGGAGTCCGGATGATCGAAACGCCGTCCCTGGTGGACCAGTACTGCCACGGCGTCCTGAGAACGGAGCTGGGCCTCGGCACCTTCGAGGCCCAGCTGGCCCGCACCGAGGGTCCGCCCGCACCGGGCACCACCCTCTTCGACACCCAGACCGGCTTCGCGGTACGCCGCTGGTGCCCGCCCCTGCTCGGCCTGGAACCGCACTGCCCGCCCGCCCGCTATCTGGCCCGGCGCCGCGAGCTGGGCGTCCTGGAGGCCGACCGCCGGCTGCTGCGCGGCAGCGGCATCACCACCTACCTGGTCGACGCCGGCCTGCCCGGCGACCTCACCGGACCCGACGAGATGGCCTCCGCCGCGGCCGCCGACGCCCACGAGATCGTGCGCCTGGAACTGCTGGCCGAGCAGGTCGCCGACACCTCCGGCACCGTCGAGTCCTTCCTCGCCAACCTCGCCGAGGCCGTCCACGGCGCCGCCGCGCACGCGGTCGCCTTCACCTCCGTCGCGGGCGTACGGCACGGTCTGGCGCTGGCGCCCGAACCGCCCGGCCCGGGCGAGGTGCGCGGCGCCGCCGCCCGCTGGCTCACCGGGCGCGAGGTCGGCGGCGAGCTGAGCGACCCGGTCCTCCTGCGCCACCTGCTGTGGATCGCCGTCGCCTCGGGCCGGCCGCTCCAGCTGCACGCCGGGCTCGGGGAGCCGGGCCTGCGCATCGACCGCACCGATCCGGTGCTGCTCACGGACTTCGTGCGGGCCACCGCCGGGCTCGGCACCGACCTGGTCCTGCTGCACGGCTACCCGTACCACCGGCACGCCGCCCACCTCGCCGGCGTCTTCCCGCACGTCTACGCCGACTCGGGCGCTGCCCTGGTGCGCACCGGCGCCCGCGCGGCGACGGTCCTCGCGGAGATCCTGGAGCTGGCGCCCTTCGGCAAGATCCTGTTCTCCAGCGGCGCCCAGGGCCTGCCCGAGCTGCACGTGGTCGCCGCCCGCCTGTTCCGCGAGGCCCTCGGCCGGGTGCTGGGCACCTGGGTGGCCGAGGGGGCGTGGTCCCTGGGGGACGCGCAGCGGGTGGCGGGGATGATCGCGTCGGGGAACGCGGGGCGGGTCTACGGGCTGGAGCAGGTCCCGGCGGGTCCCGCCGGGAACGTGAGCCCGCTCAGGCCCGTGTGAGTGTCGCCTCCGCCGCCGGACCGGGCACGCCGGCCGGCTCCTCCGGCCGCTCGCGCAGCGCCAGCAGCACCCTGAGCGTGGCGATCCACACCAGGCAGGAGCCGAACATGTGCAGGCCGACCAGGATCTCGGGGAGGTCGGTGAAGTACTGCACGTAGCCGACGGCACCCTGGGCGAGCAGCACCAGGAACAGGTCGCGGGTGCGGGAGAGCGGGGCCCTGGGCGCGTCGACCGCCTTCAGCACGAACCACAGGGCGAACGCCAGCGTCACCACGACCCACGCCAGGACGGCGTGCGCCTTGCTCACCGTCTCCCAGTCGAGCGGCATCCGCTCGACCTCGCTGGAGTCGCCCGCGTGCGGGCCGGCGCCGGTCACCACGGTGCCGACCGCGATCAGCAGCACGGAGACGACGACCAGCGCCCACACCAGCTGCTGGACCGCCTTGCCGACCAGGGGGCGCGGTGCCGCGTCGCCCTCCCGGGTGCGCTGCCACATCACCGTGGCGACCGCGATCAGCGCGGTGGACAGCAGGAAGTGGGCCGCGACCGTGTACGGGTTGAGGCCGACGAGGACCACGATGCCGCCGAGGATCGCGTTGCCCATCACGATCCAGAACTGCGCCCAGCCCAGCCGCGTCAGGCTGCGCCGGAACGGCTTCTGCGAGCGCGCGGCGATGATCGCCCAGCCGACCGCCGCGCACAGCACGTACGTCAGCATGCGGTTGCCGAACTCGATGACGCCGTGGATGCCCATCTCGCTGGTGTTGGTCAACGAGTCGTCGGTGCACTTGGGCCAGGTCGGGCAGCCGAGGCCGGAACCGGTCAGGCGCACCGCGCCGCCGGTGACCACGATGACCACCGACATGACGAGTGCGGTCAGGGCCGCCCGCCGGACCGTCCGGGGATCCGGGGTCCAGCGCGCGGCGATGAAGGCGAGCGGGTTGCGCACGGCGGATGCGGCGTCGGCGGTGGTCACGTTTGGCACGCCGTCCATCGTAGGGGGCCGCTTGTGCACGCTTTCACGAGGGTCCCGTTCCGGGCATGTGTTCCTACTCCCAGCGGAAGAACTTCCCGGCCGCCGCGAGCCCGGCGACGGCCCATACGGCGAGGATCCCCAGGTCGCCCCAGGGCATCGAGGCACCGTGCTGGAGCACGTCCCGCAGCCCGTCCGACAGGGCGGAGATCGGCAGCAGCCCCAGCACGCTCCGCGCCGCGTCCGGGAACTCGTCCAGCGGCACGATCACCCCGCCGCCCACGAGCAGCAGCAGGAAGACCAGGTTGGCGGCGGCCAGCGTCGCCTCCGCCTTCAGCGTGCCCGCCATGAGCAGCCCGAGCCCGGAGAAGGCGGCCGTGCCGAGGACCAGGAGCAGCAGCACGGTGAACGGGTTGCCGTGCGGCGACCAGCCCAGCGCGAACGCGATCACCGTCAGCAGCACGATCTGGAGGACCTCGGTGACCAGGACGGACACCGTCTTGGCGGTCATCAGTCCCCAGCGCGGCAGCGGGGAGGCGGCGAGCCGCTTCAGCACCCCGTACCGCCGCTCGAAGCCGGTGGCGATGGCCTGCCCGGTGAACGCGGTCGACATCACGGCGAGCGCCAGGACGCCCGGGGCGAGGAAGTCCACGGCCTTCCCGGCGCCGGTGTCGATGATGTCGACGGTGCTGAACAGGACGAGCAGCAGCGTCGGGATGACCACCGTCAGCAGCAGCTGCTCGCCGTTGCGCAGCAGCATCCTGGTCTCCAGCGCCGCCTGGGCCGCGATCATCCGGCCGAGGGGCGCGGCACCGGGCTTCGGCGTGTACGTGCCGTCGGTCGTCGTCATGAGCGCAGTTCCTTGCCCGTCAGCTCCAAGAACACGTCCTCCAGGGTGTGCCGCTCCACCGAGATCCGGTCCGGCATCACCCCGTGCTGGGCGCACCAGGAGGTCACCGTGGCGAGCAGCTGGGGGTCGACCTTGCCGTTGACGCGGTAGGAGCCCGGTGTCAGCTCGGCGGCGGAGGAGTCCGCCGGCAGCGCCTTGAGCAGGGACGCGACGTCCAGTCCCGGGCGGCCGGAGAACCGCAGGGTGTTCTCGGCGCCGCCGCGGCACAGCTCCTCGGGGGAGCCCTGGGCGACGACCCGGCCTGCGTCGATGATGGCGACGTCGTCGGCCAGCTGCTCGGCCTCGTCCATGTGGTGGGTGGTGAGGATGACGGAGACCCCGTCGCCCCGCAGGTCCCGCACCAGGTCCCAGGTGGCGCGGCGGGCCTGCGGGTCCAGACCGGCGGTCGGCTCGTCCAGGAACACCAGCTCGGGGCGGCCGACCACGGCCATCGCGAGGGCGAGCCGCTGCTGCTGGCCGCCGGAGAGCCTGCGGTACGTCGTCCGGCCGCACGAGTCCAGGCCGAGCCGCTCGATGAGCGCGTCGACGTCGAGGGGGTGGGCGTGCAGCTTCGCCACGTGGCGCAGCATCTCGTCGGCGCGGGCGCCGGAGTAGACCCCGCCGGACTGCAGCATGACGCCGATGCGGGGACGCAGCTCGGCGCCCTGTCCCACCGGGTCGAGGCCCAGCACGCGCACCGTGCCGGAGTCCGGCCTCCGGTACCCCTCGCAGGTCTCGATCGTGGTCGTCTTGCCCGCCCCGTTGGGGCCGAGTACGGCGGTGACACCCGCCCGGGCCGCCAGGTCGAGGCCGTCCACCGCGGTCTTCGTGCCGTACCGCTTCACCAGGGCCTGGACCTGGACCACGGGCTCGCTTCGCATGGGTCACGAGTCTAGGTAGACGCGGGAGCAGCCGGGCGCGGGGGTGCGGGATCCCCTCCTCCGGGGTGGGGCGCGGGGGTGCTGAGGCGTCGGCGGAGGCGCGCGGGCGCGCGGAGCGGCGTACGGCGCGCGGGGACGGGCGTGCGCGTCGTGCGCGCTGCACGAGGTGACACTGCTGGGCGCGACGCGCGCGCCCACCGGCCGGGAGGGGGCGCCAGGCGCGCGGGGCCTCGCGGGCCGGCTGGGCACGGCCTGGCGGGCCGTGCGGGGCCTCGCGGGTCGGCTGGGCAGGCGGGTGCGGCCGTGCGGGCCGGGTGGGCTGTGCGGGGCCGGGCCGGGCGTGGGGGGTGCGGCGCGGGCAGGCCCGGGTGTCGTGCGGACCGCTCACGGGCCGTGTGCTCACGGGCCGCGTGCGGGGGTGCACGGTCGCCGGGGCGCGAGGGCCGGTGCGTGCCGTGTGGGCCCCGGGCGTGCCCCGGGGCCTGCGGGGACGGTGGCTGGTGGGCGGTGGTCGTGGTCCGTCCGCCGGGGTGCGAGCCGGCTGGGGCGGGGTGCTCGTGGTGGCTCGCGTGTCGTGCCGACCCTTTCCGGTGTGCCGGAGGCCGCCGGGCAGGGCGGGAGCCGAACCCGTCGGGGTCCCGCGGGCGCGGACGCGTTCGCCCCGTCAGTCGCGCGGGCGGTGCAGCGGCAGCCACCGTTCGGCGTAGGCGACCGCGTCCGCCAGCGGGAACAGGCGGGTGACGGCCGCGCCGACCCGACCGTGCACGACGGGCCGGTCCCGTTCGAAGTCGTGCCCCAGTTCGTCGAAGCGGTCCGAGGTGATCGACACCTCGGTCACCCGCTCCCATCCCACCGGCCCCGGCCGCCCCACCTCCACCAGAGGGGACGGGATGCGGTACTCGGCGAGGTGGAAGGCGGTGCACGCCTCGTAGCCGGCGCCGAGCAGCAGGACCCGGGCGTCCATCCGCTCCAGGGTCGCCAGCGGGCTGCGCTCGCCCAGCCGGCAGTCCCTCGCGTGCCCGGCGACCACCTCCCCGGCGCGCGGGCCCAGCGCGGCGAAGGAGGTCTGCGGATGGGCGCTGCGCAGGGCGCCCGGCCAGGTGCGCACGGTCTCGGGGATCACCCCGACCCCGCGCGAGGGCGTGACCAGCGGGTCGTAGGCGGGCATCGCCGCCCGGACGGTGTCCCACCACTCCTCGGGCACCGGCGGACTCTTCCACAGCGCCGGGTCCGAGAGGTCGCCGGTCTGGGTCGGGACCACCAGCGTGCCGTCCGGTCCGAGCACGTCGAGCAGTGCCTGGACGACCGCGACGGGCCCTCCGCAGACCCACCCGAGGGAGCTGAGGGAGGAGTGCACGAGGAGCGTGTCGTCGGACCGCACACCCAGCTCGCGCAGCCCGGCGGCGAGGGTGCCGCGGGTGACGAGTGGGCCGGTGGGAGGGGGTGTGGGCATGCCCGGGAGTGTCCCCCAGCCCGGTCCGGGACGCCACCGGATTGATCGATCAAAGATCGTTTCCGCAGGTCAGATTAGGTATACCTAAGTGACGCAGGGCACCACTCGATGATCCGGACGCGGCTTGCCCGGCTCCAAGGAATTACGCAACAATGGCGTTGTGAAAAACGTTGGCGAGGCTCCGCAGGAGGAACTCGCGACCGGTGAGCGGTCCACCCGCAACCGCGTCGCGCGCTCCATCCTGGACCACGGGCCGTCGACCGTCGCCGAACTCGCCGGGCGTCTGGGGCTCACCCAGGCCGCCGTCCGGCGTCACCTCGACGCGCTGGTCGCCGACGACGTGGTCGAAGCCCGTGAACAGCGGGTCTACGGCACGCGCACGCGCGGGCGGCCCGCCAAGGTCTTCGCGCTCACCGACTGCGGCCGGGACGCCTTCGACCAGTCGTACGACAAGCTGGCCGCCGACGCCCTGCGCTGGATCGCCGAGCAGGAGGGCGGGGAGAAGGCCATCGCCGCCTTCGCCCGGGCCCGGATCGCCGGCCAGGCGGGCGCGTACCGCAAGGCCGTCGAGTCGGCGCCTCCGGGCAAGCGCACGGAAGCGCTGGCCAAGGCCCTGAGCGCGGACGGGTACGCTGCTACCGCGCGGAGCGCGCCCCACCCCCAGCAGGGCGAGCAGCTGTGCCAGCACCACTGCCCGGTCGCCCACGTCGCCGAGCAGTTTCCGCAGCTGTGCGAGGCGGAGACGGAATTTTTCGCCGAGCTGCTCGGTACGCATGTGCAGCGGCTCGCGACCATCGCGCACGGCGACGGGGTCTGCACCACGTTCATTCCGAAGACCTCGCACGCGGCCGACACGGCGCACGCGTCCACGCACACCGATACCGATATCGCATCTGCAAGCACGGCCGGGAGGAACCCCGCATGACTCTCCCCACGGAGACTGCTCACCCTGAGCTCGAGGGCCTGGGCAAGTACGAATACGGCTGGGCCGACTCCGACACGGCCGGCGCCTCTGCCAAGCGCGGC
This sequence comes from Streptomyces sp. BK79, assembly GCF_044142145.1. Lineage (NCBI taxonomy): Bacteria > Bacillati > Actinomycetota > Actinomycetes > Kitasatosporales > Streptomycetaceae > Streptomyces > Streptomyces sp. BK79. The sequence goes on from NZ_JBHVOC010000008.1 coordinate 143,253, forward strand.
ATCAACGAGGACGTCGTCCGCGACATCTCCGCGAAGAAGAACGAGCCGGAGTGGATGACCAAGCTCCGCCTCAAGGGCCTGCGCCTCTTCGAGAAGAAGCCCATGCCGAACTGGGGCTCGGACCTCTCCGGCATCGACTTCGACAACATCAAGTACTTCGTGCGCTCCACGGAGAAGCAGGCGGAGTCCTGGGAGGACCTGCCCGAGGACATCAAGAACACGTACGACAAGCTCGGCATCCCCGAGGCGGAGAAGCAGCGCCTCGTCGCCGGTGTCGCGGCCCAGTACGAGTCCGAGGTCGTCTACCACCAGATCCGCGAGGACCTGGAGGAGCAGGGCGTCATCTTCCTCGACACCGACACGGCGCTGAAGGAGCACCCGGAGCTCTTCAAGGAGTACTTCGGGACCGTCATCCCCGTCGGTGACAACAAGTTCGCGTCGCTGAACAGCGCGGTGTGGTCCGGCGGCTCCTTCATCTACGTTCCCCCGGGCGTGCACGTCGAGATCCCGCTCCAGGCCTACTTCCGTATCAACACGGAGAACATGGGCCAGTTCGAGCGGACCCTGATCATCGTCGACGAGGGTGCCTACGTGCACTACGTCGAGGGCTGCACGGCTCCGATCTACAAGTCGGACTCCCTGCACAGCGCCGTGGTCGAGATCATCGTCAAGAAGAACGCCCGCTGCCGCTACACGACCATCCAGAACTGGTCGAACAACGTCTACAACCTGGTCACCAAGCGCGCCGTGGCGTACGAGGGCGCGACCATGGAGTGGATCGACGGCAACATCGGCTCCAAGGTGACGATGAAGTACCCGGCCGTCTACCTGATGGGCGAGCACGCCAAGGGCGAGACCCTGTCCATCGCCTTCGCGGGCGAGGGCCAGCACCAGGACGCCGGCTCCAAGATGGTCCACATGGCGCCGAACACGTCCTCCAACATCGTCTCGAAGTCCGTGGCGCGCGGCGGCGGCCGTACGTCGTACCGCGGTCTCGTCGAGATCGGCGAGGGCGCCCACGGCTCCAAGTCGAACGTGCTGTGCGACGCGCTGCTCGTCGACACCATCTCCCGCTCCGACACGTACCCCTACGTGGACGTCCGCGAGGACGACGTGTCCATGGGCCACGAGGCGACCGTCTCCAAGGTCTCCGAGGACCAGCTCTTCTACCTGATGAGCCGCGGTCTGAGCGAGTTCGAGGCGATGGCGATGATCGTGCGCGGCTTCGTCGAGCCGATCGCGAAGGAGCTGCCCATGGAGTACGCCCTCGAACTCAACCGGCTGATCGAGCTGCAGATGGAAGGCGCGGTCGGTTAAGAGCCGCCCCCGAAGCAGTCGCCAGATTTCTGACGTAGGAAGAGAGCAGACCGACAGCCATGGCTGAGGCTCAGAACATCCCCGTGGGGTCCACCACCGCGGGCCAGATCGCGGTGGCCGCCGAGTCGACCGTCGCCACCCGCATGAGCGCGCCCGCGTCCTTCGACGTGGCGGACTTCCCGGTCCCGCACGGCCGCGAGGAGGAGTGGCGGTTCACCCCGCTGGAGCGGCTGCGCGGCCTGCACGACGGCACCGCGGCCGCCTCCGGTGACGGCGTGAAGGTCGACATCGACGCCCCCGAGGGCGTCGTCGTCGAGACCGTCGGCCGGGACGACGCGCGCCTCGGCAGGGCCGGCACCCCGGTGGACCGGGTCGCCGCCCAGGCCTACTCGGCGTTCGAGAAGGCCGGTGTGATCACCGTCCCCAAGGAGACGGTCCTCACCGAGCCGATCCGCATCGCCGTGCACGGCCAGGGCGGCACCGCCTACGCCCACCAGGTCGTCGAGCTGGGCGCCTTCGCCGAGGCCGTGGTCGTCATCGACCACACCGGTGACGCCGTGCTCGCCGCCAACGTCGACTACGTCCTGGGCGACGGCGCCAAGCTGACCGTCGTCTCCGTCCAGGACTGGGACGACAAGGCCGTGCACGTCGGCCAGCACAACACGCTGGTCGGCCGGGACGCCACCTTCAAGTCCTTCGTGGTCACCTTCGGCGGCGACCTGGTGCGCCTGCACCCGCGCGTCGCCTACGCCGGCCCCGGCGGCGAGGCCGAGCTGTTCGGCCTGTACTTCACGGACGCCGGCCAGCACCAGGAGCACCGCCTCCTGGTCGACCACAACGTCCCGCACTGCAAGTCCAACGTCGTCTACAAGGGCGCGCTCCAGGGCGACGACGCGCACGCGGTCTGGATCGGCGACGTGCTCATCGAGGCCGCCGCCGAGGGCACCGACACCTACGAGATGAACCGCAACCTCGTCCTCACGGACGGCGCGCGGGTCGACTCGGTGCCGAACCTGGAGATCGAGACCGGCGAGATCGTCGGCGCCGGCCACGCCTCCGCGACCGGCCGCTTCGACGACGAGCAGCTCTTCTACCTGATGGCGCGCGGCATCCCCGAGATCGACGCCCGCCGCCTGGTGGTCCGCGGCTTCTTCGCCGAGCTGGTCCAGCAGATCGGTGTCCCGGACATCGAGGAGCGTCTGCTCACCAAGATCGACGAGGAGCTGGAGGCGTCGGTCGCATGACCTTCGTACGCGTCTGTGGGGCGGGCGAGCTGGAGGAGGACACCCCGAAGCGGGTGGAACTCGACGGCACGCCGATCTCCGTCGTGCGCACCGAGGGCGAGGTCTTCGCGATCCACGACATCTGCTCGCACGCGAACGTCTCGCTCGCCGAGGGCGAGGTCGACGACTGCCACATCGAGTGCTGGCTGCACGGCTCGCGCTTCGACCTCCGTTCCGGCAAGCCCGACAGTCTTCCGGCGACGCGCCCCGTCCCCGTATACCCCGTAAAGATCGAAGGGGACGACGTGCTCGTCTCCCTCACCCAGGAGTCCTGAGGCACCCATGGCAACGCTTGAAATCCGAGACCTGCACGTCACCGTCGAGGCCGACAACGCCACGAAGGAGATCCTCAAGGGCGTCGACCTCACCGTGAAGCAGGGCGAGACGCACGCCATCATGGGCCCCAACGGCTCCGGCAAGTCGACCCTCGCCTACTCCCTCGCGGGTCACCCCAAGTACACGATCACCGGCGGCACCGTCACCCTCGACGGCGAGGACGTCCTGGAGATGTCCGTCGACGAGCGCGCCCGCGCCGGCCTCTTCCTCGCCATGCAGTACCCGGTCGAGGTCCCCGGCGTCTCGGTCTCCAACTTCCTGCGCACCTCCGCCACCGCCGTCCGCGGCGAGGCCCCCAAGCTGCGCACCTGGGTGAAGGAGGTCAAGGAGGCCATGGAGCGCCTCAACATGGACCCCGCCTTCGCCGAGCGCAACGTCAACGAGGGCTTCTCCGGCGGTGAGAAGAAGCGCCACGAGATCCTCCAGCTGGAGCTGCTCAAGCCGAAGGTCGCGATCCTCGACGAGACCGACTCCGGCCTGGACGTCGACGCGCTGCGCGTCGTCTCCGAGGGCGTCAACCGCGTCCGCGAGACCGGTGAGGTCGGCACCCTGCTGATCACGCACTACACGCGCATCCTGCGCTACATCAAGCCCGACTTCGTCCACGTCTTCTCGGCCGGCCGCATCGTCGAGTCCGGCGGCGCGGAGCTGGCCGACAAGCTGGAGAACGAGGGCTACGAGGCTTACACGAAGGGTGGCGTATCCGCGTGACACAGCTGCCGGGCCTCCTCGACACCGAGGCGATCCGCAAGGACTTCCCCATCCTGGACCGCCAGGTCCACGACGGGCGCAAGCTCGTGTACCTGGACAACGCGGCGACCAGCCAGAAGCCGCGCCAGGTGCTGGACGCGCTCAGCGAGTACTACGAGCGGTACAACGCCAACGTCCACCGTGGCGTGCACGTCCTCGCCGAGGAGGCCACGGCGCTGTACGAGGGCGCGCGCGACAAGGTCGCGGAGTTCATCAACGCGCCCTCCCGCGACGAGGTGATCTTCACCAAGAACGCCTCGGAGTCCCTCAACCTCGTGGCCAACATGCTGGGCTGGGCCGACGAGCCCTACCGGGTGGACCACGAGACCGAGATCGTCATCACGGAGATGGAGCACCACTCCAACATCGTGCCGTGGCAGCTGCTCGCGCAGCGCACCGGCGCGAAGCTCCGCTGGTTCGGTCTGACGGACGACGGCCGCCTGGACCTGTCCAACATCGAGGAGGTCATCACGGAGAAGACGAAGATCGTCTCCTTCGTGCTGGTCTCCAACATCCTGGGCACCCAGAATCCGGTCGAGGCGATCGTGCGCCGCGCCCAGGAGGTCGGCGCGCTGGTCTGCGTCGACGCCTCCCAGGCCGCGCCGCACATGCCGCTGGACGTGCAGGCCCTCCAGGCCGACTTCGTGGCCTTCACCGGCCACAAGATGTGCGGTCCGACCGGCATCGGCGTCCTGTGGGGCCGCCAGGAGCTGCTGGAGGACCTCCCGCCGTTCCTCGGCGGCGGCGAGATGATCGAGACCGTCTCGATGCACTCCTCCACGTACGCCCCGGCCCCCCACAAGTTCGAGGCCGGTACGCCGCCGGTCGCGCAGGCGGTCGGCCTCGGCGCGGCGATCGACTATCTCGACTCGATCGGCATGGACAAGATCCTCGCCCACGAGCACGCGCTGACCGAGTACGCGGTCAAGCGTCTGCTGGAGGTCCCGGACCTGCGCATCATCGGCCCCACCACGGCCGAGGAGCGCGGCGCGGCGATCAGCTTCACGCTCGGCGACATCCACCCGCACGACGTGGGCCAGGTCCTCGACGAGCAGGGCATCGCGGTCCGGGTCGGCCACCACTGCGCCCGCCCCGTCTGCCTGCGCTACGGAATTCCTGCGACCACGCGAGCGTCGTTCTATCTGTACTCCACGCCGGGCGAGATCGACGCGCTGGTCGACGGCCTGGAGCACGTACGGAACTTCTTCGGCTGACGGGACGAGCGAAGAGCATGAAGCTGGACTCCATGTACCAGGAAGTCATCCTGGACCACTACAAGAACCCGCACGGGCGGGGCTTGCGGGATGGCGACGCCGAGGTCCACCACGTCAACCCGACATGCGGCGACGAGATCACCCTCCGCGTGAAGTACGACGGCACGACGGTCAGCGACGTCAGCTACGAGGGCCAGGGCTGCTCCATCAGCCAGGCGAGCGCCTCCGTGCTGAACGAGCTGCTGGTCGGCAAGGACCTGGCCCGGGCGCAGAAGATCCAGGAGACCTTCCTGGAGCTGATGCAGTCCAAGGGCCGGATCGAGCCGGACGACGCCATGGAGGAGGTCCTGGAGGACGCGGTCGCGTTCGCCGGGGTCTCGAAGTACCCGGCCCGGGTCAAGTGCGCCCTGCTGAGCTGGATGGCCTGGAAGGACGCGACGGCCCAGGCGCTGGACGGCGCCGACACCGAGAAGGAGACGACGGCATGAGCGAGACCGTGGAAATGAAGCCGGCCTCCGAGGAGGAGGTCCGCGAGGCCCTGCTGGACGTCGTCGACCCCGAGCTGGGCATCGACGTCGTCAACCTGGGCCTGATCTACGGCGTCCACATCGACGACGCCAACATCGCGACCATCGACATGACCCTGACGTCGGCGGCCTGTCCGCTGACCGACGTGATCGAGGACCAGGCCAAGTCCGCCACGGACGGCCTCGTCAGCGAGCTGCGCATCAACTGGGTCTGGATGCCGCCGTGGGGCCCGGACAAGATCACGGACGACGGCCGCGAGCAGCTGCGCGCGCTCGGCTTCAACGTCTGAGGCGCCCCTGGCGCACGAACGGCGGTACCCCTCGGGGTGCCGCCGTTCCGCTTGGGTACCGCCATTCCGCGCTTCCCGGGCGGTCCCGTTATGTACGCTCGTACACATGGGATATCTGCTCCTGGCCGGAGCCATCGCCGCCGAGGTCGCCGGGACCACCGCCATGAAGTACAGCGAGGGTTTCAGCAGGCTCGGCCCCTCCCTGCTGACCGCCCTCGCCTACGTGCTCTCCTTCGCGCTGCTCGCCCAGACCCTGAAGGTCCTCGCCGTCGGCACGGCGTACGCCATCTGGGCCGGCGTGGGCACCGCCGCCATCGCCGCGATCGGCGTGGCGTTCATGGGCGAGGGCATGACCGTCACCAAGGCCGCGGGCATCGCGCTGATCATCGTCGGCGTGGTCGTCCTGAACCTGGGCGGCGCGCACTGATGTCCCGGCGCCACGACCCCGGGCGGCGCCAGCGGCTCATCGACGCGGCGATCCGGGTCGTCGGCCGCAAGGGCATCGCGGGCCTCAGCCACCGCACCGTCGCCGCCGAGGCGGACGTGCCCCTGGGCTCCACGACGTACCACTTCGCGACCCTCGACGAACTGCTGGTCGCCGCCCTGCGCCAGGCGAACGAGGGCTTCGCCGAGGTGGTCGCCGCGCACCCGGCGCTCGCCGACCCCGGCACCGACCTGGCCGGCGAACTCGCCCGCGTCCTCGGCGAGTGGCTGGCCGGCGACCGCACCGGCGTCGAGCTGGAGTACGAGCTGTACCTCGCCGCCCTGCGCCGTCCCGCCCTGCGCCCCGTCGCGGCCGAGTGGGCCGAGGGCGTCGGCGCCGCCCTCGCCGGCCGCACCGATCCGCTCACGGCACGGGCGCTGGTCGCCGTGCTGGACGGGATCTGCCTCCAGGTGCTGCTGACGGACACGCCGTACGACGAGGGGTACGCGCGGGAGGTGCTGGCGCGGGTGATCCCTCCGGGCCCCTGACCTCGACGGGGGCGTCCGGGGACGCCGTACCGCCCGGCACGCGAGACGCCCGCGGGGCCGACTCGCTTCCAGCGGCGGCGGCCGGTTAGGTTGCCCTCATGACCGACACGACTGCTTCCCGCACCACCGGCGCCGTGGCCGCCGGCCTCGCCACGATCGCCGCCGACGGCACGGTTCTCGACACCTGGTTCCCGGCCCCCGAACTCGCCGCGGAGCCGGGCCCGTCCGGCACCGAGCGCCTCTCCGCCGAACAGGCCGCCGACCTCCTCGGCGGCGGCGCGACCGCGGCGATCGGCCCCGACGCCCGCCGCGGCGTCGAGGTGGTCGCGGTGCGTACGGTCATCGCCTCCCTGGAGGAGAAGCCGGTCGACACGCACGACGTCTACCTGCGCCTGCACCTGCTCTCCCACCGCCTGGTCAAGCCGCACGGCCAGAACCTGGACGGCATCTTCGCCCACCTCGCCAACGTCGCCTGGACCTCGCTGGGCCCGGTCGCCGTCGACGACGTCGAGAAGGTCCGCCTCAACGCCCGGGCCGAGGGCCTGCACCTCCAGGTGACCTCGATCGACAAGTTCCCGCGCATGACGGACTACGTCGCCCCCAAGGGCGTCCGCATCGCCGACGCCGACCGCGTCCGCCTCGGCGCGCACCTCTCCGAGGGCACCACCGTCATGCACGAGGGCTTCGTCAACTTCAACGCCGGCACGCTCGGCACCTCCATGGTCGAGGGCCGCATCTCCGCGGGCGTCATCGTCGGCGACGGCTCGGACATCGGCGGCGGCGCCTCCACCATGGGCACCCTCTCCGGCGGCGGCAACGTCATCATCTCCATCGGCGAGCGCTGCCTGGTCGGCGCCGAGGCGGGCGTCGGCATCGCGCTCGGCGACGAGTGCGTGGTCGAGGCCGGCCTCTACGTCACCGCCGGCACCCGCGTGACCATGCCCGACGGCCAGGTCGTCAAGGCCCGCGAACTCTCCGGCGCCTCGAACATCCTCTTCCGCCGCAACTCGGTCACGGGCACGGTCGAGGCCCGCCCGAACAACGCGGTGTGGGGCGGCCTGAACGAGATCCTGCACAGCCACAACTGATCACCGGCGCACGACGCAGAGCGCCCTCCCGGCAAGGCCCGCCCCGGGCCGGCCGGGAGGGCGCTCACCGTTTCGCGTGCCTTCGTGCGCCCCGTGCCCCGTGCGCCCCCCGCACGTACGGATGAGGGGCCGTGTCCTCCCGGTGGTCTTGGCGGATGAACGGGTGGACGCAGTGTCCGATCAGACGCCGATCAGACGAAACGAGGGCCTGGTATGACGAACGAGCGGGCGAGGACCGTGGCGCGTTGGCTGGCCGGGGCGGGCGCCGCGGCGCTGGTGTGCTGGGTCCCGGCGGGGAGCGCGCACGCCGACGAGACGACCACCGGTTCGCACAACGGCCCCCGGGTGGGCCTCCTCAACGTCAACGTCGGGCAGATCGACGACCCGGCGGAGGACGTCCTGGAACACACGCTGCTGCTCGGTGACGGCTACACCTGGAGCTGACCGGTCAGCTCCTCGTAGGCCGACAGCAGCGCGTCGGTCGTCCCCCGGTCCGCGCGCCGCAGCGGGGCGCGGACCGGGCCCGCGGGCAGCCCCAGCGCGCCGAGCAGTGCCTTGGCCGTGACCGTGCCGGGCAGTCCGGCCGCCATCATCGCCCCGACCAGCGGGACCGCCCGCCGCTGGAGCAGGGCGGCCCGCCCGGTGTCACCCGCGTCGAAGGCGTCGAGGACGGCCCGGAACAGTTCCGGTACGACGTTCGCGACCGTGCTGACGTAGCCCGCCGCGCCGATCGCGTAGAGGGGGAGGATCTGTTCGTCGCAGCCCGCGTAGTACGCCAGGGACGTCCGGGACATCACCTGCTGGGTGCCGAGGAGGTCGTACGAGCAGTCCTTGACGGCGACGATCCGCGGGTGCCCGGCGAGGCGGACCAGCGTGTCGGGTTCGACGCGGGTGCCGGTGCGGCCGGGGATGTCGTAGAGGGCGAGGGGCAGGCCGGAGGCGTCGGCGATCTCCCGGAAGTGTGCCTCCAGGGCGTCCTGCGGGGGCCTGCTGTAGTACGGGGCGACCACGAGCAGGCCGTCCGCGCCGGCCTGCTCCGCCGCCAGGGCCAGCTCCACCGTGTGCCGGGTGTCGGCGGTGCCCACCCCGGCGACGAGCCGCGCCCGGTCCCCGACCGCCTCCCGTACCGCCGTCACCAGCGCCGCCTTCTCGGCGTCCGTGGTGGTCGGCGACTCGCCCGTGGTGCCGGACAGCACCAGGCCGTCGCACCCCCGCGTCACCAGCCGGTCGGCGAGGCGCTGGGCGCCGTCGAGATCGAGCCCGCCGGCCTCGGTGAACGGCGTGATCATGGCGCACAGGGCGCGGCCGAACGGTGCGGGGGAGTGCTCTGTCGTCATGGGAGGAGTGTCGACGGGTTGATCGTGCAGCTCCACTTAATTCTTCTACGAGGTATCGATAAGCGATGCTGCGAGGTGGTGCGGTGTGGAGCGTGGGGGGTAGCGGCGGTCGGCCGGGGGTACCCGGGGTGCTCCCGAACCGAGAGGAGGCGGAACACCGTGACCGGGACCATGCACACCAGGCCGGTGCGCGACGAGCAGCACTCCGTGGGCGAACTCGTCGGTCAGGCCACCGAACAGCTCTCCCGGCTCGTGCGCCAGGAAGTGGCCCTCGCCAAGATGGAGCTGGCCGAGAAGGGCAAACGCGCCGGGCGCGGCGGCGGGATGCTCGGCGCCGCCGGTGCCGTCGCGTACGTCGGTCTGTTCGCCCTGGCCGGCACGGCCACCGCCGCGCTCTCGCTGGTGCTGCCCGTGTGGGCCGCGGCGCTCATCGTGACGGCGGTGCTCTTCGTGATCGCGGGCGTACTGGCCATGATGGGCCGCTCCCAGCTCCGCCGCGCCGTGCCGCCGAAGCCGGAGGAGACCATCGACAGCGTCCGGGCCGACGTGGACCAGATCAGGGAGAGGGCGCATCGATGACCGACGCGACGAGCGGTGACGGCACGAGGTCCGGCTCCACCGCGCAGCCGGTGGGCGGGGCCAAGGGGCCCGACGAGTTGCGGCAGCAGATCGAACAGACCCGCAGCCAGCTCGGCGACACCGTGGAGGAACTGGCGGGGAAGGCAGACGTGAAGGGCCGCGCCAAGGCCCGGGCCGCCGACCTCAGGGACAAGGCCGGCGCCATGACCGTGCAACTGCGCAGCTCCGCCGCGCAGGCCGGGCACGCCGTGCAGGACAGGACGAGCCGGGCCGGGCACGCCGTGCAGGACAAGGCGAGTCAGGCCGGGCACACCGTGCAGAGCAAGGCGAGTCAGGCCGGGCACACCGTGCAGGACAAAGCGGGCCGGGCCGGGCATCGCGAGGCGGACGGGTACGGCGTCGAGCGGGGCGGGCCGGGACGGGCGCGCGGGGCGGTCCGGGCGGGGCTCGCGCATCCGCGGGCGGTCCTGGTCGCCGGGGCGGCGGTCGGTGTCGTGGTCGCGGCGGGCGTGATGCGGCGCCGTCACCATCCCTGCTGAGCACGCCGCGGCAGGACGAGGGGTCTCGGGAACGGGGCCCTTTCGTCGTTCAGGTGACACGCGTTCATGCCGCGCGCCACGAGGGGGCTTGACCTCGACCTTGGTCGAGGTCGGAGGGTGGTGTTCACGCCCGATGCACCCGCATCCGGTGACCACCGAGTCCTGGAGGCCGGTATGACCCGCCGCACCGACGCCCACCCCGACCTCGTCCGCGCGGACGTCCGGGCCTCCTTCTTCAGCACCTGGCGGGTGGGCACCCCCGAGCGGCAGCGGCAGACCGTCGACGCCATCGCCCGCACCTGGGAACGCCGGCCCTGGCCCGCCGACGGCCTGCTGGGCTACCACGTCTACACCGGCCACGACGGCAGCACGCTGCTGCACCACTCGCAGTGGGCGAGCGAACAGGCGTACGAAGCCTTCGTGCTCGATCCGACAGCGGCTCCGCCGCGGGCCCAGCGGCAGGAACGCGTCGACGAGATCGACACCGCCGTGCCGGGCATCGAACGCCTCGGTCTCGGCAGGTACCGGCGCTACCGCGGCGCCACCCGGGAGGACGGGGCGACGCCCGCCCCGGGCTGCGTCGTGGTCGTCGACGTCGAGTTCGAGGGACCCGACCCCGACCGGCAGCGCGCCTGGGTGGACGCCGTCCTGGAGGCCCTGGCGAGCGAGCCGGAGCCGTACCCCGGCGGCATCTCCGCCCACTTCCACCTCAGTACCGACGGCACCCGCGTCCTCAACTACGCCGAGTGGGAGAGCGCCCAGGCCCACATCGACGCCCTCGCCGCACCGGGCGACGGCGTCGGCTCGGCGTCGGCGCGGTGGGAGCGGGTGCGGAACTGGCCGGGCCTGAAGAGCAGTACGGTCGACCGCTACGACCACGCCCTCGGCCTCGTGCCCCGCTGACCCGCCCCCACCGGGCGCCGGCTACGGACGGAACCGCAGCACCTGCGGGTCGTGGTCGCTGATCTGGTCGTGGAACTCGGCGTTGACGTGCACGCTGTCGTACGACAGGTGCCCGGCCCACCGGATCGACGGGCTGACCAGGATCTGGTCCAGGACCTGGCTGTTGCCCTGGTAGACGTACGAGTAGCGCTCGCCGCGCGGCAGCGACTTGACCGCCGACCACAGCGCGCCGCCGTCCTCCAGGAGGCGCGTGGTGGTCGAGAACTCGAAGTCGTTGATGTCGCCGAGGGCGATGACGTCCGCGTTCTGCTGGACGGCGAGGACGTCCTTGACGAAGGTGTTCACGGCCTTCGCCTGGAGGTGGCGCTGGGTCTCCGAGCCGCGCGACGGCGGCTGGTACTGCGCCGTCAGACCCTGGTCGCCGCCCTTGGAGTTGAAGTGGTTGGCGATCACCACGACCGTGCGGCCGCGGAAGACGAACTCGCCGGCCAGCGGCTTGCGGCTGTTCTCCCAGGCGGGGTTCGCCGGGTCCACGCGGCCGGGGGAGTGGGTGAGCGCCGCCTTGCCGCGCACCTTCGTCACCCCGGTCGCGGTGGTCGCGTCGCCGGCCCCGCGGTCGGTGAAGGAGACCCGCTCCGGGTTGAACAGGAACGCCTGGCGGATGTTGCCGCCGGGTTCCCCGCCGTCCGCCTTGTCGGCCGGGTCCACCGAACGCCACTCGTAGCGGGGGCCGCCGGCCGCGACGATCGCGTCGGTCAGCCTGCCGAGCGTCACGCCGGCGGTCACCGTGCCGTCGTCCGTGGCGCCGTTGTCGTCCTGGATCTCCTCCAGGGACACGATGTCGGGCGACGCGAGGTTGTGCGTGATCGCCTCCGCGTGCGCGGCGAAGGTGGCGTCGGACGGGTCGAGGTTCTCGACGTTGTACGTCGCCACCGCCAGCTCGCGGCCGCTCTGCGGGCGCGTCGACTCGCGCTCGGTGCCGCCGCGCTCCAGGGCGCCGACCTCGCTGGCGACCAGGGTGTAGCCGCCGTACTGGTTGTAGTCCAGCGGGCCCGCGGTGGTCCCGGCGAGGGTGTCGCCCACGTTCGCGTCGGGGAAGTCGGCCGGCTTGCCCAGGGACTGGATCTGGAGCCGGCCGGTGTTCTGGGAGTCGTAGGAGCCGTAGACGGTGCCGCCGCGGCGGTTGGCGTTCTCCCAGGGCTTCACCGTGACCCACAGCTCGGTGTACGGGTCGGAGGCGCCCACGACGCGGGCGTCGGCGACCCGGACGTTCATGCCCTCCAGGGACTCGTAGTGGTCCAGGGCGTACGTGGCGGGCCGGAGCGTGAGGCCGTTGACCGAGCCGTTCGCCGCCTCGTCGCCCTCGGGGGCGTAGGCGCGCGGCACGGAGCGGGCGGAGACGGTCGTCGCGGCCGGGACCTCGTTGCCGCTGGAGACGACGGTGAACGTCGGACGGGTGATCTCGGTCAGCGACTGGTTGCCGGAGGAGGTGCCCCCCGGGACGTACTCCGTCACCGTGCCGGAGACGGTGACCGCGTCACCGACGGCGACGCCCTTCGGGGTGGAGCCGGTGAAGACGAAGACGCCCTCGCTGGTGGCCGGGTCGGCGTCCGGCCGCGGATCCTGGATCCAGAAACCTCGGGAGGAGCCGTAGCCGCGCACGCCGGTGACGATTCCGGCCACGTCGGTGACCTGCTTGCCGGCGTACGGCGACAGCCGGGTGCTGCCCTGGATGTCGTGGACGCGCACCGAGTCGGCGTGCGCGGGCGAGGTGAGGACGACGGTGGACGTCACCGAACAGACGGCGGCGACGGTGAGCGCGGCGAGGCGCGCGGAGGACGTGCTGGCCAACGGGATCCCTCCGGGGACGTGACGGAGCGCCGGGACGAGGGTGGGACGCGGGACGCGAGGGGCCGCGGGCCCTCCAGGACCCGAGTGGAGCGGACCTGGGTGAACACTTGTCCCCCCGCCTTCTACGCGCGTCAATCTCCTGCCTGCCCGGGGGAGTTGTCAAGGTTTCGGCCATGTACGGCACCCGTCGGGGAGATGAACCGGGCGGCATGGGTGGAAACCCGTCTAGGCTGAGCGGCTGAGCCGTACGGCGTCCGGATGGCCGTACGGCGGTCACGGCGCGCGAGGAGAGAAACAGCCGATGTCAGACAGCTCCACCCTGCCGCCCGCACGGCTGCGTCCCGAAGCGGAGCTGGCCCGTGACGCGCTGTCCACCCCGCTGCTCGCCCGGGCCGCCCGGCTGGCCCGCTGGGCCGGACCGGACACCCGCGTCGACGCCGGCGGCGGACTCGTCGAGGAGCAACTGCCGGCGGCGGCCGGGGAACTGGGACTGACCGGCGACGACGCCGCGGCCTGTGCGAGCGAGGCGTGGCGGATCGCCGTGGACACCGGGCTCGTCGAGGTCACCGACGAGGAGGCGGGCACCGTCGCGGCCGGCGAGGACCTCGCCCTGCTCACCGGCGGCTCCCCGCGGGACGTGCTCGGGGTGTGGCTCACCGCCCTGGAGGCCGTGCTCGCCGACGCGAGCGTGCCCGACCTCGACGACCTGATCGACGCGATGGCCGAGGGCGGCGAGGTCGACCTGTCGACCCTGGACTGGGACCCGGAGGCCGAGGCGGAGTTCCTCGACGGCGTGCTCGGCAACCTCTACCTGCTCACCGTCGGTGAGGACGGGCCCGGCGACGGCCCGGTGCCGCTGCCCGCGCTCGCCGCGTCCGTCATCGTCCCCAGCGACATGGGCGAGCCCACCAACGACGTGCTGGAGCAGGTGTCCGACGCGATGATGCGGCTGGACGACCAGTTCCGGCTGCTGGAGCCCGTCGGCCTGGTCGCCTACCGGCCGGTGGACGAGGCCCTGATGGCCGACGGGGACGAGGAGCCCGCGGCGCCCGTCGACGAGACCGACGTCGCCCGGTACGGCATGGTGCGGCTCACCCCGCTCGGCCTGTACGGGCTGCGCGCCCGGCTCCTGGAGGCCGGGTTCGACGCGCCCGCCGTCGGCGACCTCGCCGACAAGGGCGCCGACGCGCTGCTCGACGGCACGGCGCCCTTCCCGCCGGCCGCGGCCCACGCCGAGACCGAGCTGTGGCTGGCCGGGCGGGGCCCGCTGGACGCGGCCCGCGAGCTGCTGGCGGCGGCGCGCGGCGCGGACACCGGCGCGCCCCTGCGCCGGCTGCGCTGCCAGCAGGCGCTGTCCCTGGTCGGCGCCGAGGCGGAGCCCGCGCTGCGGGAGGTCCTCGACGACGCCGAGCTGGGCGGCCTGGCCCGGGTCTGGCTGACCGAGCACGGCGCGCGGGACGTACCGGCACCGCCCCAGGAGATGGTCTTCTGGCTGACCATCGACACCGTGGCCGCCCAGCTCGCGGCCGAGGGCAACTCCGAGGAGCTGCGCGCCCTGGTGGAAGGGCTGGCCCGGCAGCACAGCGGGTTCTTCGACACCGCCTGGCGGGTCGACCACCCGGCCACGCCGGACGTCCTGGAGGCGATGGGGCGGCTGCACCCCGACAAGAAGGTCGCGAAGGAAGCCCGCAAGGCGGCGTTCAAGGCGCGCTCGCAGCAGGGCGGCTGACACGCGCGCCGGTCGCGGTCCGGTTCACACCGGTCGGCGGCCGGCGGGGCGGGCGGCGGTGCGCTCCCCGGTCTGCTCGCCGCACGGATTCACGCAACCCGGCAGGGAGAGGTCGCGCCCAGTTCAACCGCCGTTCAGGCGCGGGCGCAACCGTGTCGCCGAACCGAGGTCCGCCATCCTCCACGGCACGTCCACCGTCACAGGAGACACCATGTCGCTCACCCGCAGGGACTTCGCCGGCCGATCGGCGCTCACCGGCGCCGGAGTCGTGCTGGCGGGCAGCGTCGGCGCCCTCGCCACCGCCCCGAACGCCCTCGCGTCCACGGACACCGAGAGCGCGGGGGAGGAGCACGGGGAGCGAGGGCACGGACACGCGCACGACGGGGTCGGTTACGGGCCCCTGATCCCCGACCCGGACGGCATCCTCGCCCTGCCCGCCGGCTTCCGGTACGAGATCATCACGTACTGCGGCCGGACCAGGCTGGAGTCGGGCGAGTACACCCCCTCCAACCACGACGGCACCGCCACCTTCGAGGGACCGCGCGGCACCACGCTCCTCGTCAACAACCACGAACTCGGCGGCCACCGCGACGACTGGCCGCACCCCGTCCCCCTCACCGAGGGCCTCGTCTACGACCCCGCCGCGGCCGGCGGCTGCACGGTCGTCGAGGTCCGCCGCGGCGGCCACGTCGCCGAGTGGGTCGGCATCGCCGGCACCGCCACCAACTGCGCGGGCGGCAGCACCCCGTGGGGCACCTGGCTGACCTGCGAGGAGACCGAGGACAAGGCCGGCGAGGAGGGGATGACCAAGGACCACGGCTACGTCTTCGAGGTCGACCCCGAGGACCGCCGCGCCAACCGGGACCCCAAGCCCGTCAAGGCGCTGGGCCGCTACGCCCACGAGGCCGTCGTCGTCGACCCCAAGCGCGGCCACCTCTACCTCACCGAGGACGCCTCCCGTCCCAACGGCCTCCTCTACCGCTGGGTCCCGCCGGAGGGCTTCCGGCACGGCCGCGGCCGGTTGCGCACCCTCGCCGACGACGCCGGTGTCCTCCAGGCGTTCAAGTGCTTCGACTCCGGCGGCAGGTTCGTCGACGACCTCTCCCGCGCGACGAAGACCGGCACCGTCTACGGCGTCGACTGGATCGACGTACCCGACCGCGACGCGCGCACCGTCTCCGTGCGCAAGCAGTTCACCGACGGCCAGGTCACGCGGGCCCGCAAGCTGGAGGGCATGTGGTGGGCCGACGGCGGTGCCTACATCGTCTCCTCCTACGCCCGTGACGAGAGCCCCGGCCGCCCGCACGACGGCCAGGTCTGGTTCTACGACCCGAGGCGCCGCACCCTGACGCTGAAGGTCCTGCTCGGCGTCAACGTCGACCCCTCCGCCGACGGCGCCTTCGACGGCCCGGACAACATCACCGTCTCCCCGTACGGCGGCCTGGTCATCGCCGAGGACGGCGACGGCGTCCAGCACCTGTTCGGCGCCACCGACAGCGGGCGCACCTACCCCATCGCCCGCAACGATCTGAACGTCGGCTCCGAGCAGGAGCCGGAGTACAGCGAGTTCACCGGCGTCACCTTCTCGCCCGACGGAAAGACCCTCTACGCCAACATCCAGGACCCCGGCATCCTGCTGGCGATCACCGGGCCGTGGAAGCGGCAGAAGCGGCGGTAGTCGCGCCCTTGTCGGCGGCCGGTACTGACATCTAACATTTCAATTGTGGAGGCCATCCGACCCGTACCCCGCACCCTGCTCCGCGACCGCGCGCACGAGGTGATCCGGGACGCCATCGTCGCCGGGGAGATCGAGCCCGGCGCGATCGTGCGCGACGCCGACCTGGCGGAGCGGCTGGGGCTGTCCCGGGCCCCGGTGCGCGAGGCGTTCTCCCGGCTCGTGGACGAGGGGCTGCTGGAGAGCAAGCCGCAGAGCCACACCCGGGTCACCCCCGTCGTGGCCGCCGAGGTGCGGGACGCCGCCGCCGTCGTCGGCGCCATGCACGAACTGGTCACGCGGGTCGCCGTACCCCGGCTGGGGGAGGCGGACCTCGACGCGATGCGCGCGGCCAACGAGCGGTTCGCGGCGGCCGTCCACGCGGGCGACGTCGACGGTGCCCTGCGCGCCGACGACGAACTGCACCACGTCCTCGTCCGCGCCGCCGCCAACCGGGCCGCCGCCGCCACCGTCGCCCGCTACACCCCGCTCATCCGCCGCCTGGAGCGCCGCCGCTTCGGCGAGGGCGGCACCTGCCGGTCGGCCGGGCTGCACGACAGGCTCATCGAGGCCTGCGCGGCCGGTGACACGGACACGGCGCTGCGGGTGACGGCGGAGATCTGGCGCGGCCTCGAGGAACTCGCCGGCCCCGACTGATCCGGCCCGACCCAGGAGGACCCATGTCCCTTGCCTCGTACGCGCGTTACCCCCTGCTCCTCGGTCCCTCGCCGGTGCACCGGCTGGAGCGCCTCACCGCGCACCTCGGCGGGGCCGCGCTCTGGGCCAAGCGGGAAGACCTGAACTCCGGCATCGCCTACGGCGGCAACAAGACCCGCAAGCTGGAGTACCTGGTCGCCGACGCGCTCGCGCAGGGCTGCGACACCCTGGTCTCCATCGGCGGCGTGCAGTCCAACCACACTCGCCAGGTCGCCGCCGTCGCCGCCCGCGCCGGACTCAAGTGCGTATTGGTGCAGGAGAGCTGGGTCGACTGGCCCGACGCCGTGTACGACAAGGTCGGCAACATCCTGGTCTCCCGGCTCGCCGGGGCCGACGTGCGGCTGGTGCGGGCCGGGTTCGGCATCGGCTTCAAGGAGAGCTGGGAGCAGGCCCTCAGGGAGGTCGAGGACGCGGGCGGCAAGCCGTACGCCATTCCCGCCGGTGCCTCCGACCATCCGCTCGGCGGGCTCGGCTTCGCCGGCTGGGCCCACGAGGTCGCCGAGCAGGAACGGGAGCTGGGCGTCTTCTTCGACACCGTCGTCGTCTGCTCGGTGACCGGGTCGACGCAGGCCGGCATGGTCGCCGGGTTCCGCGCGCTGGAGGAGGCGGGCGGCCGGCCCCGACGGGTGATCGGCGTCGACGCGTCCGCCTCGCCCGCCCGCACCCGGGAGCAGATCGCCCGGATCGCGCACCGCACGGGACAGCTCATCGGCGTGACGAAGGAGCTGACGGAGGCGGACGTCGAACTGGACGAGCGGTATCACGCGGGCACGTACGGCATCCCCGACGAGACCACGCTCGCGGCGATGCGGCTCGCCGCCCGCACCGAGGGCATGATCACCGACCCGGTCTACGAGGGGAAGTCGATGGCGGGACTGGTCGACCTGGTCGGGCGCGGCGAGATCGGCGGCGACGCCACCGTGCTCTACGCCCACCTCGGCGGGCAGCCGGCGCTGAACGCGTACAGCGCGCTGTTCTAGCCACCGGGGCCGGGTGGGCGCGCGGTAAGGTGCGGCGAGCATCGTCTGTGGGCAGGGAGTAGTGGGATGGCGCAGGTCAGGCCCATGCGCGCGGACGCCCGCCGCAATCGTGAGCGGCTGCTCCAAGCCGCGGCGGTGGCCTTCGCCGAGCACGGGGAGGGCGCCTCCCTGGACGACATCGCCAAGCGCGCGGGCGTCGGGACCGGCACGCTCTACCGGCATTTTCCGACGCGGCAGGCGTTGCTGGAGGCCGCCTATCTCGGCCGGATCGAGGCGATCGCGGCACGCGCCGGTGTGATCGCGGCCGAGCGGGCGCCGGGCGAGGCGCTGGTGGAGTGGCTGAACGAACTCGCCGTCGGAATGATCGAGGTCCGCGGGATGAAGGCGCTGCTCGGCACCGCCGTCACGGCCGGCGGCTCGGCGGTGGACACGGCGTGCGGCGACTGCCTGCGGAGCGCGGCGCGGCGGCTGGTGCGGGCGGCGCGGGAGGAAGGGACGCTGCGGCGGGACGTGGAGCCGATCGAGGTGCTGCGGCTGGTCCACGGGGTGGCGACGGCGGCCGAGGCGGCCGACGGGACGGACGGCACGGACGGCCGGTCCGTGCGCCGGTATCTGGCGCTGGTGTGGGGCGGGTTGCGGGCGTGAGCCGCGGGCGGCGCGGGCGGCGGGGCGCACGGCACCGAGGAGGGGTGAGGGGCCGGGCCGGTGGGGCGCCCCGCCGTGCGGGAGCGCCCACCGGCCCGGGCGTCTACAGCGCCTTCGCCGCCGGCTTCACCATGCCCCGGACGGTGCGGGACTTGACGAACTCGCCCATCGCGGTCATCTCCCACTCGCCGGAGAACTGGCGGATCAGCTTCGCCATCATCACGCCGGTCTGCGGCTCGGCGCTGGTGAGGTCGAAGCGGACCAGCTCCTCGCCGCTCGCGGCGTCCATGAGACGGCAGTACGCCTTGGCGACCTCCGTGAACTTCTGGCCGGAGAACGAGTTGACCGTGAAGACCAGGCCGCTGACCTCCTGCGGGAGCCGGCCCAGGTCGACCGTGATCACCTCGTCGTCACCGCCGCCCTCGCCGGTGAGGTTGTCCCCGGAGTGCTTGACGGCGCCGCCGACGATGGACAGCTTGCCGAAGTAGCAGCTGTCGATGTGGTTGCGCTGCGGGCCGTAGGCGATCACCGAGGCGTCCAGGTCGATGTCCTTGCCGCGGTACGCGGGCTCCCAGCCGAGGCCCATCTTGACCTGGGAGAGCACCGGACGGCCGCCCTTGACGAGGGAGACGGTCTGGTTCTTCTGGAGGCTGACCCGGCCCTTGTCGAGGTTGATCTTCCCGGCGCCCGGGGCGGGGGCCGGCGGGGCGGCCGGGGCCGCGGGCGGGGCGGCGGGCATCGTGGGCGCGGCGGCGGGCGCCGGCGGCGGGGTGGCCGCCTGGGACCGCGGCGGCGCCGGCTGGGCGGCCGGGGCGGCGGGCTCCTCCACCGAGACGCCGAAGTCCGTCGCGATGCCGGCGAGGCCGTTGGCGTAGCCCTGGCCGACCGCGCGGGCCTTCCAGGCGCCGTTGCGCAGGTAGACCTCCACGATCACCAGCGCGGTCTCGGTGCCGAGCTGCGGGGGCGTGAAGGTGGCGAGGACGGAGTTGTCGTCGGCGTTGCGGATGGTGGCGGTCGGTTCGATGCCCTGGAAGGACTGCCCGGCGGCGTCCGGGCTGGCGGTGACGACGATCTTCTCGATGCCCGGCGGGACGGCGGTGGTGTCGACCACGATCGCGTCCGGGGCGGTGCCCCCGCCGGAGCGGTAGGTCACGCCCTGGCCGGTGGGCTGGTTGTAGAAGATGAAGTCGTCGTCGGAGCGCACCTTGCCGTCGGCGGTGAGCAGCAGGCCCGATACGTCGAGCCGCACGGGCGCGGCGACGTCCACCGTCACGCGGGCGGCGGCCAGGGGGATGTTCGAGCCGGGGGTCATAGCTGTCATGCCGGGTGAACGAGCGAGGGCGTTTTACCGTTCCCTTACCCGGGGGCCAATCAGGGGTCCGATCGGGCCGGGGGCCCGGGGACCGGGGTCCCGGACCCCCGAAGGGCTCACGGCACGACCACGATCTTCCGTCCCACGCCCGCCGCGAACTGCTCCAGCGCCTGCGGGTAGCGGTCCAGGGGGATGCGGTCGCTGATGAAGACGTCCGGGTCGAGGATGCCGCCCGCGAAGAGTTCCGCCGCGCGTTCGTAGCTGTGCAGGACCGCCATCGAGCCGGTGATGGTGATCTCCTGGTTGTAGATGCGGTACGGGTCGATCCGGACCCGGGTCGCGTAGTCGGCGACGCCGAACTGGAGGAACGTGCCCGCCTTGGCGACCCGGTCCAGTCCGTCCTGGATGGCCGCCGCGTTGCCGGTCGCGTCGATGACGAGGTCCCAGCCCTGCGGGCGGTCCAGCTCGTCCGGGGTCGCCGCCGAGCCCGAGACGCCGAGGCCGCGGGCGGTCTCCAGACGGGCCGGGTTGAGGTCGACCATGTCGACGCTGGCCGCTCCCGTCCGCTTGGCCAGCTCCAGCATCATCAGGCCCATCGTGCCGGAGCCGTAGATCAGGACGTGGGCGCCGAGGCGGGACCGGAGGACGTCGTAGCCGCGGACCGCGCAGGACAGGGGCTCGATCAGGGCCGCGTCCTGGGTGCGGACGTGCTCGGGGAGCTTCACGCAGTTCGCCACGGGGGCCACCGCGTACGTCGCCGCGCCGCCCGCCGTCGTCACGCCGATGGCCGCCCAGCGCTCGCAGAGGTTGTTGTGGCCGGTGCGGCAGTAGCGGCACTCGTGGCAATAGAGGGAGGGGTCGACGGCGACCCGGTCACCGACCGCAACCTCCGTGACCCGGGTGCCGACGCCGACCACCGCGCCGGCGAACTCGTGGCCCGGCACGATCGGGAGCTTGGGGGCGAACTCGCCCTGGAGGATGTGCAGGTCGGTGCCGCACAGGCCGCAGGCGGCGACCTCGACGACGACCTCGCGCGGCCCTGGCGTCGGGTCCGGGACCTCGGTGACGACGGCACGGCCCACGGACTCGATGACGGCGGCCTTCATTTCACGGCTCCCAACGACAGGCCCTGGACCAGTTTGTCCTGGGCGGCGAACCCCGCGGCGAGCACCGGCAGGGAGATGACGAGCGACGCGGCGCACACCTTGGCCAGGAACAGGCCCTGGCTGGTGATGAAGCCGGTCAGGAAGACGGGGGCGGTCTCGGCGACCACGCCCGTCAGCACCCGGGCGAAGAGCAGTTCGTTCCAGCTGAAGATGAAGCAGATCAGGGAGGTCGCGGCGATGCCGGGGAGGGCGATCGGGGCGACCACCCGGGCCAGGATCGTCGGCAGCCGCGCGCCGTCCACCCGGGCCGCCTCGATGATCGCGACCGGGACCTCGGCGAGGAAGGACTGCATCATCCACACCGCGATCGGCAGGTTCATGGAGGTGTAGAGGAGGACCAGCAGCCAGATGTTGTCCAGCAGGCCGGTGTTCTTGGCGAAGAGGTAGATCGGCAGCAGGCCCGCCACCACCGGCAGCATCTTGGTGGACAGGAAGAAGAACAGGACGTCCGTCCACTTCTTCACCGGGCGGATGGAGAGGGCGTACGCGGCGGGCAGGGCCAGTACCAGGACGAGCAGCGTCGACACGATCGACGCCACCGCCGAGTTGGCCAGCGCCGGCCAGGGGCTCGCGCCGCCGCCCGCGCCGAAGAACTCGCGGTAGCCGTCCAGGGTGAGGGAGGCCGCGAAGGACGGCGGGTTGGTGGCGGCGTCCTCCTCCGAGTGGAAGGAGGTCAGGGCCATCCAGGCGATGGGCAGGAAGAAGACGACTCCGGCCAGCCAGGCGACCAGGCCGAGGCCGGCCCCGGCCCCGCGGCGGGACCGTGCGGGCTTCGTGCCGGTGACGACGGGGCGTACGGCGGTGGCGGTCATGCGCGGCCGACCTCCTCGCGGAACAGGGACGACACCACACGCAAGGCGAAGGTGGCGATGACGATCGAGCCGATGACGACCAGGACGCCCGCGGCCGAGGCGAGGCCGTTCTCGTGGGCCTGGTAGAAGCTCTGGTAGACGGTGTAGGGCAGGTTGGCGGTGCCCAGGCCGCCGGACGTGATCGTGAAGACCGCGTCGAAGTTCTGCACGATGTAGATCGAGCCGAGCAGGGCACCCAGCTCCAGGTAGCGGCGCAGGTGGGGCAGGGTGAGGTGGACGAAGATCTGCCAGTCGCTCGCGCCGTCCACCCGGGCGGCCTCGATCTGCTGCTGGTCGCGGCTCTGGAGTCCGGCCAGCAGGATCAGCATCATGAAGGGCGTCCACTGCCACACCAGCGCGGCCTCGACCGCGAGCAGCGGGGTGTTGGAGATCCAGTCGGGCTGCGGGCCGCCGACGTAGTGCAACAGGCCGTTGAGCAGCCCGTATTCGGGGTTGTAGAGGACGTGTTTCCACAGCAGGGCCGCCGCCACCGGGACCACCAGGAACGGGGCGATCAGCATGGTGCGGACCACGCCCCGGCCCTTGAACCCGCGGTCCAGCAGCAGGGCGAGGGCCAGGCCGAGGACCAGGCTCGCCAGGACCACGGCCACCGTCAGCAGGATCGTCGTCCACACCGACTTGCGCAGGTCCGGGTCGCCGAGGACGTCGCCGTAGTTGCTGAAGCCCGTGAAGTGGCGGGCGTCCGGATAGAGGGAGTTCCAGTCGAAGAAGGAGATCACCAGGGTCGCCACGAAGGGCAACTGGGTGACCGCGATCATGAAGATCAGGGCGGGCAGGAGCGGGGCCCGGGTGGCCCAGGCCCGCAGCCTGGGGGAGGGCGGGCGGACGGGGGCGCGTACGTGGTCGGGGGCGGCCGAGGGGGCCGTGGTCGTGGCGGTCATCGTCCCTCGTACTCCTCGGAGATCTTCTCGGCGAGCTGCTGGGACTTCTTCAGGGCCTGTCCGACGGACTGGCGTCCGGCGATGGCCGCGCTGATCTCCTGGGAGACCTTGGTCCCGAGGTCGGTGAACTCGGGGATGCCGACGAACTGGATGCCGGGCGCGGGGCGGGGCTGCACGCCGGGATCGTTCGGCCTGGCGCCCTCGATGGCCTCCCGGGTCATCTCCTGGAAGGCGGCGGCCTCCTCGACGTAGGCCGGGTTCTCGTACGTGGAGGCGCGCTTGCCGGCCGGGACGTTCGACCAGCCGATCTCGTCGCCGACGAGCTGCTCGTACTCCTTGCCGGACGCCCAGGAGACGAACTTCCAGGCCTTGTCGGCGTTGCGGGAGGCCTTCTGGATGCCCCAGGCCCAGGTGTAGAGCCAGCCGGAGGACTCGGTCCGCTCCACGGGGGCCGGGGCGTAGCCGACCTTGCCCCGGACCGGGGACTCGGCCGAGTCCAGGGAGCCGGCCGCGGAGGTGGCGTCGTACCACATGGCGACCTTGCCCTGCGTCATGTTGTTCAGGCACTCGGCGAAGCCGGACTGGGCGGCGCCGGACTGGCCGTGCTCGCGGACCAGGCCGACATAGAACTTCGTCGCCTTCTCCCACTCCGGCGAGTCGAGCCGGGCCTGCCAGTCCTGGTCGAACCAGGTGCCGCCGAAGGTGTTCACGACCGTCGTCAGCGGGGCCATCAGCTCGCCCCAGCCGGGCAGGCCGCGCAGGCAGATGCCCTTCATGCCGGGTTCCGCGCCGTCGAGCCGCTCGGCGAGGTCGGCGACCTGGGTCCAGGTGGGGTGCTCGGGCATGGTCAGGCCCTCTTTCGCGAACACGTCCTTGCGGTACATCAGGAAGGACGACTCGCCGTAGAAGGGCTGGCCGTAGAGCTTGCCGTCGTCGCCGGTGAGGGACTCGCGCATCGGCCCCAGGACGTCCTTCTCGTCGTACGCGGGGTCCTCGGCGACGTAGGGGTCCATGGGGCGCAGCCACTCGTTGCGGGCGTAGATCGGTATCTCGTAGTTGGAGAGGGTGGCGACGTCGTACTGGCCCGCCTGGTTGGCGAAGTCCTGGCTGATCTTGTCGCGGACGTCGTTCTCCGGCAGGACGGTGAAGTTCACCTTGATGCCGGTCTCCTCGGTGAAGTGGTCGGCGGTGAGCTTCTGCAGCTCCACCATCTGCGGGTTGTTGACCATGAGGACGTTGAGGGAGTCGCCGCCTGATCCGGCCCCGCCCGCCCCGACCCAGCAGCCGGAGAGCAGCGGGGCGAGCAGCGTCCCTGCGGCGGCCGTGGCGAGCGTGGCTCGCGGCCTCCGTCGGCTCTGGGTTCGCATGGATCGCTCCTGAACTTATGGGGAGGAATAGGGAGGAATAGGGAGATAGAGGGCGGAAGAAGGCGTGGGGTGCCGCGGGAGGGGACGCGAGCAGGCTTCGGGGGCCGGCTTCGTGGGTCTCGGTCAGACGCGGATGACCTGGGGTCCCAGCAGCGAGTAGCGGTGGGCCTCGGCCGTGGGCAGCAGGGTGCTGGTGACGATCGCCTCCAGGGCGCCGACCTCGGCGAACCGGCAGAAGCTGACCGCCCCGAACTTGGTGTGCGTGCCCGCGAAGACGGTGCGGCGGGCGGCGCGGATCGCCTGGGCCTTGACCTCGCTGACGGCCGGGTCGGGGGTGGTGAGGCCGTGTTCGCGGGAGATGCCGTTGGCGCCGATGTAGGCGAGGTCGATGACGAAGCCGGACAGCATCTTCGTCGTCCAGTGATCGACGGTGGCGAGCGTGCCCGGGCGGACCCGGCCGCCGAGCAGCAGGACGGAGGTGTCGCCGGCCTCGGCGAGCGCGCCGGCGACCGGCAGGGACGCGGTGACCACGGTCAGCGGCCGGTCCCGGGGGAGGGCCTCGGCGATGAGCTGGGGGGTGAAGCCCTCGTCGACGAAGACCGTCTCGGCGTCGCCGAGCAGCTCGGCCGCGGCGGCGGCGACCCGGCGCTTCTCGGGCACGTGGCTGGTGGCGCGGAAGGCGAGCGTCGTCTCGAACCCGGCGCTCTCCACGGGGTAGGCGCCGCCGTGGGTGCGGCGGACCAGGCCGTGGTCCTCCAGGGCGCGCAGGTCACGCCGTACGGTCTCCTTGGCGACGCCCAGGTCGGCCGCGAGGGCGGTGACGTCGACGGAGCCGGTGGCGCGGGCGACCCGCACGATCTCGTGCCGGCGCTCCTCCGCCGTCTTCGTGCCCATGCCGAACACCCGCCCCACCGCCTCGTCGCCGTGTCCCTGCCCGTTCGGGCCCGGAAGGTCCTTGGGGGAAGTTCTACAGCGGCCGTGCGGCACTGACCAGGCCTGTTGCCCGGGCGATGCTGCCCGTTCCTGCCCGCTTCGGCCGCCGGGTGCCCGTCCGGGACCTGGCAGGCAGCGGGAGGAGGGGTGGGAACGGGCGGCACGGGTGCCCGCATGCCGAGGCGGGCGGGCCCGTTCGGTGCCCGCCCGCCTCGATGGCCGACCGGTTCCGGTCAGTACGGCCAGATCGGGGGGTCGGTGACGAAGTGGCCGCCCAGGCGGGCGTGCGCCGGGTCGTCCGGGTCGAGGTCGCCCTGTTCGGCGATCAGCTTCTCGGCGTACGGCTCGGAGTCGTCGCACGGCTCGTAACCGAGGGCTCGCGCGGAGGTGAGGTCCCACCACAGGCGGGTGTTGGCGGAGGAGCCGTGGACGACGGTGTGCCCGACGCCCTCGGCGGTCAGGGCGGCGTGGAAGAGGCGGGCGCCGTCGGCGGGGCTCATCCACACCGAGAGCATGCGCACGCTGGTCGGCTCCGGGAAGCAGGAGCCGATGCGGACCGAGACGGTCTCCAGGCCGTGCTTGTCCCAGTAGAACTGCGCGAGGTCCTCGCCGAAGGACTTGGACAGGCCGTAGAAGGTGTCCGGGCGGCGCGGGGTGTCGATCGGGATGAGCGGGTCGTCGCCCCGCGGGCGCGGGGTGTAGCCGACGGCGTGGTTGGAGGAGGCGAAGACGATGCGTCCCACGCCCTCCTCGCGGGCGGCCTCGTAGACGTTGTACGTGCCCTCGATGTTGGCCTTCAGGATCTTCTCGAACGGGGCTTCCAGGGAGATGCCGGCGAGGTGGATGATCGCGTCGACGCCCCGGACCGCCTCGCGCAGGGCCGCCCGGTCGGCGAGGTCGGCGACGATCGCGTCCGGCTCGCCCTCGATCGGGCGCAGGTCGAGCAGGCGCAGGTCGTAGCCGAAGGCGGGGAGCAGGTTCCGCATCAGGGTGCCGAGACCGCCGGCGGCGCCGGTGAGCAGGACGGTGCGGGGTGCGGGCATCCTCGGGACTCCTAGGTCTCCTGTGGGTCTGCGGCTGGTCTGCGGTGGGTCTGCGGCGGATCTGCCGGAACGGCGGCTGAAGCGACGGCTGAAGCGACGACGTCCCTGTGGGCGCCCGCCGTTCATATGCGTGGACACGCTAAAGAACCGGTGGTCACGCGTCAAGGGCCCGCATGCTTGACGGTGTTGGCGGGGCGGCTTAGCGTGGGCGCGTTCAGAAATATGGACGCAGATCACGCATATGACGACGACGCTATGACGACTCGATGCCATGACGACGACGCGATGACGTCGCCAACACGTCGCCATGACGTCGCCCATGGATACGGAATGGGGAGCGCCCGTGACCTCAGCCCCTCTCGCCACCCGGCTCGCCGCTCCCGGCGGGCCGCTGTTCTTCCCCGTCACGGCCTACGGACCCGGCGGCGAGGTCGACCTCGACGTCTACCGCGCCCATGTGCGCGCCGGGGTCGAGGCCGGGGCCGCCGCCGTGTTCGCCTGCTGCGGCACCGGTGAGTTCCACGCGCTCACGCCCGAGGAGTTCCAGGCCTGCGTCCGGGCGGCCGTCGAGGAGACCGCCGGACGGGTACCCGTCGTGGCGGGCACGGGCTACGGCACCGCCCTCGCCGTGCGCTACGCCCGCCTCGCCGAGGAGGCGGGGGCCGACGGGCTGCTCGCCATGCCGCCGTACCTGGTGCTCGCCGGGCAGGAGGGGCTGCTGCGGCACTACCGGGAGGTGACCGCGGCGACCTCCCTGCCGGTGATCGTCTACCAGCGCGACAACGCCGTCCTCACCCCGGAGACCGTGGCCGGGCTGGCCCGTACCGAGGGGATCGTCGGCCTCAAGGACGGGCTCGGCGACCTCGACCTCATGCAGCGGATCATCAGCGCCGTGCGCACCGAGGCCCCCGGCGAGTTCCTCTACTTCAACGGGCTGCCGACCGCCGAACAGACCCAGCTCGCCTACCGCGCGCTCGGCGTCCCCCTCTACTCGTCCGCCGTGTTCTGCTTCGCCCCCGAGATCGCCCTCGCCTTCCACCGCTCGCTCCGCACGGGCGACGAGGCCACGGCGCACCGGCTGCTTGACGGCTTCTACCGGCCCTTCGTCGAACTGCGCGCCCAGGGCCGCGGCTACGCCGTCGCCCTGGTGAAGGCGGGCGTACGGCTGCGGGGCCTGGACGTGGGCGAGGTGCGGCCGCCGTTGCAGGAGCCGGCCGAGGACCACGTGAAGCGACTGGCCCGCATCATCGAGCACGGCCACGCGCTGCTGGACGACGCGAGCGCGGGGGAGGGCGCGTGAAGGCGTCGGCGTTCGTCTACCCCTGGGACGTCAACGGGGACCCGGCGGCGGCGCGGCTCATCGCCGGCACCGGCGTGGAGCAGGTGACGCTCGCCGCCGCCTACCACTCCACCCGCGCCCTCACCCCCCGCCACCCCCGCCACCGCGTCGTCACCGCCGAGTACGCCGCCGCCCTCTACCCGCCGGACGCCGCCCGCTGGGAGGGCCGCGAGTTCCGCCCGTACGAGGCCGGGGACTGGGCGCCCGGCGACGCCTGGGGCGAGGCCGCCGCCGCCCTCGCGGACGCGGGAGTGGAGGTGCACACCTGGGTCGTCCTCGCCCACAGCTCCCGCCTCGGCGCCGAGCACCCGCACACCTCGGTCGTCAACGCCTACGGCGACCGCTACCCCTGGGCACCCTGCATCGCCCAGCCCGCCACCCGCGCGTACCTCACCGCCCTGGCCGCCGAGGCGGCCACGCGGGACGGGGCGCGCGGCACCGAGCTGGAGTCCCTCGGCTGGTACGGGCTCGCCCACCTGCACGCACACGACAAGACGGGCGGGGTCGCGCTCGGGGACGCCGGGCAGTACCTGATGTCGCTGTGCTTCTGCCCGCACTGCCGGGCGGGCTACGGCGGTCAGGGCCTCGACCCCGACGAACTCGCCGCCGCCGTGCGCGCAGCGCTGGAGCCGGTGTGGCGGGGGACGGTGCCCTCGGACGGCGGCTGGGCGGGCGTCGGGAAACTGCTCGGCGAGGCGTCGGCCGAGGCGACCCGCGTATGGCGGGACGAGCGGGCCCGCACGCTCCAGGAGGAGGCGGTCGCGGCCGTGCGCACCGCCGCGCCCGACGGCTTCCAGGTCCTGCTGCACGCCGACCCGGTGTCGTACCACTGCGGCGCCAACGCCGGTGTCGACCCCGCGCACATCCTCTCCGTGGCGGACGGCGTGGTCGTTCCCTGCACGGGCGGCGCGGGCCTGCTGAGCCCCTTCGCCGAGCAGGGCCGCGCCGGCGCCGTCCTGGCCGCCAACCTCACCGTGGTCTCCGGCATGGGCGGCAGCCCGCACACCCTCGCCGACGACGCGGCCCGCGCGCGTGACCTGGGCGCGACACAACTGCGGCTGTACCACGCGGGGCTGGCGTCGGACGGGGACCTGGAGGCGGTACGGGCCGGGCTGGCGGCGAGGTGAGGGCGGGGGACGCCTGAGGGAGCGGTGAGATGAGGGCGGGGGACGCCTGAGGGGCGCGCGGGTGCCTCCGGGCCCCGTGCTCACGTCCCCTCGGTCTCCGCCGGCCGGCGGGCGAGCGGTACCGCCGTCGCCAGCAGGACGGCCCCCAGGGCGGGCAGCAGTATGCGGAGGTCGGCACGTTCCACCAGCACCGCGCCCGCCGCCAGGCCGAGCACGTTCGGTGCGAAGACCAGGGAGTGGGCCGTGGCCGTGACCCGGCCCAGCAGCGGCCCCGGCGTCTCCCGCTGGACGGCGGTCAGGGCGGCGATCAGCACCGCCGGCATCCCCGCCCCGGCCGCCGCGCAGGACACCAGGGCCACCGCGTCGTACGGCACGGCCCGCACGGCCACCGCCGCGGCCAGCAGCGCGATCCCGGCCGCCGCGAACCGCCGTCCGCCCACTCTGCGCAGGGCGGGCCCGGCCAGCAGCCCGACCGTCACCGACCCGGCGCCCTGGACGGCGTACAGCACACCGGCGTACGCGGGGGAGTGCCCCAGGGAGTCGACCACGGCGTACAGCGTGGGCCCGCAGACGCCCGCGCACAGCATCATGGCGCCGCCCGCGAGGACCAGCGGGCGCAGCCGGGGGTGCCCCCACAGGTACCGGGCGCCCTCGGCCGTCCCGCGCCGCCGGCTCACGGTGGGCCGCTCGGGCCTCGCCTCCCGCACGCGCAGAGCGGCGTACAGCCCCGTGGCCAGCACGAACGTCGCCGCGTCCAGCAGGACCACGCCGGGGCCGCCGTACGCCGCGTACAGGCCCGCGCCGGCCAGGGGCGCCACGAGCTTCATACCCTCGCTCGCGGTCGTGCGCAGCCCGTTGAAGTCGCCGAGCAGGCGCGGGTCGACGGCGGCGGCGACGAGCGCCGACTCGGCCGCGTCGTGGACCACGCCCGCCGCGCCGTAGACGAACAGCACCGCGAACAGCAGCCACAGGGTGTCCGGCGAGTCGACGGTGAGGAGGGTGAGCACGAGGGCGCCCAGGAGCAGGTTCACGCCGATCAGCAGCGGCTTGCGGCGGACCCGGTCGGCGAGCGTGCCCAGCGCCGGGCCCGCGAGCACCGGTGCCCACATGGCCAGCATGCACAGCGCCGCGAGCCCGTCCGAGCCGGTGAGGTCCTTCACCCACACCCCGGACGCCAGCCACAGCGCCGAGGTGCCGAAACCCGACACCACCACCCCGGCCAGACACAGCCCCGCGTCGCGGTCGTGCAGGACACGGGCCACGGGCCACGATCCGGGGGCCGTCCTTCGCCTGCGCGTCGTCCTTGTCGTCATGCCTGGTCATCGTGGGGCTGAGGGGTGGCCGTCGGCATCGGGCGGATGCCCTAGGAGCGGGCGCGCCCGCCGATGAGTTTCGGGGCCGTGACCGGTCTACCTCCTCAGGACAGCCGTCCCCGCGACACCCGAGGAGCACCCGATGACCCAGGCCCCGACCACCCTCGATCTCGGACCGCAGACCCGCGTCCTCACCCGCCTCGCCGAGGGTGTGGGCGACGCCCGTCTCGACGACCCGACGCCGTGCCCGGACCTGGCGGTCCGCAACCTGCTCGGCCACCTGACCGGCCTGGCCGTCGCCTTCCGCGACGCCGCGCGCAAGGACCTGGGCGCCACGACCGACACCGACCCCGGGGCGGCCGTGCCGGACATCGGCCCCGGCTGGCGCGAGGAGCTGGCGAAGGTGCTCGGGGAACTCGCCGAGGCCTGGCGCGCCCCGGACGCCTGGACCGGCATGACCCGGGCCGGCGGGATCGACCTGCCCGGCGAGGTGTGCGGTGCCGTGGTCGCCGACGAACTGGTGATCCACGGCTGGGACCTGGCCCGCGCCACCGGCCAGGAGTACCGCCCCGACCCGGCGGCCCTCCAGGCGTCGTACGGCCTGCTCTCCGCCGCCGCCGAGGAGGCCGACCGGGACGCCGGCATGTTCGGTCCCGTCGTCGCCGTCCCCGCCGACGCGCCGCTGCTGGACCGGGCGGTGGGCCTGAGCGGACGCGACCCGGGCTGGACGCGCCCCGCCTAGGAGCGGCACCAGAACCTCAACTTCCTTTGTCAGAAGCATTGACGTGGCCTCGCGCCCCTCTTACCTTCAACGCGTCGTACTCCGTACGTCATATATGAGACGCGATACGCGAGATCAGATTCCGGGCCCGGATCAGGGATTCAGATCCAGGGACGGCCCGGTGTCCGAGGTCCGCGCATCCGACGCGAGATTCCGAGAGGCGCGCATGACCTCTGTGCCCACGCCGATCCCCTCCCGCACGCAGTACGTGCTGGAGGAGATCAAACGCCGCATCCTCACCGGCCGGCTGACGCCCGGCCAGGCCCTGGTCGAGACCGACCTCGCCGCACAGTTCGGGGTGTCCAAGACACCGGTGCGCGAGGCGCTCAAGACCCTGGCCGGTACCGGACTGGTCGTCATGAGCCAGTACAAGGGCGTCACCGTGCGCATGGTGGACGCGGACATGGCGCGCGAGGTCTACGACGTGCGGCTGCTCCTGGAGCCCGAGGCGCTCAGGCGCGCGGTGCGCCGGGGAGCCTCCCTGGACGCCGCCCGGGACGCGCTGACCCAGGCCGACCAGGCCACGGACACCGCCGAACGGTCGCTGGCCAACCGGGAGTTCCACCGCGCCCTGTACGTGCCGTGCGGCAACCCGCTGCTCGGCCGGATGCTCGACGAGGTCCGCGACCAGGCGGCCCTCGTCTCCGCCGTCGCCTGGGCCGCCGACCCCTCCTGGGAACGCGAGGCCGGCGAGCACCAGGAGATCCTGCGCCTCGCCCTCGCCGGAGACGCGGACGGCGCGGCCCGCGCCCTGCACGCGCACATCGCGTCGTTCGTCGAGCGGGCCTTCCCCGAAGCGGGGACGGCGGCCCAGGAAGAGGACGGTCAGGCATGACAGCGACGTTCGAGACCCAGCGGGCGGCCCTGGCCGACGTGGTGGCGATCCCGGTGACCCCGTTCGCCGAGGACGGCACCGTGGACCCCACCGTCTACCGGGCCCTGCTGCGTCGTCTCCTCGACGGTGGCATCACGACCCTCACCCCGAACGGCAACACCGGCGAGTTCTACGCCCTCACGCCGGCCGAGCGCCGCCTCGTCACCGAGCTGACCGCCGAGGAGGCCGGCGACCGCGCGGACATCCTGGTCGGCGTCGGACACGACCTGCCCACCGCGGTCGCCTCCGCGCGGCACGCCCGCGACCTGGGCGCCACCATGGTGATGGTCCACCAGCCCGTCCACCCCTACGTCTCCCAGGGCGGCTGGGTCGACTACCACCGCGCCATCGCCGAGGCCGTGCCCGCGCTGGGCGTCGTCCCCTACATCCGCAACGCGCAGCTCACCGGCGCCCGGCTCGCCGAACTCGCCGACGCCTGCCCCAACGTCATCGGCGTGAAGTACGCCGTCCCGGACGCCGCCAGATTCGCCGCCTTCGCCCGCGACGCCGGCCTGGAGCGCTTCGTGTGGGTCGCCGGGCTGGCCGAGCCGTACGCGCCCTCGTACTTCTCCGCGGGCGCCACCGGCTTCACCTCGGGCCTCGTGAACGTCGCCCCGGCCGTCTCGCTGAACATGATCGAGGCGCTGCGGTCCGGCGACTACACGGCCGCCATGAAGGTCTGGGAGCAGATCCGCCGCTTCGAGGAACTGCGCGCCGCCAACGGCTCCGCCAACAACGTCACCGTGGTCAAGGAGGCCCTCGCCTCACTCGGCCTGTGCCGCAGGGAGGTCCGCCCGCCGAGCAAGCCCCTGCCGGAGGACGAGCGCGCCGAGGTCGCCGCCATCGCCGCGGGGTGGTCGATATGACCGGCCCCGCCCGCAAGCGCCCCGAGGACCTCCGCAGCCACCAGTGGTACGGCACCGACGGACTGCGCTCCTTCAGCCACCGCGCCCGCACCCGCCAGCTCGGCTACCTGCCCGAGGAGCACCTCGGCAAGCCCGTCATCGCGATCCTCAACACCTGGTCCGACATCAACCCCTGCCACGTCCACCTGCGCGATCGCGCCCAGGCGGTCAAGCGGGGCGTGTGGCAGGCGGGCGGCTTCCCGCTGGAGTTCCCGGTCTCCACGCTCAGCGAGACCTTCCAGAAGCCGACCCCGATGCTCTACCGCAACCTCCTCGCCATGGAGACCGAGGAGCTGCTGCGCTCCTACCCGGTCGACGGCGCCGTCCTGATGGGCGGCTGCGACAAGTCCACCCCCGCCCTGCTCATGGGCGCCGCCTCGGTGGACCTGCCCGCGGTCTTCGTGCCCGCCGGGCCCATGCTGCCCGGGCACTGGCGGGGCGAGACCCTCGGCTCCGGCACCGACATGTGGAAGTACTGGGACGACAAGCGGGCCGGCCTCATCGGCGACTGCGAGATGCAGGAGTTGGAGAGCGGCCTGGCCCGCTCGCCCGGCCACTGCATGACGATGGGGACCGCCTCCACGCTGACCGCCGCCGCCGAGGCCCTGGGCGTCACGGTCCCCGGCGCCTCCAGCATCCCGGCCGTCGACTCCGGGCACGACCGGATGGCCGCCGCCGCCGGACTGCGCATCGTCGAACTCGTCCACCGCGACCGGAAGCTGAGCGACATCCTCACGGCCGACGCCTTCGAGGACGCCGTCACCACGGTCCTCGGACTCGGCGGCTCCACCAACGCCGTGATCCACCTGATCGCCATGGCGGGCCGCGCCGGCGTCACCCTCACCCTGGACGACTTCGACCGCGTCGCCCGCACGGTCCCGGTCCTGGCCGACGTCCGGCCCGGCGGACAGAAGTACCTGATGGAGGACTTCCACTTCGCCGGCGGCCTGCCCGGCTTCCTCTCCCGCATCACCGACCTGCTCCACCTGGACCGCCCCACCGTCGCGCACGACACGATGCGCGAACAACTGGAAGGCGCCCTCGTCCACGACGACGACGTCATCCGCCTCCGCGACAACCCCGTCGCGCCCGAGGGCGGGGTCGCCGTCCTGCGCGGCAACCTCTGCCCCGACGGCGCCGTCATCAAGCACATCTCCGCCGAACCGCACCTGCTGAGGCACACCGGTCCCGCCGTGGTCTTCGACGACTACAAGACGATGCAGCGCACCATCAACGACCCGTCGCTGGGCATCACCGCCGACAGCGTGCTGGTCCTGCGCAACGCCGGACCCAAGGGCGGCCCGGGCATGCCCGAGTACGGCATGCTGCCCATCCCCGACCACCTGCTCAAGCAGGGTGTGCGGGACATGGTCCGGATCTCCGACGCCCGGATGAGCGGCACCAGTTACGGCGCGTGCGTGCTGCACGTGGCCCCCGAGTCGTACGTCGGCGGACCGCTCGCCCTGGTGCGCACCGGCGACTCGATCACCCTCGACGTCGAGGCGCGCTCCCTGCGGCTCGACGTGGACGACGAGGAACTGGAGCGCCGCAGGGCCGCCTGGACACCGCCGCCCGCCCGGTACGAGCGGGGCTACGGCGCGCTCTACAACGAACAGATCACCCAGGCCGACACCGGCTGCGACTTCGAGTTCCTGGCCCGCCCGGGCAAGGTGCGGGACCCGTACGCCGGCTGAACCCCGTACGCCACGAAAGACCTCCGCACACCCCTGCACGCGGAGAAAGCGCTTCCTGTACCGGCGCTTCCCGTACGACCCACGCACGACGCACCAGAACGGAGAACTGTCATGGCCCAAGCCGCAGCCGTGGCGAAACCGCCCGCGCCACCCCGGCGGCGCCGTGCCTCCGCCACGCCGCGCAGGCTGCCGTACCTGCTGATCGCACCGGCCGCCCTGCTGATGCTGGGCTTCATCGCCTACCCGGTCATCAGCGTCTTCTACTACAGCCTCCAGGAGTACAACCCCACCAAACCGTGGCGCAACGGCTACGCGGGCTTCGACAACTTCGTCAAGATCTTCACCGACGACCCGGTCTTCTGGGACACCCTCGTCTTCAGCGCCAAGTGGGTCTTCGTCGAGGTCGGACTGCAACTGCTCTTCGGTCTGGCACTGGCGCTGATCGTCAACCAGACCTTCGTCGGCCGGGGCATCGGGCGCGCCCTGGTCTTCTCCCCGTGGGCCGTCTCCGGCGTGCTGACCTCGGCGATCTGGGTGCTGCTCTACAACTCCCAGACCGGCATCTCCCGCTACCTCGCCGACCTGGGGATCGGCGAGTACGGCACCAGCTGGCTGTCGGACACCTCGACCGTGTTCTCCGCGGCCGTCGTCGCCGACCTGTGGCGCGGCGTCCCGTTCTTCGCGATCCTCATCCTCGCCGACCTCCAGTCCGTCTCGAAGGACCTGTACGAGGCCGCCGAGGTCGACGGGGCGAGCCGGATCAAGCAGTTCTGGCACATCACGCTGCCGCACCTGAAGGACGCCATCATCCTGTCCACGCTGCTGCGCGCGGTGTGGGAGTTCAACAACGTCGACCTGCTCTACACCCTGACCGGCGGCGGACCCGCGGGCGAGACCACGACGTTGCCCCTGTACATCGCCAACACCAGCGTCGACGCGCACGACTTCGGCTACGCGTCGGCCCTCACCACGGTCGCGTTCGTGATCCTGCTCTTCTGCTCGATCGTCTATCTGCGGCTGAGCAAGTTCGGAGGCGAGAACAAGTGATCACCAAGGAGGCCCCCGCGCCCGCCCCCGCGCCCGCGCCGGCCGGCCACGAACCGCCGCGGCACGCGAAGAAGCACCGCCCCGCCTGGGACGAGGTCCCGCGCTGGCAGATCTACCTGCCGCTCGGCGTCTACCTGGTCTTCACCCTGATCCCGTTCTACTGGATCCTGCTCTTCGCGCTCCGCCCGGCCGGCTCGACCTCGCTCGTGCCCTGGCCGATGACCTTCGAGCACTTCGAGAAGGTGTGGACCGACCGCAGCTTCGGCACCTACTTCGAGAACAGCGTCTACGTCGGTCTCGCCACCCTGGTGATGACCACGCTCGTCGCGCTGGCCGGCGGCTACGCCCTCGCCCGGTTCGACTTCAAGATCAAGCGGGCCTTCATGCTCGCCCTGCTCTGCTCCCAGTTCGTGCCCGGCGCGCTGCTGCTGGTCCCGCTCTTCGAGATCTTCGCCGAGCTGCAGATGATCAACTCGCTGGGCAGCGTCATCATCGCCGAGACGGTCTTCCAGCTGCCCCTGTCGATGATCCTGATCAGCAACTTCATCAAGAACGTGCCGTATTCGCTGGAGGAGGCCGCCTGGGTCGACGGCTGCGGCCGGTTCCGGGCCTTCCTGGTGGTCGTCCTGCCGCTGCTGCGGCCGGGTCTCATCGCCGTCGGCTCCTTCGCCTTCGTGCACTCCTGGAACCATTTCCTGTTCGCCCTGATGTTCCTCAACAACCAGGAGAAGCAGACCATCCCGGTCGGCCTCAACACCCTGATGAGCGCGGACAGCGTCGACCTCGGCGCGCTCGCCGCCGGCGGCATCATCGCCGCCGTGCCGGTGGTCCTCGTCTTCGCCTTCATCCAGAAGTGGCTGATCACCGGCTTCAGCGCGGGGGCGGTGAAGGGATGAGCCGGATTCCCGTCGTCCTCGCCGGCGCCCGCGGCCACGGCCGCTGGCACGTCGCCAACATCCGCCGCCTGGAGCGGGCGGGTCTGGTCCGGCTGGCCGGCATCTGCGAGCTGACGCCGCTGACTGAGGAGGAGGCCGGCGGGGAACTGCCCGAGCAGTCCGCCGACTTCGGCGCCCTGCTCGACTCCACCGGCGCCCGGATCGCCGTGATCTGCACGCCGATCCCCACCCACACCGACCTCGCCCTGACCGCCGCCCGCAAAGGCGTGCACCTGCTCCTGGAGAAGCCCCCGGCACCGTCGTACGCCGAGTTCCGGCGCATGGCCGACGGGGTCGCCGAGGCCGGCGTCGCCTGCCAGGTCGGGTTCCAGTCGCTGGGCTCGCACGCCGTGCCGGCCGTCCGCGAGCTGATCGCCCGGGGCGCCGTCGGCGACGTGGTGGGCGTCGGCGGTGCCGGGGCCTGGGCGCGCGACGAGGCCTACTTCCGCCGGTCGCCCTGGGCCGGCCGGCGGCGGCTGGATGGCGCCGACGTGATCGACGGGGCGCTGACCAACCCGCTCGCCCACGCCGTCGCCACCGCCCTCGCGCTGGGCGGCACCACCCGCGCCGAGGACGTCACCGGCATCGAGACCGAGCTGAGCCACGCCAACGACATCGAGGCCGACGACACCTCCTGCGTGCGGATCAGCACCGCGCGCGGGCCCCGGGTCACCGTCGCCGCGACCCTGTGCGCCGAGCGGCCCGACGAGCCGTACGTCCTGGTGCACGGCAGCAGCGGCCGCATCACCTTCTGGTACAAGCAGGACCGCGTCCTGCTCCAGCGCGCCGGCCACGGCCCCGAGGAGTACGAGCACGGCCGCACCGACCTGCTGGAGAACCTGGTCGCCCACCTCACCACCGGGGCGGACCTGCTGGTGCCCCCGGACGAGACCGGCGCCTTCATGCGGGTCGTCGAGGCGATCCGCCGGGCCCCCGACCCCGAGCCGCTGCCCGCGTCCGCGTGGCACCGCGTCCCCGGCGAGGGCCGCCGCGTGGTCCCCGGCGTCGACGGCCTCGTGGCCGCCGCCGCCGACACCCTCTGCCTCTACTCCGAACTGGGCGCGCCCTGGGCGCCGCGCACCGAACACCCGCGATACGAGGTGAGCACCCGATGACCGGCAACGACTCCCCGGTGCTGCGCGTGGCCGGCCGCCCCGTCGGCCGGTACGTGGTCCGGCCCGGGCTGCCCGCCCGGCTCTCGCCGCGCCCCCACCTGCACCCCGTCACCACCCTGGCCGGCACCGTCGTGACCGAGTCCGGTCCCGCCGACCACCTCCATCACCTCGGCGTCGGTGTCGCCGTTCCCGACGTCGAGGGGCACAACTTCTGGGGCGGACGCACCTACGTCCGCGACCAGGGGCCGACCGAGCTGGACAACCACGGCGTCCAGCGGCACACCGCCTTCCAGCTCCGCGACCCCGACGGCTTCGTCGAGGAGCTGCGCTGGGCCGCCGCCGGCACCGACCTGCTGCGCGAGCGCCGCACCGTCGCCGCCACGGAACTCACCGACACGGCCTGGGCGCTGGACTTCACCTTCTCCCTGACCAACGTCACCCCGGCCCCGCTGACCCTCGGCAGCCCCGCCACCAACGGACGCCCCGGCGCGGCCTACGGCGGCTTCTTCTGGCGCGCCCGCAAGGAGAGCACCGCGCCGGCGGTCTTCACCGCCGACCGGGAGGGCGAGCCGGACGTGCACGGCAGCCGCGCCGACTGGCTCGCGCTGACCGGCGACACCTGGTCGCTGGTGTTCGCCGGGGCCACCGACCGGACCCGGCGCGACCCGTGGTTCGTGCGCACCGGGGAGTACCCGGGCGTCGGCTCCTCCCTCGCGTCCGACGAACGGCGGACGATCGCCCCCGGCGACACCCTCGTGCGCCGGATCGTCACCGTCGTCGCCGACGGACGCCTCGACCCGGACG
This sequence comes from Streptomyces sp. BK79, assembly GCF_044142145.1. Lineage (NCBI taxonomy): Bacteria > Bacillati > Actinomycetota > Actinomycetes > Kitasatosporales > Streptomycetaceae > Streptomyces > Streptomyces sp. BK79. Next base: position 181,532 of record NZ_JBHVOC010000008.1, read on the forward strand.
GCGCCGCCGGCCTCGTACGGAAGGCGGTCGGCCCGTGATCCCCGAGAGCGCCACGACGTACACCAACCCCGTCCTGAACGCCGACTGGTCCGACCCCGACGTCGTCCGCGTCGGCGACGACTTCTACCTCACCGCCTCCAGCTTCGGCCGCGTCCCCGGGCTGCCGCTCCTGCACTCCCGGGACCTGGTGAACTGGACCCTGGTCGGACACGCCCTGACCCGCCTGGAACCGGCGCGGGAGTTCACGACGCCCCGCCACGACTGCGGCGTCTGGGCCCCGTCCCTGCGCCATCACGCGGGCCGCTTCTGGATCTTCTGGGGCGATCCCGACCACGGGATCTTCCAGGTCAACGCCCCCGAGATCCGCGGCCCGTGGACCGGCCCCCACCTGGTGAAGGCGGGCAAGGGCCTGATCGACGCCTGCCCCCTGTGGGACGAGGAGACCGGCGAGGCCTACCTCGTGCACGCCTGGGCCCGGTCCCGTTCCGGCATCAAGAACCGTCTCACCGGCCACCGCATGCGCCCCGACGGCACCGGGCTCCTCGACGAGGGCAAGGTGATCGTCGACGCCGACCGCATCCCCGGCTGGTTCACCCTGGAGGGCCCCAAGCTCTACCGGCACGACGGCTGGTTCTGGATCCTGGCACCCGCCGGGGGAGTGGAGACCGGCTGGCAGGGCGCGTTCCGCTCCCGGGACTTCTTCGGACCGTACGAGGAGAGGGTCGTCCTCGAACAGAAGGACACCGACGTCAACGGCCCCCACCAGGGCGGCTGGGTGCGCACCGCGGCCGGCGAGGACTGGTTCCTGCACTTCCAGCAGCGCGGCGCGTACGGGAGGGTGGTCCACCTCCAGCCGATGCGGTGGGACGGCGCGGACGGCTGGCCGGTCCTCGGCGACGACGGCGCCCCGGTCGCCGAGCACCGGCGTCCGGCGCTGCCCCCGCAGCCGCCCGCCGCGCCCGCGACCGACGACGACTTCCCCGGCGGACGGTTCGGCCGCCAGTGGTCGTGGACGGCCAACCCCCGCGACGGCTGGGCGCTCGGGCACACCGGGGACGGACTGCGGGCGGCCTGCGTCCGCTCGGCCGACGCGCACGACCTGCGCCGGCTGCCGAACGTGCTGACCCAGCGGCTGCCCGGCACGCCCTCGGTCGTCGAGGTGGACCTGCGCCTGGACGCCGGGGAGCCGGGCGCGCGGGCCGGACTGGCGGTGCTCGGCGACGCCTACCGCTGGATCGGACTTGAGCGGGACGCGGACGGGACGGTGCGCCTGGTGCACCGGTTCGCCGAGACGGTCGCGGAACGGGAACGGGACGCCGACCGTCCCCGGCCCGCGCCCGAGGGGCGGGTACGGCTGCGGATCGAGACCCTCCCCGGTGCGCGCTGCCGCTTCTCCTACGACCTCGGCGACGGCCCCCGCCCCACCGGCCGGGAGTTCGCCGCCACCCCCTGGCGCTGGGTCGGCGCCCTGCTCGGTCTGTTCGCGCTCGCCCCCGCCGGCCAGGGAGACGCCGGCACCGCCACCTTCACCCGGTTCCGGATCGGACCCCGGTAACCCATCTCACCCGTACGCCTGTTGGGAGCCGCAATGACGCACTTCCGTAGCAAGCGAGTGCCGGGAGCCGGCAGAGCGGCGGCCGCCGCCCTCGGCCTGGTCGCCGCCCTGGTCCTCGGGACGGCCGGAGAGGCACAGGCCGCCGCCCCGGCCCACGAGGCGGGGGCGGCCCGCCCCGTCGACCGGCCGCACGGTTTCGCCTCCCTCGCCGGCGGCACCACCGGCGGCGCGGGCGGCGAGGTCGTCACCGTCTCCGACCAGGCCGCGCTGGCGAAGTACGCGGCGGCGAAGGAGCCGTACGTCATCCGGGTGGCGGGCTCCATCGCCGTCACGCCCTTCGGCTCGGACATCGTGGTCGGCTCCGACAAGACGATCATCGGCGTCGGCGGCACCGGCGAGATCGTCCACGGCGAGCTGCACCTGAACCCCGGCACGCACAACGTGATCATCCGCAACCTGACGATCCGCGACAGCTACGTCGAGGGCGACTGGGACGGCAAGACCAGCGACTTCGACGCGATCCAGATGGACTCCGTCCACCACGTCTGGATCGACCACAACCGCCTCACGCACATGGGCGACGGACTGCTCGACGTCCGCAAGGACAGCGAGTACATCACCGTCTCCTACAACCGGTTCGAGAACCACAACAAGGCGCTCGGCATCGGCTGGACGGACAACGTCCGCACCCAGATCACCATCGACCACAACTGGTTCACCGGCACCAAGCAGCGCAACCCGTCCGCCGACAACTGCGCCTACGCGCACCTGTACAACAACTACGTCTCCGCCCAGGTGGCCGACGGCGACCCGACGTGGACGTACGGGAACTGGGCGCGGGGCGCGACGCGGATGGTCATCGAGAACAGCTACTACGACGGGGTCCAGCACCCCTACCAGGCGGACGCCGGCGCGGAACTCGTGCAGCGCGGATCGATCCTGAAGAACACGACCGGCCGGCACGACGCGTGGGGCGACGCCTTCGAACCGGGCGACTTCTACGACTACCGGCTGGACCCCGCGGCCGCCGTACCGGCGCTGGTCAAGCGCTTCTCCGGGCCGCAGAAGCACCTCGGCACCCCCTGACCCCCCCACGTGTTCAGCCCGTTCACCGCACCGTTCAACCCTGAGTTGGATCCAGAAGAAGAGAGCCGACCAATGAAGATCAGCATGCGCAGCAGCAGAAGCACAGGCAGGCGCCGGACCTCCGCCGCCGTCGCCCTCGGGGCGGTGCTCGCGCTGACCGCCACCGCCTGCGGTGACGACGGCAGCGGGGCGGGCGGCGACAAGGGCGCCGACGGCAGCGGCAAGGGGAAGATCGTCTTCTGGGACAACAACGGCGGTATCCGTACGGCCGTCTGGAAGGAGATCATCGCCGACTTCGAGAAGGCGAACCCGGACATCGACGTGGAGTACGTCGGGATCGCCGCCACCGAGTACCAGTCCAAGGTCGACACCGCCATCCAGGGCGGCGGCCTGCCGGACGTCGGCGGTGTCGGCGCGGCGATGCTCGCGGGCTTCTCGGCCCAGGGCGCGCTGGAGCCGCTGGACAACCGGCTCACCGGGTCGTCCCTGAACGGCAGGGTCAACAAGGACATGATCGAGTCGCTGCGGGCGGCCGGCGGCGGTGACGGACGGCTGTACTCGGTGCCGACCTCGGCCAACAACGGCGTCCTCTACTACCGCACCGACCTGTTCGACAAGGCGGGCCTGGAGCCGCCCACGACCTGGGACGCCTTCTACAAGGCCGCCGAGAAGCTCACGAACACGGGCAAGAACGAGTTCGGCTACACCATCCGCGGCGGCTCCGGCTCCATCGCCCAGGCGCTCGACGCGATGTACGGGCAGTCCGGCATCACCTCCTTCTGGGACGCCGGCAAGGAGAAGACCACCGTCAACGACCCCAAGAACGTCGAGGCGCTGGAGAAGTACGCGGCCCTCTACAAGAAGGCCACGCCGGCCGCCGACGTCAACAACGACTTCGCCAAGATGGTCGCCCAGTGGGACTCCGGCACGATCGGCATGCTCAACCACAACCTGGGCTCCTACCAGGACCACGTGAAGGCGCTGGGGCTCGAGAAGTTCCGCGGCATCCCGCAGCCGGTCGGCGCCACCGGCAAGCGGGTCCAGGTGTCCAACCCGGTCGACGGGCTCGGCATCTTCAAGAGCTCCAAGAACAAGGACGCCGCCTGGAAGTTCGTCGAGTTCGCCACCTCGCACGAGCAGAACTCGAAGTTCAACGAGTCCGCGGGCCAGGTGCCGTCCAACACCGAGGCCGCCAAGGACGCGTGGATCCAGAAGGCCGAGCCGACGAAGCTGGCGGCCGAGGCCCTGAACGACGGCTCCACGACCATCGTCCAGCTGCCGTACTACCTGCCGGACTGGAACACGATCTCCAAGGCGGACAACGAGCCGAACCTGCAGAAGGTGCTGCTCGGGAAGATGAGCGCGAAGTCGTTCCTGGACACGGTGGCCGAGCAGCTGAACGAGGCGCAGGCCGAGTGGAACGAGCAGAAGGGCTGACCGCCCGGAGCTGAGAATCGCCGTGGGGCGGCCTGTGGTGTGCAGGCCGCGGGCCGTCCCCGGCTGGGCGCGCAGTTCCCCGCGCCCCTGGTTGACCCACTCACCTCTCTTGAAAGGTGCGCCAGCGTGTCCATGACCCGAAGACAGGTCACTTCGGCTGCCCTCGCCTCCATTCCTCTCGTAGCCTCCACCACCGGCATCGCCCAAGCCGGCGGAAGTCGGACCCGCACCCTCCACATCGCCGGCGACTCCACCGCCGCGCCGAAGTACGCCGACGCCGCGCCCGAGACCGGGTGGGGGATGGCGCTGCCCTTCTTCCTCCGCAAGGGACTCGGCGTCGCCAACCACGCCGTGAACGGGCGCAGTTCCAAGAGCTTCGTCGACGAAGGGCGGCTGGACGCCGTACTGGACGCGATCCGGCCGGGCGACTTCCTGCTCGTCCAGTTCGCGCACAACGACGAGAAGAAGGAGGACCCCGCCCGCTACACCGAGCCCTGGACGACGTACCAGGAGCACCTGCGGCTCTACGTCGACGGCGCCCGGGCCCGCGGGGCGCGGCCGGTGCTGGCCACGCCCGTCGAGCGGCGCCGGTGCGACGCGGCCGGCACCGCCCTGCCGAGCCACGGGGAGTACCCGGCGGCGATGCGGGCGCTCGCGCGGGAGGAGGGCGTGGCGCTGCTCGACGTACAGGCGCTGTCGCTCGCGCTGTGGCAGCGGCTGGGCACGGAGGGCACCAAGGCGTACTTCAACTGGACCGCCACCGAGCAGGACAACACCCACTTCAACCCGCCCGGCGCGATCGCCGTCGCCCGGCTCGTCGCGCGGGAGCTGCTGCGCACGCGGGTGCTGGCCCACCGGGACGTGCGCCGGCTGGACGAGGAGATCCCCGGGTCCTGGATCGACTGGCCGGAGCCGGCCACCGCGTAAGAACCCTCCGACCTCCGAGAAAGGGAGAGCCGCACCATGAACCCACTGAGATGGCATGGGCATGCCATGAGAAGAGTCACCGTGCTGACCGGCTGCACCGCCCTCGTGCTGACCCTGACCGGCACCACCGCGCAGGCCGGCCACCCCGACCACCACCCGCGCGACACCGCCCGGCAGACGCTGCCGGCCGACGACGGCTGGGCCGCGCACGGCACCGGTACGACCGGCGGGGCCGCCGCCGACGCGGAGCGCGTGTACACCGTCTCCACCTGGGCCGAGTTCAAGGCCGCCCTCGCGGTGGAAGGCACCGCGCCCCGCATCGTCAAGGTCAAGGGCCTGATCGACGCCGTCTCCCAGGGCTGCGACGCCTTCGCCGAACCCGGCTACGACTTCGACGCCTACCTGGAGAAGTACGCGCCCGAGACGTGGGGCCGCGAGACCGACCTGAGCGCCGAGCCCGACGACAGCCCCGAAGGACTGCGCCGCGCCTCGGCCGCCCGGCAGGACCAGGCCATCAAGGCGAACGTCCCGGCGAACACCACCATCATCGGCGTCGGCCGGAACGCCGGCCTCAAGGGCGCCAGCCTCCAGATCAAGGGCGTCGATAACGTCATCGTCCGCAACCTGACCTTCGAGAGCCCCGTCGACTGCTTCCCGCAGTGGGACCCGACGGACGGCGCCCAGGGCAACTGGAACTCCGAGTACGACAGTGCCGTCGTGTACGGCTCCACCCACGTGTGGCTGGACCACAACACCTTCACCGACGGCGAGCACCCCGACAGCGCGGCACCCACGTACTTCGGCATGCTCTACCAGCAGCACGACGGCCAGCTCGACATCGTGCGCGGCGCCGACCACGTCACCGCCTCCTGGAACGTCTTCACCGAGCACGACAAGACGATCCTGATCGGCAACAGCGACAGCGAGTCCACCGCCGCCGGCGATCGCGGGCACCTGAGGACGACCTTCCACCACAACCTGTTCAAGAACCTCGTCGAGCGCGCGCCCCGGGTGCGGTTCGGACAGGTGGACGTCTACAACAACCACTTCGTGGCCGGCGAGGACTACTCCTACAGCTTCGGCGTCGGCAAGGAGTCCCAGCTGGTCGTCGAGCACAACGCCTTCACGCTGCCGGCCGGCGTCAGCCCCGCCAAGGTGCTGAAGCGGTGGAACGACGCGCCGCTCACCGCCGCGCACAACCGCGTCAACGGCCGGCCCGCCGACCTGATCGCCGCGCACAACGCGGCGAACCCGGCCACGCCCCTGCGCTCCGGCGCGGGCTGGACGCCCACCCTGCGCGGCAAGGTCCTCCCGGCCTGGGCGGTCCCCTTCGTCGTCGATCACGGCGCGGGCGCCGGCCGCCTGCGCTGACGCCGCCCCCCCCGAACGAGGGCCGGGGCGCCCGCACCGCCCCGGCCCTCCTGCCTCGCACCCGCCCGCCCTCCGAAGGAGCATCCGCATGCACCGACCCGCCTTGTCCCGCAGGGGCTTCCTCCTGACGACCGCGGGCGCGGGCGCCGCCCTCGGCCTCGCCGCCGGCCCGGCCGCCGCGACCGTCCGGCCGCACCCGCACCCGCACCCGCGTCCGTTCGGCCGGTACGGCTCACCGGCCGACCGCCGCACCCCGGCGACCCTGTACGTCGACCCGCACGGGCGCGGCGACTTCACCTCCGTCCAGGCCGCCGTGACCGCCGCCCCGGGCAGCGGCTGGACGCTGGTCCTGGCTCCCGGCACCTACCGCGAGACGGTCTCCGTGGACGCCGACCGCACCGACGCCACCTGGATCGGCGCCTCCGGGGACCCGCGCGACGTCGTCATCGTGTACGACAACGCGGCCGGCACCCCCAGGCCCGACGGTTCCGGCACCTACGGCACCAGCGGCTCCGCCACCACCACCGTGCGGGCCGACGGCTTCACCGCCCGCGGGATCACCTTCGCCAACGACTGGCTGCGCGCCGACCATCCCGGCGTCACCGGCACCCAGGCCGTCGCCATCAAGGTCCAGGGCGACCGCTCGGCGTTCCACCACTGCCGCTTCCTCGGCCACCAGGACACCCTCTACGCCGACACCCGCGACCTCGGCCACTTCGCCCGCCAGTACTACGCCCACTGCCACGTCGAGGGCGACGTCGACTTCGTCTTCGGCCGGGCCACGGCCGTGTACGAGGACTGCCACTTCCGTACCCTGCTCCGCACCGACCTGGCCGGCGCCCCCCACGGGTTCGTGTTCGCGCCGTCCACCGCGGGCGCCAGTCCGCGCGGCTACCTGGTGACGCGCGGCAGGGTCAGCAGCGAGGCTCCCGACGGCTACTACAAGCTGGCCCGCCCCTGGGTGCCCAGCTCCGACACCACCGCCCGCCCGATGCTCACCGTGCGCGAGACCCACCTCGGCGCGGGCATCGACGCGGTGGCGCCGTACGCGAACATGCGGGACGCCTTCCCCTGGCAGGAGCAGCGGTTCCGGGAGTACCGCAACACCGGCCCCGGAGCCGCGGTCACCGTGCCGGCCAACCGGCCGCAGCTGACCCGCGCCGAGGCCGCCGCGCACACCCGGGAGGCGTACCTCGGCGACTGGCGGCCGTATGCCCGCCGGCGCTGACCCGCGCGACGGCCCGCCCGGCGCCCCGCCGGACGCCCTGCCCGGCTTCCACCCGGCGCTCAAGGAGGAGCTGACCTTCCCGCTCGCCTGGGGCACCGCACCGGTGGACGACTTCGGGGCGTGGCGGCGGGCGGCCCGCGCCAAGGTCGAGGAGCACCTCCTCGTCGACCGGCAGGACGACACCCCGTACGCCCCGGAGTACACCGCCCGCAGCGACGGCGACGGGTACACGCGGGAGCTGGTCACCCTCTCCCTCACCCGCTACGGAAGGGTCCGCGGCGCCCTGCTTACCCCGCACGGCGCCGGGCCCTTCCCGGCCGTCCTGTTCCTGCACGACCACGGCTCCCGCTTCGACATCGGCAAGGAGAAGGCGGTCCGGCCCTGGTACGACGAGACCCGGCTCGCCGCCGCCGTCGACTGGGCCGACCGGCACTTCGACGGCCGCTTCCCGGGCGACGAGCTGGCCCGGCTCGGGTACGTGGTCCTCTGCGTGGACGCCCTGGGCTGGGGAGACCGCGAACCCCTCACCTACGAGCGGCAGCAGGCCCTCGCGAGCAACCTCTTCCACCTCGGCAGCTCCCTCGCCGGCCTGCTCGCCCGCGAGGACCAGCGCGCCGCCGGCTTCCTGGCCGGGCTCGACCGCGTGGACGCCCGGCGGATCGCGGCCGTCGGCTTCTCCATGGGCGGCTACCGCGCCTGGCAGACCGCCGCCCTCAGCGACGACGTCGCCGCCGCGGTGAGCGTGTGCTGGATGACCGGCCTGAAGGACATGCTGGTGCCCGGCAACAACAGCCTGCGCGGACAGTCGGCGTTCCACATGCTGCACCCCGGGCTCGCCCGCCACCTCGACCTGCCCGACGTGGCGAGCATCGCCGCGCCCCGGCCGATGCTGTTCCTCGGCGGTGCCGAGGACCCGCTGTTCACCGCCGAGGGTGTGCGCACCGCCCATGCGAGGCTGCGCGCCGTCTGGGACTCGCGGGGCGCCGGCGACCGGCTGCGCACCGAGACCTGGCCGGGCGTCGGGCACGCGTTCCCGCGCCGGATGCAGGAGGCGGCCTTCGCGTGGCTGGAGTCGGTCATCGGCGCACCGGCCTGAGCGGCTCCGGGGCCGTGCGGGGAACACCCCCGCCGGTCGTCACCGGCGGGGGCGTCCGAAGGGCCGCCCGAGTAGGGGCTCGGACGGCGCGCACCGGCCCGGGGGGCGGGCCGGTGGTCCTGGCGGGGCTGGACGCCTACCTGGCTGACGGCTACCGGTTGCTGACGGCTACTGGTAGCTGATGTCCGAGGCCTTGAAGTCGCAGGTCTTGCCGTACGGGCCGACCGGTGACAGCTTCTTCGGCTCCTTGCCGCTGCTGTTGCCCTCGTAGCGGGCGCAGGTCTCGATCTTCTTCTTGCCGTCGCCGTGGACGCGGATCCTGCGCAGGGCGGCGGTGTCGCCGTAGTTCTGGTTGACGCCGACGATCGACTTGCCGGGCGCGGTGAGGTCCACGTCGTCGATGATGATCGTGCGCTGGTACTGCTTGCCGCAGTTGCCGCAGGAGCGCACCAGCTTGCCGAAGTTCTCGACCTGGAACTCGGTGACGACGAGCTTGCCCGCGCCGTTGAACTGGAGCACCTTGTCGTCGGCGTTCCGCGCGCCGCCGCCGTGCACCGTGTAGACGGCGGAGGGCGAGGTGCCCTTGAAGCTGGCGGCGTCCTCGCCGACGTCCAGCCACCACACGTTCCGCAGCGTGCAGGAGCCCTTGCAGTGGACGCCGTCGGCGGCCGGGGTGCCGATGATCACGTTCTTCAGCGTGGCGCCGTCGGCCAGTTCGAAGACGGGGTCCTGGCCCTCGTCCTGGCTGTCGCCGCCCAGGGCGCCGGTGCCGTAGAACTTCTTCATCCCGCCGTCGTAGGTCCCCTTGACCGGGATCGTCGACGAGACGGGCTTGCCGCCGGTGTCCTCGGGCCAGGACGAGGCGGCACCCGCGGTGGACAGCATCGTGGTGGTGACGACGGCAGCCCCGGTGAGGCCGAAGGCAGCGGTACCGGCGATCACCGCCCGGCGCCTGGTGACCCGGCGGCGGTGGCGGACGCGCTGTTCAGCTCGTGCAGTCATGCCCATGTTCCTTGCGTGGGGAGGAGACGTTGCGCTTCCTGGTCGCCACCGGCGGGAGAAGGGTTGCCGCGTCTTCGCGGTTTTCTCAGGAACCACCGTCACGGGGTGCGAAGTCGCCCCGCACGGCCGCCTGTCCGGACGCGGCCGAGGCCGTCGCCGCGTAGCGGTCGCCCTGCGCGTCCCGGCCTCCGCGGTCGTGATCGTACTGGCCGGCGAACATCCACTCGCCCGCCGGGACCGTACGGCCCTCCTTCAGCGTCCACCGGTACACCAGGAAGCCGTCCCGCTCCCGCACCGTCGAGGTGAAGTCGCCCTCCGGCAGGGACCGCCACGCGCCGGTCGAGGTGACGCCGCCGGTCTGCGCCACCCGCAGCTCCACGGTGAGCGCGGTGAGGGGCTCCCGGGTCCTCAGGGTGACGTTGCTCTGCGCCCAGAAGTCGTTGCTGTGCGGGTCGACCGAGCCGTCCGACCACAGCGGGCCGTCCGCCACGGCCGAGGCGGGCGGCCGTTCGGACGCGGCCCCGGTCGAGGACGCGGCCGGCGGCCGGGAGGACGCGGAGGAGTCCGGGGACCGCGTCGCGGGCGGGTCGCTCGGCGTCGGGCCGGCCGGGGGCGGGGCGGTGGCGGCGTCCGAGGGCCGCGGGGACCGCGGGGAACGAGAGGACTCCGGGGACGGCGTGGGGGTCGGCGAGGTGGCTACCGAACGCTGCGGGGGAGCGTCGTCCTTGACCGCGGACGCGACCGCGTAGCCACCGACCGCGAGGACACCGGCCACCGCGGCCGTCGCCCCGGCCACCCGCGCCCAGCCCAGCAGCGGCGGACGCGTCGCCCGGTGATGCCCGGGGCCGCCCCGCTCCTGGCCCGCCATCCCGCGCTCGACCCGGGCCAGGATGCGCGCCCGGTCGGGTTCGTGCGCCCCCGCCGCCTCGTGCAGCCGGGCGCGCAGCTCCTCGTCCCGGTCCCGCTGCCCGGTCATCGGTTCCTTCCCGCGGCCTCGCCGCTGCGCGCGATCGCCGCGTGCACCCGCGTCGCCGCCGCCCCTGTGCCGAGCAACCGCTGCAGTTCGGCCATTCCCTTCGACGTCTGGCTCTTCACCGTACCCACCGAGACGCCCAGGGCGAGCGCCGTGTCCTTCTCGGAGAGGTCGAACGCGTGCCGCAGCACCACGCACGCCCGCTTGCGGAACGGCAGCCGGCGCAGCGCCTCCCGCACGTCCACCACCCCCGCGACGTCCGGGTTCTCCGTCCTCTCCTCGCGCTGCGACCAGAACAGGGCGACCCGTCTGCGCTCGCGTACGGCGCTGCGGACGCGGGTGCGGGCGAGGTTGGCGACGACACCGCGCGCGTACGCGGCCGGGTGGTCGGCGGCGCGGACCCGGTCCCAGCGGTGCCACAGGGCCAGCAGGGCGTCCGCCGCGAGGTCGTCGGCGGCGTCCGGTTCGCCGGTCAGCAGGTGGGCGAGCCGGGCGAGTTCGGCGTAATGGCGCTCGAAGAAGGCGTGGAACTCCACGGAGGCGGCGTCGTCGACGACTGTCCCCACGGGCGGACTCTCCTCGCAGCGGCTTCCCCGGCGTCGAACAGCCGTGCGCCGGGCCGGAGTCCGGAACTGTAGCAGCGTCCGACGCACCGCTCGTGCGGTGCGTCGAACGCCGTGTGGCAGACCGAACCGGCCGTGGAGGGTCAGCCCTTGAGCGCCGCCTCCATGATCGCCTTGGCCACCGGGGCCGCCAGGCCGTTGCCGCTGACCTCGGAACGGGCCGCGTCGGACTGCTCGATGATGACCGCCACGGCGACCTCCTCGTCCGACGAGTCGGACTTGGCGTACGAGGTGAACCAGGCGTACGGCGTCTTGCTGTTGTTCTCGCCGTGCTGGGCCGTGCCCGTCTTGCCGCCCACGGTCGCGCCGGGGATCTGCGCGTTCGACCCCGTGCCCTCCTCGACGACGGTCCGCATCGCCGACTGCAGCTGCGCGGCCGTCCCGGAGGAGACGATCCGCTTCGTGTCCGGATCGGTGTGGTCCTCCAGCACGTCGCCGCCGCTGTCGGTGACCTGCGACACCATGTGCGGGGAGACCAGTTCGCCGCCGTTGGCGATCGCCGCCGAGACCATCGCCATCTGCAGCGGGGTCGCCGTCACGTCGAACTGGCCGATGCCCGTCAGGGCCGTCGAGGAGCTGTTCATGTCCTTCGGGTACACGCTGGTGTACGCCCGGACCGGCACGTCCTGCGACTCGTCGTTGAAGCCGAACCTCTCCGCCATGGCGCGCAGCTCGTCCTGGCCGAGGTCGACGGCCATCTTCGCGAACACGTTGTTGCACGAGTACTGGAGCGCGGTGCGGATCGTGGCGTTCTCGCAGGGCGCGTTCGGGTTCTCGTTGGACAGGTCGGTCGTGGTGCCCGGCAGCCGGTACGGGTCCGGGCTGTCGGTCTTCTCGTCCACCGACCCGTACAGCCCGTTCTCCAGCGCGGCGGCCGCCACGACCAGCTTGAACGTGGAGCCCGGGGGCAGCGGCTGGCGCAGCGCGCGGTTGGTCAGCGGCTTGTCCGGGTCCTTCGTGAGCCTCTCCCACGCCTCACCGGCGGTGTTCGCGTCGGTCAGGGACGTCGGGTCGTACGACGGGGTCGACACGACCGACAGGATCCTGCCCGTCCTCGGGTCGATCGCGACCGCGGCGCCCTTCGTGTCGCCCAGTGCCTCGAACCCGGCCTTCTGTACGTCCGGGTCGATGGTCGTGACCACGTTGCCGGGCTCGGCCCGGGTGCCGGTGATCGTGTCCATCACCGTCTTGAGCCGTGGGTCGGTGCCGTTGAGGACGTCCTGGTAGATGCCCTCCAGCTGCGTCGGCGCGTACGCCTGTGAGGCGTAGCCCGTCACCGCCGAGTACAGCTCTCCGTTCTCGTACGTGCGTTTGTGGGCGAGGTCACCTCCGGTCGGTGCCGAGCCGGTGATCGACCGGCCGGCCACGATGATGTTCCCGAGCGGCTCCGCGTACGTCTCGATCGCGTTGCGCCGGTTGGCCTTGTCGTCCGCGAGCGCCCGGCCCTCGTAGAACTGCACCCAGGTCGCCCTGACCAGCAGAGCGAACACCAGGAGCAGCGTGAAGACCGAGGCGCGCCTGATCGTCTTGTTCATCCCGCTGGAGGGACGAACGGGCGGAGGCGAATCGTTCCGTCCGCCCCGTTTTCTCATCGTCCGTTCATGTGGCCGGGCTCCCGGGCCCGGGACCCCGGGTCAGTCCGCGAGGTGCAGGACGACCTCGTCGATCACCTCGCCGCGGGCCGGGGCGAACCCCCGGGCGTGCGCGCTCCTGACGAAGCCGCACTTCTCCAGCACGCGTACCGAACCCGTGTTGTCCGCCGCCGCCCGCGCGTACAGCGGGCGGTCCGTCACCTCGGCCAGCAGGCACCGCAGCGCCGCCGTGGCCACGCCCTTGCCCCAGTACGCCCGGTCGACCCAGTAGGTCACCTCACGCTCGCCCGGGTCCCCGTAGACCGCCGCGCTGCCGACCACGTCACCGTCGCCGAGGATGGTCCGCACGACGTCGCGCGACCCGCGGATCTTGTGCCAGTGCGTCGCGAACGCGTCCCAGTCGGCGGGATCGGGCGGGGTGAAGGCCGCCATGCGCAGGGCCTCCGGGTCGTTCATCTGCCGGAAGAAGACGGGCAGATCGCTGTCGTGGACCTCGCGCAGTGCGATGTGCATGGCTCAGAGCCTACGCGTGGCCAGCGTCAGCCGGTCCCGCGCGTCGAACAGCGCGTCCTTCACCATCTGCTCGTGCGCGGGCGTCAGCCGCGCCACCGGCACCGAGCAGCTGATCGCGTCCCGCGCGGGGGTGCGGTAGGGCACCGCCACGCCGAAGCAGCGCAGGCCCAGCGTGTTCTCCTCGCGGTCCACGGCGAAGCCCTGCTCCCGCACCTGGTGCAGCTCCTCGATGAGCTTCTCCCGGTCGGTGATGGTGTGCTCGGTCAGCGCGGGCAGCGTCTCGGGCAGCATCTTGCGGACCTGCTCGTCGGTGTACGTGCTCAGCAGCGCCTTGCCCAGCGACGTCGAGTGCGCGGGCAGCCGGCGGCCGACCCGGGTGAAGGGCCGCAGGTAGTGCTGCGACTGGCGGGTGGCCAGGTAGACCACGTTCGTGCCGTCCAGCCGCGCGAGGTGGATGGTCTCCGTGGTGTCGTCGGAGAGCCGGTCCAGCGTCGGCCGCGCCGCCGCGACCACCTCGTCGCCGTCGATGTACGACGTGCCGACCAGCAGCGCCCGTACGCCGATGCCGTACCGCGTGCCGGTCGCGTCGGTCTCCACCCAGCCCAGCTCCACCAGCGTGCGCAGCAGCATGTAGAGGCTGGACTTGGGGTAGCCGACGGCCTCCTGGACCGACGCGAGGGAGTGCATACCGGGGCGTCCGGCGAAGTACTCGAGCAGTTCAACCGTCCGCACCGCGGACTTGACCTGCGCTCCGCCCCCCGTCTCGACAGCCGACATCGCCCTTGACCCCTTCGTTCGACGGGAAATAGTCTCCGACAGCATATTCATCAGTAGAGACAGCGTTCAGTATATCGAACGAGTTGCAGGTACAGCACGTGAAGGGACCCGCGGTGGCAGCAGCACCAGTCTGGAGTGTCGACCCCCGTACCGGGAAGCAGCGTGAGCAGGTCGCGGTGGAGGCCACGGCCCAGGAGGTGGACGCCGCCGTCCGCGCCGCGCACGCCGCCCGGGACGCCCTCGCCGACCGCGCCGTCCGCGCGGCCTTCCTGCGCACGGCCGCCGACGAGCTGAAGGCCGCCGAGAGCACCCTCGTCGAGGTGGCCGACGCGGAGACCGCGCTCGGCCCGGTCCGGCTCACCGGCGAACTCGCCCGCACCTGCTACCAGCTGCGGGCCTTCGCCGACATCGTCGACGAGGGCGAGTTCCTCGGGGTCGTCGTCAACCACCCCGACGACACCGCGACCCCGCCGATCCCGGACCTGCGCCGCTACAAGGTGCCGCTCGGCGTCGTCGCCGTCTACTCGGCCTCCAACTTCCCCTTCGCCTTCTCCGTCCCCGGCGGCGACACCGCGAGCGCCCTCGCCGCCGGCTGCCCGGTCGTCGTCAAGTCCCACCCCGACCACCCGGGCCTGTCCGAGCTGGTCGCCAAGGTGCTGCGCGGGGCCGCCGCCCGGCACGGCCTGCCCGACGGCGTCCTCGGCCTGGTGCACGGCTTCGAGGCCGGCATCGAGCTGATCAAGCACCCGCTGGTGGCCGCGGCGGGCTTCACCGGCTCCGTCCGCGGCGGCCGCGCGCTGTTCGACGCGGCGGCGGCCCGCCCGGTCCCGATCCCCTTCCACGGCGAGCTGGGCTCGCTGAACCCGGTCGTCGTCACCGAGGCGGCGGCGGCCGAGCGGGCGGCGGACATCGGCGCGGGTCTCGCCGGTTCGATGACGCTGGGCGTAGGCCAGTTCTGCGTGAAGCCCGGCCTGGTCCTGGTGCCGGCCGGCGCCGCCGGTGACGGCCTGGTCAAGTCGCTCACGGACGCCGTCAGCGACACCGACGCCGGGGTGCTGCTCGACCACCGCATGCGGGACAACTTCGTCGCCGGGGTCGCCGAGCGGGCGGCGCTGCCCGACGTGGATTCCCCGGTGACACCGGGCTCGGGCGGCGAGCACACCGTGAGCCCCGGGTTCCTGACCGTGCCGGCCGGACGGCTGGCGGCGCGGGGCGAGCACGACCTGCTCCTGGAGGAGTGCTTCGGGCCGGTCACCGTGGTGGCCCGCTACGAGGACGAGGCCGAGGTGCGCGGGGTGCTGTCCCGGCTGCCGGGGAACCTCACGGCGACCGTGCAGCTCTCCGCCGAGGAGGCCGCCGGGGAGGGGGCCGGGGCCGAGCTGCTCGCCGAGGTGACGCCGCTCGCGGGGCGCGTGCTGGTCAACGGCTGGCCGACGGGTGTCGCCGTCGCGGCGGCCCAGCACCACGGGGGGCCGTACCCGGCCACGACGTCGACGTCCACCTCGGTGGGCGGCACGGCGATCGAGCGGTGGCTGCGGCCGGTCGCCTACCAGGGGGTGCCCGAGGCGCTGCTGCCGCCCGAGCTGCGGGACGACAACCCGCTGGGGCTGCCGCGGCGGTTCAACGGGGTGCTGGAGCGCTGACGCCGAGCGGGTGCGCCGGAGGGGTACGGGCGCGTCCGCCGGGCTGAGAGGATCACTTCATGCTGCTCGAACTTCCCGAACTGCCCTTCCCCCTGCGCCCCTACGGGCCCGACGGGAACTGGTCCTACGCCGACGGCGTGCTCACCGGGACGGCCGGGCCCCGGCAGGACCGCTTCGTGCCGCCCACCGGGGACGTGCTGGAGCCCGCCTCCGACGCGCCCCGGCTGCTGGGGGCGCCCGAGGGGGACTTCCAGCTGATCGCCCGCGTGACGGTCGGGTTCAACGGCGCCTTCGACGCCGGGGTCCTCTACGTCCACGTCGGCGACCGGGCCTGGGCCAAGCTGTGCCTGGAGTACTCCCCCGACGTGCCCACCGTCTGCACGGTGGTCACCCGGGGGCACTCCGACGACTGCAACTCCTTCACCGTGGACGGTGACGCGGTGTGGCTGCGGGTCAGCCGCGCCGGACGGGCCTTCGCCTTCCACGCCTCCCTCGACGGCGAGCGCTGGACCTTCGTCCGGCTGTTCACCCTGGGCGATGAGGAGGAGACCGGAGCGGCCCTGGTCGGCTTCCTCGCCCAGGCGCCCACGGGGGAGGGCTGCGTCGTGACGTACGACCGCCTGGAGTTCCGGCCCTGCTGGCCGGCCGACCTGCGCGACGGCAGCTGACGCCACCGGGGAATGGGACCGGCTGGTTGAATGTTCACGTACCGGGCGGAGAGGTCCTCCGTCCGGTACGACCTGGAGAAGAGCCGAGACATGCGCGTCGAGATCTGGAGCGACATCGCCTGCCCCTGGTGCTACGTGGGCAAGGCCCGCTTCGAGAAGGCGCTCGCCGCCTTCGAGCACCGGGACGGCGTCGAGGTGGTCCACCGGTCCTTCGAGCTGGACCCGGGGCGGGCCAAGGACGACGTCCAGCCCGTGCTGACGATGCTCACTGCCAAGTACGGCATGAGCGAGGCGCAGGCACGGGCCGGCGAGGACAATCTGGGCGCGCAGGCCGCCGCCGAGGGGCTGGAGTACCGCACCCGGGACCGGGACCACGGCAGCACCTTCGACATGCACCGGCTGCTGCACCTCGCCAGGGAGCGGGGACGGCAGGAGGCGCTCCTCGACGCGCTCTACCGGGCCAACTTCGCCGAGGAGCGGTCCGTCTTCAACGACGACCAGCGGCTCGTGGAACTGGCCGTCGCCGCCGGCCTTGACGCGGACGCCGCCCGCGCGGTGCTCGCCGACCCCACCGCCTACGCCGACGAGGTGCGCGCCGACGAGCGCGAGGCCGCGCGGTTCGGGGCCACGGGCGTGCCGTTCTTCGTGCTCGACCGGAAGTACGGCGTGTCCGGCGCCCAGCCCGCCGAGGTCTTCGCCCGGGCGCTGACGCAGGCGTGGGGCGAGCGCGCGCCGCTGAAGCTGATCGACGACGGGGGCGCCGAGGCGTGCGGCCCGGACGGGTGCGCGGTGCCCGGCCGCTGAGGCGGCGGGCCGGGGCGCTCGCATAAGCGTTCCTTGGAGGTACCGCGCAGGAATACGCGATGGACGGGCAGATCCCGGAGCCGCACAGTGGTTCCATGGAGAGCTTCGAGAACGTCGTCCGTACCGAGTTCGCCCCGAAGACCACGTACCTCAACACCGCCAGCACCGGTCTGCTGCCCGCCCGGACCCTCGTCGCCATGCGCGACGCGGCGGCGTCCGCGGCGGCCGGGCAGCCGTCCGACATGTTCGCCGACGTCGAGGCGTCCCGGTCCGCCTTCGCCCGGATCGCGGGAGTGCCCGCCACCCGGGTCGCGGCCGGCGCGTCGGTGGCCACGTACAGCGGGCTCGTCGCCGCCTCGCTGCCTCCGGGCGCCGAAGTGCTCACCGCCGAGGCCGACTTCAGCTCCCTGGTGAACCCGCTCCACATGCGGGGCGACCTGAAGGTGCGCGCCGTGCCGCTGGAGCGGATCGCCGAGTCGGTGGGACCGGACACCGCGCTCGTCGCGGTCAGCGCCGTCCAGTCCGCCGACGGCCGGATCGCCGACCTCGCGGCGCTGCGGGACGCCGCCCGGGCGCACGGCGCGCGGACACTGATCGACGCGTCCCAGTCGAACGGGTGGCTGCCGCTGGACGCCGGCGACTTCGACTTCGTGGCCGCCGTCGCCTACAAGTGGGTGCTCTGCCCGCGAGGCGTCGCCTTCCTCGTCGTACCGGAGGACCTGGGGGAGGCGGCCGGGCTGACGCCGCTGTTCGCCGGGTGGGCGTCGGGGGAGCACCCCTGGGACAGCTGCTACGGCCCCGTCGAGGAACTCGCGCACTCCGCGCGGCGGTTCGACGAGAGCCCCGCGCTGTTCTCCTACACCGGCGCCCGGCACTCCCTGGCCCTGATCGAGAAACTCGGCGTGGACGCGGTGCACGCCCATGACACCGCCCTCGCCGACCGGTTCCGGGCGGGGCTCGGCTCCCTGGGCCACGAGCCGGTGCCCGCGCCGGGTTCCGCCATCGTGTCCGTGCCCGGACTCGGACACCGCCAGGAGGAGCTGGGCCGGGCGGGGATCCAGGTCTCCGACCGGGCGGGAAACCTGCGGGCCGCCTTCCACGTGTACAACACGGCGGCGGACGTGGACCGGCTGCTGGACGTGCTGGCGGGCTGAGGCGGCGGGCCCGGGAGAAAAAACCGGGCAGGGGCGAAACCGGGCAGGGGCCTCCCGTCCCACACGAAAAGGCCCCTGCCCGAGATCAGACGCGGGTCACTTCACCGGGGTGAAGCCCCGCCGCGGGTCACTTCACCGGCGTGAAGTCCCGCGCGCCGATGAACTCCGGCCGACGGATCGGTGCCGCGAACGGCTCGACGGCCGTGTTCTCCACGCTGTTGAACACGATGAACACGTTGCTGCGCGGGAACGGCGTGATGTTGTCGCCCGACCCGTGCATGCAGTTGCAGTCGAACCAGGTCGCCGAACCGGCCTTGCCGGTGAACAGCTTGATGCCGTACTCCGACGCCATCTTCGTCAGCGCCTCGTCGGACGGCGTGCCCGCGTCCTGCATCTGCAGGGACTTCTTGTAGTTGTCCTTCGGCGTGGCCCCCGCGCACCCGAGGAACGTCTTGTGCGACCCCGGCATGATCATGAGACCGCCGTTGGTGTCGTAGTTCTCCGTGAGCGCGATCGACACCGAGATCGTCCGCATGTTCGGCAGGCCGTCCTCGGCGTGCCAGGTCTCGAAGTCCGAGTGCCAGTAGAAGCCGCTCGCGCCGAAGCCCGGCTTGACGTTGATCCGCGACTGGTGGACGTAGACGTCCGAGCCGAGGATCTGCCGGGCGCGTCCGACCACCCGCTCGTCGCGCACCAGATTCGCGAAGACCTCGCTGATCTTGTGCACCTCGAAGACGGACCGGATCTCCTTGGACTGGGGCTCGACGATCGAGCGCTCGTCCGCGCGGATGGCCGGGTCGGTGACGAGCCGCTCCAGCTCCCGCTGGTAGACGGCGACCTCGTCCGGACCGATGAGCTGGTCGATGGCGAGGAAGCCGTCGCGGTCCAGGGCCTGGAGGTCACCGGCCGAGACGGGGCCGGGCGTGTCCGGGGAGCCCCAGACGACCGGGTCCTGCCGGGGGGTGGCCACCTCGGTGGCGCCGCGGGTGGGATAGAGATCGGTGACGTTCGTGGTCGTGATGGTCACGGTGACTCACACCTCCTCGGTGAGCAGCGGGTAGACGCCGTTCTCGTCGTGATCCTCCCGTCCGGTCACGGGCGGGTTGAAGACGCAGATGCAGTGGAAGTCCTCCTTGACCTTGAGCGTGTGCCGCTCGTGGCCGTTGAGGAGGTACATCGTCCCCGGCGTGATGTGGTACGTCTTCCCGGTCTCGCGGTCGGTCAACTCGGCGTCGCCCTTGGTGCAGACGACGGCCTCGATGTGGTTCGCGTACCACATGGACGTCTCCGTACCCGCGTACAGGATCGTCTCGTGGACGGAGAAGCCGACCTTCTCCTTCGCGAGGACGATGCGCTTGCTCTCCCAGGTGCCGGACGCCGACTTCACGTGCCGGTCGGTGCCTTCGATCTCCTTGAACGAACGGACGATCACGGTGTTGCGATGCCTCCTAGGTGAAGGGTGTGCAAGGGTCCCCGGCGCCCTCGGCCGCGCGGGCCGAAGGCGCCGGAAGTACGGGAGGGTCAGGCGGTCTCGCGCACGGCCCGGGCGAGGGTCTTCATGCCCTCGTCCAGCTCGTCGGGCGTGATGGTGAGCGCCGGGAGCAGCTTGACGACCTCGCTCTCGGGGCCGGACGTCTCGATGAGCAGGCCCAGTTCGAAGGCGCGCTTGGCGACCCGGCCGGCGCGCTCCTTGTCGTGGAACTCCAGACCCCAGACCAGGCCGCGGCCGCGGTACTCCTTGATGTCGGCGAGGTTCTCCTCGGTGATGGCGATCATGTGCTGCTCGACCTGCTCGCCGCGGGTGCGGGTCTGCTTCTCCATCGCCGACCCGTCGGCCCAGTACGCCTCCAGCGCGGCGGTCGCCGTGACGAAGGCGGGGTTGTTGCCGCGGAAGGTGCCGTTGTGCTCGCCGGGCTCCCAGATGTCCAGCTCGGGCTTGAACAGGCACAGCGACATGGGCAGGCCGTAGCCGCTGATCGACTTGGACACGGTGACGATGTCCGGCGTGATGCCCGCCTCCTCGAAGGAGAAGAAGGCGCCGGTACGGCCGCAGCCCATCTGGATGTCGTCGACGATGAGCAGCATGTCCTGGCGCTCGCACAGCTCGCTCAGGGCACGCAGCCACTCGGCGCGGGCGACGTTGATGCCGCCCTCGCCCTGCACGGTCTCGACGATCACGGCGGCCGGCTTGTTCAGACCGGAGCCCTGGTCCTCGAGCAGCCGCTCGAACCACAGGAAGTCCTCGACGGCGCCGTCGAAGTAGTTGTCGAACGGCATCGGCGTGCCGTGCACCAGCGGGATGCCCGCGCCGGCCCGCTTGAAGGCGTTGCCGGTCACCGCGAGGGAGCCCAGGGACATGCCGTGGAAGGCGTTGGTGAACGACACGATCGACTCGCGTCCCTTCACCTTCCGCGCGAGCTTCAGCGCGGACTCCACGGCGTTGGTACCCGTCGGGCCCGGGAACATGACCTTGTACGGCAGGTCACGCGGACGCAGGACGAGGTTCTGGAACGTCTCCAGGAAGCGGCGCTTGGCGGTGGTCGACATGTCGAGCCCGTGCGTGACGCCGTCCCGCTCCAGGTAGTCGATGAGCGCGCGTTTCAGGACGGCGTTGTTGTGCCCGTAGTTGAGTGAGCCCGCTCCCGCGAAGAAGTCGAGGTACTCGTGGCCGTCCTCGTCGTACATGCGGCTGCCGAGCGCACGGTCGAAGACGGTGGGCCAGCCGCGGCAGTAGCTGCGCACCTCGGACTCGACGGTCTCGAAGACACTGAGGTCGGGCTGGGTGATGGTCACGACGAAATCGCTCCTCGTGGGGTGAGGGTGGGAGAGGAAGGTCGTACGGATCCGGGGGACCGGTGCGGTCCCGGCCGGGAAGTCTGGGGGAGCCGGACGGCGGGGGTCAGGCGCGGGCCGGGTCGGTGAGGGGGCCTATGCGGTACAGGACCTCGGGCTCGTGCGGCCCGTCGGGGAACTCGTCCGTGTCGAAGAGGACTTCGCGCTCCAGCGTGGCGCCATGGCGCTCGGCGAACGAGGTGAACAGCCGCTGGGAGGCGGTGTTGTCGGGGGAGATGGTGGTCTCCAGGGTCGTCGTCCCGCACTCCGTGAGAGTCCGGGCGGCGAGTCCGTCGAGCATCGACGCCGCGAGCCTTCGACCACGGTAAGCCTCGTCCACCGCCACCTGCCACACGAGCAGCGTGTCCGGCTGGTCGGGCCGCACATAGCCGGTCACGAAGCCGACCGGCACGCCGTGCCCGTCGCGGGCGACGGCCGAGGTCGCCGCGAAGTCACGGCACCAGAGCAGATAGCTGTAGGACGAGTTCACGTCGAGGACCTTCGAGTCCTTGGCTATCCGCCACAGGGTGGCCCCGTCGGCCACTCTCGGACGATCGATTTGCAGGTCTGCTTGCGCGGCAGTCATGCAAATGAAATTACCCAGCGAAATTCGAAATTGCATCGCCGGACGGGGTTACGTGTGGACGCGTCGTGTGATATCACGCGGGCGCGTGCCACCGCGCGAGGTGGCGACACTTTGGGGGGTTTTGACCCGGATGAAAGTCGCGAATCGGTCAGCATGTGTAACGGGTCACAATCATGTAACCTGTGCGACGCGTGTCCGAAATGCCGGTCTCGAACTTATCGAAATCTTAGCGTTTAGGCCCGGGGAAAGCGGGCAGAAGAACACGGATGGCTGTACTCCGAAGAATTGCCGAATTCGCTTTTGATGACTTCGGCAAATTCATAGAATTCACGCCTGGGAAAGGCCCTCGCCGGTCCGTGTCCCCCAGGAGGACTCGACGGTGCGCCGGGCCGCCCCCAGGTCGGCCCCGACCCCTGCTCCGGCCAGCGCGGCACCCAGTGCCGCCAGGCAGCCCTGCACGGCGCCGCGCGTCGCGTGGGGACCGTAGTGGTTGACCCGGATCATCTCCTGGGCCAGCGCGCCCCCGCCCGCGGCCAGCGGCAGCGCCGGGTCGGACTCCAGGGCCCGCGCCACCAGCGCGGACGCGTCGAGGTCCGAGGGCACCCGGAGTGTCGTCGCGACCGGCGCGGCGTCCCTCGCCTCGTACACGTACGGCTCCAGGCCGCCGCCCAGCGCGAGCGCGCCGGCCCGGGTGGCCGCCGCGGCCGAGGCGTGCCGCGCCATCACCGTCTCGGGGCCCGCCGCCTCCAGGCGCTCCACGCACGCCTCCAGCGCCAGCATCTCCAGCTGCGCCGGCGCGTGCGGCAGCGCCTTGCGGCCGGCGTCGGTCCAGCGCTCCTTCCAGTCCAGCAGGGAGAGGTAGGACCGGCGCGGAGCGTTCGGGTTCGCCGCCATCCGCGCCCACGCCCGCTCGCTCACCGACACCGCCGACACCCCGGCCGGGCCGCCCATCGCCTTCTGCGCGCCGATGACGCACAGGTCCACGCCCCACGCGTCCGGCAGCACCGGCTCGGCACCGACCGAGGCCACGGCGTCCAGGTAGAACAGCGCGCCGTGCGCCCGCACCACCTCGCCGATCTCCGCGACCGGGTTGGTGTTCCCGGTCGCCGCCTCGGCGTGCACCAGCGACACGAAGTCGATCTCCGGGTGCTCGGCGAGGGCCGCGCGGACCTGCTCGGCGGAGACGGCCGTGTGGAACGGCACGGAGAGGTCGTGCACGGTGGCGCCGCAGTCCCGCAGCCAGTTCCCGAACGTCTGCCCGTACGGCCCCGTGATGACGTTCAGCGCGACGGTGCCCGGCCCGGCGGCGGAGCGGATGGCGCCCTCCAGCGGCAGCAGCGCCTCGCCCTGCGTGATCACGACGTCCTGGCGGGTGCCGAGCAGACGGGCGACCCGGTCCTCGATCGCGGCGAAGCGGCCGGCGGTCAGGGGGGCGAGGTCCAGGAAGGGATGGGTCACGGTGGTGCTCTCTTCGTTCACGGGCAGGTGTACGGGCGCGTACGGAGTCGAGAGTAACCACGGCCCGTGCCGCCACTCGCGCCGGAGGGCTTCCGTTGCGACACCCCCACGCCCGGAATCGTGGCTTCCGCCACGGTCGCGGTGCTCGCCGGGCGCGCCCTTCCGCGCCGTCGCGGCCGGTTGCGTGAGCGGGATCCGCGCCCGCGCGGCAGCACGCGGCGGCGGCCGGTGACCGGGCCTTCGAACGGGCCCGGGGCCCGGTCTAAGGTGCGGTGCATGAGCGATCGCGCGGTGCTGCACGTGAAGGGTCGGGTGCTCGTCGGGCCTGAGGAGGTCCGCGACGAGGTGTGGGTGATCGACGGACGGATCTCGTACGACCGTCCCGCCGGCGCCGCCGACGTCCGCACCGTCGAGGGCTGGGCGCTGCCCGGCCTGGTCGACGCCCACTGCCACGTCGGCCTCGACCAGCACGGCGCCGTCCCCGAGGAGGCCGCGGAGAAGCAGGCGCTGACCGACCGGGACGCGGGCACGCTCCTCATCCGCGACGCCGGTTCGCCCTCCGACACCCGCTGGATCGACGACCGCGAGGACCTCCCCCGGATCATCCGGGCCGGCCGGCACATCGCCCGCACCCGCCGCTACATCCGGGGCTACGCCTGGGAGGTCGAGCCCGACGACCTCGCCGCCTACGTCGCCCAGGAGGCCCGGCGCGGCGACGGCTGGGTGAAGCTGGTCGGCGACTGGATCGACCGCGACCTCGGCGACCTGTCCGCCTGCTGGCCGCGCGGCGCCGTCGAGGCCGCGATCGCCGAGGCCCACCGGCTGGGCGCCCGCGTCACCGCGCACTGCTTCGCCGAGGACTCCCTGCGCGACCTGGTCGAGGCCGGCATCGACTGCGTCGAGCACGCCACGGGCCTGACCGACGACACGATCCCGCTCTTCGCCGAGCGGGGCGTCGCGATCGTGCCCACCCTGGTCAACATCGCCACGTTCCCCGCGCTCGCCGCCGGGGGAGAGTCCCGCTTCCCGCGCTGGTCGGCCCATATGCGCCGGCTCCACGAACGCCGCTACGACACCGTGCGCAGCGCCTACGACGCCGGCGTCCCGGTCTTCGTCGGCACCGACGCGGGCGGCTCGCTGGCCCACGGCCTGGCGGCCGCGGAGGTCGCCGAGCTGGTCACCGCCGGCCTCCCGCCCGTCGAGGCGCTCGCCGCGACGACCTGGGCCGCCCGGAAGTGGCTGGGGCGGCCCGGCCTGGACGAGGGCGCGCCGGCGGACCTGGTGGTGTTCGACGAGGACCCGCGCGCGGACGTGCGCGTGCTCGCCGCTCCGCGCCGGGTGGTGCTGCGCGGGCGGGTCGTCGGGTAGCCGACCGGAGTGACGCCGGGGAACACCTGTGCCGTGAGAATCGAAAAGGTTCACCAAAACCCCACGAAGGGGTGAAGTGCCCTGACTTCGCTGACGGTTCGGCGCGCGCGGGGCCATTCTTTCCGGGTCCCAAGCATGTCGCTCATGCGTGTCCCGCACGCATGTCTCACTGGGGGTCCCACCACCTTGAACGGCAACACCTTCCGCATGCCCGCACGCCGCCTCGTCACCGTCGCGGCGGCCACGGCCCTGACCGCCGGCCCGGCGGCCCTGGCCGGCGCGGGCACCGCCCACGCGACCGGCGACCACGGTCGCGCGAGCGCCACCGTGCTGCGCACCGGCCTCGACGTGTCCCTGCTCAACAAGACCGTGAACGTCCCGCTCGCGGTCACCCTCAACGAGGTGCACGCACCCGAGAGCGCGCGGAAGACGGCGCTGACGGTCCGGTTGGACGGCGTCGACGGGGGCAGGCCGTTCAGCGTCCTGCGCGCCGACGTGGCCGACGCCGAGGCGACGGCGACCGCGGCGAAGAGCGAGGGGCGCACCGACCTCGCCCGCGCCAGGGTCCACGTCCCCGGCCTCCCGCTGCTCTCGGTGATCGAGGTCGAGAAGGTCACCTCCGTGGCGACCTGCGAGGCCGGGAAGCAGCCGGTCGCCGACGCGAACCTGCTGGGCGCGGTGACGGTCCTCGGCAAGAAGGTCACGCTGACCACCGGCGGCACGACGGAGGTCGAGGTGCCCGGCGTCGGCGAGGTGCGGCTCGACCTCTCGAAGACGGAGACGACCTCCCGCACGGCCGCCGCCACCGCGCTCGAACTCGAGGTGTCCGTCAACCCCCTCGACCTGAACGTCGCCGAGGTCGACGGCACCGTGACCCTGGCGAAGGCGACCTGCGAGTCCCCGGCCGCCCCCGAGGCCGAGCCGGCGCAGCCCCCGGCGAAGGCCGAGGAGCCCGCGGCCGAGCGGGAAGCCGAGCCCGCCGCCGAGGTCGAGCCCCAGGGCGCCCGGGCCGAGGCCGACCTGGCGGAGACGGGCGGCAGCTCGGCGACCCCGTACCTCGCGGCCGGCGCGGCCACCCTGGTCCTGGCGGGCGGCGGCACCCTCCTCCTGACCCGCCGCAAGCGCGGCTGACCACCACAGGGGGGACGGGGGCGGCCTGTCGCGCGGGGGCGCGGGAGCGTGACGCGGCGGGGCCGCGCGCGAGCCCGGGGCGGGGGCCGACGGGGGCCGGGGGGTGAGGGCCGACGGGGGGGGCCGGGCCACGCGGACGCGCGGGGCGGGGGCAGGGCGGGCAGGGGGCAGGGCGGGACAGGGGGACGCGGGGCGTGCAAGCCCGCGCGGATGCCCGCCGGCGCGCTCCGGCACCGCCCGCCGCGCCCCGCTCGGCCCGGCGGGGCGGACCGCTCAGGTCCGCTTCGGGAGGGCCCGCCGCAGGGCGCGCAGGAAGGCGTCCGACGTGCCCCGGTCCCGTACCGCCAGCCGCAGCCAGTCCGCGCCCAGCCCGGGGAACGTGTCCCCGCGCCGCACCGCGTAACCGAGGTCACGCAGCCGGTGGCGTACGGCGTCGGCGTCCGGGAGGCGGACGAGGACGAAGGGGCCCTCGGCGGGACCGGCGACCCGCAGCCCGGCGTCCGCGAACCCGGCCAGCCCGGCGACGAGGTGGGCCCGGTCCGCGGCGATGCGGTGGGCGGCGTGGGCGGCCTCCGCCAGGGCCCGCGGCGCCACGCACGCCTGGGCCGCCGCAAGCGCGGGCGTGGACACGGGCCACAGGGGCTGCGCGCGCTCCAGCTCGGTGATCGTCTCCGGGGCCGCCAGGACGTACCCGACGCGCAGCCCGGCCAGTCCCCACGTCTTGGTGAGGCTGCGCAGGACGACCAGTCCGGGCACGTCCGAGCGCCCGGCCAGCGCCTCCCGCTCGCCCGGCACCGCGTCCATGAACGCCTCGTCCACGACCAGCGTCCGCCCGGGACGGGCCAGCTCCGTGACCACGTCCGCCGGGTGCAGCACCGACGTCGGGTTCGTCGGGTTGCCGATCACCACCAGGTCGGCCTGTTCCGGTACGGCGGCCGGGTCCAGCCGGAAGCCGTCCGCCTCCCGCAGCAGCACCCGGTCGACCGTGTGCCCCGCGTCGCGCAGCGCCGCCTCCGGCTCGGTGAACTGGGGGTGCACCACGACCGGCCGGCGCACCTTCAGCGCCCGTGCCAGCAGCACGAACGCCTCCGCCGCGCCCGCCGTCAGCAGCACCCGCTCCACCGGCAGCCCGTGCCGCGCCGCCACCGCCGCCCGCGCGGCCCGCCCGTCCGGGTAGGCCGCGAGGGAGCCCAGCGAGGCGGCGACGTGCTCGCGCAGCCAGGCCGGGGGAGTGTGGGCGCGGACGTTCACCGCGAGGTCCACGAGCGCCGAGCCGTCGTCGCGGACCTCCGCGTCCCCGTGGTGCCGCAGATCAGGACCGGCGGCCTCAGTGTGCATGGGAGTGTGCGTGTCCATGCCCGTGATGGTGCCCGTGGTGGTGATGGCCGTCGTCGTCGGGGTGGAAGTGCGGCTGCTGCGGCAGCCCCACCTTGTCCTCGAACCCGGGCAGCGCGATCCGGTACACGCACGAGTCGCAGTTCATCCGCAGGTCGCCCTTCACCGCCTCCTCGTACCGCTCCCACACCAGATCCAGCAGCTCCGGCTCCGGCCCGATGACGTCGGCCGACCGCACCTCGGTCTCCGGGTGCGCGGCGGCCCACTCCTCGGTCTGGTGCCGGACCCGGTCCGGGAGGATGCCGGTGAACAGGAAGTACGGCAGGACCACGACCCGCCGCGCCCCCAGCCGCGCGCACCGGTCCAGGCCGCCCGGCACGTCCGGCTCCGCCAGCGACACGAACGCCGTCTCCACGGCCGCGTACCCGCGCCCCTCCCACAGCAGCCGCGCCGCCTTGAACACCTCGGCGTTGGCGTCCGGGTCCGTCGACCCGCGCCCCACCAGGAGCACCGTCACCTCGGCCGGGTCCCAGGACGGGTCGACCGCCTCCGCGAGCCGCCGCTCCAGCACCCGCAGCAGCGAGGGGTGCGGGCCCAGCGGACGCCCGTACGTGTACGAGATCCCGGGGTGGCGCTCCTTCTCCCGGGACAGTGCCGCCGGGATGTCGCCCTTGGCGTGCCCGGCGGACACCAGCATCAGCGGCACGGCGGCGAACCGGCGCACCCCGCGCTCGACCAGGTCGGCGACGGCCTCGCCCAGCGGCGGCGGGGACAGCTCGATGAAACCGCCCGCGACGGGCAGTTCGGGGTGGCGGCGGCCCAGCTCGCGCACGAAGTCGCGGAACGCCTCGGCTCCGGCCTCGTCCCGGGTGCCGTGTCCGGCGATGAGCAGGGCGGGCGGGGGGGTGGTCACGATGTCTCCTCGGAGTACGAAGTGGGGTGGTACAGCAGGGCGTTGAGCGCGGCGGAGGCGACCGCCGAACCGCCCTTCTCGGACACGTTGCTCACGGCGGGCAGCCCGCTCTCGCGCAACGCGGCCTTGGACTCGGCCGCGCCGACGAAGCCGACGGGCAGACCGATGACGAGCACCGGGTCGGCGTTCAGGGTCAGCAGCTCCTCCAGCGCGGTCGGCGCGTTGCCGATCACCCACAGGGCGCCGGGACCGACCTGCTCGTACGCGAGCCGGATCGCGTGCGCCGAACGGGTCAGCCCCGGCCCGGCCACGGCGTCCCTCAGCCGGCACACGGTCTCCCGCCGGGTGATCCCGGCCGCGACCATCTCCACGTCCACCACGACCGGCGCCCCGGCGTGCAGCGCGGCGTACGCCCGCTCCAGCACGGCCTCGTCCATGACCAGGTCGGACGCGTACTCCAGGTCGGCGGCGGAGTGGACGACCCGCTCCACCACCGCCCGGGTCAGCGGCGGGAAGTGCGAGGTGTCCAGGCGGGCGCGCAGCCGCCGGTAGGACTCCTCCTCGATGGGATGGACCACGCGGTTCACTTCGGCTCCTCCTGCCAGCGGTAGCCGCGCGGTGTCACCATGCGCCCGGCGATCTCGCGGGTCGCGGTGTTGCCCACCGTCACGACCGTCATCATGTCGACCGTCGCCGGGTCGAGGGCGGCGAGCGTGGTCAGGCGGCTGGACTCGTCGGCCCGCGACGCGTTGCGCACGACGCCCACCGGGGTCGCCGGCGCCCGGTGCTCCGCGAGGATCGCCAGCGCCTTGGGCAGCTGCCAGTCGCGGCCCCGGCTGCGCGGGTTGTAGAACGTCACGACGATGTCCGCCTCGGCCGCCGCCCGCACCCGCCGCTCGATGACCTCCCACGGCGTGTGCAGGTCGGACAGGCTGATCGACACGTGGTCGTGGCCGAGCGGCGCGCCCAGGATCGCCCCGGCCGCCAGCGCCGCCGTCACCCCCGGCACCCCGACCACGTCGATGTCGTCGGACGCCTCCGCCAGCGCGGGCGACGCCATCGCGTACACACCCGCGTCCCCGCTGCCGATCAGCGCCACCGCCTGCCCGCGCCGGGCCTCGGCCACGGCCGTCCGCGCCCGCTCCTCCTCGGCGCCGAGCCCCGACTCCAGGATCCGGGTGCCGGGCCGCAGCAGGTCGCGGATCTGGTCGACGTACTGGTCGAGGCCGACCAGCACCGACGCCCGCCGCAGTTCGGCCCGCGCGCGCGGCGTCACCAGGTCCCGGGCGCCCGGCCCGAGCCCGACCACCGCGAGCCGCCCGCGCCCCGGCCGCCGTACGACGGCACAGGTCGCCATCGCGGGCCGCGCCGCCGTCTTCCGCTTGGGCACGAGGAGTTCCCCGCCGCGCACCAGCGCCGCCGCCTCCGCGACCGACGGGGTGCCGACGGCAGCGAGCGGGGCGTCGGAGGGGTTGGGCACCTCGACGCCCGCCAGCTCCCCGGCCGAGTACGTCACCAGGGGCACGCCCAGCCGCTCGGCCGCCCCGACGATGCCGGGCTCCTGAGCCTTGGCGTCCACGGTGGCCAGCTCGGCGACCGACGCGGCGGACAGCCCGGCGTCCCGCAGGGCCTCCTCGACCAGCCCCAGCACCTCGTCCACCGGCGCCCCCCTGGAGGCGCCGACGCCGACGACCAGGGACGGCGGACGCAGCACGGCCTCCCCCTCGGCCGGCTCCACCAGACGGTCCGTCAGCCGGACCGTGTACGCCCCCTCCCCGGCGACCGGCAGCGGCGGCAGCGGCCACCGCACCTCCGCCCGCAGCGCCACCGGTTCCCCGTCCAGCAGGGCCCGCGAGACACCGGCGACATCGCCCTCCACGGGCAGCCCGAGCGTGTCCAGCCCGGCCAGCCCCACCGCGTCCGTCGCCGTCGTCACCACCGGCTCGGCACCCAGCACCCCGCCGACCGCGGCGGCGAGTTCGTTGGCGCCGCCCCCGTGGCCGCCGACCAGCGACACGGCGAACCGCCCGCCTTCGTCGACGCACACCACACCGGGGTCGGTCCGCTTGTTGTCCAGCAGCGGCGCCACGAGCCGGACCACGGCCCCCGTGGCGAGGAAGCACACGAGCTGCTCGCACTCGGCGAACGCGGTCCGTACGGCGTCCGCGACGGGACCCTCGTACACGCGCGTGCGGTCCGGCCACGCGGCGGCCAGCCGGTCCCGCGCGGCCGCGCCCGCCGAGGTGGCGGAAATGAGGCCGATCACTGGCCCACTCCTTCGGTACGGGTGCGGGGCCTGGTGCCCCACAACAGGAAAACGGGATTGGTCGCCGCCAGCCGGGTCACGTCCCCCGGCAGCGGCGCGAGGCGCGAGGACTGCAACAGCACCCCGTCGCAGTCCAGTCCGGCGTCGAGCAGCGCCGCACGGGCCGCCGGCACCCGGTCCAGCGCGGCCATGGCGACGACCACGGCCCGCCGGGCGCGCCGCGCGCAGGCGGCGACGATCGCGGGCAGTTCCCGCCCGCCGCCGCCGACGAACACGGCGTCGGGGTCGTCCAGCCCGGACAGCGCCGCGGGCGCCGCCCCGTGCACCACCCGCACGTCAACGCCGTGCGCGGCGGCGTTGGCGCGGACCCGCTCCACCCCGTCCGGCGTCTTCTCGACGGCGGTGACGGCGGCACCGAGCCGCGCGCACTCCACGGCCACGGACCCCGAGCCCGCCCCGACGTCCCAGACCAGGTCGCCGGGCCGGGGACCGAGCCGGGCCAGCGCCAGCGCCCGCACCTCGAACTTGGTGATCATCGAGTCGCGGTGGGCGAACTCGGCCTCGTCCAGCGCCCACCCGGCCGGCCCCGGACGCGGCCCGGCGACGGTCCGCACCGGCCCCAGCGCCCGCGCCTCGTCCAGGCACAGCACCACGCTCACCGCCGCCCCCCAGTCCCGGGCCGCGGCCTCGGCGGGCGTCACCCGCTCCACCCGCTCCTGAGCCGAACCCAGCGCGGAGGCGACGACGAGGACCCGCGGATCGCCCCCGAGCGCCGCGCCCAGCTCCGCCGGACCCGCCCCGGGCCCGGTCAGCACGGCGACCTTCGGGTGGGCCCGGCACAGGTTCACCGCCGTCCGCAGGTCCCGCCCGTGCGCGCTGGCCACCACGGCGTCGTCCCACGGCAGCCCGGCCCGCGCGAACGCGGCGGCGACGGAGGACACCCCGGGCCGCACGTCCAGCCACCGGGCCCCGAACCGCTCGGCCAGCGCCCGCACGATCCCGAAGAACCCGGGGTCACCGGAGGCCAGCACGGTCACCGGCCGCTCCTTCGCGACGTACTCCGCGACCGTGTCCAGGGCCGGCGCCAGCGCCCCGAGGACGACCCGCTCGGCCCCCTCCGGCAGCCGTACGGCGTCCAGGTGCCGCCGCCCGCCGACGACCAGCTCGGCACCGGCGGCGACGCCCTCGGCGGGCGCCGCGCCGGCGGCCCCCATCCCCACGACGGTGATCACGTGCTCGCACCCCGCGTGCGCAGCTCACGCCGGGCCTCGGGGTCGGCCTTCCGGTACCCGTGGAAGTGCCCCGGGTGGTACAGGTGCGAGCGGGTGCCGCGCGCGTCGAGGGCCGGCCCGACCAGGAACAGGGTGTGCTTCCAGAGCTTGTGCTCCTTGACCGTCTCCTCCAGCGTGCCGATCGTGCACTTCACGACCAGCTCCTCGGGCCAGGTGGCCTGGTACGCGACGACCACCGGCGTCTCGGTCGGGTAGCCGCCCTCCAGCAGCTCCCGCACCAGCTGGCCGCTGCGGGCCGCCGACAGGAAGACCGCCATCGTCGTCCCGTGCCTGGCGAACTCGCGGACCTCCTCCCCGGGCGGCATCGGCGTCTTGCCGCCGCCGAGCCGGGTGAGGACCACGGACTGCGCGACCTCCGGGATGGTCAGCTCCCGCCGCGCCAGCGCGGCCACCGCCGAGAACGCGGAGACGCCGGGCACGACCTCGGTCGCGATGCCGATCTCCTCGCACCGGTCGAGCTGCTCCTGCGTGCCGCCCCACAGCGCCGGGTCGCCGGAGTGGATGCGGGCCACCCGCAGCCCCTCCTCGCGCGCCCGCCGGTAGACGGCCACGACGTCCTCCAGCGACATGGTCGCCGAGTCCAGGACCTCCGCGTCCGCACGCGCGTGCTGGAGCACCTCCGCCTGCACCAGGCTCGCCGCCCAGATCACGACGTCGGCCTCGGCGATGGCCCGCGCCGCACGGAACGTCAGCAGGTCGGCGGCGCCGGGACCGGCACCGACGAACGTCACCTTGCCGGGGAAGGCGTCGGCCACGGAGGAGACATCGGAAGCCTCGGGGGCCACGGAAGCCATGGGATGGGGTCCTTTCCTACGCATATTTACTGCGGTTGCCGCTGTCGTGCGCACGGATGAGCGCTCTGATCGGATAGCAAGGGCCCATGGCGGTCTTCGTCGCGCTCGGCGCGTTCCTGATGACGCTGGCCGGCGGCTGGACGGCACAGCGCGTGACCGACCGGCGTCACCTGGTCCTGGGCCTGGCCGGCGGCCTGATGCTGGGCGTCGTCGGCCTCGACCTGCTGCCGGAGGCCCTGGAGGCGGCCGGCGAGGAGGTGTTCGGCGTCCCCGAGGCACTGCTGCTGTTCGTCGCCGGGTTCCTCCTCGCGCACCTGGTGGAACGCCTCCTGGCCGCCCGCCGCGCCGCGCACGGCGCCGACGAGCACGGGCAGCGCTCGCCGCAGGTGGGCCTGACGGCCGCCGCGGCGATGGTCGGACACAGCGCGATGGACGGCGTGGCGATCGGCGCGGCCTTCCAGGTCGGCGGCGGCATGGGCACGGCGGTCGCGATGGCGGTGATCGCCCACGACTTCGCGGACGGCTTCAACACCTACACGCTCACCAGCCTGTACGGGAACGCCCGCCGCCGCGCGATCGCGATGCTGGTCGCCGACGCCGTCGCCCCCGTGGCCGGCGCTGCCTCGACGCTCCTGTTCTCCATCCCGGAGGGCGCGCTCGGCGCCTACCTCGGCCTCTTCGGCGGCGTACTGCTCTACCTCGCCGCCGCCGAGATCCTCCCCGAGGCCCACCACGAACACCCCGCCCGCTCGACCCTGCTGTGCACGGTCGCGGGCGTGGCGTTCATCTGGCTGGTGGTGGGGGTGGCGGAGTGACGAGCGCCGGTTCACAGCTTGCCGCCCCGCCCGCCCTCGCGCCGGGCGGGCGCGATGAGCGTCGACAGATACGGCAGCGGCGCCCCGTCCAGCTCGGCGGCTGCCCGTACGGACTCCTCCGGCAGCCCCAGCGCCGACCCCCACACGGCGTCGTCCAGCCGCCCGGTCTCCCGCAGCGCCTCGGCGACCTCGGCCGCCTGCCGCCCGAACTTGTAGGCGACGACCGTACCGGGCCCGTTCAACGCGTCCTTGAGCACGGCGGCCCCGGCGGTCACCGGCACCAGCGTCAACGGCTCGGTGCCCTCCGTCAGCACCGCCCCCGACCGCGCCGCGAGATCCTGCATGGCGGTGATCCCCGGCACGGTCTCCACGACGGTGCCCGGCACCAGCTCGCCGACGGTCTGCGCGAGGTACGTGAACGTCGAGTACACGTTGGGATCGCCGATGGTGGCGAACGCGACCCGGCCGTGCTCCCGCAGCAACCCGGCCACCCGCTCCCCGGCCGCGTCCCAGGCCGCCTCGCGCCGCGCCCGGTCGGTGCGCTCGTTCAGCGCGAACACCACCCGGACGACCTTCTCGGCGCCCACGTAGTGCAGCACGGTCGCTTCCGCCCGCCCCCGCTCCCCGGTGTCCATCACGGGCACGACGACGACCTCGGCGGCCCGCAGCGCGTTGACCCCCTTGACGGTCACCAGCTCCGGGTCACCGGGACCCACCCCGACCCCGACCAGATGGCTGCTCATGACGTCCGGCACCTCTCCACGAACCGACGGGCGACACCGGGCTCGGACGCCCAGTGCGTGTGCAGATAGCTCGCGTGCACACCGCGCTCCACAAATCCCTCGACGCGCCGCTCCGGCGCCCGCATCCCCCACGCCGGCGCCGCCCCGGCCCCCGGCTCCACGACCGTCCGGTGGAACTCGTGCCCCCGCATCCGCGTCCCCGCCACGGCCAGCGCGCTGTCGGCCACGGCCACGGCGTCCCGGTAGCCCAGGGTGAGCCGCTCCGACATCCGCGCACAGGCGTCCAGCACCCCGCACATCGGCAGCCCGTCCAGCTCCCGGCACAGGTACAGCAGCCCGGCACACTCCGCGGCGACGGGCGCCCCACCGAGGGCCAGCTCCGCGACCGCCTCGCGCAGCGGCTCGTTGGCGGACAGCTCGGCGGCGTACACCTCGGGAAACCCACCCCCGATCACCAGCCCGGCGGTCCCCTCGGGCAACCCCTCGTCCCGCAACGGATCGAAGACCACGACCTCCGCCCCGGCGGCGGCGAGCAACTCCGTGTGCTCGGCGTAGGAGAACGTGAAGGCGGCACCACCGGCGACGGCGACCCGCTTCGGGCCGGGAAGGGGCGCCGGGGGCGGGGAAACGGCCACACCCGCGTCCCAGGCCGCACAGTCCAACGCTCCCGCACTCCGCGCCAACCCGGCCAACGCCTCCAGATCACACCCGTCGGAGACCAGCGCGGCCATCGCCGCGACCGCCTCCACCGCCTCCGCCCCCCGCTCCGCGACCGGCACCAGCCCCAGATGCCGCGACGGCGTGGAGACCTGCCGCGCCCGCCGCAACACCCCCAGCACCGGCACCCCGACGCAGTCCAGCGCCTCCCGCAGCAACGCCTCGTGCCGGTCCGACCCGACCTTGTTGAGGATCACGCCCCCGACCCGCACCTCCGGATCCCAGGACACGAACCCGTGCACCAGCGCCGCCACCGACCGCGACTGCGACGACGCGTCCACGACCAGCACCACCGGCGCCCGCAGCAGCTTGGCGACGTGCGCGGTGGACGCCAGCTCACCCTCCCCGGCGGCACCGTCGTACAGCCCCATCACCCCCTCGACCACGGCGACGTCGCACCCGCGCGCCCCGTGCAGGAACAACGGCCCGACCAGCTCGGGCCCGCACAGGTAGGCGTCGAGGTTGCGCCCCACCCTCCCCGTGGCGAGCGCGTGGTACCCGGGGTCGATGTAGTCCGGCCCGACCTTGTGCGGCGACACGGCGAGCCCGCGCGCGGCGAACGCGGCCATCAGCCCTGTGGCGACGGTGGTCTTGCCGCTGCCGGAGGCCGGAGCGGCGATCACCAGCCGGGGCACGGACGTCACCACTCGATGCCTCTCTGGCCCTTCTGGCCGGTGTCCATCGGATGCTTGACCTTGGACATGTCGGTCACCAGGTCGGCGAAGTCCACCAGCTTCCCGGGCGCGTTACGACCCGTGATCACCACGTGCTGGGTGCCGGGACGGTCGCGCAGCACGTCGACGACCTCGTCCGTGTCCACCCAGCCCCAGTGCATCGGGTACGCGAACTCGTCCAGCACGTACAGCTTGTACGTCTCGGCGGCCAGGTCCCGCTTGACCTGCTCCCAGCCCTCCCGGGCCTTCTCCTCGTTGTCCGTCTGGGCGTCGCGCTGGACCCAGGACCAGCCCTCGCCCATCTTGTGCCAGTCGACGGACCCGCCCTCACCGCTGGCGCCCAGCACCCGCAGCGCGTTCTCCTCGCCGACCTTCCACTTGGCCGACTTGACGAACTGGAACACCCCGATCGGCCACCCCTGGTTCCAGGCGCGCAGCGCCAGTCCGAACGCGGCGGTGGACTTGCCCTTGCCGATGCCCGTGTGCACCACGACCAGCGGACGATTACGCCGCTGACGGGTCGTCAGCCCGTCGTCCGGCACGACACTCGGCTGTCCCTGCGGCATTACGCGGCCCTCCTGTTCCCCTGCACGTCCTTCACCAGCCCGGCGATGGAGTCCGCCCGCAGCTCGTCCAGCGTCACCGCCGTACCGCCCAGCTCACCCGCGAGCCGCCCGGCCAGCCCCAGCCGCACCGGTCCCGACTCGCAGTCGACGACCACCGAGGCGGTGCCCTCGGCCGCGAACAGCCGCGCCGCACGCCCCGCCAGCGCCACCGGCTCCGAACCCCCGGTCGCCCGCCCGTCCGTCACCACCACGACCAGCGCCCGCCGCGCCGGGTCCCGCAGCCGCTCCACCCGCAGCACCTCGTGCGCCCGCAGCAGCCCGGCCGCCAGCGGCGTCCGCCCGCCCGTCGGCAGCGACTCCAGCCGTACGGCCGCCGCGTCCACCGACGAGGTCGGCGGCAGCGCGACGTCGGCCGCCGCACCCCGGAAGGTCACCAGCCCCACCTTGTCCCGACGCTGATAGGCGTCCAGCAGCAGCGACAGCACGGCACCCTTCACGGCGCTCATCCGCTGCCGCGCGGCCATCGACCCGGAGGCGTCCACGACGAACAGCACGAGGTTGCCCTCACGCCCCTCCCTGCTCGCCTGCCGCAGATCGTCCCGCCGGACCACCAGACCGGGCCCCGACCGGCCCCGCGCCCGCTGGTGCGGCGCCGCCGCCTGCACGGTCGCGGCCAGGTGCAGCTTGGTCAGCGCACCCTCGGGACGCCGGGCCCCGATGGTCCGCCCGTGCTCGGTCCGCGCCCGGGAACGCCGCCCGGCGGCACCCTCGCCGAGTCCCGGCACGCTCAGCACCTTCGTGCGGAACGGCTCGGCGGCCCGTACGGGGGACTGCTCACCGGAGCCGCCGGAGGGCTGCGGCTCCCCGCCCTCCCCGGCCTCGGGACGCGCGGCGGCGTCACCGTCGCCCTGCGGGGTGTCGTCATCGGGCTCCGGCTGCCCGCCGGGGCCACCGGGACCGTCGGGACCCGGGTCGGGATCGTCGTCCCCGCCGCCGTCCCCGTCCTGCCCGCCGAACTCCTCCAGCGTCTCGTCCAGCTTGTCCTCGTCCAGACCGGGGGCGTCGAACGGCGCTCGACGACGGCGATGCGGCAGGGCAAGCAACGCAGCCTGCCGTACGTCCTCCGCGAGCACCTCGGTCCGCCCGTCCCACGCCGCCAGCGCGGTCGCGGTCCGAGCCATCACGATGTCGGCCCGCATGCCGTCCACCTCGAAGGCGGCACAGGTCGCCGCGATCTGCCTGAGCGCCCCGTCGCCGAGCCGCACCGACCGCAGCAGCTCCCGCGCCGCCACGATCCGCGCCCGTACGGCGGCCTCCTCGTCGGCCCAGCGGGCGGCGAAACCGGCCGGATCGTCGTCGTACGCCAGCCGGCGCCGCACGACCTCCACCCGCTGATCGGGCTCACGCGAGGCGGCGACTTCCACGGTCAGCCCGAACCGGTCCAGCAGTTGGGGCCTCAGCTCCCCTTCTTCCGGATTCATGGTCCCGACGAGCAGGAACCGCGCGGCATGTCGCACCGACACGCCCTCGCGCTCGACGTAGGAGGCACCCATGGCGGCGGCGTCGAGCAGGAGGTCGACCAAGTGGTCGTGCAAGAGATTGACCTCGTCGACGTACAGGATCCCGCGGTGTGCTTGAGCCAAAAGACCCGGCTCGAAGCTCTTCACGCCCTCCGCCAGCGCCCGTTCGATGTCGAGGGCGCCCGCCAACCGGTCTTCGGAGGCACCGACGGGCAGCTCGACCATCCGTGCGGGGCGCGATGCGAAGGCACCCGGCTCGTGCGGGCCGTCCGGGCAGCCCGGGTCGGGGGAGTCGGGGTCACAGGAGAAGCGGCACCCGGAGACGACGTCCACCTCCGGCACCAGCGCCGACAGCGCCCGCACGGCCGTGCTTTTTGCGGTCCCTTTCTCTCCCCGTACCAGGACTCCACCGATTGCGGGACTTACGGCGTTGAGAAGCAAAGCCAGGCGAAGATCTTCCTGACCCACTACAGCGGTGAAGGGGTAGGGCGTGCTCACGCGGTGATCACTCCTTCGGGTGACTCAAGGCAGAGCGGCCCGAGATGAGGCCGATCGCCGGTCAAAGTGGTGGCGTGCTCCCCGCCTGCTCGGGGATGGTCCGAACGTCGACACTCGGGAACACGACCTTGTCGACTGCTCCCCGCAAAAGCGGGGATATCGGGGGGAGTCACTCCTCTCCCTCCAGATCTCCCTCAAGTTCGAGGTAGGTCGCCCGGAGCCGGTCCAGGGTTTCCTGGTCCGGCTCCGCCCACAGCCCGCGGTCGGCCGCCTCCAGCAGCCTTTCCGTGATGCCGCGCAAGGCCCAGGGGTTGGACTTCCGCATGAACTCCTCGTTCTCGGGAGAGAACACGTACTCGGCCGACAACTTCTCGTACATCCAGTCGTCCACGACCCCGGCCGTGGCGTCGTAGCCGAAGAGGTAGTCGACGGTCGCCGCCATCTCGAAGGCGCCCTTGTAGCCATGCCTGCGCATCGCTGACATCCACCTGGGATTGACCACCCGCGCCCGGAAAACCCTGTGCGTCTCCTCGCCCAACGTCCGCGTCTTCACCTGGTCCGGAGTCGCGGAATCCCCGACGTACGCCTCCGGGCTCTCGCCCGTCAGATGCCGCACCATCGCCACCATGCCGCCGTGGTACTGGAAGTAGTCGTCCGCATCGGCGATGTCATGTTCACGTGTATCGACATTCTTCGCCGCCACCGCGATCCGCCGGAACGCCGTCTCCATGTCCCCGCGCGCCGCCCGCCCGTCGAGCCCGCGACCGTAGGCGTAGCCACCCCACACCGCGTACACCTCGGCCAGGTCCGCGTCGGAGCGCCAGTTGCGGGCGTCGATCAGCGGCAGCAGACCGGCACCGTAAGCGCCCGGCTTGGAGCCGAAGACGCGGGCCGTGGCCCGGCGCCGGTCGCCGTGCTCGGCGGTGTCCTCGTCGGCGTGGGCCTTCACGAAGTTGGACTCGGCGGGCTCGTCCAGCTCCGCCACCGCCCGCACCGCGTCGTCGATCAGCCCCACGACGTGCGGGAACGCGTCCCGGAAGAAGCCCGAGATGCGCACCGTGACGTCCACGCGCGGCCGGCCCAGCTCCTCCAGCGGCACCACCTCGAAGCCGGTCACCCGGCGCGAGGCGTCGTCCCACACCGGACGGCAGCCCAGCAGCGCCAGGATCTCGGCGATGTCGTCGCCCTGGGTGCGCATCGCGGACGTGCCCCACACCGTCAGCCCGACGGACCTCGGATACTCGCCGGTGTCGGTCAGATAGCGCTGGATCAGCGAGTCCGCCAGCGACTGGCCGACCTCCCAGCTCAGCCGGGACGGGATCGCCTTCGGGTCGACGGAGTAGAAGTTCCGGCCGGTCGGCAGCACGTTGACCAGCCCGCGCGTCGGCGAACCGGACGGCCCGGCCGGGACGTAACCGCCGTCCAGGGCCCGCAGGATGTGCCCGATCTCGTCGGTGGTCCGGGCGAGCCGCGGCACGACCTCCGTGCAGGCGAACTCCAGCACGGCCACCGCGTCGGGCAGTTCGGTGCCCAGCACCTCCCGCACCAGCCCCGGTACGGCCGCCGCGTCCCAGTCCCGGGCCTCCATGCCCTCCGCGGCCCGCCGGCACAGCTGCTCCAGCAGGTCGATCGCGTCGGCGGCCGACCGCGCCGGACCCTCCACCAGGTCCGTCAGCTCCACCGGCGCCTTCACCGGCGCGCCCGGTTCGGCGAGCAGCTCCTTCTCCACCAGCCCGAAGTGCGCGGCCAGCGCCGCCCGCAGTCCCGGCAGGGCGTTGGCCTGGCCGCCCCACACCTGCGAGGCGCGCAGCACCGCGAGGACCAGGTTCACGCGCGGCTCGCCGACCGGGCCGCCGCCCAGGATGTGCAGGCCGTCGCGGATCTGCACGTCCTTGATCTCGCACAGGTAGCCGTCGATGTGCATGACGAACTCGTCGAACGCGTCGTCGTCCGGCTGGTCGTCCACGTGCAGGTCGTGGTGCAGCTCGGCCGCCTTGACCAGCGTCCAGATCTGCGCGCGGACGGCCGGCGCCTTCGTCGGGTCCAGGTCGGAGACGAGCGCGTACTCGTCGAGGAGCTGCTCCAGCTTGGCCAGGTCGCCGTAGGTGTCCGCGCGGGCCATCGGCGGCACCAGGTGGTCCACGACGGTGGCGTGTCCGCGCCGCTTGGCCTGGGTACCCTCGCCGGGGTCGTTGACGATGAACGGGTAGATCAGCGGCAGGTCGCCCAGCACCGCGTCCGGCGCGCAGCCGCCGCTCAGCCCGAGGCCCTTGCCCGGCAGCCACTCCATCGTGCCGTGCTTGCCCATGTGGACGATCGCGTCGGCGCCGAAACTATTCTCCAGCCACCGGTAGGCGGCCATGTAGTGGTGCGACGGCGGCATGTCGGGGTCGTGGTAGATCGCGATCGGGTTCTCCCCGAAGCCGCGCGGCGGCTGGATCATCACGACGACGTTCCCGAACCGGAGCGAGGCGAGCACGATGTCGTCCCCGTCGACGTACAGCGACCCCGGCGGCTCGCCCCACGCCTCCCGCATCCCGTCCCGCAGCCGAGGGTCCAGCTTCTCGAACCAGGCCCGGTAGTCGGCCAGCGGCACCCGCGCGGGCGCGGCGGCCAGCTGGTCCTCCGTCAGCCACTCCACGTCGTGCCCGCCGGCCTCGATCAGCCGGTGGATCAGCTCGTCCCCGCCGGCCGGGTACCCGTCGACGGCGTACCCCGCCTCCCGCAGCGCGTCCAGCACCCGCACCGCCGAGGCCGGGGTGTCCAGCCCCACCGCGTTGCCGACGCGGGAGTGCTTGGTCGGGTACGCGGTGAAGACCAGCGCGAGCTTCTTGTCGGCGTTCGCCTTGTGCCGCAGGGCCGCGTGCCGTACGGCGATCCCGGCGACGCGCCCGGCCCGGCCGGGGTCGGCGACGTACACCGGCACCTCGTCCGGCCCCTGCTCCTTGAACGAGAACGGCACCGTGATCAGACGCCCGTCGAACTCCGGGATGGCGACCTGCATCGCCGCGTCCATGGGGGAGAGCGCGGCGTCGGAGGCCTCCCAGGCGGCCCGGGAAGAGGTGAGGCAGAGCCCTTGCAGCACCGGCACGTTCAGGTCGGCCAGCGCGCCGATGTCCCACGCCTCCTCGTCGCCGCCCGCCGACGCCTGCGAGGCGTGCGTGCCGCCGGCCGCGAGGACGGTGGCGACCAGGGCGTCGGCCCGGCCCAGCAGCTCGTACAGCCCGGCGTCCGCGCCGCGCAGCGAACCGCAGTACACGGGGAGCGCGTTGGCGCCGCGCGCCTCGATCGCGTCGCACAGGGTGTCAACGAAGGCGGTGTTGCCGCTCAGGTGGTGGGCGCGGTAGAAGAGCACGCCGACCGTGGGCCGGCCCTCGGTGAACGGCCGGTCGCCGTGGACGCCGTACTCCGGCATCTCGCGCGGCTCGTCGAAGCCCTCGCCGGTCAGCAGCACGGTGTCCGACAGGAACCGCGCGAGCTGGGTCAGGTTCTCCGGCCCGCCCTCGACGAGGTAGCGCAGCGCCTCCGCCACCACCCCGGCCGGCACCGAGGACTCCGCCATCAGCTCCGCGTCCGGCACGGACTCGCCGCCGAGCAGGACGGTCGGGACGCCGGACGCCTTCAGCGCGGCGAGCCCGTCCTCCCAGGCGCGCTTGCCGCCCAGCAGGCGTACGACGGCGATGTCCGCGCCTTCGACCAGGCCCGGCAGCTCCTCTTGGACGTCGACGCGGGTCGGGTTGCCGATCCGGTAGGCGGCGCCCGACGCGCGGGCCGCCAGGAGGTCCGTGTCGGCGGTCGACAACAACAACACTGTGCTCATGCGGGCGCTCCCGGTGGAATGAAGGGCAGTCCTTGCGGCGCGCCGGACTCGATGAGCCGCCACAGCGCGTCCGTGTCCGCGTGCTGTTCGATCAGGTCGCCGAGCCGGTCGAGCTGCTCCTCGCGCAGCGCGGCGAACGAGGTGTCGGGGGCCGGCACGAAGCGGCGGCCCGCGGCGGCGGCCACCTCGCGCAGGAACGCCCGCCGGAAGCCGTCCGACTCCAGCGAGCCGTGCCAGTGCGTGCCCCAGGTCTGGCCGACCCGGCAGCCGTCCAGGAAGGGTTCGCCGCCCACGACTTCGGCGATCCCGTGGTGGATCTCGTACCCCTCGACGTGCTCGCCGAGGGCCTCGCCCTGCGGCCGGGTGAGGGTCTTCTCGCGGGCGAACCGCACCCGCACGGGCAGCAGTCCGAGCCCGTCCACGTGCCCGGCGCGGGACTCCACGTCGTCCTCGATGTGCTCGCCGAGCAGCTGGAAACCGCCGCAGATGCCGAGCACGGGCCGCCGCTCGGCCGCCCGGCGCGCGAGGGCGTCGGCGAGCCCCCGCTCCCGCAGCCACCGGAGCGCCCGGACCGTGCCCCGCGTCCCCGGCACGATCACGAGATCGGCGTCGGACAGCTCCTCCGGCCGGTCCACGAACCGCACCACGACACCGGGTTCGGCGGCGAGCGCGTCCACGTCGGTGAAGTTCGACATCAGCGGGACGGCGCACACGGCGACCCGCAGCACGTCCTCGCCGACCGGCGGCGCGACGACCGACTCGCGCACGGTCCCGCGCAGGGAGACCCGCAGTCCGTCCTCCTCGTCGATGCCGAGCCCGTGGCGGAACGGCAGCACGCCGTACGACGGCCGCCCGGTGAGGTCCCGGAGCATGTCGAGGCCCGGCTCCAGCAGCGACACGTCGCCGCGGAACTTGTTGACGAGGAACCCGGCGACCAGCGCCTGGTCCTCGGGCGCCAGCAGCGCCACCGTGCCGAAGAACGACGCGAAGACGCCCCCGCGGTCGATGTCGCCGACGACGAGGACGGGGAGCCCGGCACCCCGGGCGATCCCCATGTTCACGATGTCGGTCCGGCGCAGGTTGATCTCGGCCGGACTGCCCGCCCCCTCGCAGATCACCGCGTCATACGTGCCCCGCAGCGCGGCCAGGCAGTCGAGCACCGTGCCGAGCAACTGCCGCTGGCGTCCGCCGTGGTAGCCGCGGGCGCTCATCTCGCCGACCGGCTTGCCCAGCAGCACCACCTGGCTGCTCTGCTCGCCGCCCGGCTTCAGCAGCACCGGGTTCATCTGTGCGGTCGGCTCCACGCGGCACGCCTGCGCCTGCATGGCCTGCGCCCGGCCGATCTCCGCGCCCTCCCGGGTCACGAACGAGTTGAGCGACATGTTCTGCGCCTTGAACGGCGCGACCCTCACGCCCTGCCGCACCAGCCAGCGGCAGATCCCGGCGGTGACGACGCTCTTGCCGGCGTCGGAGGTGGTGCCGGCGACGAGGAGGCCACCGCTCATGACGTACGTCCCTTCGTGAGTGACCGGCGGGCCAGCAGCCGCGCGCCCGCGCACACGCCGAGCGCCAGCCAGCCCACGCGCCGGGAGAGCCGCACGGCCCGGTCGATGTCGCCGGAACCGGCCCGGACGGCGCGTCCCGCCGCCCCGTTGAGGACGGGCCGGTGCTCGACCCGCCCGCCGTAGGAGAGCGTCCCGCCGAGCCGCACGCCCAGGGCGCCCGCGAAGGACGCCTCCACGGGACCGGCGTTGGGGCTCGGATGCCGTCCGGCGTCGGCGCGCCAGGCCCGTACGGCACCCCGCGGATCCCCGCCCGCCACGGTGGCCAGTACGGCGGTCAGGCGGGCGCCCGGCCAGCCCGCGACGTCGTCGAGCCGGGCCGAGGCCCAGCCGTAGCGGCGATACCTGGGGGACCTGTGGCCGACCATCGCGTCCAGCGTGTTCACGGCCCGGAAGCCGGCCAGCCCGGGGACCCCGGCCACCGCGCCCCACACCAGGGCGCCCACGACCGCGTCCGAGGTGTTCTCGGCGACGGACTCCACGACGGCCCGGGCGATCCCGTCCGCGTCCAGCGCCTGCGGGTCGCGTCCGCACAGGTGCGGCAGCCGCGCCCGGGCGGCCTCGACGTCCCCGGCGTCCAGGGCCCGGCCGATGGCGCGCGCCTCGCGGGCCAGCGAGGTCCCGCCGACGACGGCCCAGGTGGCGGCGCCGGTCAGCGCGACGGAGGCGGCGGGGGAGCGGCGTACGGCGCGGGTGGCGGCCAGGCCGAGGGCGGCGGCGCCACCGGCGCACACGGCGGTGTGCAGCGCGCCCCAGCCCCGGTGGTCGTGCCACAGCACCCGTTCCACGGCACCGGCGGCACGGCCGAACGCGGCGACCGGGTGTCCGCGGCGCGGGTCGCCGAGGAGGAGGTCACCGAGGAGGCCGGCGGCGGCGCCGTACGCGAAGACGCGTTCGGCGCGCACGGCTCAACCGGCCGCGGGGCGGGGGAGCGTGTCGCTGGTGGACCGGGGTCCGCTGTACCTGGAACGGCAGCCGCGCATGGCGATATGTCCTCACTCAGGGTGTCCGCGCCCTGGTTCGAAGAGACCGGCGGTGAGAGTTCCTGGCTGCCGGGGATCTGCTCCCCGGTCACAGTGGCGGGACCGCGCCGGATTCGCACCGGGCTTCCTCTCGTGCCGCCGTAATGGCTCCGGCAGTCCACCACGGCCCGCGAACACCCGTCAACTTGCCGTTGACCAGCGAGGGGGGAGTGTGCGAAGCCCCACACACCGCCGGTGCGCGCCGGTCCACGCGAAGGCGGGGCGCGGGACGGTGGAGTCCGTCCCGCGCCCCGCCTCAGGAGTGCGCGCGTGGTGGGCCGTCG
Source organism: Streptomyces sp. BK79 (assembly GCF_044142145.1). Taxonomy (NCBI): domain Bacteria; kingdom Bacillati; phylum Actinomycetota; class Actinomycetes; order Kitasatosporales; family Streptomycetaceae; genus Streptomyces; species Streptomyces sp. BK79. The sequence continues at coordinate 226,177 of NZ_JBHVOC010000008.1, forward strand.
GTGCGGAGACCGGCGGTCAGGCGACGATCAGGTAGATGCCGTACGCCACCGCCGCCGCGCAGGCGGCGAAGCAGGCGTAGGCGCCGGTGACCGCGAGGCCGGCGGAGCCGCCCTGGGCGACGGCGCGCTCCTGACGGGAGAGGCCGACGATGCCGAGGGTGAACAGGCCCACCAGGACCACGGTCGCCACGAGGCTGACCCCGAAGACGGAGCCGAGGGCTGCCCAGTCGATGCTCATGGAGGTTCGCTTCCTTCGTACCCGGGGAGCGGGCTCAGACGGTGGTGGTGGCCGACGGGGTCTTGGCTTCGGACTCGGCGGCCGGGATGGTGGCCGTCAGGTCCTCGCTCACGCCCGCCGGGGGCGGGGACACGGCGGCCATCGCCTGGGTCACCACTCCGGACTGCTCGGCGTCGTCGACGACGTTGGTGTGGTCGATGACCTCACGCCGGGAGATCTTCCAGATGGCGGCGCTGGAGGCGATCAGGAAGACCGCGACGAGGCCGGTGCCCCAGTCGCCCAGGCCGCAGACCCACTCGGCGATCGCGGCGACCAGGGCCGCGGCCGGCAGGGTCAGGCCCCAGGCCACGAACATCCGGGTCGCCGTGGACCAGCGCACCACGCCGCCCTTGCGGCCGAGGCCCGCGCCCATCACCGCGCCGGAGACCGAGTGCGTGGTGGAGAGGGAGAAACCGAGGTGGGAGGAGGCCAGGATGACCGTCGCGGCGCTGGTCTGGGCGGCGAAGCCCTGCTGCGGCTGGAGGTCGGTCAGGCCCTTGCCCATGGTGCGGATGATGCGCCAGCCGCCGAGGTAGGTGCCGAGGGCGATGGCGATGCCCGCGGACAGGATGACCCACATGGGCGGGTCGGAGTCGGGGGCGAGGGCGCCGCCGGCCACCAGGGCGAGGGTGATGATGCCCATCGTCTTCTGGGCGTCGTTGGTGCCGTGGGCCAGCGAGACCAGGCCGGCGGAGGCGATCTGCCCGGCGCGGTAGCCCTTCGCGGCGGCCTTGCCGTCGGCCTTGCGGCCGAGCTTGTAGGTCAGCCGCGCGCCGAGCATCGCCGCGATGCCCGCGACGAGGGGGGCGGCGATCGCCGGCAGGAGCACCTTGGTGACGAGCACGTCGCCGTGGACCGCGCCGACGCCAGCCGAGGCGATCGCGGCACCGATCAGGCCGCCCATGAGGGCGTGCGAGGAGCTGGACGGGAGTCCGACCAGCCAGGTCAACAGGTTCCAGAGGATCGCGCCGACCAAGGCCGCGAAGATGACCTCGGGACGGATGCCGGTCTCGTCGACGAGACCCTTGGAGATCGTGTTGGCGACCTCCACCGAGAGGAAGGCGCCGACAAGGTTGAGGACGGCGGACATCGCCACCGCCACCTTGGGCTTGAGCGCACCGGTCGAAATGGTCGTTGCCATCGCGTTCGCGGTGTCGTGGAAACCGTTCGTGAAATCGAACGCGAGTGCGGTTACCACCACAATCGCGAGGATCAGCGAGAAGCTTTCCATTTACCCAGGCAATCGTTCGAGGTCATTGGCTGGACGAACGTAGGTAACCAGAGTGAACGGAAGATGAACTGAGCAGGGCTTCGCGGTGACCGGAACCGGGACCGCCGCCTCCCTCTGCGTGCCCGGTCCGATGCTCTCCGGAGACGTGCCTGGCAGGATCGCCGCCAGACACGGTCGACGGGCGGTGCGAGGGGGCGCGGGGCGCCAGGGAGGAGACGGTGAGTGTGACGTATTCGCGGGTCAACGGGGTCGGCGAGGACGATCGCGGGGCCGGGGAGCCGGCCGTCGCGGACGCCTGGGAGGCCCTCGTCGCGACGGCCCGGCGGACGGTGGCGGAGGGGCTCGTGGTCGGCACCTCCGGCAACGTCTCGGTGCGCGTCGGCGACACGGTGCTGGTCACCCCTTCGGGTGTCCCCTACGACCGTCTGGCCCCGTCGGACATCACCGGCGTCGACCTCGACGGCCGGCAGGTGCTCGGCACGCTGGTCCCGACCAGCGAACTGCCCATGCACCTCGCCGTGTACCGCGCCACGGACGCCCGGGCCGTCGTCCACACCCACGCCGTGCACGCGACGGCGGTCTCGCTGCTCGTCCCGGAGCTGCCGCCGGTCCACTACATGACCGCCGCGCTCGGCGGCCCCGTCCGGGTCGCCCCCTACGCGGCCTACGGCACCGAGGAACTGGCCCGCTCCGTGCTCGCCGCCCTCACCGACCGCACCGCCTGCCTCCTCCAGAACCACGGCACGCTCACCTACGGCACCTCCCTCGACCAGGCCTACGACCGCACCGCCCAGCTCGAGTGGATGTGCCGCCTCTGGCTCACCGCCTCCTCCGTCCCGAACCACACCCCGTCCCTCCTGACCCCCGCCCAGCTGACGGAGGCGACGAAACGCCTCCACAACTACGGCCAGCACCCCTGACCCGCCCTCCGGCCGGGACCCCTGACCCGCCCTCCGGCCGGGACCCCTGCCCCGCCCTCCGGCCGGGACCCCTGCCCCGCCCTCCGGCCGGGACCCCTGCCCCGCCCTCCGGCCAGGGCCCCTGACCCGCCCCCACCCCCGGCCAGGACACCGAACGCACGGCACCCGAGCCGAACCCCGCCCCGCGACTCAGCCGACCCGCCTCCGCGATTCAGCCGACCCGCCTCCGCGATTCAGCCGGCCTGCCTCCGGGACTCGGCCGGGCTGCCTCCGGGACCCAGTCGTGCCGCCTCCGGGACTCGGCCGTGGCTCGTCCGGGACTCGGCCGGTGCCGCCCCGGGACCGGGCGAACCCCGCCCGGGGGTCGGCCGTACGCCCGGCCGGCACCGGCTGAATCCCGCCAGGGACTGGCCAAGTCCCGCCCGGGGGTCGGCCGTACCCCCGCCCGGCACCGGCTGAACCCCGCCCGAGGATCGGGTGAACCCCGCCCCGGGACCCAGTCGTGCCGCCTCCGGGACCCAGCCGGGCTGCCACCGGGACTCGGCCGGTGCCGCCCCGGGACCGGGCGAACCCCGCCCCGGGGACCCGCCCGGTGGCGTCCTCGGACCCGGCGGGCGTCGGTCCGGGGTTACACCGGTCCCCGGTGTCCCGCGCCCGCGCCCCGTGCCCACCTTCCGCGCCCTGCGCCCCGCGATCGGGGAGTCGGACGCCTGCACGGGCGGCAAGCCCCTGGACGTCGCAACGACCGGCGCGAACCACCAGAACGACGTCCTCCGGGCTCGGCCGGGGCCGTCCGGGAGCCGCACCGGCTCCCCGGGTCCCGTGATCCGGCGGGGGGAGCCGGAGCGTTCCGCCCTCTCGAACCCCGTACGGACCGACCGCGGTCACTCCTGGACGAGCCTCACCACCCACCCGTCCGGCGCCCTCGATCCGGCCGATCGCGGCGTCCCACCCCGTCGTCCCCCCATCGCCTCGCGGCCCGCGTTCCCGCCGACGGCGTCTTCCCCCCCGCCCCCCGGCGGAGCCCCCCGCGCGTACCCCGGTGCTTCGGGGGTACCGGGAGCTGGACCGACGACCCAGGTTTCCGGCCCGGTCGGCGGCCCGGCGGGCACCGTCACTCCCCGTCGCCCGCCCGCTGGCCGCCCGAGGAGTCCACCAGGAGACTGGCCCCATGCGCACTGTCACAGCAACGGCCGCCGCCGTCACCGCAGCCCTGGCGGCCGGTGCGGCGAGCGTCGCCGCCGGCCGGCTGGCCAGCGACGCCGCGCTCAAGGCGCCCCCCGGCAGGCCCCTGCCCACCGAGCCCCGGCTCACCGTGCACGGCACCGCCGCGGGCCAGATCACCCTCACCCGGGACCTCGCCGCGCTGCGCCCCGGCCGGTACGGCCTCGCCGGCGACGGTTCGCACGCGGTCGTCGGCCCGGTGCTCGGTTCCGCCCCACACGACGCCGACACCGTGGTCCGCCGCCTCGAACGCGTCACGCACGGCACCCTCACGGCCGGCGACCGGGCGTGGTTCACCCCGAACCTGTACGTCGGCAATCCCGGGACCGCCCTCGACCTCGAATACGCCGACGTCGACATCCCCGGCGAACTCGGCCCCCTCCCCGCCTGGTTCCTGCCCGGTTCCCGCCCGACCTGGCTGATCGCGGTGCACGGTCTGGGCGCCACCCGCGAGCACGCCATGAACTTCATGGCCCCCCTGCGCCACCGCCAGGTCCCGGTGCTGGCCCTCGCCTACCGCGGCGACGTCGGCGCCCCGCCCTCGCCGGACGGCCTGCACCACTTCGGCGAGACCGAGTGGCGGGACCTGGACGCGGCCGTCCGCTACGCCCTCGACCACGGCGCCCGCCAGGTGGTGCTGCTCGGCTGGTCCACCGGCGCCACCATGGCCCTGCACACCGCCGCGCTCTCCGGCGTGCGCGACAGCGTCGCGGGGCTCGTCCTGGACTCCCCGGTGCTCAGCTGGGAGACCACCCTGCGGGCCCTGGCCGCCGCCCGCCGCACGCCGGGCGCGCTCCTGCCGCTCGCCGTGCGCGCCGCCCAGGGCCGCGCCGGACTCCACGCCGACCGCGACGTCCACACCGCCGGTCTGCACCGCCCCGCGGTCCCGACGCTGATCTTCCACGGCCCCGACGACGCGGTCGCCCCCTGGCGGCACTCCCGCCGCCTCGCCGACACCCACCCGCGCCTGGTCACCCTCCACCCGGTCAAGGACGCCCCGCACGCCGCCATGTGGAACGCCGACCCCGAGGACTACGAGGAGAAGCTGCGCCGCTTCATGACCCCGCTGGTGTGACCCTCACGCCCGCCCCCGCACCGGCCGCCGCTCCGGTTCCGCTTAGCGCCGTACGACTGGCCGGATCCGATGCCCGAACGGCTCACCGAGCCCGCCCGCCCGCCGTCCCGGAGGCCCCCCACGGCATTCCGTTTGGGTTTTCGGACCGTCAACCGGAAGACTGCCCCCGTGACGTCCCGTATCCCGCGCGACTCCAGGCTTCGACTCGTCCGCCCGCGACCCCTGGCCGCCGCCCCCCAAGCGATCAACCAGCGGCGTCCGCGCCGCGCCGCGCCACGACCCCCGGAGGGCACACCGGCCCGCTCGGAGCTGGCCAGAATGGCGCGCTCCGGCCTCGCCGACGCGGCCCGTGTCGCCCGCTGGGCCGACAACGCCCTCGGCCCCGGCCGCGGCAACGCGACCGCCGACGGCAAGGCCACCCTCTCCGACGCGACCGCCGAACACGCGGCCCGCGACCTCGGCCTGACCCCGGCCGAGGTCCGCGCCGACTGGGACACCGCCCGCCTCGCCGGACTGGTCGAGGTGCACGGCGACAGCGCCCGCCCCGGCTGGCGGCTGCGCGCCTGGAACCGCGACGACAGCGCCGTCCTGCGCGGCTGGGTCGCCCTCTTCGACGCCTGGTCGCTCGCCCACCCCGAGCCCGCCGGGCTGGAGCCCGCCGCGGTCGCCGAGGTCGTCTCCGCGATGCCCCAGGTGCTCTCCTTCCTCCAGCTGTCCGCCGGACCCGTCCCCGTGGCGCAGCTCCTGGACCTGCTGGAGCAGCGCGTCACCGAACTGCGCACCGAGCGCTGCGAGGTGCCCTACGGCCCCCGCCTGGAACCCGGCACCCCCGAGACCGCTCCCGTCGCGCCGGCCCCGGACACCGGCGCCGACACCCCGCTCGCCCCCCTCCTCGACTGGGCCCTGCACGCCCTGGCCTCCGTCGGCGCCCTCACCTGCGGCGACGGACACGCCACGCTCACCCCGCTCGGCAGCTGGGCGGTCTGGGTCAAGCTGGAGCAGATCTGCGTCGCCGCGCAGAGCCCCGCCGGCAACATCGAGCAGCCGGCCGAGGACATGCTCCGCGGCTGCGGCCGGCTCCGCCCGAACGCCGCCCGCGCCGAGTACCGCGCCTGGCTCGCCGCCCGCCCCGTCGGCAGCGCCGTCGCCGAGCTGCTCGCCGCCGCCCGGGGCGAGGACGCCCTGCTGCGCGGCCTCGCCTTCGACGCGCTGCGCGTCGTCGGCGCCCCGGCCGAGCCCGACGTCCGCGCCGTCCTCGACGAGCCGACGCTGCGGCCGTACGCCCTGCTGTGGCTGGCCGAGCACGACGGCGCCGACCCCGAGGACGCCCACGAGGTCCTCACCCGCCAGGAGGCCACGTGGCTGTGGGTCGACACCGCGGCCGCCGTCGCCGACCACGGTGAGGCCCCGCTGCTCGTCAGGCACCTGGAGTCCGCGGTGCAGCCCACCGTCCCGGCCCTGCTGGACGAGGTCCGGGCCGTCGGTCACCCCCGCACCGTGCAGGTCCTGGTCGCCCTCGCCGCCGCGCACCCGGACCCCGCCCTGGCCAAGGCCGTACGCAGGGCGGCCTTCCAGGTGCACACCGGGCGCGGCTGACCGGCGGGACGCACGCCGCCGGAGGCCGGCTAGCCGCGTACCTCCGGCGCGTAGGTCCCGAAGCTCCAGACGTTGCCCTCCAGGTCCCGGGCCATGTAGTCCCGTGAGCCGTAGTCCTGGTCGGTCGGCGGCATCAGGATCTCCGCGCCGTGTTCCACGGCCTGCCGGTGGTGGGCGTCCACGTCGTCCACCACGACGTAGACCCCCGTCGTGCCCGCGTTCTTCATCGCCTCGTCGAAGCGGCTGCCCGTGCCCTTCGAGCCGAGCATGATCGCGCCGTTGCCCTGGGCCAGCTCGGCGTGGGCCACCGTGCCGCCCTCGCCCTCGTACACGGCCAGTTCCCTGAAGCCGAAGGCCTCGGTGAGCTGCCGGACCGCCGCCTTGGCGTCCGCGTACAGCAGCGTCGGGTAGACGCTCGGACGGCCACCGTCGATGCCTGCCATGCCGATCACTCCTTCGTGAGCCGGTGCCGGAGGGCCGGACGCCGCGAAGGTCCCTGAAGTCCCGATCGCCGGGAAATCCCGGAATCCGGCCCTGTCGCCCAGTCTGGCACCGCCCACCGACAACGCCCGGGACCCGCGCCCCCGAACACGGGAGCACCGAACAGGGGGGCGCGGGGAGAGGAACCCGGGAAAAGCGGTTGCACCGCCCCGTTAGACTGGCCCCATGGCCATTCTCCTCGCGCATTAGACGGCGGGAACGTCCTCCAGCCGCCCTTCCCGCCAACCACCCGCCCAGGAGTCTGACCGTGATCTCCGCCTCCGGCATCGAGCTGCGCGCCGGTGCCCGCGTCCTCATCGAAAGCGCCACCTTCCGCATCGCCAAGGGCGACCGCGTCGGCCTGGTCGGGCGCAACGGCGCCGGCAAGACCACCCTCACCAAGGTCCTGGCCGGCGAGGGCCAGCCCGCCGGCGGCACCGTCACCCGCTCCGGCGAGGTCGGCTACCTCCCGCAGGACCCGCGCACCGGCGACCTCGACGTCCTCGCCCGCGACCGCATCCTCTCGGCCCGCGGCCTGGACGTCCTGATCCGCAAGATGCGCGAGAACGAGCAGCGCATCGCCAACGGCCAGGGCGCCACCCGCGACAAGGCCCTGAGGCAGTACGAGCGCCAGGAGACGGAGTTCCTCACCAAGGGCGGCTACTCCGCCGAGGCCGAGGCCGCCACCATCGCCGCCGCGCTCAACCTGCCCGACCGCGTGCTCGGCCAGCCCCTGCACACGCTCTCCGGCGGTCAGCGCCGTCGCATCGAGCTGGCCCGGATCCTGTTCTCGGACGCCGACACCCTGCTGCTCGACGAGCCGACCAACCACCTCGACGCCGACTCGATCGTCTGGCTGCGCGACTACCTGAAGACCTACCGCGGCGGCTTCATCGTGATCTCCCACGACGTCGACCTGGTCGAGACGGTCGTCAACAAGGTGTTCTACCTGGACGCCAACCGCTCCCAGATCGACGTCTACAACATGGGCTGGAAGCTCTACCAGCAGCAGCGCGAGGCCGACGAGAAGCGGCGCAAGCGCGAGCGCGCCAACGCCGAGAAGAAGGCCGCGGCCCTGCACTCGCAGGCCGACAAGATGCGCGCCAAGGCCACCAAGACCGTCGCCGCGCAGAACATGGCCCGCCGCGCGGACAAGCTGCTCTCCGGCCTGGAGGCGGTCCGCCAGTCGGACAAGGTCGCCAAGCTCCGCTTCCCGGAGCCGGCGCCCTGCGGCAAGACCCCGCTGATGGCCGAGGGCCTGTCGAAGTCGTACGGCTCCCTGGAGATCTTCACCGACGTCGACCTGGCCATCGACAAGGGCTCCCGCGTCGTGATCCTCGGCCTCAACGGCGCGGGCAAGACCACCCTGCTCCGCCTCCTCGGCGGCGTCGAGAAGCCCGACACCGGTCAGGTGATCGAGGGCCACGGCCTCAAGCTCGGCTACTACGCGCAGGAGCACGAGACCCTCGACCCCGAGCGCACCGTCCTGGAGAACATGCGCTCGGCCAACCCGGACCTCGACCTGGTCGAGGTCCGCAAGACGCTGGGCTCGTTCCTGTTCTCCGGCGACGACGTCGACAAGCCGGCCGGGGTCCTGTCCGGCGGTGAGAAGACCCGTCTGGCGCTGGCCACCCTCGTGGTGTCCTCGGCGAACGTGCTGCTGCTCGACGAGCCCACCAACAACCTCGACCCGGCCAGCCGCGAGGAGATCCTCGGCGCGCTGCGCACCTACAAGGGCGCCGTCGTCCTGGTCACCCACGACGAGGGCGCCGTCGAGGCGCTCCAGCCGGAGCGGATCATCCTGCTTCCGGACGGCGTCGAGGACCTGTGGGGCGCCGACTACGCGGATCTCGTCGCCCTGGCTTGATCGAATGGATGATCCACTGGGTATGGATCATTCGGCCGATCCGTGATCCACCATCTGTGTGAGATCTCCTCATCACGAGGTGTGTCCTACACGGATTTCGCGGCCGGACCCCCATGCCCGGGGGGTCCGGCCGTGCTGCCGTTCTGACCTGGAACTTCACGGAGAAACCCGTTCGGCGGTACGGGCGGGATCCTTTGGAATTCGGCATTCCGTATGTGGGGACCCGCTCCTGTCGTCACAAGCTTGTCTCATCGACCTTGCCGAATGGGTGGCCATGAGGCCCGGGAGGGGTGATCATGAGGAGACCAGAGCGCACTTCCCATGAGGAGGACCGGGTGGCCGAGACTCTGAAGAAGGGCAGCCGGGTTACCGGCGCCGCGCGCGACAAGCTCGCGGCAGACCTGAAGAAGAAGTACGACGCCGGTGCGAGCATCCGGGCGTTGGCCGAGGAAACCGGCCGCTCGTATGGCTTCGTGCACCGCATGCTCAGTGAGTCGGGCGTCACGCTGCGAGGGCGTGGCGGGGCTACCCGGGGCAAAAAGGCCACATCGGCCTGACGTCCCGGGCGACCCCTCGGCTCCGCAAGTGAAGGTGGTCACCCGGTCGGTCATCAGACCGCCCGGGTGGTTACTGTGCAGTCACTTAGCTCTGCCGTCGTACGGCGTGACAGTCGGCGCGCGGCGGGGACGACGACCGCAGCTTCCGGAGGCGCCCCATGGCTTCGCCCGCCCACGACCCCGCTCCCGTACTCGACCAGGACGGCGTGCGGCTCACCGTCGACGACGCGATCGCCACGGTGACGCTGGCCAACCCCGCCAAGCGCAACGCGCAGAGCCCCGCTCTGTGGCGGGCGCTCGCCGAGGCCGGCCGGCTGCTGCCGGGCTCCGTCCGCGTCGTGGTGCTGCGGGCCGAGGGCAAGTCCTTCTCGGCCGGGCTCGACCGGCAGGCGTTCACGCCCGAGGGCTTCGACGGCGAACCGTCGTTCATCGACCTCGCGCGGGGCGGCGACGCCGAGCTGGACGCGACCATCGCCGAGTACCAGGAGGCGTTCACCTGGTGGCGACGCAGCGACCTCATCTCCGTCGCCGCCGTGCAGGGCCACGCCATCGGGGCGGGCTTCCAGCTGGCCCTCGCCTGCGACCTGCGGGTCGTCGCCGACGACGTGCAGTTCGCCATGCGCGAGACCAGCCTCGGCCTGGTGCCGGACCTGACCGGCACGCACCCCCTGGTGTCCCTGGTCGGTTACGCCCGCGCGCTGGAGATCTGCGCGACCGGCCGCTTCGTCCTGGCCGAGGAGGCGGTGAACTCCGGGCTGGCCAACCTCGCCGTGCCCGCGCACGAACTCGACGGCGCCGTGCAGGACCTGGCGTCGGCGGTCCTCGCCGCGCCGCGCGACGCGGTGATCGAGACCAAGGCCCTGCTCCAGGGCGCCCAGAGCCGCGACTACGAGACCCAGCGCGCCGCCGAACGCGCCGCCCAGGCCCGCCGACTGCGCGACCTGGCTGGCCTCGGCGAGTAACCGGGCACGAACCCTGTCGACCGCCGCCCCCTCCAAGGGCGCCGCGACCGGGCCGATCGGCGCCCGCTCCGTACCGGGCGCCGTTCCGCCGGTCGCCGCCCCGCCGAGCGACGGGGGAGTGCCCCGGGCCGGGACCCGACGGCCATGATCCGGTGTGCGCGGCCCGGAACCCGGTCGGCGACCGTCGGTTCCTGCTCGGCGCCCTCCTCCCGGGTGCGCCGGCACGGGCCCCGGGCGGGCGTCGGTCAGTCGAGGGCCGTCACCAGTACCGCCACCGACGGGTGATCCGGCAGACAGTCCGTGACCGCCGCGCGGACGCGCCGGGCCACCTCGACGGCCCGGTGGTCCCGGGCCACCGCCAGCTCCACCCGGACATGGCGGCGCGGCAGGGCCGCCTCCTGAGGCGGCCGCGTGAGGTCGACCGGCCGCCCCAGCACGGCCGTCAGCCGGGTCACGCCCGCAACGGCCAGCGCGGCGGCGGCCACCCGGCCGGCGTCACCGTCGCCCGCCTCCGCCGCGACCACCTCCGCCGCCGCGGCCGGACGCGCACGCGGCTCGCCTCCCAGCGCCGGCTCAGAGGCCGTGGCCGCGTCCAGTACGTCCGTCGCCCGCAGGTCCACCCGGGTCACCGCCATCCCGATCCCCCGCGACGCCGCCGACAGCGCGGCCCGCACCCGGGCGGCCACCTCCGGCAGCGGCTCGGCCGCCACCGCCGGGCCGACGGCCACCGCGAAGTCGGCCGTCACCCGCAACGGCCCGGGCGGCAACGCGCTCGGCGGTGGCAGAACGGCCGGTTCGGGCGCCTCGCCGGGGTCCGCGGGCGCGATCCGCAGGCCGCCCGGACGCACCCCCGGCACGCCCCGGGCCGCGGCCAGCAGGATCTCCCGCGCCGCGTCCTCGGCGATCCAGGCGCCGTCCCGCGGTTCGCCCAGCGGCAGCAGCCTGCCGAGCCCCAACCGCTCCCGCACCGTCCGTGTCCACCGGTCAGCCGTCGTCACTCCTCCAGCCTGCCGCATCCATGGCGCGCTGCGCCGCAACCGCGCCTACCGTGGACAACAGGGACTACGACCGAAAGGGACGTGCGGCGATGAGCGACATGGAGACCCACCGGACCGGGCAGGACACGGACACCACCGGGACGGTGAAGGCACAGGCGACGCGGCGCGGCGGCGGCGACCCCGGGGCCCGGGGCCGGACCACCATCGCCGACGGCGTCGTGGAGAAGATCACCGGAATGGCCGCACGCGACGTCGTCGGTGTGCACGCGATGGGCAGCGGGATGTCCCGGACCTTCGGCGCCGTGCGCGACCGGGTGCCCGGCGGGGCCAAGTCCGGGGTGACGCGCGGGGTGAAGGCCGAGGTCGGCGAGAAGCAGACCGCGCTCGACCTGGAGATCGTCGTCGAGTACGGCGTGGCCATCGCGGACGTCGCCCGGGACGTGCGGGAGAACGTGGTCGCGGCGGTGGAGCGGATGACCGGTCTGGAGGTCGTCGAGGTCAACATCGCGGTGAGCGACGTGCACCTGCCCGACGACGAGGACGACGAGGAGCCGGAGCCCAGGATCAAGTGACACGGACTGAGGAGAGCGCGCGATGAGCATGGCCGTGGTCGGCATGATCGCCGGCATGGCGCTGGGTTTCGCCGGGTATTTCGGCGGGTTCGGTGCCTTCCTGCTGGTGGCGGCCCTGGGAGCCGTCGGGTTCGTCGTCGGCCGCCTGGTGGAGGGGGACATGGACCTCGGCGACTTCTTCCGCACCCGCGACGACCGGCGGCGGTGACCGGGGTGAGCGCTGGGGCCGGAGAGCTCCTGGAAAGCACCGTCGTCCCGCCGGGTGAGCGCGGTGCCACGCGGATCGCGGACCGGGTCGTCGCCAAGGTCGCCGCACAGGCGGCGCGCGAGGCCGTGGGCCCGCTCCACCCGGACGCCGAGCGCCCGCACGCCACCGTCGTCGTCCACCACGACACCGCGCACGTCCGGGTCCATCTGGAACTGGACTATCCGTGCGACATCGGTGCCCGCTGCGGGCGGGTGCGTCACCAGGTCGTCCAGCGGGTGGGCGCGCTGGTGGGCATGGCCGTCCCCGAGGTCGCCGTCCAGGTGGAGCGGCTGCACCTGGCGGCGGAGCACGGCGCGCAGCAGGGGAGGACGCGATGAACGAACCCCGGGGCTCCGAGGGCAGCACGCGGCACCTGCCCGTCGTGGAGCCCGGCACGGAGCCAGGAACGGAGCAGGAGACGGCCGCAAGCGGGAGTCCGCCGCCCGGCTCCGCCACCGAGGCCGGACCGGCCCGCCGCTTCTGGTCCGCGCGCCGAGTCCCCGCGGGCATCGTCGCGCTGCTCCTGCTGCTCGTGGCGGGCGCGTTCCTCTACGACGTCGTCGCCGTGCGCACCGGCCGCTCCGCCCTCGGATGGCGCCGCGACCTGGCCCGGCAGCTCGCCGAACGCCCCCTCGACGACACCTGGGTCCTGGTCGGCGCCGGCGTCGCCGCCGCCCTCGGGCTGTGGCTGATCGCCCTGGCCCTCACCCCCGGCCTGCGGAAGGCCCTGCCGATGCGGCGCACCCACCCGGACGTACGGGCCGGGCTCCACCGGGACGCCGCCGCCGGCGTGCTGCGCGACCGGGCGGTGGAGGTCGCCGGGGTGCAGGCGGCACGGGTCCGGGCCCGCCGCCGGAAGATCCGGGTGCGCGCCCTGTCGCACTTCCGGGAACTGGACGACGTACGGACCGACCTCGAGGGCGTGCTCGACGACGCGGTGCGCGGGCTGGGGCTGGCCCGGCCGCCCGCCGTGTCCCTGCGGGTCGCGCGCCCCGGACGGAAGGGGTGAGGGCGGTGCTCAGAACCGTCGACCGTGTCCTGCTCGGACTGGTGGGGCTGCTCCTGCTGGCCCTCGGCGGCTCGGTGCTGGCCATCGGCCTCGGCGCCCCGGCGCCCTCCTGGTGGCTGCACCAGGGACCGCACGACGTGCTGCTGAGCGCGGCCGAACGGACGCGGTGGCGGGACGCCGGGTGGTGGTGGCCCGTCGTCATCGCGGCGCTCGCGGTGCTGTTGCTGCTCGCCCTGTGGTGGCTGGTCGCGGTGCTGCGCCGCCGCCGGCTCGGCGAGGTCCTCGTCGACACCGGCGACGGCGAGGGGGCGGTGCTGCGCGGCCGGGCCCTGGAAGCCGTCCTCGTCCAGGAGGCGGACCGGGTGGACGGGGTCGAGCGGGCCTCGGTGCGGCTCACCGGCCGCCGCGCGGACCCGGCGGCCCGCGTCCGGCTGCTGCTGGCCCCCCATGTGGATCCCGGCACCGCCCTGGACGACCTCACCACCCGCGCCCTGACACACGCCCGCACCTCGGCCGGCCTCCAGAACCTCCCCGCCGAGATTCAGCTCCGGGGCGTCAAGCACCGGGCGGAGCGGGTCAGCTGAGCGGCGAGGCCGGAACCGGCGCGACCAGTGTCAGGAACCCGTCCCTGGAACCGAACCCGTCCCTGGGACGCTCCTTGTAGCCCCTCCCTAGAACCCGTGCCGTACCCCGCCGTCCACCGGCAGCATCACGCCCGTCACGTACGAGGCGGCGGGGGACAGCAGGAACGCCGCCGCGCGGCCGAACTCCTCCGGGGTGCCGTAGCGGCGCAGCGGGATGCGGGACTCGGCGGCCGCCCTGGTCGCCTCCGGGTCCGCGGACATGCCGTCGAGCTCGCGCACCCGGTCGGTGTCGACGCGGCCCGGCAGCAGGCCGACCACGCGGATGCCGCGCGGGCCCAGCTCGTCGGCGAGGGACTTGGCGAAGCCGGCCAGGCCCGGCCGCAGGCCGTTGGAGATGGTCAGGCCCGGGATCGGCTCGTACACCGAGCCCGAGAGCACGAAACCGATCGCGCCCCCCTCCTCCAGCTCGGCCGCCGCCGTCCGCGCCAGCCGCACCGCGCCGAGGAACACCGACTCGAACGCCGTCTGCCACTGGTCGTCCGTGTTGTCGGCGACGAACCCGGGCGGCGGTCCGCCCACACTGATCAGAACGCCGTCGAAGCGGCCGAAGCGCTCGCGGGCGGTCGCGATCAGCCGGCCGGCCGCCTCGGGGTCGGCGTTGTCGGCGGCCACCCCGGCCGCGTCCGGGCCCAGTGCCGCCGCCGCTTCGGCGACGCTCTCCTCGTCCCGCCCGGTGACGACGACCTTCGCCCCGTCCGCGACCAGCTCGCGCGCGGCGGCGTTGCCCAGGCCCCGGGTGGCTCCCGTGACGACGTACACCCGGTCCTTCAGTCCAAGATCCATGGCCCTATCCTGCCTCCTTGTCCCCGAACAGGGCGAGAGCGGTGTTGACCAGGCCGATGTGGCTGAACGCCTGCGGGAAGTTGCCGAGCTGGTGACCGGCCACCGGGTCGTACTCCTCGGCCAGCAGCCCCACGTCGTTGGCGAGCCCCACCAGCCGCTCGAACAGCTCCCGTGCCTCCTTGGTCCGGCCGGTCGCGTGCAGCGCGTCCGCGTACCAGAACGAGCACACCAGGAAGGTCCCCTCGCCGCCCGGCAACCCGTCGACGGGCGGCCCCTCGGTGCTGTAGCGGCGCACCAGGCCGTCCCGGGTCAGTTCCTCGCCGATCGCGTCGACCGTGCCGACGACCCGGGGGTCGTCCGGGGGCAGGAAGCCGACGCGCGGGACGAGCAGCAGGGACGCGTCCAGTTCCGTGGAGCCGTAGAACTGGGTGAAGGTGTTGCGTTCCGGGTCGTAGCCCTTCTCGCACACCTCGCGGTGCACCTCGTCGCGCAGCGCGCGCCAGCCCTCCAGGTCGCCGCCGCCCAGCTCGGGATGGTCCTCCAGGGTGCGCACCGCCCGGTCGAGGGCCACCCAGGTCATCACCTTCGAGTGCACGAACTGCTTGCGCCCGCCGCGCACCTCCCACAGCCCCTCGTCGGGCTCGCGCCACGCCGTGGCCAGGAAGTCCATCAGGGCGCACTGCAGTTCCCACATCTGCGGCTGCGGGTGCATCCCCGCCAGCCGGGCCAGCGACAGCGAGTCCATCACCTCGCCGTACACGTCCAGCTGGAGCTGGTTCACGGCGTCGTTGCCGACCCGTACGGGGGTGGAGCCGGCGAACCCGGACAGCCACGGCAGCTCGAACTCGGGCAGCCGCCGCTCGCCCGCCACGCCGTACATGATCTGCAGGTCGGACGGGTTGCCCGCGACCGCGCGCAGCAGCCAGTCGCGCCAGGCCTCGGCCTCCTCCAGGTAGCCGGCCGACAGCAGGGCGCCCAGTGTGAGGGTGGAGTCGCGCAGCCAGCAGAAGCGGTAGTCCCAGTTGCGGACGCCGCCGGGCTCCTCGGGCAGCGAGGTGGTGGGGGCGGCCACGATGCCGCCGGTGGGCAGGTAGGTGAGCGCCTTCAGGGTGATCAGCGAGCGGACCACGGCGTCCCGGTACGGTCCGTCGTAGCGGCAGTGGGAGACCCAGGCCCGCCAGTCCTCGACGCTGTGCTCCAGCGCGACGTACGGGTCGACCAGCGGCGGGCGGGGTTCGTGCGAGGGGTGCCAGGTCAGGACGAACGCGACCTTCTCGCCCGCGGCGAGGGTGAACTCGGCGTGCGTGCCGAAGTCCTCGCCCCAGCTGTGCACCTCCGGCTCGCTGCGCAGCCACGCCGAGTCCGGCCCGGCGACCGCCACCCGGTGGCCGTCGGTCCGGCGCACCCACGGCACGATCGAGCCGTAGTCGAAGCGCAGCTTGAGCACGCTGTGCACGGTGACCTCGCCGCTGAGGCACTCCACGACGCGTACGAGGTCGGGGGCGCGGTCGCGCTGGGGCATGAAGTCGGTGACCCGCACCGTCCCGTCCGGGGTCTCCCACTCGGTGTCCAGGACCAGGGAGTCCGGCCGGTAGGCGCGGCGCGTGCAGCGCTCGGCGCCCTTGGGGGCGATGCGCCAGTGGCCGTTGTCCTCGTCTCCGAGGAGCTTGGCGAAGCAGGCGGCGGAGTCGAAGCGGGGCAGGCACAGCCAGTCCACGGAGCCGTCCGTGGAGACCAGGGCGGCGGTCTGCTGGTCGCCGATGAGCGCGTAGTCCTCGATACGGGGGTGCACGGGGTTCCTCTTCCCGAGGGGGAGCGGAGCAATCGGGTCCGCTCACGCTCCCGTCGGGCGGCTACACCGCCGCGGGTTCGGCCCGCTCCGGTTCCGCGTCCTCGGGGGTCTCACGGTCGCGCTTCTCGCGGCGGACCAGGAACCACCAGCCGACCGGTACGGCCGCGGCGAACAGCCACCACTGGATCGCGTACGCGAAGTTCAGCGCGGCGTCCTCGTTGCCGGGCCTGCCGATCCGCTCCGGGGTGCCGTTCTCCGGCTCGGGCTCGATCAGGACGACGTAGCCGCCGAGCACGGGCGCGTTCAGGCGCTCGGCCTGCTGCTCGCTGTTGATGAGCATGATCTGCCGGTCCGGCAGGCCCTCGAGGTCCTTGATGCCGCTCGCCTCGGTCGTCTCGTCGGGCATCAGCCGCCCGGTGACGGTGATCTGCCCCCGGGGCGGCGCGGGCACCTCGGGGAACGCGGTCTGGCTCGCGCGGTCCGCGGGGATCCAGCCGCGGTTGACCAGCAGGATCTTGCCGTCGTTCAGCACGAACGGGGTCAGCACGTGGTAGCCGATGTTGTCGTCGGAGTCGGTGCGGCGGCGGACGACGACCTCGCGGTCCGTGTCGAAGTGGCCCTCGGCGGTGACGGTGCGGTACCGCTCGCGCGTGGTGATCTTCTTGCCGGGCGCGGTCAGCGACCGGGCCGGCACCGGCTCCGCGTCGAGTGCCCGCGCGACCAGGTCGTTGCGGGCGGAGCGTTCCTCGTAGCGGTGCATCTGCCAGAAGCCCAGCTCGATCATCGTGGGGATGAGCAGCACGGCGACCAGCGTGAGGATCACCCACTGGCGGGACAGGAGGAAGCGGTACACGCGTCGACGGTACCTCGGCCGCGGTCGGCCCTCGCGGGGAGGTCCCCGCGAGGGCCGTGGACCCGTGTCGGCGGGGAGCGCACGACCGGCTTCGCCCGGCGGTCACGTGGCGGGCTCAGACCTTGTCGACGATCCCCGCCCTTCCCTCCGCGCGGGCGCAGTGGGCGCCGCAGTACCAGTGGCCCTCGACCTCGACGCCCTGGCCGATGATCTGCACCCGGCAGTGCTCGCAGATGGGGGCCATCCGGTGGATCGCGCAGGAGAAGCAGTCGAAGACGTGGACCGCTCCCTGGGCGTGGACCTCGAAGGTCATTCCGTAGTTGTTGCCGCAGACTTCACATGTCGCCATGCGCCACAGGGTGGGCCGTCGCCGCGACGCGGGCGAGCGGGCGCCGGGCGAGTCGCCCGGAATCACCCGTCCGTACGGCTCCCGGACGGCCTCGCGCCGGCTCAGCCGTCCGCGGGCTCGACGTCGCCGAGCAGCTGCCCGAAGGCCGCCTCGTCCACCACCGGCGTGCCGTACTGGCGGGCCTTGATCACCTTCGACGTGCCCGAGTCCGGATCGTTGGTGACCAGGAGGCTCGTCAGCCGGGACAGGCTGGTCGCGACGTGCAGGCCGGCCTCGGTCGCGCGGTCCTCCAGCAGCTCCCGCTCGGTCGAGGTGTCTCCGGAGAAGGCGACCCGCATGCCCTGCTTGAGTCGTTTGCCCTCTTCGTACCGTCCCGGGTTGGGATGGGGGCATGCGGGCCTCTTGCGGGCGGGGCGCCAACTGGTCTGGCGGTAGCCGCCGTAGCCCGCCTGCTGTCCGATCCGGGGCGCGGGCCGGTCCGACCACTCGGTCAGCGGCCGGCACTCGTGCAGCGGCAGCCGCAGTCCGCCCGCCGCGGCCGCCGCCAGGCTCGGCCGGAACGCCTCCGCCAGCACGCGCGCGTCGTCCAGCGCGTGGTGCGCCCGCTGCTGCACGACGCCGAAGTGGGCGGCCAGCGACTCCAGCTTGTGGTTGGGCAGCGGCAGGTCCAGCGCCTTGGAGAGCGCGATGGTGCACAGCCGTTGGCGCACCGGCGCCGCACGCTTCGCGCGCGCGTACTCGCGGGCGATCATCTGCCAGTCGAAGACGGCGTTGTGCGCGACGAGCACCCGCCCGTCGAGCCGGGCCGCGAACTCGTCGGCGACGTCCGGGAAGAGCGGCGCCCCCCGCAGCACCTCGGGCGTCAGGCCGTGTATCCACACCGGGCCCGGGTCCCGCTGCGGGTCGACCAGCGTGTACCAGTGGTCCTCGACCTCGCCCCGGGCGTCCAGCCGGTAGACGGCCGCGGAGATGATGCGGTCGTCGCGGGCCAGGCCGGTGGTCTCGACGTCAACGACCGCGTACCCCTGCGGATACGCGGTCGGCCACGCCGTGGCGGACGGCGCTGCGGTCGTGCGGTCTTCGAGCATGGTTCATGAGGATACGGGCCGCGACTGACACTCCGGTCCCTCAGGTGCCCCGCGTCGCCCGGCGAAACGATCCCTCCGTCAAGTTCCTTCCCCAGGGGCGTCGTTGCGCCGGACCGGCGCGCGAGGGCGGCAGCGGAGCGTCGGTACGGGGTGCGGGCCCGCCGGGTGGCGCCCTCCGGCATGTGACGCACCCCACGCGCGAAGAGGCCCCCGGCGGCCCCCCGGCGCCCGGCCTCACCAGCGGATCGGTACCGGAAGGGCCGTCAGGAGCCCCGACACCGCGACCACCACGCCCAGGGCGACGACCTCCGCGCGCGCGGGGGAGCAGGCGGTCAGCGGGTCGGCCGCGCGGCTCAGCCGGACACGGGCCCACAGGGCGAGGGCGGCGACGGCGGCCACGAGGATCACCTTGGCCAGCAGCACCCGCCCGTACGCGGTGTCCGTCAGCTGGTCCGCGATCGTGCCCGGCGGCATCCGGCGCAGCGAACTGCACACCCCCGTCGCCGTGATGGCCGCGAGCAGAACGGCCGCCACGCGCGCGTAGAGCCCCAGCAGGGCCGGTCCCGCCTCGGCGCCCCGCCACCGCACGAGGATCCGCAGTGCGTACAGCAGGCCCCCCACCCACAGCGACGCGCACGTCAGGTGGACCAGGGTCAGGCCGGAACCGGTCAGCGGGCTGTACTCGGTCGTGGGGTGCGCGCGCAGCGCCTCCGCGACGATGACGGCGGCCAGCGGCCAGACCTGGAGGCCGGGCCGGCGCGAGGTGGCGCACAGGCCCGCCGCGAGGAACCCGTTGACCTCCAGGAGCGCGAGCTTGCCGTCGCGGGACTCGTACAGGCCGCCCACGTCGATGTCGGCGACGCCGCCGGGCACGAGGTTGCCGGTGGCCACGACCGAGGCGAGACCCAGCGCGGCGACGAAACCGGCGGCGGCCGCGTACGGCGACCAGCTGCGGGGCCGGTCCGGGGGAGCGCCGGGGAGCGACCGGGCGAGCCGGTTCACGAACAGTTCGCCGACCGGCACGCTCAGCGCGGCGAAGAGCACCGTGCGCAGCAGGGCGATGCCGCCGGTGCCGGGTGCCTCGGCCTCCCCGGTGCCGTGCAGGGCGGGGGAGGGGCCGAGCACGGGTATCAGCGCGGCCAGCACCACCAGCGCGAGCACGGTCACGGTCCGGCCGGTGCCGGAGGGCCGTGCGTGCCGTCCGGGGTCGGCGGTCCGGGACGGGGGACGTATCAAGGTCACCTCGAGATCTTCACCAGTCCCCCCGGACACGGGCAAGTTCTCGGGGGCGACCGGCGGTCCGGCATTCCGTACATGAGGACGTTTTCGGTCCTGTCACGGTTCGCGCGGGCCGGGGAACCGGGTGAGCGGCGCGTCACACGGGCGGCGTCGCCGTACGTACGAAGCGGGCCCGGGCGGCTGCCCGGGCCCGCTTCACGCGCGCGCGCCGGTCACCGGGTCACGGCGTCCAGCGCGTCGGTCATGCCCCAGCCGTAGAAGCCGTTGCGGTTCTTCGAGCCCTCGCACACCGCGTCGACCTTGCCGTCGCCGTCGATGTCGTACGGCTTGGTGCACGGCGTGGCGTCGGCCTGGGCGTACAGGAGGGCCTTGACCATGCCCGGGGAGGCGTGCGGGTGCGTCGACTTGATCAGGGCGGCGACGCCCGCGACGTGCGGGGACGCCATCGACGTACCGGCCATGTAGCCCCACCTGCCGCCGGGCAGCGTGCCGAGGATCAGGCCGCTGGTCGCGGGCGGCTCCGGCTTCTGGTAGGCCGTCGAGTCGCCGCCGGGCGCGGCGATGTCGATGACGCCCAGACCGTGGTTGGAGAAGGACGACTTGAGGCCCTTCGCGCCGGTCGACGCGACCGTGACGACGCCCGGGAGCTGCGTCGGGATGTCGAGGCACTCCGACGGGTCGACGACCCGGTCGCCGGGCGTCGTGTCGTTCGGGGAGGACGGGTCGGTGATCTCGTCGGCGGCGAGGTCGTAGTTCTCGTTGCCCGCCGCGGCGACGTTGACCGCGCCCTTCCGCTCCGCGTACTTCGACGCCCGGGTGACGGCCTCGACGAGCGCCTTCTGGTCCGGGTCGTTCTTGCAGTTGAAGTACCAGGGGTCCGTGTAATAGCTGTTGTTGGTCACGTCGACGCCGTGCTCGGCCGCCCACATGAAGCCGCAGACGACGGCCTCGGTGTAGAAGAAGCCGTCGGGGTTGGACACCTTGATGCCGGAGACCTTCACCCCGGGCGCCACACCGGTCATGCCGACGCCGTTCTTGGCGGCGGCTATCTCCCCGGCGACGTGCGTGCCGTGCGGGCTCTCCGCCGCGCCCGGCCGCCAGGCGCCGTCGGTGGTGTCCGGCTTGCCGGAGACGCAGTTGACGGAGGCGTCCCGGTCGAAGTTCGGGGCGATGTCCGGGTGGGTGTCGTCCACACCGGTGTCGATGACCGCGACGGTCACCTTCTGGCTGCCCAGCGACTTCTCGTGCGCCTGGTCCGCCTTGATGGCGGGCAGGTCCCACTGGAGCCCTTGCAGCGGGTCCTGGCCCTCGGCGGCCTCGGCGGCGGCCAGCTCCTCGCCGCTGAGCACCTTGGGCGCGCCCATGTCGGTCGTGGCGGCCGACGGCAGCGGCGCGGTGCGGGTGGCGCCGGCGGACTGCACGCCGGGCGCCTTGCGGACGGTCTTGGCGAAATCGGGGTCGGCCGAATGGACGACGACCACGCCGATCCGGTCGTACGACGTCACGATCGTGCCGCCGGCCTTCGCTATCGCCCGCTTCACGTGCGCCGAGGGACCGTGCCCGGGGCGGACGTTGACGACGTAGCTGAGCGGCGACGAGGCGGCCGACGAGTCCGCCGAGACGGAGGACGCGGCCTCGGCCTCGGCGGCGGCGGCCGGCCCGCCCGGCAGGAAGGCCAGGGACGCGGCCACGGCCATGCCGGCCGGGATCGCGAGGGCACGGCGGTGACGCGGGTGGGGCGCTGTCATGTGCGGTGTCTCCAGTTGGTTCGAGGGCGTGCTCGGAAGGTGCGGCGGGCGCGGGTGCCGGGAACCGGACGAACCGGTCACTTCACCGCGCGCAGCGCGTTCACGATGCCGAAGCCGTAGAAGCCGTTGACCCGCTCGCCGCCCTCGCAGGTGGCGTCCTGCGCGCCGTCGCCGTCCTGGTCGTAGGAGGCGGGGCAGCCCGGGTTGTCGGCCTGGGCCTTCAGCAGCGCCTGGAGCATGGCCGGGGAGGCGTGCCGGTACTTCGACTTCAGCAGCGCGGCGACGCCCGCGGCGTGCGGGGAGGCCATCGAGGTGCCCTGGAGCCAGGCGTACCCGTTGTTCGGCATGGTCGACAGGATGCGGCCGTCCTTCGACGGCGTGTCCGGGATCTGGTAGCGCCGGTCGCCGCCCGGCGCCGCGACGTCCACGACTCCCTTGCCGTACGAGGAGTAGTACGACTTGTCCTCGTCCACGCCCGTCGCGCTGACCGTGACGATGCCGGGCAGCTGGGTCGGCACGTCGAAGCACTCGTGCGGGTCGATGGTCCGCGTCACCGGCGTCGAGTCGTCCGGGCTGGTGTCGTCGACGATCGCGTCGGAGTCCAGGTCGTGGTTGGAGTTGCCCGCGGAGGCGAGGTGCAGGGTGCCCTTCTTCTGGGCGTACAGCTGGGCCCGGTTGACCGCGTCGACGATCGCGCGCTGGTCCGGGTCGTCCATGCAGTTGTAGAGCCAGGGGTCGACGTAGTAGCTGTTGTTGGTGATCTCCACGCCGTGGTCGGCGGCGAACACGAACGCGCACACGACGTTCTCGGGGTAGAACAGCCCGTTGTCCGGGTCGCTCACCTTGATGCTGGAGACCTTCACGCCCGGCGCGACACCGGCGACGCCGACGCCGTTGCGGGCGGCGGCTATCTCACCGGCCACGTGGGTGCCGTGGTAGTCCTCGGCGGTGTACGGCCGCCAGGCGCCCTCGCTGGTGTCCGCCTTGCCGCCGACGCAGTTGGCCGACTGGGACGCGGAGAAGTTCGGGGCGAGGTCGGGGTGGGTGTCGTCGACGCCGGTGTCGATCACGGCGACGGTGACCTTGGAGCTGCCGGGGTTGATCTTCGCGGCCTTGTCGGCGCCTATCGCGCGCAGGTCCCACTGGTCGGCTTCCAGGGGCTCGCTCGCCCCGGCGGCCTCGGACGCCTTCGCGGTCCTCGCGGCCTGCCCGGCGGAGAGCATCTCGGCGGCGCTCGCGTCCGTCGTCCCGGCGGCGGTCAGCGGCGCGGTGCGGGTCGCGCCCGCCGACTGCACGCCGCGCGCCGCGCGTATCTCCTTGCCGAAGTCCGGGTTCGCCGAGTGGACGACGATGACGCCGATCTTCTGGTAGGTGGCGACGACGGTCCCGTCGGCCTCGGCTATCGCGCGCTTCACCGACGCGATCGTGCGGTGGTCCGTCCTCGTGTTGACCACGTACGCCAACTTCGGCGCGTCCGCGGCCGGAGCGGCCTGCGTGGCCGACGCGGCGGATTCCGCGCGCGGGGCGGCCGAGGCGGCCGCCGGCAGGAAGCCGACCGACGCGGTCAGCGACAGTACGACGGGCACGGCGAGGGCCAGGCGTCGTCTGGAACGCGTGGAACGCAGATGAACCATGGGGTCTCCACATCATCCTGAAACGAAACCGGCCCGAGTCACAGGTGGTGCTCGGGCAGGTACATGACGGAGTGGTGCAGGGCGAAGCTATCTCCCGCAGTCCTTGGCCAGCAATGACCTGCCGCGGGTGACTTCGGAAAGTGCCCCGGGGTTTGAACCGGTGCCCGCGGGGCGCCGTGTCGTTGGACAGGGAGCCCGAGCACGATCAGGCCCCCGCGAGAACACCGAGGTCCAAGCCGTCATGTCCGTCGTACGAGGAGACTCCGTGGCCACCGACGCACCGCCCCCCTCGAAAGAGGAACGCCCACTTCCCTCCGCCGAGGAGTTCTCCGAGGTGCAGCAGAGCGCTGAGTTCGCCGAACTGCGCCGCTCCTTCCGCTCCTTCGCGTTCCCGCTGACGATCGCCTTCGTCGCCTGGTACCTGCTGTACGTGCTGCTGTCGAACTACGCCGGCGGCTTCATGGGCACCAAGCTGTTCGGCAACATCAACGTCGCCTTCGTCTTCGGCATCGCCCAGTTCGTCACCACGTTCCTCATCGCCTGGTGGTACTCGCGGCACGCGGCCGCGAAGCTCGACCCCAAGGCAGAGGCCATCAAGTCCCGGATGGAGGGCGGCGCATGAGCCCCGCACAGACCGTTCTCGCCGCCGAACTGGCCGCCAACGAGGCCAGCGAGCACCGGCCGCTGATCATCACGCTCTTCGCGCTCTTCGTCCTCGCGACACTCGGCATCACCGTCTGGGCGGGCCGCCAGACCAAGGACGCCGCCGACTTCTACGCGGGCGGCCGGTCGTTCAGCGCCTTCCAGAACGGACTCGCCGTCTCCGGCGACTACATGTCCGCCGCGTCCTTCCTCGGCATCGCCGGCGCCATCGCCCTCTTCGGCTACGACGGCTTCCTGTACTCCATCGGCTTCCTGGTCGCCTGGCTGGTCGCCCTGCTCCTGGTCGCCGAGCCGCTCAGGAACTCCGGCCGCTACACGATGGGCGACGTCCTCGCGTACCGCATGCGCCAGCGCCCCGTGCGCACGGCCGCCGGCACCTCCACGATCATCGTCTCGATCTTCTACCTGCTGGCCCAGATGGCGGGCGCCGGCGTCCTCGTCTCCCTGCTGCTCGGCATCACCTCCGACGCGGGCAAGATCCTCATCGTCGCCCTCGTCGGCGTCCTGATGATCGTGTACGTCTCGATCGGCGGCATGAAGGGCACCACCTGGGTCCAGATGGTCAAGGCCGTCCTGCTGATCGGCGGCACCATCCTGATCACCTTCCTGGTGCTGCTGAAGTTCGACTTCAACATCTCCGACCTGCTGGGCACCGCCGCCGAGAAGAGCGGCCACGGCGCCGCCTTCCTGGAGCCCGGCCTCCAGTACGGCGCGACCGGCACCACCAAGCTCGACTTCATCTCCCTGGGCATCGCCCTGGTGCTCGGCACGGCCGGCCTGCCGCACATCCTGATCCGCTTCTACACGGTGCCCAACGCCAAGGCCGCCCGTAAGTCCGTGAACTGGGCGATCGGCATCATCGGCGCCTTCTACCTGATGACCATCGCGCTCGGCTTCGGCGCCGCCGCGCTCGTCGGGCCGAAGGAGATCACCGAGTCCAACCCGGCCGGCAACACGGCCGCGCCGCTGCTCGCCCTGCACGTGGGCGGCGTCGACTCGGCCTGGGGCGCGATCCTGCTCGCCACGATCTCGGCGGTGGCCTTCGCGACCATCCTCGCCGTGGTCGCCGGCCTCACCCTCGCCTCGTCCTCGTCCTTCGCGCACGACATCTACGCCAACGTCATCCGCAAGGGCCAGGCCACCGAGAAGGAGGAGATGCGGGCGGCCCGCTGGTCGACCGTCCTCATCGGCGTCGTCTCCATCGCGCTCGGCGCCCTCGCCCGCGACCTGAACGTGGCCGGCCTGGTCGCCCTGGCGTTCGCGGTCGCCGCCTCCGCCAACCTGCCGACGATCCTCTACAGCCTGTTCTGGAAGCGGTTCACCACCCAGGGCGCCCTGTGGTCGATCTACGGCGGTCTGATCGTCGCCGTCGGCCTGGTGCTCTTCTCACCCGTGGTCTCCGGCGACCCGAAGGCGATGTTCCCCGACGTCGACTTCGCCTGGTTCCCGCTGAAGAACCCCGGCATCATCTCCATCCCGTTCGGCTTCCTCATGGGCTGGCTCGGCACCATCCTGTCGAAGGAGAAGCCCGACGAGGCGAAGTACGCGGAGCTGGAGGTGCGGTCCCTGACCGGCACCGGAGCGCACTGACCCCCGTACCGACCCGTCGAGGACGCGGCCGCTCGTAGATCCCTACGACGCGGCCGCGTCGCACGTCGTGGGATCGGGGCCGCTGTCGATGTCGTACCGGTCACGTAGGCTCGCAGATATCGGAGGAGAGAAGTGCTCCACCGATCCGCGTCGAGGGAGGGGGCCCACGTGCTCATCGACACCTACGGCCGAGTGGCCACCGACCTGAGGGTCTCGCTGACCGACCGCTGCAACCTGCGCTGCACCTACTGCATGCCCGAAGAGGGCCTTCAGTGGCTGGCCAAGCCCGACCTGCTCACGGACGACGAGATCGTCCGCCTCATCGGCATCGCCGTCACCTCCCTCGGCATCGAGGAGGTCCGCTTCACCGGCGGCGAACCCCTGCTGCGCCCCGGCCTGGTCGGCATCGTCGAGCGCGTCGCCGCCCTTCAGCCGCGCCCCCAGATGTCCCTCACGACCAACGGCATCGGCCTCAGGCGCACGGCGACGGCCCTGAAGGCCGCGGGCCTCGACCGGGTCAACGTCTCCCTGGACACGCTGCGCCCGGACGTCTTCAAGACCCTCACCCGCCGGGACCGGCACAAGGACGTCCTGGAGGGACTGGAGGCCGCCCGCGAGGCCGGCCTGACCCCCGTGAAGGTCAACTCCGTCCTGATGCCGGGGCTCAACGCCGACGAGGCCCCCGACCTGCTGGCCTGGGCCGTCGAGCACGACTACGAGCTGCGGTTCATCGAGCAGATGCCCCTGGACGCCCAGCACGGCTGGAAGCGCGAGGGCATGGTCACCGCCGGTGACATCCTCGCCTCCCTGCGCACCCGCTTCGAGCTGACCGCCGAGGGCTCCGAGGAGCGCGGCTCCGCCCCCGCCGAGCGCTGGCTCGTGGACGGCGGCCCGCACCGCGTCGGCGTCATCGCCTCCGTCACCCGCCCGTTCTGCTCGGCCTGCGACCGCACCCGCCTGACCGCCGACGGTCAGGTCCGCACCTGCCTGTTCGCCACCGAGGAGACCGACCTGCGCGCCGCGCTGCGCTCCGACGCCCCCGACGAGGAGATCGCCCGCATCTGGAAGCTGGCGATGTGGGGCAAGAAGGCCGGCGCCGGCCTCGACGACCCGGCCTTCGTCCAGCCCGACCGGCCGATGTCGGCGATCGGGGGCTAGGACTGGTCCGGAGCGGTCTCTGGGGACTCCCACTCGGCGAGGGGGACCACGTCCTTCAGGAACCCCCGCACCCCGAGGAACTGGGAGAGGTGCTCCCGGTGCTCGTCGCAGGCGATCCAGGTCTTGCGCCGCTCGGACGTGTGGATCTTCGGGTTGTTCCACGCCAGGACCCACACGGCGGTGGTGCGGCAGCCCTTGGCGGAGCAGATCGGGGTGGTCTCGTCACTCACAGGTTCGTCTCACAGATCCGCACGGGACCACACCGGGGTCCACTCTGGTCCACACAAAAGGCGACGCCGAGCAGCCACGGGGGGAGCTGCCCGGCGTCGGTCCGTCGCTCCGACGGGGGATGCGGAGCGCGTACGAAGTATGTCACGCATCACCCGCCGCCCGGCACCGGAACTACATGATTCATCTGAGCTTTTCTTGAGCCTGGCGCGGAATCGACGCCCGTCCCGACGGGCTCCCCGCGGTCACGGCCTGCCGCGCGTCCCACCGTTCCCGCCCGGTCCCGGTTCGGACGCCACGCCCTCCGGGACGGATTCCGCCGCGTCGTCGTCGGCCCGCGGCGGCATGATCATCGGCGGCGTCGGCACCGTCACGAACGTCGACGGCAAGGATGGCGCGTTCTCACGCCCCGCGTTCGCGATCACGACCGCGATGTACGGCAGTACCACGCCGAGGACCAGGGCCACGATCGCGACGTGCCGTTCCACGTTCCACAGGCAGGCCGCGAGGACGACCGACACCGTACGCACCGACATCGAGATGATGTACCGGCGTTGCCGCCCGCGCACATCCTCCTGGAGGCCCGTCCGGGCCCCGGTGATCCGGAACACCTCGGCGTTGCCGCCGGCACTCTGCTTCCGCATCTGGTTCCACCATCCGCCCGCATCGGACTCTCCCCGCCCCGCTCTCGTCCGCGGCCGCTCGGGGACACCGGTCCCGGACAACTCTCCACGTTACGCCGCGCCTGCGCCGCCCACGAGACCGGGTCACCCTCCGGACCGCGCGCACGGACTGCGCCGCGCCCCGTACGCGTGTCCCCCGTTCGGCCGTACCCGGCGTGCGTCGTACGCCGTACGGGCGAAGACTGGCGTCAATGCTCGCGTGGAGCCGTATGAGGAGGCAGACATGGGCTGGTTGTGGGCGATCATCGTCGGATTCGTGCTGGGTCTGATCGCCAAGGCGATCATTCCCGGGAAGCAGCACAGCCCACTGTGGCTGACCACCATCTTCGGCATTCTCGGCGCCATCGCCGGCAATGCCATCGCCCGGGCGGCCGGAGTGGACGCGACCTCCGGCATCGACTGGTGGCGGCACGTCTTCCAGCTGGTGGCCGCGATTATCATCGTCGCCGTCGGCGACGCGGCCTACATGGCGGTACGGGGCAACAAGCGACGCGAACGGGCCTGACCGGCCCGGTACGCCAAGGGGCGGCCTCCGACAGCGGCGACGCTGCGGAAACCGCCCCTCCGTCGTGCGCTCAGGCCCCGGTGACCTCGACCGCGGCCAGGTTCTTCTTGCCGCGGCGCAGCACCAGCCAGCGCCCGTGCAGCAGGTCCTCCCGGGCGGGGACCGCGTCCTCGCCGGCGACCTTGACGTTGTTCACGTAGGCGCCGCCCTCCTTGACCGTGCGGCGCGCGGCGGACTTGCTGGCGACGAGGCCGACCTCGGCGAACAGGTCCACGACCGGGCCCAGCTCGGTGACCTCGACGTGCGGCACCTCGGAGAGGGCGGCCGCCAGCGTACGGTCGTCCAGCTCGGCCAGGTCGCCCTGGCCGAAGAGGGCCTTGGAAGCGGCGATCACCGCGGCCGTCTGGTCGGCGCCGTGCACCAGCGTCGTCAGCTCCTCGGCCAGCGCGCGCTGCGCGGCCCGGGCCTGCGGACGCTCCTCGGTCTGCGCCTCCAGCTCCTCCAGCTCCGCGCGGGAGCGGAAGGACAGGATGCGCATGTACGTCGAGATGTCCCGGTCGTCCACGTTCAGCCAGAACTGGTAGAACGCGTACGGCGTGGTCATCTCCGGGTCGAGCCAGACGGCGCCGCCCTCGGTCTTGCCGAACTTGGTGCCGTCCGCCTTGGTCATCAGCGGCGTCGCGTAGGCGTGCACCGACGCGTCCGGCTCCAGCCGGTGCAGCAGGTCCAGGCCGGCCGTGAGGTTGCCCCACTGGTCGCTGCCGCCCTGCTGCATCGTGCAGCCGTACCTCCGGTAGAGCTGGAGGAAGTCCATCGCCTGGAGGAGCTGGTAGCTGAACTCCGTGTAGCTGATGCCCTCGGAGGACTCCAGGCGCCGGGCGACGGAGTCCTTGGTCAGCATCTTGTTGACCCGGAAGTGCTTGCCGATGTCCCGCAGGAACTCGATCGCGGAGAGCCCCTCGGTCCAGTCGAGGTTGTTGACCATCACGGCCGCGTTCTCGCCCTCGAAGGACAGGAACGGCTCGATCTGGCCGCGCAGCCGCTCGACCCAGCCCGCGACGGTCTCCGGCGAGTTCAGCGTGCGCTCGGCGGTCGGGCGCGGGTCGCCGATCTGCCCCGTGGCGCCGCCGACCAGCGCCAGCGGCCGGTGACCGGCCTGCTGGAGCCGGCGCACGGTGAGCACCTGGACCAGGTGCCCCACGTGCAGGGACGGCGCGGTCGGGTCGAAACCGCAATAGAACGTGACGGGACCGTCCGCGAGCGCCTTGCGCAAAGCGTCCTCGTCGGTGGACTGGGCGAACAGCCCACGCCACTTCAGCTCGTCGACGATGTCCGTCACGGTTCTCGTGTCTCCTCGAATGGTCTCGTGTGCGGGTACGAGGTTATACGCCCTGGCTGACAGAGCTCATATTGAAGTCCGGCACCCTCAGCGCGGGCATCGCGGCCCTGGTGAACCAGTCGCCCCACTCCCTGGGCAGCGTCTTCTCCGTCCGCCCCGCCTCCGTGGCCCGGTCCAGCAGGGACACCGGCGACTCGTTGAACCGGAAGTTGTTCACCTCCCCGACGACCTCGCCGTTCTCGACGAGGTAGACGCCGTCCCGGGTCAGCCCGGTCAGCAGCAGCGTCGCCGGGTCGACCTCGCGGATGTACCAGAGGCAGGTGAGCAGCAGCCCGCGCCCGGTGCCGGCGACCAGGTCGTCGAGGGACCGGTCGGGGTCGCCGCCGTCCAGGATCAGGTTGCCGGTCGCCGGGGCCACCGGCAGCCCGGTCAGCCCGGCGCTGTGCCGGGTGGTCGTCAGCCGGTTCAGCTCGCCCGCGCGGATCCAGTCGGTCGCCGCCACCGGCAGCCCGTTGTCGAACACCGACTGGTCGCCGCCGGAGGAGTGCGCGACCACGAAGGGCGCGCACTCCAGGCCCGGCTCGTGCGGGTCGCCGCGCAGGGTCAGCGGCAGCGCGCCCAGCCGCTCGCCCACGCGCGTGCCGCCGCCCGGCTTGGAGAACACCGTGCGCCCTTCGGCCGCGTCCCGCCCCGAGGCCGACCAGAACTGGTAGATCAGCAGGTCCGCGACCGCGGTCGGCGGCAGCAGCGTCTCGTACCGCCCGGCGGGCAGCTCCACCTTGCGGCCGGCCCAGCCCAGCCGTACGGCCAGCTCGGCGTCGAGGGCCGCCGGGTCGACGTCCTTGAAGTCCCGGGTGGCCCGTCCCGCCCACGCCGAGCGGGTGCGGTCCGGCGACTTGGCGTTCAGCTCCAGCGTCCCGGTCGGCTGGTCGTGCCGCAGCCGCAGCCCCGTGGACGTACCCACGTACGTGGAGGTCATCTCGTGGTTGGCGAAGCCGTACAGCTCCCGGCCGCCCGCACGCGCGCGGGCGAACGCCTCCCCGAGCGCCGGCGCGAAGTCGGCGAACACGGCGGACGACGTCTCGGCGGGCGCGTCCGTGAAGTCGGGCGCCGCGGGCACACCCGTGACCAGCGGCTGCGCGTCCTCGGCCGGTCCCGCCCCCCGCGCGGCGGCCTCGGCGGCCCGCACCAGGGGCTCCAGCTCGTCCACGGTCACGGCGGAACGCGACACGACCCCGGACGCCGTGCCCTCCCGGCCGTCCACGGTGGCGACGACGGTGAGCGTGCGCCCGCGCGTGACACCGTTGGTGGTGAGCGCGTTGCCCGCCCAGCGCAGGTTGGCGGTGGACTCCTCGTCGGCGATGACCACGCACCCGTCGGCCCGGGACAGCTCCAGCGCCCGCTCGACGATCTCGTGCGGCTTGCCCGTGCGCGCGCTCATCGACCCGCCTCCTGGGTGGTGTTCAGAATGTTGACTCCCTTGAAGAGGGCGGACGGGCAGCCGTGGGAGACGGCCGCGACCTGGCCCGGCTGGGCCTTGCCGCAGTTGAAGGCGCCGCCCAGGACGTACGTCTGCGGGCCGCCGACGGCGGCCATGGACCCCCAGAAGTCGGTGGTCGTCGCCTGGTAGGCCACGTCCCGCAGCTGACCGGCGAGCCGCCCGTTCTCGATCCGGAAGAACCGCTGCCCGGTGAACTGGAAGTTGTACCGCTGCATGTCGATCGACCAGGACCGGTCCCCGACGACGTAGATCCCGCGCTCCACGCCCCCGATCAGGTCCTCCGTGGACAGCCCGCCCGGGTCCGGCCGCAGCGACACGTTGGCCATCCGCTGCACCGGCACATGGCCGGGGGAGTCGGCGTAGGCGCAGCCGTTGGACCGCTCGAACCCGGTGAGCCTCGCGATCCGCCGGTCGAGCTGGTACCCGACCAGCGTGCCGTCCTTCACCAGGTCCCAGGACTGCCCCTCGACCCCCTCGTCGTCGTACCCGATGGTCGCGAGCCCGTGTTCGGCGGTGCGGTCGCCGGTGACGTTCATCAGCTCCGAGCCGTAGCGCAACTTGCCGAGCTGGTCGAAGGTCGCGAAGGAGGTGCCCGCGTAGGCGGCCTCGTAGCCGAGGGCGCGGTCCAGCTCGGTGGCGTGCCCGATGGACTCGTGGATGGTCAGCCACAGGTTCGACGGGTCGACGACCAGGTCGTACAGGCCCGCCCGGACGCTGGGCGCCCGCATCTTCTCCGCGAGCAGCTCCGGGATCCCGGCCAGCTCCGCGTCCCAGTCCCAGCCGGTCCCGGTCAGGTACTCCCAGCCGCGCCCGGCGGGCGGCGCCAGCGTGCGCATGGAGTCGAACTCGCCGCTGGAGTCGTCCACCGACACGGCGGTCAGCACCGGATGCAGCCGCACCCGCTGCTGCGTGGTCACGGTCCCGGCGGTGTCGGCGTAGAACTTGTTCTCGTGCACGGTGAGCAGCGAGGCGTCCACGTGATCGACCCCGTCCGCCGCCAGCAGCCGCGCGCTCCAGTCGGCCAGCAGGGCGGACTTCTCCGCGTCGGGCACGGTGAAGGGGTCGATCTCGTACGACGAGACCCACGTCCGGTCGGCGTGCACGGGCTCGGCGGCCAGTTCCACCCGCTCGTCGGACCCGGCCGCCTTGATCACCTGCGCGGACAGCTTCGCCATCGCCACCGCCTGGGAGGCGACCTTGGCGGCGGCGTCCATCGTCAGGTCCACCCCCGACGCGAAGCCCCACGTGCCGCCGTGCACCACGCGCACCGCGTACCCGAGGTCGGTGGTGTCCGAGGACCCGGCGGGCTTGGCGTCCCGCAGGCGCCAGGAGGCGCCCCGCACCCGCTCCAGCCGGAAGTCGGCGTGCTCCGCGCCGAGCGCCCGCGCGCGTGCGAGGGCGGCGTCGGCGAGGGCGCGTAGGGGGAGGGCCGTGAAGGCTTCGTCGATGCTATGAGGCACCTGCGTCTCTTTCTGTCGACATGACCGGTCGTCGCCGCGATACCGGGGGCTGTGCCGCATCATGTCGTGCCGGGCCGGACGGGGACCACACCTTTCGGGCCGGTCCGGGGCCCGGACGCCCCGGGTCTTTCTGTAGGGACCCGACAGTCAGCCCCGTAAGCCACTGTGGGTGCCCGAGTCTTTGGGGACCGGCGGGGACCGATAGGTTTTCGCTGAAGCCGCCTGTCATCGCCGCCTGTCACCGGGTGTTCGGGCGGGTACCACACCGCAATCGAAAGGGTGATCCGTTGAGCCGCTCGGTTCTCGTCACCGGAGGCAACCGGGGCATCGGCCTCGCCATCGCCCGCGCCTTCGCCGACGCCGGCGACAAGGTCGCGATCACGTACCGCTCGGGTGAGCCGCCCGCCGCCCTGACGGAGCTGGGCTGCCTGGCCGTCAAGTGCGACATCACCGACAGCGAGCAGGTGGAGCAGGCCTACAAGGAGATCGAGGAAGCGCACGGCCCCGTCGAGGTCCTGATCGCCAACGCCGGCGTCACCAAGGACCAGCTCCTGATGCGCATGTCCGAGGAGGACTTCACCTCCGTCGTCGACACCAACCTCACCGGCACCTTCCGTGTGGTCAAGCGCGCCAACCGCGGCATGCTGCGCGCCAAGAAGGGCCGCGTCGTGCTCATCTCGTCGGTGGTCGGACTGCTCGGCTCCGCGGGGCAGGCGAACTACGCCGCCTCCAAGGCCGCCCTGGTCGGCTTCGCGCGCTCCCTCGCCCGTGAGCTGGGGTCGCGCAACATCACCTTCAACGTCGTCGCGCCCGGCTTCGTCGACACGGACATGACCAAGGCGCTCACCGACGAGCAGCGGTCGAACATCGTGTCGCAGGTGCCGCTCGGCCGGTACGCGCAGCCGGAGGAGATCGCCGCGACGGTGCGGTTCCTCACCTCGGACGACGCCTCGTACATCACTGGAGCCGTCATCCCCGTTGACGGCGGACTGGGAATGGGTCACTGATCACCATGAGCGAAATTCTCGAGGGCAAGCGCGTCCTGATCACCGGTGTGCTGACGGAGGCCTCCATCGCCTTCCACGCCGCGAAGCTGGCCCAGGAGCAGGGCGCCGAGGTCATCCTCACCGCGTTCCCGCGGCCCACGCTGACCGAGCGCATCGCCAAGAAGCTGCCCAAGCCCACCAAGGTCATCGAGCTGGACGTCACCAACGACGAGCACCTCGGGCGCCTGGCCGACATCGTCGGCGAGGAGCTGGGCGGCCTCGACGGCGTCGTCCACTCCATCGGCTTCGCCCCGCAGGACGCGCTCGGCGGCAACTTCCTCAACACGCCGTTCGAGTCGGTCGCCACGGCCATGCACGTCTCGGCGTTCTCCCTGAAGTCGCTGACCATGGCCTGCCTGCCGCTGATGCAGAACGGCGGCTCGGTCGTCGGCCTCACCTTCGACGCGCAGTTCGCCTGGCCGCAGTACGACTGGATGGGCCCGGCCAAGGCCGCGCTCGAGGCCACCAACCGCTACATGGCCCGTGACCTGGGCAAGCAGAACATCCGCTGCAACCTGGTCTCGGCCGGCCCGCTCGGCTCCATGGCCGCCAAGTCCATCCCGGGCTTCGGCGAGCTGGCCTCCGTGTGGGACAGCCGTTCCCCGCTGGAGTGGGACCTGAAGGACCCGGAGCCCGCCGGCCGCGGGATCGTCGCGCTGCTGAGCGACTGGTTCCCGAAGACCACCGGCGAGATCGTCCACGTCGACGGCGGTCTGCACGCCATCGGCGCCTGACCGCCCGTCCCGCCCGCTGGTTGCGAGGGGCCCGCATCCGACCCGGGTGCGGGCCCCTAGGCGTGTCACCCGTTCGGCCCAGCCGGCCGGGCGGCGAGGCGGTGGCCGGCGCACGCTGGAGCACGAGTTCACCACGCGCTCTCCCTCCCCCGTACGGCCGAGGAGGTCCCTGTGCGTCTGCTTCCCCGCCTGGCCTCAGCGACCGTCGCCCTCGCGTGCGTACTGGTCCTGCCGTACGAGGCGATGTCCCACGCGCGCGTGCCCGCCGGGGACACCGAGCCCACGGAGCTGTTCGGTGCCGAGTGCCGGGTCCGCGTCGACGACTCCGACGTGACCGCCTACTGCCACAACCCGTACCCGGAGACCGACCACGTGCGTCTGCACATCGAGTGCGTGGACTGGTGGGACCTCGACAGCGACGGTCCGGCGGTCCCGGCGGGACCCGCGCAGACCGTACGGCTGGACGGACGGTGCTGGAACGAGGTCCAGGCGGCGTGGGTCAGCCACCGGCGGGAGCGCTGAACCGGCCCGGGCGGCACAGGAAGGGATAGCCCGCGGCCTCCGCCGCGGCCGTCTCCGCGTCCCCCGCCCGGATCGCGTCCACGAGCCGCGTGTGGTCCATGTGCGTCTCCGGCGTCAGCTCGCTGCCGACGTCCCCGCGCAGCCAGTCCCGCATGACCTCGCCGAGGTCCGCGTACATCGCGGTCATCACGTCGTTGTGCGAGGCGGCGACGACGGCCAGGTGGAAGGTCGCGTCCGCCGTCACGAACGCCTCCGTGTCGCCCGACGCCCAGACCTCCTCGCGGCGCACCAGCAGCGCGTCCAGCTGCTTGAGGTCCTTCTCCGTGCGCCGCTCGGCGGCGAGCCGCGCCGCGGCGGACTCCAGGGTGGAACGCAGC
Source organism: Streptomyces sp. BK79 (assembly GCF_044142145.1). Classification (NCBI taxonomy): domain Bacteria; kingdom Bacillati; phylum Actinomycetota; class Actinomycetes; order Kitasatosporales; family Streptomycetaceae; genus Streptomyces; species Streptomyces sp. BK79. The sequence goes on from NZ_JBHVOC010000008.1 coordinate 261,128, forward strand.
TCGGCGATGTGCCGCGGGTCGGCCCCGGCGAAGCGGCGCTGCATCACGCCCGCCAGCTCGCTGGTCGCCACGACGTAGGTGCCGGAGCCCTGGCGGATGTCCAGCAGGCCGTTGTGGGCCAGCGCGCGGACCGCCTCGCGGACCGTGTTCCGGGCGACGCCGAGCTGCTCGACCAGCTCCGGCTCGGTCGGGATGCGGGAGCCGACCGGCCACTCGCCCGAGGTGATCTGCTGGCGCAGCGCCGCGATGACCTGCTCGGACAGCGCCGACCGACGGGGATGGCTCAGGGGCATGGCTCACCTTCGCACGCGAGTGGACAATCAATCATCCCATGATTCTATGATGGGTCTCATGGCTAGTGACGAAACCCGGACGGAGACTCGGACGGAAACCTCGAAGTCCACCCACCCCGGCGAGCCGGCCCCCCGCGCGGCCCGGGTACCCGGTGAGGTGCCCACGGAGACCGGCACGCGCGCGTGGACGGCCTGGACGACCCGCCTGCTCATCCTCGGCATCGTCCTGGCCGCGCTCAACCTGCGCCCCGCCATCACCAGCCTGGGCGCGCTCCTCGAAGAGGTCCGCGACGGGCTCGGCATGAGCGGCAGCGTGGCCGGACTGCTCACCTCGGTGCCCCCGCTCTGCTTCGCCGTCTTCGGGGTCACCGCCCCGCGGCTGGCCCGCCGCTTCGGCCCCGGCGCGGTGGTCTGCGCGGGCATGGCCGCCATCACCGCCGGCCTGCTGATACGCCCGTACGCCGGCGGCACGGCGGGCTTCCTGGCCGCCACCGCCCTCGCGCTGATGGGCATCGCGGTCAGCAACGTCCTGATGCCGGTCATCGTCAAGCGCTACTTCCCGGACCGGGTCGGCTCCATGACCGGCCTGTACTCGATGGCCCTCGCCTTCGGCACCTCGATCGCAGCCGCGGCCACCGTGCCCATGACGAACGCCCTGGGCGGGCACTGGCAGCCCGGCCTCGCGGTGTGGGCCGCGGTGGGAGCGGTGGCCATTCTGCCGTGGATCCCGTTCGTACGGGACCGGAAGGCGCCGTCCGCGACCGCGCCGGCCCGGAGCGCCGCCGACGGGGGCGAGGCGGCCGGTGCCGAGACGACGGCCGCCCGCGCGGGCCGGCCGGCGGAGCGGACCGCCGAGCAGCCTCCGCTGCGCATCACCCGCAGCCGTACGGCCTGGGCGCTCGCCGTCTTCTTCGGTCTCCAGGCCACCGCCGCCTACATCACGATGGGCTGGATGGCCCAGATCTTCCGGGACTCGGGCGTCTCCGCCGGCACCGCGGGCCTGCTGCTCGCCGTCATCATGGTGATGGGCGTGCCGCTCGCCTTCGTCATCCCGCGCGTGGCCACCCGCCTGCCCCAGCAGGGCCCGATCGTGCTGGTCCTGGGCGTGTGCGGGCTGGCCGGATACGCCGGCCTGTACTTCGCCCCGGCCGGCGGCGCCTGGGCCTGGGCCCTGCTGCTCGGCGTCTCCAACTGCGCCTTCCCGCTCGCGCTGACCATGGTCGGGATGCGGGCGAGGACGGGCGCGGGCGTCGCCCAGCTGTCCGCCTTCGCGCAGAGCACCGGTTACCTGATCTCCATCCCCGGGCCGCTCCTGGTGGGCGTGCTCTACCAGCACAGCGGCGGCTGGGGGCTGCCGATCGCGCTGATGAGCGCCCTGATGGTGCCGCAGATCGTCGTGGGCGTCCTCGCGGGCCGCGACCGCACGGTGGAGGAGGAGGCGGTCCGCTGAGCCGGTCACGGGCCCGCCCGGGCCCGCCCGGGCCCGCAGCGGCCCGTCGGCTCCGTGCACGGGCCCGCCGGTTCCCGGTGCACCGGCCCGCTCGGCCGGGGGCGGGCGGCGGATGCGAGACTTGGCGTATGCCAGTCCTCGACCCGAACCCCCAGCACGGCCAGAAGAAGATGCTGATCGTCTTCGGCTCGTTCCTCGCGATCTTCGTGATCATCGGCATCGTCGCGACCATCGCCTCGCCGTGATGCCCGCCCTGCTCACCGATGGTGGGGTTAACCCCCCGTCCCCTAGGGGGTGAGGGTCAGGGTCAAGTGGGTGGACCTCCGGATGGGTCGGGCGCCACGGATTCCGTAGCTTCGAGATGTGCCCGCGGCAGGCGGGCGCAGCGCACGGACCAGGGACGCCCGAAGACCAGCGGAGGCACTCATGTCGGCCCCTTCCCACATCCGGCCTCCCCAGACGACCAGGGGCGGTGTCGAGATCCGGCTGCCCTGGTGGGCCCTCGCCCTGCCCGTGCTCGCCTTCGTCGCGCTGCTCCTGCTGATCCTCAACCCCGTGGACGCCCACGCGGCCGCCACCGGTGAGCAGCCCGCCCTCGCCCAGTTCCTGGAGTGGGTCCAGCAGCTCCTCGCGCGCTGAGACCGGGACGGGGCCGCGGACGCGCCGACGGCCGGGAATCCACGGGAAGCCGCATGTCAACTCCCTGCGCCCCGTGGCCTGTTTCATGCGAAGCTGGATGCCATGAGCGTCGCAGAACCCCGCAGGATCGTCCTTTTCCGGCATGCGAAAGCCGACTGGCCCCAGGTGACCGACCACGAACGGCCGCTCGCCGATCGGGGCCGCAAGGACGCCGCAGAGGCCGGACGCCGGCTGGCGGACACCGGCATCCCCTTCGACCGGGCACTGTGCTCCACGTCCACCCGCACCCGCGAGACCTGGAAGCTCGCCGTCCAGGAGTTCCCGCAGCGGCCGAAAACCGTCTACGAGGAGCGGATCTACGAGGCCTCGCCCGGCGAGCTGATCGCCGTGCTCAACGAGACCCCCGACGACCTGCGCAACGTGCTGGTGATCGGCCACAACCCGGGCATGGAGGGACTCGCCGAGATCCTGGCCGGCTCGGCCGAGGACGAGGTGCGCGAGCACATCGAGCGGCGGGGCTTCCCGACCGCCGCCTTCGCCGTCCTCACCTTCACGGGTTCCTGGAAGGGCGTGGAGCCGGGCGCGGCCTGCTTGGTCGACTACTGGGCGCCGACCGACTGATCCCGCCCACAGGCACCGCCCGGCCACGCCGTGCGACGGGCCCGGCACCCAGGCGGGTCCGGGCCCTCGTCGGTCGGATCCCTCGTCGGTCAGATCCTTAGTCGGTCAGATCCCTAGTCGGTCAGATCCGGTCGAGGGGCAGGCCGGTGTCCTCGCCGAGAACCTCTTCCAGCGTGTCCGCCGCCTCGACCTCTTCGCGGGTGATGCCCAGCAGGTACAGGACCGTGTCCAGGAACGGCACGTTCACCGCCGTGTGCGCCGCCTCGCGCACCACCGGCTTGGCGTTGAAGGCGACGCCCAGACCGGCCGCGTTCAGCATGTCCAGGTCGTTGGCACCGTCCCCGATCGCCACGGTCTGCGACAGCGGCACGCCCGCCTCGGTGGCGAACCGGCGCAGCAGCCGGGCCTTGCCCGCCCGGTCGACGATCTCCCCGGTGACCCGGCCGGTCAGCTTCCCGTCGACTATCTCCAGCGTGTTGGCCTGGGCGAAGTCCAGCCCCAGCCGCTCCTTCAGGTCGTCGGTGACCTGGGTGAAGCCGCCGGAGACGACCCCCACCTGATAGCCGAGCCGCTTCAGCGTACGGATCAGGGTGCGGGCACCCGGCGTCAGCCGTACCTCGCCGCGCACCTTCTCCACCACGGAGGCGTCCAGCCCCGCCAGCAGGGCCACGCGCGCGTGCAGCGACTGCTCGAAGTCCAGCTCCCCGCGCATCGCGGCCGCCGTGACCTCCGCGACTTCGTCCTCGCAGCCGGCGTGCGCGGCGAACAGCTCGATGACCTCGTCCTGGATCAGCGTGGAGTCCACGTCCATCACGACCAGGCGCTGGGCCCGCCGGTGCAGGCCCGCCGCGACGACCGCGACGTCCACACCGAGCGCCGCGGCCTCGGTGGCCAGCGCGGTGCGCAGCGGCTCGGTCTCCACGCCGGACACCGCGAACTCGACGGCGGTGACGGGGTACTTGGCCAGCCGGAAGATACGGTCGATGTTGCTGCCGGACTCGGTGATCCTGGCCGCTATGGCGGCGGTCGCCTCCGCGGTGAGCGGGTGGCCGAGCACCGTGACCAGGGAGCGGCCGAGGCCGCGCGGCCGGTTGTCGCCGATGCCGGAGATGATCTCCGCCTGCAGCTTCAGGGACTCCGCCCAGCTGTGGACCGTCGCCCGGAGATCGCCCTCCAGGCCCCGGGGCGGCTCGGTCACGAGCGCGCACAGCACGATCCGGCCACGGGTGACGACCTGCTCGATGTCGACGACGTCGACGGAGTAGGCGGCGAGGGTGTCGAACAGGCCGGCCGTGATGCCCGGTCGGTCCTTGCCGAAGATCTTGACGAGAAGCGTGGGAACGTCAGAGGTCTGCGAAGCGCTCATGGTGTTCCCACCGTATCCGGCACCCGGTGCCTCGCGCCCCCGAGGTCCGACTGACGGACACGGACCCGGCGGGCGCCGAGGGGGCGGGGCGGCGTCGGGGACGAGGCCGACGCCGCCCGTCACTGACCGTCCCGAGGCCTCCGCGGCGGCGCCGGCGGTGGGGGAGGCGGGGGCGGGGGCCCGTCGCCCCAGCGGTACGGCGACCGCCTCCCGGGCCGCTCACCAGGACGTGGCGGCCGCGGCGGTCGCGGCGGCGTGCCTGGCGGCGGCGTCAGCGGCCCCGCCACCGTGGGCGCGCCGGATACGTCGTCGCCGCCCGCGGCACCCCCCTCCGCCCGGCCGCCCGGGCCCCTCCCGCCTCGGTCACCCGTCTCTGCCGCACGGCCGGAGCCGCCTCCGTCACCCGTCGCCGCCGCGGGGCCGGAGCCGCCCCCGTCACCCGTCTCTGCCGCACGGCCGGAACCGCCTCGGTCACCCGCGTCATCCGTGTGCGCCCAACCGCCGGGGCCCGTGCCACCCGGGCTCCGCTGTCCCTCGCCCGCGTACGCTCCACCGCCCGCCCAGCCGACCGAGCCCCGGCTTCCCGGGCCCCCGACGCCCGGGCCCCACCCGTCCCCGACGCCCGGGCCCCACCCGCCCCCACCCCCGCCCCCGTACGCCGCGCCTCCTCCGCCCGCGTGGCCCGCACCCGCCCGCACCGCCCCGGCACTCCGTGCCAACGCCGTGGCCCGTGCCCCCGCCGCCCCGCACGCCCGCGCCAGCAGGGCCCCCGCCGCCCCGGCCGCCGCGCCCCACACCGCGCCCAGCAACAGGGCCGGGCCCAGGTGTCCGCTCAGGTCGATGCCCGCGCCGAACGCGTCGATGCCGAGCACCGACAGCGAGGCGGTCACGGACACCTCCGTCAGCAGGGCCGACAGCGGAAGCGCCGACGCGGTCGCGAGGCCCAGCCGCAGCGCGCACCGTCCGGCGAAGGCGACGGAACGCGCCTCGTCCCGCGCCACCGGCGTCCGTACCGCCGTCAGCACCCCGGCCAGCAGCATCATCAGCACCGCCGCCACCCCGAGCAGCCACACCCGCCCGTCCAGCTCCGCCAGCCGCCCGAGCGTGACCGGCTCCGGCGTACCGCCGCCCAGCAACTCGTCCAGCGGATCCGGGAGCACCCGGACCAGCTCACCGGTGGCCCGCCCGTCCCACGGCACGAACAGCCCGAGCGGCACGCCGAGCCAGACGCCGTTCGGGGCGCCCAGGAGGGCCGCACCCGCGATCCGCCGGGGATGGGCGTCGCCGATCGCCGCGTAGGCCGCCGCCGCCCACCCCGCCGCCACCGCCACCAGCGCCACCGTGACCAGGGCGGACACGGCCGGCCGCACCACCCGGTGCACGGCCTCCCAGCCACGGGGCAGGGGAGTGCGGCGCGAGGCCAGCAGGGCGATCAACAGGACCCCGGCGGACCAGACCAGCCCGCCCAGCAGCGTCGGCACCGTGTCCACGGTGAAGCCGACCGCGGCCTCCGCGTCGACGAGGTCACCGATCCGGTCGGGCAGCAGCCCTCCGATGTCCCCCACCCCGGGAATCTCGACCCCGCCGTCGCCGCCGGGCAGGTCGTCCAGCCCGAGCGCACCGCCGTCGATCGTGACGACGTCGTGCCCCACCCAGGCCAGCCCGCCCGTCATGGCCACGAACAGGGCGACGACCGTCCCCGCGCGGGCCAGGAGTTCCGCGGGCGGGACCACGGCTCCGGCCGCCCGCAGGGACCGCAGGAAGAAGAACGACAGGAACAGCGCGCCCACCAGCCCGACACCGAGTGGCGTGATCTCGATGGCCGTGTGCGCCTGCGCCCCTTCCAGCCCGAACGCGGACACATCACCGGCCGGCTTGACCGCCCCACCCGCCCCGAGCGCCACGACCGCCGCGGTCATCGGACCCAGCGAGCCCGCCGAGTCCGCGTCGAGCAGGTGCAGCCCGAGCGCGGCCGTCCCCGCCATGCCGATCAACGCCCAGCTCACGGCGGCGATCGCGGACAGCACGACGTCGCCCCAGGGCACCTTGGTGCCGGGCCCGTCGTGTCCCGTACCCATGCACGCGCTCATGGCAGACCCCCCGATCCGCTGCGCGGCGGAGTGCCGCGCATGTCCCCCTCGCGTGGAATACCACTCTCCGGGCAGGTTTCAACCCCGTCAACGGGAGCGGCCGACGGGTGGGCGATGGGTGCCTACGCAGTTTTCACAAGGCCCGACTTTCGGTCAGGGGGCCGAGCCTGAAATAGTTCCCCCCGATGTTCGACATCCCTAGACTCCCCGCGACGGGGGCAATTCGGGGGACAACTCAGTGGGGCATGGAGTGCCGGAACTCGTACTGGAATCCAATGGACAGACCTGGACGCTCGATCCGTCCCGGTCATACGCGCTCGGACGCGATCCGCAGGGGGAACTTGTCTTCGACGACGCCAGGGTCTCCTGGCGGCACGCCACGATCAGTTTCAACGGCCGCAGTTGGGTCGTCGAGGATCACGGCAGCACCAACGGCACGTTCGTGCACGGCCAGCGCGTCCAGCAGATGGAGCTCGGCGCCGGCACGGTGCTGAACCTGGGCAACGCGACCGACGGGCCGCGCGTGAGCCTGACCGGCGCTCAGGCGTCCGTCGCCACGCCGCAGGCCCAGGCCCAGCCCCAGCAGCAGCCGTACGCCGCGCAGGGTGCGAACGCGGGCTGGGCCCAGCCCGCGCCGGCGCAGGATCCGCACCAGCGGCAGGCTCCGCCGCAGCAGGTCCCGCCGCAGCAGGCCGCACCGCACCAGGCCCCGCAGCAGCACGGGCAGCAGCAGGCCGGCTGGCAGCACCATCAGCCGCAGCAGGGCGCACCGCAGCAGGCCGCACCGCACTTCCCCCAGCAGCAGGGACCCGGCGGCGCGGCGGGGGCGCCGCCGGTCCACGGCGACCGCAGCCCGACCACGTTCCACCAGTTCTCGCTGGGCCGGGTGATGCGCATCGGCCGTGCGCTGGAGAACGAGCTGGTCGTCTCCGACCTCCAGGTCTCGCGAAACCACGCGGAGTTCCACTCCACGCCCGACGGGCGCATGGAGATCCGCGACCTGGGCTCGCACAACGGCACGTACGTCAACGGCCAGCCCATCGCCAAGGGCGGCTCCCAACTGCTCGGCCCGACCGACATCGTCGGCGTCGGCCACTCGACGTTCCGGATCGTCGGCGACCGGCTCGAGGAGTTCGTCGACACCGGTGAGGTGTCCTTCTCCGCCCGCCACCTGACGGTCACGGTCGACGGCGGCAAGCAGATCCTCAAGGACGTCTCCTTCGGCGTGCCCGAGAAGTCGCTGATCGCGGTCATCGGCCCGTCCGGCTCCGGCAAGTCGACCCTGCTCAAGGCGCTCACCGGCTACCGGCCCGCCGACCAGGGCGAGGTCCTCTACGACAACCGGAACCTGTACAAGCAGTTCGCCGAGCTGCGTCAGCGCATCGGTCTGGTCCCGCAGGACGACATCCTGCACAAGGAGCTGACCGTCAAGAAGGCCCTCAAGTACGCGGCGAAGCTCCGCTTCCCGGCCGACACCACGGCCGCCGAGCGCGACGCCCGCATAGACGAGGTGCTGCGCGAGCTGAAGCTGGACATCCACAAGGACAAGAAGGTCACGTCCCTCTCCGGCGGTCAGCGCAAGCGCGTCTCCGTCGCCCTGGAGCTGCTCACCAAGCCGTCGCTGATCTTCCTGGACGAGCCGACCTCCGGCCTCGACCCGGGCATGGACCGCGATGTGATGCAGTTGCTGCGCGGCCTCGCCGACGACGGCCGCACCGTCCTCGTCGTCACCCACTCGGTGGCCGAGCTGGCGATCTGCGACAAGCTGCTGGTGATGGCGCCGGGCGGCTCGGTGGCCTACTTCGGTCCGCCCGAGGAGGCGCTGAACTTCTTCGGCTACGACACCTGGGCCGACGTCTTCTCCGCCTTCGAGAACTACCGCGACTACGACTGGGCGGGCCGCTGGAAGGGCTCGCAGCACTACCAGATGTACGCCGCGGACATCGACGCCGTCGCGCCGCAGGCCGTACAGATGCCGGCCATGCAGGGGATGAAACCGCCGAAGCCGCAGGGCTGGATGTCGCAGTTCGTCACGCTGGTACGGCGCTACGTCTCGGTGATCGTCTCCGACAAGGGCTTCCTCGCCCTGATGGTGATCCTGCCGGCCGTGCTCGGCGCGGTGAGCCTGCTCATCGACGCCGACAAGGGCCTGCTGCCCAACCCGCCCAACGCGGCGGGCCGGATCATCCCGAACGGCACGGCGACCACGGTCCTGCTGATCCTCGCGGTGGGCGCCTGCTTCGCCGGCGCCGCGAACTCGGTCCGCGAGCTGATCAAGGAACGGGTGATCTACGAGCGGGAGCGTGCGACCGGCCTGTCCCGGTCGGCGTACCTGATGTCCAAGGTGTTCGTGCTCGGCATGATCACCGTGTTGCAGGGTCTGCTGGTCGGTGTCATCGGTTTCGCCTCCCGGGAGATCCCGGAGGAGGGGCTCGTCCTCGGCGGCCTCACGCTCGTCGAGCTGTCCCTGCCGATCATGGCGCTGGGCTTCACCTCGATGATGTTCGGCCTGATCATCTCCTCGCTGGTGAAGACCGCCGAGAAGACGATGCCGCTGCTGGTCATGTTCGCGATCATCCAGGTCGTCTTCACCGGCTGCCTCTTCGCCCTGAACGGCGCGGTCGGCGTCAACCAGTTCTCCTACCTGATGCCGTCGCGCTGGGCGGTGGCCGCGGCCGGCGCCACGCTGGACTTCAACAGGATCAGCCCGCCCGAGCAGGGCGCGGAGGCCGACCCGCTGTGGGAGCACACCGTCGGCACGTGGGGCCTGAACATGGCCGCGCTGATCGCCCTCGGCGTGATCTGCGGCTTCTTCGTGGCGCGCTTCCTGCGCCGCCACGAGCCCGAGGTCATGCGCAAGTAGCGGCCGGGCGCCGCGACCGTCGGCCCCGTGAACGCCCCGAAGGGCGGCACCCCGTCAGGAGGGTGCCGCCCTTCGGCGTGCGGTCCGGCGTCGGCGACGTCGCGAAGAGGTCCGCGCCGACCTCAGTACGCGCTGTCGACGTTGTCCATGGTGCCGTACTTGTCGGCGGCGTAGTTGCACGCGGCGACGATGTTGGCGACCGGGTCCCAGATGTTCTTCGGGGTGCCGGCCACGTGGTAGGCCTCGAACGTCGGCGGGATGACCTGGAGCAGGCCCTTCGACGGGATGCCGTTGATGGCGTTGATGTCCCAGTCGTTGATGGCCTTCGGGTTGCCCGAGGACTCCCGCATGATGTTGCGGTGGATGCCCTCGTACGAGCCGGGGATGCCGTGCTTCTTCATGATGTCCCGGGCCTCGCGGATCCAGCCGTCGAGGTTGTCCGGGTAGGACTTCGTCGCGGCCTTCTTGACCTGGGCGCGCTCGGTGGACCGGCTCGCGGTCTCCTTGGCCTCACGCTTGGCGACGGCCTTCTCGGCGGCGGCCTTCTTCTTGGCCTCGGCGGCCTTCTTCGCGGCGGTCGCCTTGGCGGCCGCCTCCTTCTTCGCCTCGATGAAGGCGACCTTCTGGTCGGCACCGGCGAGCTGGCCGGTGACGCCGGCGTGCACGTCCTGGATCTGCTGGGTGCTGTACGCCACCTTGGCCTGCGGAGCAGCAGCCTCGCTCGTGGTCGTCTGGCCGCTGGCGGGGACCGCGGTGAGCGCGACGGCGGCGGCGCCGAGCGTGCCGACACCGGCGATCGCGAGCTTGTGGGTGCGGTTCAGGGGACGACTATGACCACGGGTGAAGATGTTCTTGGGCATGGCGGGATAGACCTCTTCGAATAGCGCGGAGGTCGCTCTCGTCCGGTGGGGACAGGGATGCTTCCGGCACGAACGCCGCGGGGCGACAACCCACGGCGTTGAGCGACGAGAGCAATTCTTAGCGGCCGCAAAATCCGGAGGCAAAGGTGTGACGTACGATCCCGGGTAGTGGATCAGGGAAGGGCAAAACGGGGCAGACTGGACTGTCTGCCCCGCTCAAAACGGACGAGTCGTTCTCCTACTCCCCTTCGTACGTGACGTGCGCCCTATGCGAGGGCTCACATCCGCCCCCCGTCGTTCTCACCGCCCGTTGCTGGAGCAATGCAGTACGTGAGGGGCTGCGCGGGCCCTCCTACGGCAGGAGGAGATGGACGTCGCCGAACTCGTGCCACAGGTAGCGCTCCCGCACCGCGGCCTCGTACCCGCGGTCGATCGCCGCCCGCCCCGCCACCGCCTCCAGCATCAGCAGATGCGACGCCTCGGGCTCGTGCAGCCCCGTCAGCAGCCCGTCCACCACCCGCACCCCGCGCTCCGGGGTCACGACCAGGTCGGTCCACCCAGCCCGGGCCCGCACCACCCCGTCCGCACCGGCCGCCGACTCCACCGCCCGCACGGCAGTCGTCCCGACCGCGACCACACGTCCGTCGCCCGCCCTCGTGGCGTTGATCAGCCGCGCCGACGCCTCCGGCACGCGGAACCGCTCCGGGTACGGCGGCTCGTGCGCCTCCGCCGAGGCCACCCCCGTGTGCAGGACGACCGGTGCGAACCGCACCCCCCGGCTCACCAGCTCCGTCACCAGCCGTGCCGTGAAGGGCCGCGCCGCGCTCGGCATCTCCGCGCTGCCCGCCCCGTCCTGCGAGGGCAGGGCGAACACCGTCTGGTACGCGGAGAGCGGCTGATCCCGCTCCGTGTACGCGTAGCGGATGGGCCGCCCGTGCTCCCGCAGCAGCGCCGACACCTCGGCCCCCGACACCCGCGCCCACCACAACCGCTCCCCGCGCGCGCTCAGCGGCTCCTCCAGCACCAGCTCAGCCCCGCCCGGCAACCGCACCCGTGTCCCCCGCGGCCCGCCCGGCCGTCTCCCCCCACCCTCTCCGGGAGGCGGAACCTCACCCCCCTGTCGTCCTTCTCCCCGCGCACGCGCGCGCGTGGTGCCCCGCCCGTCGGGCTCCCGCAGCTCCACCGCCCATCGGCCGTCGTCCCCGCGCGTGGAGAAGTGCACCACCACGCGCGCGTGCCCGACGCGCCCGTCCACGGCGGCGGCCAGTGTCGCCGACGTGTTGACGACCAGCAGGTCCCCGGCCCGCAGCAGCCCGGGCAGCTCCCGGAACCCGTGGTGCGACACCTCCGTCCCGCGCGACACCAGCAGCCGTACGCCGTCCCGGTCCAGCCCCGGACCCCGCTGCTCGGCGGGCACCCGGGCCGACAGCTCCTCCGGTACCCGCAGGGCCAGCGTCATCGCCGTCCCTCCAGCAGCGCGGGGGCCCCGTAGCGGCCCCCGGCCGGCCGCTCGTCGAGGAGCCTGAGCAGCGCCGGAACGACACTCGCCGGATCGGGCCGCGGATCGTCGTCATCCGGTACGGCCGCCGCGTACAGGTCCGTGGCCATGTCCCCGGGGTCGACCGCCCAGACCCGCAGCCCCGGCTCCTCGGCGCCCAGCACCGCCGCCAGCTGGTCCAGGGCCGCCTTCGACGCCCCGTAGCCGCCCCAGGTCTCGTACGCCTCCGCCGCGGCGTCCGAGCTGACCGTCAGCACCGCCCCCGCCGGGGCCGCCCGCAGCAACGGCAGCGCCTCCTGGACCAGGCCAAGCGCGGCCACGACGTTCACCTCCAGCGCCCGCCGCAGCCCGTCCAGCGGCAGCTCCGCCAGCCGCACCAGCGGCTCGGCGCCCAGCGCGCTCGCGTTGCTGACCAGCAGGTCCACCCCGCCCAGCCGCCGCGCCGCCGACACCAGCGCCGCGCGGTGCCCGTCGTCCGTGACGTCGCCGGGCAGTGCCGTCACGCGCGTGCCGTACGCCTCCAGCGCCGCCGCGGTCCGCTTGAGCACATCCGGCGACCTGGCGTCGAGCACCAGGTCCCAGCCCCGTTCCGCCAGGGCCTCGGCGAACGCCCGGCCCAGTCCCTTCGAAGCTCCCGTGATGATCGCGACCGGCATGGCACACGTCCCCTCGTCGTCCCGGGCCCGCTTGATCGGCCCGGCGTGGTCCTCAACGTAGGAACCGGCCCAGGGCGGGCGCCTCGGGCACGGGCCGCAACCCTCCGGGGCCCTTCGCCCTAGGACCGACCCGCGGGACCTCGGGCCTAGGCCCTTCGTCCTAGGCGCGGGCGGTCACAGGTCCGATCCCGCCGTCACACCCCGCCGGTACCGTGAGGACATGAGTCACGGCCCCCGGTCCGGCCTCGCCGCGGTCAGTTCCGCGCTGCTGGCCATGAGCAGGCACCTCGAGGTGCGCGACGTCCTCAAGACGATCGTCGCCTCGGCCCGCGAGCTGCTCGACGCGCAGTACGCCGCGCTCGGCGTCCCCGACGATCACGGCGGCTTCGCCCAGTTCGTGGTCGACGGCGTCAGCGACGAGCAGTGGAAGGCCATCGGCCCCCTGCCGCGCCAGCACGGCATCCTCGCCGCGATGCTGCACGAGGCCACACCCCAGCGCCTCGGCGACGTCCGCAAGGACCCCCGCTTCGAGGGCTGGCCGTCCGCCCACCCCGACCTGGTCGACTTCCTGGGCCTGCCGATCAGGGACGGCGACGAGGTCATCGGCGCACTGTTCCTGGCCAACAAGAACTGCGAGAAGCCCGACGGCCGCTGCGGCTTCACCGAGGACGACGAGGAACTGCTGGGCATCCTCGCCCAGCACGCCGCCATCGCCCTCACCAACGCCCGCCTCTACGAACGCAGCCGGGAGCTGACCATCGCCGAGGAGCGCTCCCGCCTCGCCCACGAACTGCACGACGCGGTCAGCCAGAAGCTGTTCTCCCTGCGCCTGACCGCCCAGGCCGCCGCGACCCTGGTCGACCGCGACCCCGCGCGCGCCAAGGGCGAGCTGCAGCAGGTCGCCGCGCTGGCCGCCGAGGCCGCCGACGAGCTGCGCGCCGCCGTCGTCGAGCTGCGGCCCGCGGCCCTGGACGAGGACGGTCTCGTCGCCACACTCCGTACCCAGATCCAGGTCCTCGACCGCGCCCACAGCGCGCGCGTGACCTTCGCCGGCCACGGAGTCAAGGCCCTGCCGGCCTCCCAGGAGGAAGCGATGCTGCGCGTCGCCCAGGAAGCCCTGCACAACGCCCTGCGGCACTCGGCGGCGGAACGCGTCGACGTGACGCTGCACCGGCGCGGCACCGGAGCCGTGCTCCGGGTCACCGACGACGGCAGCGGCTTCGACCCGCGCACGGTGCGCCGCGCGGGACGCCACCTGGGCCTGGTCTCCATGCGGGACCGGGCGAGCGGCGCCGGTGGCACGCTGACCGTCGAATCGGCGCCCGGCAAGGGCACCACGATCGAGATGGAGGTCCCCGGTGGCTGAGGCGATCAAGGTGCTCCTCGTCGACGACCACCAAGTCGTCCGCCGGGGCCTGCGCACCTTCCTGGAGGTGCAGGACGACATCGAGGTGGTGGGCGAGGCCGCGGACGGGGCCGAGGGAGTCGACCGCGCCGAGGAACTGAAACCCGACGTGATCCTCATGGACGTCAAGATGCCGGGCATGGACGGCGTCGACGCGCTCCGCAGGCTCCGCGAGCTGGACAACCGCGCGCGCGTGCTGGTCGTCACCAGCTTCACCGAGCAGCGCACCGTGGTCCCGGCCCTGCGGGCGGGCGCCGCCGGTTACGTCTACAAGGACGTCGACCCCGACGCGCTGGCGGGCGCCATCCGCGCCGTCCACGCCGGCCACATCCTCCTCCAGCCCGAGGTCGCCGGAGCGCTGCTCTCCCAGGAGGAGGGCACCTCCGGCCAGGGCAGGGCGGGCTCCCTCACCGAGCGGGAGCGAGAGGTACTGGCCCTCATAGCGGACGGCCGCTCCAACCGCGAGATCGCGCGTGCCCTCGTCCTCTCCGAGAAGACGGTGAAGACCCACGTCTCGAACATCCTGATGAAGCTCGACCTGGCGGACCGCACCCAGGCCGCGCTGTGGGCGGTCCGCCACGGAGCGGCCGGCTGACCCTCTACGCGACGGCACACCGGAGGGTTCCCCTCCAGTCCGAGATTCATACCGTCGTGGGAATGTCCCCCATATGGCGCATCCTTCGAGGGGTCCGGCCGTTCTCCAGTGCGTGCCGCGGCGACTGCCGCGGCGATCGCAAGGAGGGCTTGTAAGTGAAGAACCTGAAGAAGGCAGCGGCCGTGACGATGATGGCCGGCGGGCTGATCGCCGCCGGTGCGGGCATGGCTTCCGCCACCGACGGCTCCGCCGCCCACGGCGAGGCCATCGGCTCCCCGGGCGTCGCCTCCGGCAACGTCGTCCAGGCGCCGATCCACATCCCGGTCAACGCCGTCGGCAACAGCGTCAACGTCATCGGCGTCCTGAACCCGGCGTTCGGCAACCTCGGCGTCAACCACTGACCCAGGCCACCGAGCCCTGAGCGGACCCCGGCCTCCCGGCCCCACCCGGGAGGCCGCCCCTTTTTCCCCATAGCTGCGAGCAGTCGTGCCGCTGGGGCGGCACGGGTGGGCGGTGGGGGCACCTCCCGCTCGAGCGGAGCCGAGAGTGGGGGAGGCACCCCGTCAGCGCCGGGCCACCCGACCCACCCCCGACCCACCACGACGCCGGTCACCCCCACCGAGAGACGTCACCGCACAACCAAGACACGCCCCCCCGCCCAACCAAGGGACGTCACCGCACCCCCCTCTCCCGCTCCTCCACAACGGAGTTGTACGCCGCGACCTGCGCCCGCCGAGCCGTCCGCTCCACCGGCCGCAACGCATCCCCCCGAGCCGCCATCTCCGCGGCACTCACCGCACCCCCGTGCCCGTTCTCGTACGCCAGCGACACCAACGCCCCCACCCGCTGCGCCAACTCCAGCACCCGCACCGCCCGCGGCGGATACCCCGGCGCCAGCACCTCCCGCCCTCGCTCGGCCCGGGCCCGGTACGCCGCGACCGCCGCCTCCGCCACCGGCCCCGACCCGGCGACGTCCAGCCGCGTCAGCACCTGAGTCGCGTCCCGCAACGCCTCCGCCAGCTCCCGCTCCGCCTCCCCGAGCGAGGGCACATCGGCCGGCGGCGCCTCCCGCACCGGCAGGCAGTGCCAGACGACCTCGACATGCACATCACCCTCGGGCCCCGCCTCGTGCACCTCCGGCACCAGCCCGAGCGCGGCACCGTGACAGATCACCGCCTCCTCGGCCTCCAGCGCCCGGGCATTGAAGTCGGGCGGCCCGCTCAGCCCCAGCGGATGCCCCGGCGCGGGCAGCGCGACCCGCAGCCCACTCGCCCCGAGCGCCCGCAGCCGCCCCAGCGCCAGCGTGAGTCCGACCGGCGACGATTCACCCGGCAGCCCCTCCACCCGATGCACCGTGTCATCGCCCACAATCGCGACCGCGGCGTCGTCCGGCGAGACCATTCCGGCAATAAGGGCATTTCCCCAGGCGGCAAGGCGCCCTGCGCGTGGTTCCGAGAGCATGCCCCCACCCTAAGGACCGGACCGATGGAACGGCGAAGCCGACCGGTGGCGTAGATTTCCTGGAGGGCCTGCGCCCACCGGCGCGGCGGCCCGAGCCACAGGCGTACGCGACAGCCGAGACCGGCCACAACGCAAGGGGAGACAACGCGCTCATGAGCGATGTTCTGGAGCTTCAGGACGTATCCGTGGTCCGTGAGGGCCGGGCTCTGGTGGACCAGGTCTCCTGGTCGGTGAAGGAGGGCGAGCGCTGGGTCATCCTGGGCCCCAACGGCGCCGGCAAGACCACCCTCCTCAATGTCGCGTCCAGCTACCTCTACCCCAGCCAGGGCACCGCCACCATCCTCGGCGAGACCCTCGGCAGGCCCGGCACCGACGTCTTCGAGCTGCGCCCGCGCATCGGCATGGCCGGCATCGCCATGGCCGACAAGCTGCCCAAGAGCCAGACCGTCCTGCAGACCGTGCTGACCGCCGCCTACGGCATGACGGCCGGCTGGCAGGAGGAGTACGAGGACATCGACGAGCAGCGCGCCCGCGCCTTCCTGGACCGCCTCGGCATGACCGAGTACCTGGAGCGCAGGTTCGGCACCCTCTCCGAGGGCGAGCGCAAGCGCACCCTGATCGCCCGCGCCCTGATGACCGACCCCGAACTGCTGCTCCTGGACGAGCCGGCCGCCGGCCTCGACCTCGGTGGCCGCGAGGACCTCGTCCGCCGCCTCGGCCGCCTCGCCCGCGACCCGATCGCCCCCTCGATGATCATGGTCACCCACCACGTCGAGGAGATCGCCCCGGGCTTCACCCACGTCCTGATGATCCGTCAGGGCAAGGTCATGGCCGCGGGCCCGCTCGAGCTGGAACTCACCTCGCGCAACCTGTCCCTCTGCTTCGGACTCCCGCTCGTCGTCGAGCAGGTCGGCGACCGCTGGACCGCACAGGGGCTCCCGCTGTCCTGACCCGCCCTCCGTGCGCCCTGTCCCCGGCACGTCACCCGGACCTACCATGACCACGTGAACGACATCGACGCATGGGTGTGGTGGCTCGTCGCCGCGGCCGGGCTCGGAATCCCGCTCGTCGTGACCGCGATGCCGGAGTTCGGGATGCTCGCCGTAGGCGCGGTCGCCGCCGCCGTCGCCTCCGGCTTCGGCGCGGACCTCGTCGTCCAGGTACTCGTCTTCGTCGCCGTCTCGGTCGCGCTGATCGCCGTCGTACGGCCGGTGGCCGCCCGGCACCGCGCCCAACGACCTCAACTCGCCACCGGCGTAGACGCCCTGAGGGGCAGACAGGCCGTCGTACTGGAACGGGTCGACGGCTCCGGCGGCCGGATCAAGCTCGCCGGAGAGGTCTGGTCGGCGCGCGCGCTCGACACCGGACGCACCTACGAGGCGGGCGAGGAAGTGGACGTCGTGGACATCGAGGGGGCAACGGCGATCATCATGTGACCTCACCGGACACAAGTGGACCGAACACCCTCCGAGGCACGCGACGGTCTGACAGACTCGACCAGCAAGATCCTCAACAGCCGTAAGATCAGCCGTAGTCAGGGCCAGTAGTCGGGGCCAACAGGATCTGCCAGAGCGCCGAGGCGGAGAAGGGGACGGACAACCACGATGGAACCGGTCATCATCGTCTTGATCATCCTGGTGGTGTTGGTCTTCATCGCCCTGATCAAGACCATCCAGGTCATCCCGCAGGCCAGCGCCGCCATCGTCGAGCGCTTCGGCCGCTACACGCGGACACTGAACGCGGGCCTCAACATCGTCGTCCCGTTCATCGACACCATCCGCAACCGCATCGACCTGCGCGAACAGGTCGTCCCCTTCCCGCCGCAGCCGGTCATCACCCAGGACAACCTGGTCGTCAACATCGACACGGTCATCTACTACCAGGTGACCGACGCGCGCGCCGCGACCTACGAGGTCGCCAGCTACATCCAGGCCATCGAGCAGCTCACCGTCACCACCCTGCGCAACATCATCGGCGGCATGGACCTCGAACGCACCCTGACCTCCCGCGAGGAGATCAACGCGGCCCTGCGCGGCGTCCTCGACGAGGCCACCGGCAAGTGGGGCATCCGCGTCAACCGCGTCGAGCTGAAGGCCATCGAACCGCCCACCTCCATCCAGGACTCGATGGAGAAGCAGATGCGCGCCGACCGCGACAAGCGCGCCGCGATCCTCCAGGCCGAAGGTGTCCGGCAGTCCGAGATCCTGCGCGCCGAGGGTGAGAAGCAGTCCCAGATCCTGCGCGCCGAAGGTGAGGCCAAGGCCGCCGCCCTGCGCGCCGAGGGCGAGGCCCAGGCCGTCCGTACGGTCTTCGAGGCCATCCACGCCGGCGATCCGGACCAGAAGCTGCTGTCCTACCAGTACCTCCAGATGCTGCCGAAGATCGCCGAGGGCGACGCCAACAAGCTCTGGATCGTCCCCAGCGAGATCGGCGACGCCCTCAAGGGCCTGTCCGGCGCCATGGGCAACTTCGGCGGCATGGGCGGCGGTTCGGGCAGCGGCAACGGCGGCGCGAGCGTCCCGCCCCAGGAACGCCGCGAGAAGCCGTCGATCGACTAGCCCGTACCGGCGGACGCCGGGTGGCACCCCGCGCCCGAAGGGGCGCGGGGGACCGCGCGACAAGCCACGACGCACCCGCGGTCAGCGACGGACATCAACCCCTACGGCGCACCCTCACGCCGCGTCCAGCACCAGCCACTCCGGCAGCGCGTCGAAGTCGTCCCTGGCCAGCGCCAGCAACATCGCGTCGGCGGGCGTCGGCTCGAACGGCTCCCGCAGCAACGGCATACCCGCCTGCTCCGGCGTCCGGTTCGCCTTGCGGTGATTGTCCTCGGCGCACGAGGCCACCGTGTTCAGCCAGGTGTCCTGCCCGCCGTGCGAGCGCGGCACCACGTGGTCGACGGTCGTCGCCCGCCGACCGCAGTACGCGCACCGGTGCCGGTCCCGGACCAGCACACCCCGCCGCGACCACGGGGCCCGTCTTCGGAAGGGCACCCGTACGTACTGGCACAGCCTGATCACCCGGGGCGCCGGTATGTCGAGCGCGGCTCCGCGCATCCGCAGCGAGGGGTGGGCCTGTTCCACGACGGCCTTGTCCTGGAGCACCAGAACGACGGCTCGGTTCAGCGTCACCGTCGACAGCGGCTCGAAGCTCGCGTTCAGCACCAGCGTGTCCCGCATACCAGCCCACCTCCCGTGCGCACCGGCCCACCCCCTGGCGGGCTGGGATCAACTCTGGCCGGGCACGCCGAGATGGACAACGCAATATCTGCTGCTCCTGCGGGGGACGCTTCCCCCACCCCCCGGCAACAAAAATGCCCGCCCCTGATCCATTCCAAGACCAGGGGCGGGCAAACGTTCCATGAACGCCCGGAACGCTCAGCCCTCGGCGGGCACCTCGTACTCACCGATCAGCTGGGCCCGCGCGATGGTGTGGAACCGCAGGTTGAAGCCGACGAACGCCGGGGTGGCCTCCGCGTCCGGTCCCAGCTTCTCCTGGTCCACGGCGTACACCGTGAACACGTACCGGTGCGGCCCGTCCCCGGCCGGCGGAGCGGCACCGCCGAAGTCCTTGCTGCCGTAGTCGTTGCGCACCTGGACGGCGCCCTCCGGCAGCCCCGCGAACGAGCCGCTGCCCGCACCCGCGGGCAGCTCGGTCACCGAGGCCGGAATGTCGAACACCACCCAGTGCCAGAACCCGCTCCCCGTCGGCGCGTCCGGGTCGTAGCACGTCACGGCGAAGCTCTTGGTCTCGGCCGGGAAGCCCTCCCACCGCAGCTGCGGCGAGGTGTTGCCGGCCGCGTAGACCTGAGCGTCCTTGAGCGTCCCGCCCTCCTGGACGTCCTCACTCGTGACGGTGAACGCCGCCACGGGCGGGTGGAAGTCATGGGGGAGCGGACGCCGCTTGAGCTCGGTCACCTCGGTACCTCCTGATGGTTCGGTGCAGTGATCTCCGAGCCTAGAACCCTCAGAACCAGTTCCGCTTGCTGCCCACCTCGGACAGCCACTGGTTGAGGTACGCCGTCCAGTCGGTCCCCTGGTAGTCGTTCAGCCCCACCTTGAAGGAGCGGAACGTGTCGCTGCCCTCGCTGAACAGCCCCGGCTTCTTGTCCATCTCCAGCACGACGTCCATCGCCTGCGCGTCGGCCACGAAGCTCAGCTCGACCTGGTTCAGCCCCCGGTACTGCTGCGGCGGGAGGAACTCGATCTCCTGGTAGAAGGGGAGCGTCTGCCGCGTGCCCCGAATCTGTCCGCGCTCCATGTCCGCGCTCTTGAAGCGGAAGCCGAGCCCGATGAACGCGTCCAGGATCGCCTTCTGCGCCGGCAGCGGGTGCACGTTGATCGGGTCCAGGTCACCGGAGTCCACGGCACGCGCGATCTCCAGCTCCGTGGTGACCCCGATGTCCATCCCGCGCAGCGCCTGCCCGTCGATCATCGTGATCGGCGTCTCCCAGGGGATCTCGAGCCCGAACTGCACGGCGTGCACCGCGTTCGCCTTCAGCTCGAAGGCACCGCCGAGCCGGCTCCTCGTGAACTCGATGTCCTGCTTGTACTCCTGGTCGCCGCTCTCCACCTCGACCTTGGCCTGGAGCCCCACCGACAGCGCCTCGATCTGCTGATCGACCGACCCGCCCTGGATCCGCACCTCGCCCTGCACCACACCGCCCGGCACGACGTTGACCTCGGTCAGCACGGTCTCGACGGAAGCACCGCCGGCCCCCAGACTCGCGAGCAGCTTCTTGAACGGCATGTCTCTTCCTTCCAGCTCCAGGCTTCGGGTGAACCCTTGATCCCTCTAAACGCGATCCGGCCGTGGCCGGTTCCACGCCCGGCATCCGGCGAGGCGCCTGCGTTACGCTCGGACGGCATGATCGCGAGCCCCGACCGTACGCCCCTCCCCAGGGATTTCTTCGACCGCCCCATCCTCGAGGTGGCCCCCGACCTCCTGGGCCGGATCCTGGTGCGCAGCACCCCCGACGGCCCGATCGCCCTCCGCCTGACAGAGGTGGAGGCCTACGACGGTCAGAACGACCCCGGCTCCCACGCCTACCGCGGTCGCACCCCCCGCAACGACGTGATGTTCGGTCCTCCCGGACACGTGTACGTCTACTTCACCTACGGCATGTGGTTCTGCATGAACCTGGTGTGCGGACCCGAGGGCAGGGCGAGCGCCGTACTGCTCCGCGCGGGCGAGATCATCGAGGGCGCCGAGCTGGCCCGCACCCGTCGGCCTTCGGCCCGCAACGACAAGGAACTGGCCAAAGGCCCGGCACGCCTGGCCACCGCCCTCGGTGTCGACCGGGCCCTCAACGGCACGGACGCGTGCACGACCGAGGACACCCCTCTGCGGGTGCTGACCGGTACCCCGGTGCCCCGTGACCAGGTAAGCAACGGTCCGCGCACCGGCGTGGCCGGCGAGGGCGGCGTCCATCCCTGGCGTTACTGGGTCGCCGACGACCCGACCGTCAGCCCGTACCGGGCGCATGTGCCGCGCCGACGACGGAGTTGACTCGGCCTCGGCGGACGCGTAATGTAGCCCGAGCCGCTTGACCCGGGTACGGCATTCGCCTGCAGCCGGAAGCGGCCAACCCACTACCTACGGCTTCCCCTCAGCGGGGACGAATTCGTCATGCCTGCATGCCCGAATTCGAACTCGCGGGACTCGATTATGAGTCCACGGAAGAATCCGCTAACGTAGTGAATGTCGAAAGGCCGACGGGCGAAAGCCAGAAGGCCTCGACAAATCCCGCCGACAGGGAATCAGGCCGAAAAG
>NZ_JBHVOC010000009.1:0-270226 GCF_044142145.1 Streptomyces sp. BK79
CCCCGGTGGGCCGGGTAACCCCCGGGGCGGGCTGCCCATGGCTTGCCCGCCGCGGGGTTCGTTGTATCCCTATTTCCCGCCAGGAACCCGGGCCTTAATCTTTTCGTCTTCCTGCCGGTGGACCGGAACGGGCCAGCCGACAGAAAGAACTATTCGGCCTATATCAGCACATCGAATAAAGATTGAGATACATGCCATCACGGGTGTTTTCGCGAATAAACTGGCGCCAACCACGGGCGAGACTCTGGGCCGTGGCGGGCGCGACGGTGCTCGGATTCCTCATCGTGCTGGAGATCGCCGCGCGTCGCTACGGCCTTCCTGGTCCGATCACCAACCAGGCAAAAGAGGTCATATTCCCCCCTGCGTCGGGCCCTTTGCTCTACGCCAGCATGGCCCTGATGTCGGTGGTGCTCACCTGGCGGCAGCGGTTCCTCGCGGCCGGCGCCGCGGTCGGCATCGACCTCGCCCTCACGCTGGTGCGGTGGGCGGCCGGCGTCACGGTGACCGAGGGCCACTCCTTCGGCAACGGCGCGCTGTGGGTGATGCTGGGCTGCGCGGTCGTCGCCGTCACGCGCCGCACCGGAGCGGACCGCGTCCTGCTGCTCAAGGGGGTCGGGCTGGGGCTGCTCCTGGTGGCCGGCCGCAAGACGGGCGACGCCTGGCTCCTGATCACCTCCAAGACCCGCCCCGCGGTGCTCGACGAGTACGTGGCGGTCGCCGACCACGCGCTGGGCAGCCCCGCGTGGGTGATGGGCCGGATCGTCGAGGCGACGGGCCCGGTCGGTGACCGCGTCCTCGACTGGGTCTACGTCCAGCTCGCGGTGGCCGCGGTCGTCGTGGCCCTGTACCAGCTGCGCCACGTGGCGGCCGAACGCCGCTTCCCCGGCCACCACCTCGTGCGCACGTTCCTGGTGATCGGCCTCCTCGGCCCCGCCGTCTACATGATCTACCCCGTGGTGGGACCGGTCTTCACCTACGGCACCGGCGCCTTCGGCACCGGCGGCGAGGAATGGGCCGTGGCGCAACTGTGGCCGCACACCACCCCGCCGATCGCCGCCCCGCACCCCGTGACGTACGACGGGATCACGCCCCGCAACTGCATGCCCAGCCTGCACACGGCATGGGCCACCGCGATCTTCCTGCACTCCCGCCGGGGCCCTCGCGTGCTGCGTTTCGCGGGAACGTTCTGGCTCGTCGCCACGCTCGCGGCGACCCTGGGATTCGGCTACCACTACGGGATCGACCTCGTCGCCGGCGTGGTGTTCGCGGTGACGATCGAGGCGGCGCTGCGCGCGGCGGACCGGGGCTGGGACCGGGCGGGCGTCCGGCTCGTCGCCCACGGGACGGTGGTGTTCGCCGCGGTGCTGCTGTCCTCCCGCTTCCTGTCCCTGGAGATGGCGCACCGCCCGTGGCTGTTCGGCCCGCTCCTCGTCCTGGCGATGCTCTCCGTGGTCCTCGGCTACGCGCGCACCACCGCCGGCTGGGAACCGAGGCTCGCCGTACCGGCCCCGCGCGCGGAACCGCAGCCCCAGCCCCAGCCGCAGCTCGAGGGCGCCTGAGACCACCGGCGCCGGCGCCCCCGCCGCCTCACGTGCCGCGGGCGGGGGTCAGCCCGCCCAGACCTCGGCCTCGTCGGCCGGGACGGTGGTGGCCAGGCCCAGTTCCTTGCGGGCGGCGACCGACTCGTTCGGGTCGATGCCGGTGAACGCCGGGTCGTAGGCGACGTAGAACGCGTCGGCGTCGGCGGCGTTCGCGGCCTTCTCCCAGTCGCCGGCCGCCTTCGTCAGCGTCGAACGGAGCTTGCCGACCTCGGCGCCCTCGATGCCGCCCAGGCCCTCGACGTGCGTCTGGAGAGCGGCCGCGACGGCCTTGGCCTGCGCCTTGTACCCGGGCAGGTCGGCCTCGACGGT
Source organism: Streptomyces sp. BK79 (assembly GCF_044142145.1). NCBI lineage: Bacteria > Bacillati > Actinomycetota > Actinomycetes > Kitasatosporales > Streptomycetaceae > Streptomyces > Streptomyces sp. BK79. The sequence goes on from NZ_JBHVOC010000009.1 coordinate 1,911, forward strand.
GTCCTTCTCGGACTGGTTAGCCCACAGGGCCTCGTAGACCGCGTTCGAACCCTTGAGGTACGTGAGCTGCTCGGGCTTGAGGGACTTCGCGGTGTCCAGCGTGCCCTTGAGCGCGCCCTTCTCGGCGGTGTAGGTGCAGCTCACCGCGCGGTCACCCGTCGCCCAGCTCTCCTTGGTCGGGGTGTAGTAGAAGAGTTCGGCGCCCTTGGGGAGCGCCCAGGTGTCCGGGGCGTACTTCTGCGCCTCGACCGGGCAGCGGGTGTCCGCGATCGCCGAGACCCCGTCGTCGCCGGGGTACGCCTCGCCCTCGTCGATCGAGAACTCGCCGACGACCTGGCCCTCGTGCGCCTCGTCGCAGGGCACGATCTCGACGGTGTACGCCGTCCCCTCGGCCTTGCCGGACGGGTTGTAGCAGTCACCGGTGTCCAGCGAGAACACCGAGCGCTGGCGAGCCACCTTCTTCGCGCCGTCCTTGGCGCTGTCGACGGCGTCGGTGACGTCCGAACATCCCACCGCGCCGATCGCGAGCAGGGCGACGACGGCGGATATGCCGCGAAGGGAACGGTACGGGGCACGGACGTTCATGACGTGTACATCCTCTTAGGTGATCTTTATGAGAGTCATGCGGATCGTAAGCCATCCCGGCGACCCGCCCGCACGCAGACGGGCCCGCACCCATCGCGGCGTCTTACTGACGCGCGACGGACCACGAGGGTTGTATCCGCTGACGGCCGGCCTGGGGGTTTCGCATGGAGCGGGTGGCGTCGCGGGCGGTCAGTACAGGGCCTTGTAGCTCTGCCACCCGGTGGCGATCCCGGTGCGAGCACCGAAGGAGCCCTTGCCGTCGCCGTTGTTGCGCCACAGCTTGCCGGAGGTGTCGCGGGAGACGATGTCCGCCCTCCCGTCCCCGGTGATGTCGCCGGCGCCCGCCACGACGTTGTAGGAGGCACCCCAGTTGTCGGCCACCTTGACCCGCGCCCTGAAGCCGCCGGTCGCCGTGCCCACGTACCGCCACAGCTCGTTCGACGTGTCCTGCGCCAGCAGGTCCCCGTATCCGTCACCGTTGAGGTCGCCGACGCCGATGATCTTCTTGTAACCGGACCACTTGGAGAAGATCTTCACCCGTGCCGAGACCTTTCCGGTGCTTGTGGCCTTGTACAGGTAGATGTCACCGGTGGACGCCTGGCGGGCGATCAGGTCCGCCCGGCCGTCACCGGTGATGTCGCCCGGTGAGGTCAGCACGTCGTACTGGTTGTAGCCTGAGGTTCCCAGCGTGGTGTACGGCGTGGAGGTCGTCAGGGCTTTGCCGCACCCCGGGAGGTACGCCCGCAGTGCACCGCCGCTGACCCGCACGAGCACATCGTTGCAGCGGTCACCGTTCAGGTCCCCGAACGGCACCACCGTGACCGAGGCCGGCCAGCCCGGAGCCGAGGTCTTCGTCGAGAACTTTCCGGTGCCGTCGCCCCGGTGGAAGGTGAGCGCACCCTGGGAGTTGAGCGTGAGCAGGTCACCGAGTCCGTCGGAGCCGACATGGTCGCGTCGCACCGCGGCACCGCCGGTCAGGTTCAGCGTGCCGGACGCCGTCGCCGACGCGCCGTGCTTGTCGGCCGGGGTCACCGTCAACGTCCAGCCGTACGTGCCGTTCGGCACATGGGCGCCCGTCGACGTCCTGCCGTTCCAGGACGTACGGACCGCGTCGTGCGCGGCGCCACCGGTCAGTGTGCGCACGGTGGCCCCGGTCGCCTTGTTCCTGAGCGACAGAGTCCACGACGCGGCCGGCTTCGACAGCCACCACGTGCCGTCCCACGAGGGCGACGAGTCCACCAGGCTGACCGACGGTTCCGTCCTCGCTCCGAGGACCGCGATGTCCGTGGTGGGGACGCCACTGCGGAGGACGTGGATGTCCTGGGAGGCCGGGTCCACGTAGCCGACCAGGCCGGTGTACGGATCGACGTCCCACATGCCGGCCTGGGCCGCCAGCGTCCGGCTCACCGCGGAGCCGCTCGTGACGTCCGTGAGGGTCAGCGCCGCGGATGTGGGGCCGGCCGCGACCAGGAAGCCGTCGCCCAGGCGTGTCCCTCGGCCGGCGGGCACGGTGATGAGCGCCTTCTTGCGGGTGTCGTACACGAAGGCCTTCTGCACGCTGCCCTGGGCAAGGGCGCACGAGCCGGACCAGAACACCCAGCGTCCCACCGCCTGGAAGTCGCCCACCTGGCAGCCACTGCCGACCATCCGGAACGACGTGATCGTGCTGCCCGAACGCACCTCCGTGGCCGTGACGGTGCCGTCCTGGGCCGCCGCCCACAGCGTCTCGCCCCACAGGGCGGAGGGGCCCACGTCGGCCGCGCCCGTACGGGTGAGCACGACCTTCCGTGTGTCCAGGTCCGTCACCACCAGGCCCTCTCCCGCGGGCGTGGGCCCGCGCCAGGCCGCGTACCGGCCCGCAACGGCCACGAGGGCATGGCTGTCCTGGAGACCGGTGGTCACCACGGTGCCGGGAAGGGGCTGTCCCCGGTCCAGGACGGACACCTCCCCGAGCGTGTCCGCCATGACCGCCCGGCCGTCACCCGTTCCCATCAGACTGGGGCAGTTCCCGTACTGCCCGGCCATGTACCCGCACCGCCGGGTCGCCCCCCGGTCCGTGCGCGTGCCCGCCGTCAGAGCCTCCGCCGTGGTCAGCGAGCGGCTGTACAGGTGCGTCGCCCCGTCGCCCGACTCGTAGGTCATCAGCTCACCGCCGCTCAGATCGAGCGACTCGATCCCGGAGGGCACGGCCGGAAGGTCCACGATCCGGTGGACCCGGGGCAGACCGTCGGTGCCCGCCTGGATCTTGGCGATGCCGTAGTCCAGAGAGGACTCTCCGCCGGAGAGGACCAGGCCGCCGTCGGGGGTCATGACGGCGGCGGGATCCGCCCTCTTGAACAGGGGCAGTGCGGCGGAGCCGTCGAAGGGCAGCGCTGACACACTCCAGACGGAGGAGTCGCCGCGCCGCGCGACGACGAGCGCGTCACCGACGACGCCGAGGATCTTGTTGGCCGAGATGCGGGGGAACGCGACCTCGTGGGTGGGCGCGTCGTAGGCACCGTGGGCGTACACCCGCACCCGGGTCGTGCCGTACCAGCTGACCAGGTAGTCGGATCCCACCACGGTGTCCGTGCTCGCCACCAGCGATGGCAAGGGCGTGGCGGCACCGGTCTCCGCGTTCACCCATGCGGACTGGAGGACCCGGTCCGGGCCGTGGTAGTTGACGAGAATGCCGGAGGCGGAACCCGTGGGCCAGTAGGGGAAGACCACCCCGGCCGGGAGTCCGGTGACAGGCTTCTGCACCGTGCCGCCGTTCTCCTCGCGCAGCAGGAACAGCCGAGTCCGTTCCCCGCCTGTCGACATGCTGGTCAGGACAGTACGTCCGTACGTCTGCAGATAGCTCTGGTCCGCCGGGATGGCCACGGTCTCCGTCGAACCGGTTCCCATGTCCCGGAGCAGGACTTGCCCGCCACTGCTCTGGGAGGGGCGAAGGGCGACGACGTCCGAACCGGTGCCGTACGCACCCGCGGTGCGCGGTGCGAGTCGCTCGCCGCCTTCCACCGGCTTTCGGCTGCCGTCGTAACCGGTCCACCAGAGGCCGTAACCCTCGGGGGTGGATCGGTACTCAAGAAAGCCGGAAGCCCCCGCGCTCTGCAGATATGCCGTGCGCGGAGTCGTGCGCATGGTGGCCGGAACGATGATCTCCGTTGCGGTCTCCGCATGCGCGGGCCCCACCAGCGGCACGGCGGACACAGAGAGTGCCAACCCGATCAGCGTGACCAAAGAACCACGCATGAAGGCATGACGAGTCACTTGCTTCCCCTCCCCGACGGAGGGCCCCACCCCCCGCAACCCCCCGAACAAGTGGGCGGATCCTAGCATCGGCGCAAGCCGGATGATCGTGCCGAGCCGCTCGGCCGGCTCGTGTACGGACGGCCCGGAGCCCAGGCGCACAGGCATGGTCGTCGACCGGCGCCCGGCCGAAGAGCAGGCGCAGATCCTCGACGCCTCGCGCACGGTCGGCAGCGGAACGCGCGCTGCAGAAGAACTCCAGCTCGGTGATGGGGCAGGTGGCGATCAGCCCGGCTGCCGCCGCCCGGTCCCATCCCGGGACAGCGGCCGACGCTCAGCGGAAGGCGTTCCGTCCCGGCCCGGACACCCGGTCGAAGAGGTCGTACAGCGGCGCCGGTGACACCAGACGGTCACCGCGCAGGCGCCGGCGCCAGAACACGCCGGGCGGTCGGGTGCGGGTCAGCGGCGGGAGGGAGAGAACGTGCGGCTGACCGAGACACGCCGTGTCCCCGTGCGGCTGCCACCGCTCGCTGGTGCCGGGCGGCACGAGCCAGAACAGCCAGCCCTGGTCGGGGTCCTCGATGACCGGCCCGCAGGCGGGTTCGCGGGCACCCCGGTCGTCGCACTCGATCTCGTCCATCATCGAGAGCACCCGGCTGCCCATCTCGCCGCCCACCGTGATCACCACGTCGAACAGCTGACCACCGAGCGGTACGAGGGCCCAGCCGCCGCTCTGAGGACCCTGCAGGTCACGCACACGATCCACGAGGGTGCGTGATCCCGGGACCGGGACCGGAACCGGGATCGGGATCGGGACCAGGGCAGACCGGGGCGCGGGGCGATCGTCGGTCGTCGGGAGGTTCACCCGCGGGACACGGGGGCGGCCCCCGGCCGGGGCGAAGGTGTGGCGCCGTAGCTCGGTCGTCGTCGGCATCGTCATGTCGGCACTTCCCCATCGGCTGGAAGGTTGTGCGGAAGGTCTGGCGGCAGGTGGAGCGATCGGGCGTCGGACTGGTGGGTCGGTAGGCGGCACTGCCTGCTAGGAGCGTGACAAGTCCGGTCGGACGGCTCCATCCCCGGACCGCCCCCGGACTGCCCCGGACCGTCCCGGAGCGCGCTTGGCCGGGGACCACACGGACCCGTGACCCTCGATCTGACCTCTGATACACCTCGGACAGACCTCGGAACCACTAAGAGGCGCCCGAGCGGGGCAAGTTGAGAAGCAGAACGCTCTAATCTCGGCACGGCGGTGACGCGGGCGACGCGTCCGGTGGACGGTTCGTGGGGAGGTACCGTGCTGTTCTTCCGGCTGGAACTTCAGAGGCGTGGCATCCGGAGCGCCGAAGAATTTCTCCCGCACTACAGGAAGGCGGCGGAGCGGCTCGGCCTGAAGCACGTGGATCCGGCTCCGAAGACCTTCGAGGGATGGTTCTACGACGGGCGCAGGCCGCAGCGGGTCTTCCGTCCCGCCATCGTCGAGATGCTCGGCAGCACCATCGACGCACTGTGGACCGAGGTGCCGGCAACCAGCGCCTCACCCTCCCTCCCCGTGGCCGGCCCGCAGTCGCCGGTCGCCTCGCCTGCCCGACCCGGCATGGATATGAGCGAGATGAGAAGGAGCGGTGCCATGGCCGTCCGACGTGCACGGAAGTACGTTCTCCAGACGGACCGCGAGAGGCTCGGTGACAGCACGCTCCCGGTGCTCCACGATCATGTGGCCCGACTGATCACCGACTATCCGCGCGTCCCGCTGTCGGCGATCTGGGACGACCTGCTGGACGCCCAGGACCAGGTGATCTTCAACCTGGAGACCGGCAGGCACCGGCCCTCGCAGCTCGGCGATCTCAACTTCCTGGCCGGGATCCTGGGGTTCCTCGTGGCCAAGGGCTTCAACGACATGGAGGACCGGGAGCAGGCCAGGACCATGAGCCTGCTCGCCACCTCCTTCGCCAGGGACGCCGAGCACCCAGGGCTCCTGGCGCTGGTCCACGGGCTGCAGTCCCTGATCGAGTACTGGGCGGACCGCCCCGGGGACGCCCTGTTCTACGCCGAGAAGGGCGCGGCGCTCTCCGCGGACCTGCGTGGCACGGTCGGACTGTGGCTGCTGGGCCTCCAGTCGCGGGCCGCCGCGATCCTGGGCGACGAGGAGACCGTACGGAACGCCAACCGGGCGGCGTTCGACCGGCGCGAGAGCTTCGTCCCGGACGACTTGGACGAACTCGGCGGCCTGCTCACCTACTCGTTGGAGAAGCAGATGTACTACGCGGTGGAGTCCGAGGCCCACCTGGGCCACGGCGACGCCGTCCTGCTCGGCGAGGCGGAGGGGGCCGTACGGGGATTCAGCGACCCGGCCGACCCGAACTGGGCCTTCGGGGATCTGGCCGGAGCCCAGTGCAACCAGGCCCTCGTCCTCCTCCACAGCGGGGACGTGGACGGTGCCGCGCAGGTCATCCGCCCGGTGCTGGACCTGGAGCCGATGTACCGCAACAACGGCATCATCGTGTCCGCGCAGCGGGTCAGGCAGGCGCTGACGACATCCGGTGCGCGCACCGCGGTCGTGGCCCGCGACCTGGGAGAGGAGATCGCCGTGTTCCCGCCCCGGCGGTCGTCGTTCCCTTCTCCGCCGCGGCGATAAGGTTCCCCGCATGTACCCGGTCCAGCGTTCCGGCCGGCGCCTCGGCCTGCGCGAACTCACCGTCGACGACGTCGACGCGGTGTTCGCCGTCTACGGTGACCCCGAGGCGACGGAACACCTGTCGTTCGAACCCCGCACCCGGGAACAGACCGGCCACATCGTCGCCCGTTCCGTCGCGGCGGCGACGGCGGAGCCCCGCACCGAGTACGCGCTCGCCGTGGTCGCCCCGCCCTCCGGCCGTCTGGTCGGCTTCGCCCGGCTGGCGATGGACCCCCACCAGCAGCGCGCGGCCACCATGGGCTTCGCCCTTCGCCCGGACACCTGGGGCGCCGGCTACGGTACCGAGACCGTACGCCTCCTGCTGGCACTGGCCTTCGAGGATCTGTCCCTCCACCGCGTCTGGGGCGCCCGCTCCCCCCTCAACGCCGCCTCGGCACGCACGATGGTCGCGGCAGGCATGACGGAGGAGGGCACGATCCGCGGCCACATCCAGAAGGCGGGCCACTGGCGGGACTCGGTGGTACACGCGATCCTGGCGGAGGAGTGGAACCCCCAGCCGGACTGACCGCCCCGGCCGAGAGAGCCAAGCCTCCCCCGGACAAAAAACAAACCCCAGGCCACTGGCCCGGGGTTTCACATGGAGCGGGTGACGAGAATCGAACTCGCGCTCTCAGCTTGGGAAGCGACGGCGCTTGGGCCAGGTCTATGGCTCTGGCCTGCGCAGACGCTGCCTACTTGGGTGGCCGTGAGGGTCGGCTCGTACCGTCGTTGACTGTAGTTTCCCGCTCTTGCGGGCACGCTATGGGCACGGCGTCGTGTATCTGCGGGATATTGCGTGAGTGCGACGGCCGAAGCGCCGGGCTCGGCTCGCCCTGTTGCCTGGACTAGAGACGGCGTCGCGAGTGCACACACCGGTTCTTCAGGTAGGCGGCACGCTACGACAGGCATGCCGAGCCAGTGTCATGTCCGCGGACCCGTGTTGAAGTCCGTGATCGACAGGGCAGATCAGCTCCTGCTGAAGGGAGGAATCGTGCAGGCAGACCAGGGACAGGGGCGCGGAGCGCTGCTCACCGTCCGGGTGGAGGCGGCTCTCACGGGGCCGGTCGAGCACCGGAGAAAGGCCCGCACCTTGTTCGAATTGAAGGGCTGGGAGGTACTGGTCGCTCACGAGGAGGTGTACCCGGAGGCTCGTACCCCGGGCGGAGTCCTTCCGGATCAGGCGGTCCGAAATTCGGTCTACGCGCTTGACATCCCTGTCGGGCAGGTTTCCGGTTGCCGCCCGGAGCGGTGGGCGGCCCAGGAGGTCAAGGACCTGGCGGACGATGCCGAGCTTGATCTGCGGCCTGTGAGCGCGCGGATGCGGCGGAGGCAGCGCCGCCATGAACCGCACTGGTTCGTCTGCGCCCCGCCAAGCACGCACGCCGATTGGTGCCTGCGGTGGCTGTTCAATCTGGAGCGGAGCACGGGGTTGCACGACACAGGGACGGTGCTGTTCGGCTCGTTGGAGGAGGCCGAGCGGCACGCTGGTGAGGGACGGGTGCGGCCCCCGTTTCCGCGTCGGGTGCGAGCACACGATGGAATGCACCGGACCAGGGTGAGGGAAAGCCACCGGTGGGTGGTGAGAGCGACGGCACTGAGTTGGGCTGCAGGTGTGCTCGGCATCCCGGCTTCTTCTGGGCCTTGGTGGCTGGCTCTGCCTGCGCTGGTGGCGTGGGTGCTGCTGAGTTGGTGGTGCGCGACCATCATGCTTCCGTTCGTCCGCCGACGTCGTGTCGTCCGCCAGCGCCGCACCAGCCCGCTCACGTCGGATGGCCGTCGCACTGCAGCCGGGGACGGGTGCGATGCCCTGCGGGACGGGGACGCGGTGGTGGTCTACCAGCGCCAGCGCAGTCACGCATGGCTGGCGGCGCTGGCGACCAGCGGAGCGCTCTTCGCTGTCACGGCTTGGGTGACCTGGATCGCTGATCCCAGTGCCGCTTTCTGCCTGCACCTCCTCCTGGCAGGCGGGGTGTTCGTCACGGGCGGCATCCGACGCCTGGCCCGCGAAGGTAGCCGCAGGCCGTTTCTGGTGGCGGTGCTCGTCGCTCTGCTACCGGTGGTCGTTCCGGTACTTGGCGGGCTCAGCCCTGTGCTCTTCACCTTCTACGGTGCCGCGTTCCACGTCCGCGCGGAGGAGATGGACGTTGCGGAGGTGTGGCAGTTTCTCGCCTCGGTATACGTGTTGGGGATCTCGGTAACGCTGACGCTCTTCTTCCTGGCCTGCTGGGGCTACTTGCGGCTGCCCCTGTTCCGCCAACGTACGCTGCGCCTGTGCCTGCCGATCGTCGCCCTGACCGGGGCCATGGCGCTCACGTTGGCATGGGCGGTGACCGTACTGGACGGCGCCGGTGCGGCCGGTGATGATGCGATACGTCAGTGGCGATCGGGCCGAGTACCGGATCACTACTACGGCGCCAATCCCCGACCCGTCTGCGTCACTCCGATCGGCTCCCTGGAAGAACTTCCCTTGTACGGGCACCGATTGGACCCCAGGCAGGTGTACGGCACGTTCGGTGTGGTCGGTGGTGAGGTGACATTGTGGGACCCCGAATCAGGCGACGCCTTTCCCATACCCTCCGATGCTGTACAGGCGCTCTCTGCAGGGGAGGGTGAACCCGGCGCCGCGATTCCCCGTAGTTGTCGTTCCTGAGTGGATGACGATCTCGGTGAACCCGGACTCCGTATCCGGGCTTCGTGTGTTCGACGTGCCCGTCGCGCTCACTTGCCGGCTTCGGGGCCGTACCATTGGAGCGCCTGACCGGTGACAGCTGCCACGCGTTCGAAATCCCGGTCGCGGTGCAGAAGGGTGAGTCCTTGCAATTCGGCTGTGGCGGCCACGACGAGGTCAACAGGCCCGGCGCTGCGGTGCTGCCCGCGTTGAGTGAGGATCTCCTGGACCTGCCAGGCGCGGTCGTAGGCCCGGTCATCGATCGGAACCCAGCCGAAGAGCAGACGCATGTTCTCGATGCCGTGGGCCCTGTCGGCGGCGGAGCGTGCGCTGTAGAAGAACTCCAGCTCGGTGATGGAGCAGGTGGCGATGAGCCCGGCTGCTGCCGCCCGGTCCCATCCGTACTGCTCGGCGTCGCCCCGCAGCAAGCGGACGAGCGCGCTGGTGTCGATGAGGAATTGCGCGGCGTTCACCGGCGGTAGTTCCCCTTGTCCTCAAGAAGGTCCAGATCAAAAGCGCCGTCCTCCGCTGCCGCCCGCAGACGAGTGAGCGCAAGAGCGCGCCGTCGGTTCTGGAGCACCTCACGCAGTGCGGTGTTGACCGTCTCCTTCTTGGTGCTGGTCCCGAGCGCCTTGGCTACATCTGCGACCAGCTGATCGTCAAGATCGATCACGGTTCGACTCATGAGTACCTCCAAAGATATCTTCGATGCTATCGATTATATCTCCTGTGTGTCGTGAGGGTGTGCCGCTGTGCTGATGCGCCTCGGGGGCCCATGGCGACCACGGATACAACTTGAGCTGCCCTGGGTCGGTAATCAGTCCACGGCGCGGTGTGGCGTCTCGCCGGCTGCTGCCGGTTGCGCACTGTAGCGTCCCCGGACATTGCTGGCATGCATCCTTGGAACCTGCTGCACGCCCCTGCTGGTCTTCCGCTGTTCACCATCCAGGGCGCGATCGGGTCCCCCGCAAGGCAGGAGCCCGCCATTCCGCTCCCTCGGGAGCACATGGCCTTCGACGAATGGCTGGGTGCGCCTGTATCGCGTCTGTGCGCCCTGTTATCGGCGATGCGGAAGCATTCACTATTTCCCGGGGCCGTGAGGCAAAAGGCGTCACTGCCGGCGGAATCGCTAATGCGGGAGGGGCGCTTTGGATATTGATCGCTGGAGCAGCATATTCGATCGCGGCAGGATCATTTCCTACCGGCGGGATCAGACCATGCTCCTGAAGGGCAGCTTGAAGGGGAACGTCCTGCGGGTCGTCGAGGGATGGGCTCTGGTCACCGATCCGCACCCGGACGGTGAGCACACCTTCCTGGAAATCCGTGGCCGGGGTCAGCTTCTGGGGGAGACCTCGGCCTTGTCGGGACAGCCGCGGAACGCAGAAGTGACAGCGGTCTGTCGCACTGTCGTCCAGGCCATCGGCTACGAACGGTTCCTCACAGAACTGGGGCGCAGTGACGCGCTGGTCGGGATGCTGCTGCACGCGCAGCAACTGCACATGAGGGCCAATGTGCGGGCCGGGTTGCGGCGTTTCGGCGTGGCGAGCGGGCTCAGCCGACTCCTGCTCGACCTGGCCCACACCGCCGGCACGTCCCATGTGGCCGGGATTCCCCAGAAGGTGCTGGCTCTCGTCCTCGGTGTCACGCCCCGGACGCTGTCCGGTGCCGTCACCGAGCTGGAGCGCCGAGGTGCGCTCTGCGTGCGCTGGCCCGTGATCCACATCACGGACGAGGTCGTACTGGAACAACTGGCGCGCAGCAACGCGTGAGGGCCATCGTCACTCGGCAGTACCGGCAGAGTGACGCACATCACAGCGTCGAGTGGAAATTCTTCCGCTTCGCATTGCTGTCGATTGTCGATCGTTGAATTCGCCCGCAGTACCCGGAATGTCTCCTGGGAGGTTTGCCATGTCTGAAAATTCCTGGTCATCCGGGAAAGAAATCTGTCCGCTGCCGCCCTACTTCGGTCTTCTCGCAGTGGACGCGAAGGATTCGACCCGACTGCCGTCGGTGCGCCACGCCACACTCAGCAGGTCCATCACTGACCTCATCCACCGAGGGCTGGAACGCGCGGGCCTGGGAGAGATGATCAGGCAGTTCGAGAGCAATACCGGAGACGGGCTTGCCTTCGGTTTCGATCCGTCGTGGCTGCCGCGAGTCATCAGCCCGTTCGCGGATGTGCTCGACTCCATTCTCCAGCGGCACAATGCTGGGCCCGGTCCGCGTATCAGGCTGCGGATGAGCATCCACGTCGGGCCGGTTCCCGTCTCACCGGGGCTGCCCGGTGACGGCAACGCGGCTCCGCGCAGTGAGACGCACCGTCTCCTGGACTGCTCGGCCGCGCGCCGAGGACTCGCCGAGTCGGGTGAGGACGGGACGTCCCTCGTCGTCATAGTCTCCGACGCTGTCCACAGCGCGGTGGTCGTCGGAGGTTATTGCGCTGTGCCGTCCTCCCGCTTCATCGAGGTCCGTGCCGAGGTCCCCGGGAAGGATTTCGCACAGACGGCCTGGATGTACGTGCCATCGCCCTCCGGTGGTCTGCTCCGTCGGCCCACCGCGCAGACAGCATCCGCGAACGAGCCGAAGGTAGGGACTGACAAGGCTGCCCCTACGGGCCCCCGACCGATCCATGCGCGGGTCCAGAACGTCGAGTCCGGCGTCGCCGTCATGGACAGCACCCTGCGTGACGTCCATCAGCGCGGGGTGCCCCGGCCGGGCCGGGACCGCCGCTCGTGAGCACTGCGTCGGACCAGCCCGGAACCGACCACGACTGGAACGCGCCCCCGTGGCTTGCCGGCCAGTACGTGGGCTCGGGGACCGCTGTCCTAGGGGCGCAGGCCCACTGCATCACGATCTACAACTCCTCCGTGGGCAACCAGGTCCCGTGGACGCCCGGCGTTGCACCGGCCGGTCCGGCGCCCGGCCCGTTCCAGACGCTCGGCCGACTGCGGAGATTGACCAGTGGGCTCCTCGAACTCGCCAACCGTGTTCATACGGCGGCCGAGGCCCTCGCAGGTCTGTCCCTCCACACCCGAAGTCCCGCCAGTTCGTCCTGTACCTGCTTCTCCCGTACGTCGGAGGCCGATCGGCTGAGGAGGGACATATGACCCAGCTGAAGTACACCAGCTTGTTCGACAACATCGAGGCACACGTCGAGACACTGCACACCAGCCCGCGTCTCGGTGCTGCCGCGGGCGCCGGGCCCTCGGACCTGACATTGCGGGAGGCGCGGGCGCTGGCGCACGGACCGTCACGTGCCGAGCCGACACCCCGGGCCATCTGGAGTCACGTCATGGCCGAGGCCGCCACGGACCCGGATCCCGGCGGCGTGTCGGTCCTGCTTCTCGTGTGGTTCACCCTCCCGAGACTTCGCCGGGCCGTGTGGCAGGTCTTGTCGCGCTTTCCGGCTGAACGGGCCGACCTCGAAGCCGAGACCGTACAGGGAGTCCTGGAAGGCGTCACGGCCGTCGATCCGCTTGCTGCCGGAGCGGGCGAACGACTGATGCGAGCGGCTGCCGGTCGCGCCTGGCGTCTTGCCCGGAGCTCGGTCCCGAAACGCCCCGCCCCGGATTCCGCCGCCCTGTCCGCGGACGGCGTCGCCCAGCCGTACCCGGATCGCTGGCCTTCCGCTTGGATCGTGCACATCACGCCCCCCGACCGCGCCGACGGGCTCGCTGCACCGATCCGCTTCTCCGCCTTGAGACAGCGCGTCGAGGGGGAACGCCTCGGCGCGCTCGCCGAGGAAATGGGCCTGCGCCATGTGGTCCACCGTGCCCGACGCCCCGGCCCTGGACGCCGTATCGGCACCCTGTCCCTGATCCCCTACGGGAGCCCGCGATGAACCGAACCCACCGAACACTCACTTTCGCCGAGGCGTTCGATCTCCCGTTGAGCGTCGATCTGCGAACCGCTGCTCGCGCATTCGCAGTCTGTCCCGCCACCGCATACCGGCTCATCCACGTGGGTCGCTTTCCCTGCCGAGTGGTTCGCGTCGGTCATCAGTACCGCATCCCGACGGCGTCACTCATGCGAGCCCTGGGCATCGAGAACCTTCCTGTCTACACGACGGACGTCGAGGCCGGGATCGAGATGTCCGCTGCCCTGACACATCATTTCGACGAGCAGGAGGACAGCCAGTGAGCACAGCGACCGGCACTGCCCCGGACGACTCGTCCCGTGGCACCTCGACCAGTTGCTTTGTGATCGGCCCTATCGGCGACAAGCACGCGGAGTACGGAAGCCCGAAGCGTCTCCTGTACGAGGGTGCGCTGCGCGTCTACGACGAGGTCGTCCGTGCAGCCTGCCGGGACCACGGAATCATTCCGTTGCGTGCCGACGCCATCGCGGACACCGGGGAGATCACCGACCAGATCCATCGGCGGCTTCACGAGGACGACATCGTGATCGCCGACGTCAGCGGAGCGAACGCCAACGTCATGTACGAGCTGGGCTTCCGTATCGGCCGAGGCAAGCCGGTGATCCTCATCGGCGAGAGTGGTGACCTGCCGTTCGATATAGCCCGGTTGCGGACCATTCGCTTCCGGAGGGCCGAGTCAAGCTTTCACGAAGCCCGCGACCAGTTGAGCCGCGTCCTCCACGAGGGAATCACCTGCGGATTCAGGAGCGTGCCCTACGCCAACGCGACTGTCTCCAGCCCCGCGCCGGCCGTCGACGGGGACGACGACGGAGATGACGACGGCGGCGACGGGCCAGGCATCGTGGACCGGCTGGCGCAGGCCGAGACCCAGATGGACTCCGTCCTCACGGACATGGAAGCCATGGGTGAGGCGCTGATGCGGATCGGCGTGGTGGCGGAGGAATGCACTCCGGAGATGAACGCGGCGAACGCGGCCAATCTGCCGGCCAGTGCCCGGCTCGCGCTCGTCAAGAAGTTCTCCACGGCTGTCGCTGAGCCGGCTGCCGCGTTCAGGACCAGCAGCGAGGCGTTCGCCGAACGCATGGTCGACATCGAGGCAGGAGTCCACGCGGCACTCGACCTCATCGAGAGCCGATCTCCGACCGAACGCGATGAGGAAGCCGAGAAGTTTCTGCACCAGATCATCGAGTTGGCTGAGTCCACCCGCGTGGGGACCACGCACATCGCCGAGTTGGGGGCGTCGATGAAGACGGTCGTCGGATACTCGAAACTGCTCCGGCAACCTGGACGCGATATCGCCGTTGGGGTACGCGCGGTCACCTCTCTCGAACTGCGCGTCGACTCCTTGGAGCGCCGGGCCCGCGCGCTCCTCGCCACCGGGGAATCATCGGCACCGGACCACGAAACCGCAGTCTCGCCGATGCTTTCCCACCTGACCGCTTCGTGACCCACTGACCTACGCACCTGCGGTGAGGGCAGCCTCATCGCGATAGTCGAGGCCCAGGGGCCGATGGTGAGGTGCGGCCTTAGAGGTTCTCCGCGCGACGAGTGATCACAGCGGACAACAAAAGGCCCAGGTCTCTGACCTGGGCCTTCTTCATGGAGCGGGTGACGAGAATCGAACTCGCGCTCTCAGCTTGGGAAGCTTGGGTTGTTCGCCAGTTGTTGGCTCGCTGATCTGCAGCGGAGTGTCGATGGCGCTCGGCCGCCCGCCTGTGTGTTGCCCGCTGTTCCCCGTGGTTCACCGCAGAATCTGGCACGCATTTGGCACGTCTGAACGGTTAACGCTGGCTGGTGTGTGGCTCTTGCCAGTAGCTTCCGGGCAACGCGGGTCGATCGTTGTCAGGGGGAGGACTGGTTGGAGCCCTACGTGGTTGCCTTGATTGCGGTGGCTGGCACCCTGCTGGGAAGTCTGGTTGGCTACGTCCTGCAACGGCGGCAAGCGCTACAGCAGCGACGCTGGCAGCACTCCGACTTGCATCGCCAGGAGACGCTAGCCCTCGTCCAGTCGACGTCAGCCACCTTTGACCAGCGTGAGGCGATGCTCTGGCAGGAGCGTCGAGCGCTCTATGTCCGGTTCCTCGCCGTAATCGACGATTGGACACGAGTCCTCAGGGACCTTTGCGGCCAGGGAGGGGTGCCCAGCGCTGAGGGTATTCAGACGTCCGATGACGCCCGCCAAGCGTCGCCACTCGCAGCTGCACACTTGGACGCATCTCGCGACTTTGCCAGATGTGACGCCGAGATGACCATGCTCGCTGGTACTCCTGTCCTGTCGGTGCTAGATGGCTTCCGAGAACAGATGTATCAGGCGGCGCGCGCGGCTCTGACCGGTGAAAGTGAACTGCCAGGCTTGTCAGAGCAGAGGGGGCGTCTCGTCCAGGCGATGCGTTACGAGCTGACTACGTCATTCGTTGGCGACCGGCATGCTTCGTCGGCGCGCGGCCGACATCCAGTTGGTGACGACGCTGCGGGGACCGCATCATCGGCGTGATGGCTGTGGACTGAGCGCCGGCCGCTCAGTCGGTGGCGTGGCCCCAGCGGCGCGGCGAACTCTTCCCTTTCTTCGGGAAGGCATCGATCGATCCTGTGTCGATGCGGCGGGAGTTGAAGCCACGACCTCTTCGTCCCGAAGCAACTTGGGTGGGCCCTCGACCTTGGGGCCGTGCGGCTCTTACCTGCTGCGATGGTCCGCAGGTGTCCGCGCTTGTCCGCCGCTGTCCGTCGGCGTTGTCACGCAGTTAGACACTCACCCTCAGCTATTGGGGACACTGCTACGCAGGGTCGCCACTGTGCCCGAAGGCGATGGCTGCGCGACATGTGTCCAGATGCTCAGGGCAGCCGAAATACTGCTTTGGCCGCTTGAAGAGCCCTTGGCGCCTGGTCACCCGGTACTCCGGCAGTTCATCACATGCCTGCACGTCGCAGGACGGGGCACGGTCAACGTCCGGGATGCGGTAGAAGTCCATAGCAACCGTGTCGCGCGTGCCGATGCCGGCGGCAGCAAGCTCGGCACCACTGCCGTAGAGGATCTGCTGCGTGCGGATCCACTGGCCGTTGATGAGTTCTGAGTGCTGCTCCATGCCGAAACCTTACTGAAGGTGAGCCCGTGCCTGGGCCTTCTTGGCGTATCTAGCCGATCGCATCGGCGGAAAGAAGCGCCCCCTCTTCCCCGACGGCTACCCCGTTGGGGAAACCCGTATGGTCGGGAGCTTCTGACCTTGGGGTTCGCTGCCAGCGGTCATGGGTCGACTGTCGGTGTCGGTCGTCGTTAGGTGGCCTCGGTGGGCGTCGGACGGCCCAGGGACGGCCCGAACGTCGCACCAGTCCCCTGGCGTCTGGTCGGGTGCTTCAGCCCACCGACCGTGCCGACTGGCGCCCTTCCACAGCAACCGCAGGCCCGCGACCGTCGCCCTTCTGCCTAATAGCTGTGCATCGGCCCTCATCGCAGCACATACTCGGAACATGGCATTGGACGTTGACCACAGCAAGCCTTTTCGCACCCCCCTGCAACTGAGGTCCCTAGTTGAAGCGGTAAAGGGTGCGGGTGAGCACGATGAAAATGACTGGATCGAATGGAAGTCGAACTACAACCTAAGAGAGAAGCAGACTAAAGCAACTCTTGCTCGCCATATTCTCGCTATGGCGAATAGATCAGTTGAGAAAAGCTCCCAAGCGGCCGGTGGGTTCGGCTACATCCTTGTGGGAGTTGAACCAGGCGCGGTAAATGGGGTATCTACGATTGACCTGGCCGATTTGGAGTCAGGAATTAGGCCTTACCTAGGACCGCAAGGCCCTGAGTGGGTTCCCTCCTACGTGACTATCGAGGGTAAAGAAGTGCTTGCCATAGCCGTCGACCCCCCGAAGGATGGTGACCCTATTCACACTCTTCATAAGGATTTTGACAGGTATTACGCTGGCATGATATTCGTACGCAGGACGGCCCAAACGGCGATTGCTGGTCCTGGCGAGGTCCTGCGCCTTACGCAGAGAGCGCAGACCTCAGAGGAGCGCCAGTCCCTCTCGCTTGAGAGCCTAGATGATCCTGTGGAAGTTCCGCCTTGGCCCTGGCTCGAAGAAACTGTGAGCTCGCTCCTTGCGAAGGAAAGGGAAACCGTCGAGGCGGGCAGGAGGAAGCCTCCTGCTTCCGGGAACAGATTTATCACTTCCCCAAGCTTTGACCGTCGCTCAGAAAGTGACTACGACAGGGAGGCGCGGGCCTACTTGCGCCGCTTCAAGGAGTATCTCTTTGACGTGGCGAGGCAGTCCTACGTGCGCAAAGGTCGGGGACTACTGCGCCTGCATCTCAAGAACTCACAGGAGCGCAGCTATCAGCAAGTAAGGGTAGAGCTCGACCTTCCGGAGGGTATCACTGCCTTCCTGGGCGACGATTATACGGGCAATAACGTCAAGAGGCCTCGCAGGCCGACTCCCCTTGGTGGAGAATACTCGTTCATACAGAGCAACATCGCTGACATGCAAGGGCTTGTTGTCACTGGGAATGTACCTGATGTCCATATGCGGGTAGAGGGAAATGCGGTCCTGTGTGACGTGGTCAGCCTACGAGCCGAGGAGACACTGCCTCTGCCTGCCGTGCATTTGATGGCTCCCGAAAGGTTGGGAGAGTCGCCGTTGGTGATGCCTTGGTCCGTGACCGCTGTTAACGCCTTGGGTCGCACTAGGGGGCACTTGGAAATCAGGCCCGGTCCCGAGATCGAGAAAGATGCAGATGACCCGGGGCCGGCGAGTAAATGAGAAGGTCGGCGGAGCGGCTTTGGGCTGGAGCTGATTTGGTGCGAGTGATCATGGCCCATTACGCTAGCCAGCGGATCGGGCAGGTTTGTGAGCCTGCCCGGTAGTGCCCGATCTTGGGCCATGATCTTCGAGGCTCGCGCCAAATTGGCTGCCTAAAGCCGTGGAGCCGACCCCCCAGCCACAGAGAGTTTCTCTCACTATGTGCCCGCAGCCGCCGAGCGCGCCGCCGGGCGCGGCCAGCCGGGGCGCAGACAGGAGGCAGGCCGCGCCGCAGAGGCGGCGCGCGCCCGCGCCGCGCGCGGGCCTTGAACCAGTAGAGAAAGTTGTAACTCAATCGGTCGGCTGGGGTCTGAAGGCATAGGCACAGGCCGGAAGTTCAGCGGCCTGCCGGTGTGCGAGGGGCAGGTAGAGCACTGGACGGATGGTCCAAGTGATGCGGAGTTGAGCGTGCTTGACGGTCACCGTGCACGGCTCGGAGCGTAGGAGAGCCCTCCTCGTCTCGGCGCGGTCCTCGTGCAGCCATGCCCACGCTTCGTCCGAGGCGTCCGAGTCGAGTGCCGGTGAGATGGTGCGGAGTGCGATGGCCACCCATCGGTCTGCTTGGGATGCGGAGTACGCGTCGAACGATGCTCGGAGTGCCGGCGGGTCCGGCCTGGTGACGTGTTCGGTCCAGCACTCGCACCAGTAGCCGCGGACTGTCCCGCTCACGAGGCCGCTCCCATCCGGTGGGCGGTGAGGACGTAGTGGGCGTTCTCGTCATGCAGGGTGAGTTGGTAGCCCGTTCCTGCGGTCATGTAGGCGAGGGCTCGTTCGTGCTCTGCCTCGTCGATCAGCCAGTGCAGTCCGGGCTGCGCGTATGCGGCGTCGAGCTGGTCGGTGATGTGGCGCGTGCGCTCTTGTAACCAGCGCAGGGCCAAGCGCGGGCTCGTGGTGTCGTGTGTCCCCAGGGGGATGGAGTGGGCCGCGTGCGAGGGGTAGGCGGCAGCCTGGCTGCGGTAGTGAAGGGGGCCACTGGCCGCGTCCAGTGCTTCGGGATGCCGGGACGTCAACACTGGTTTCCCCCTGCCAAGCGGGCCTGGGTGAAGAGCTCCGCGGTGACCGTGTAGCCGCCGTGGCTGTCGTAGACGACGACCCGGTGTGCGAGCGCACTGACCATGCCCAGGCCCCGGCCGTGCTCAGCCTGGTCGTCCTGGTGCTCGACCTTCGGAGCCGTGCCCGTGCCTCCCTCGTCCGTGACCGAGAGGGCGACCCCCTGCGGGGACACCGCGAGCGCCAGATGGAAGCTGCCCGTCTGCATGCCGCTGGCGGTATGGAGGACCGCGTTCGCGCTCAGCTCGCTCACGATCAGCTCGGCGTCGTCGGCCAGGGGAGATCCGCGCAGGATGTCCCGGGTCCAGCGGCGGGCCCGGCTGACCTCTTCCGGGAAACCTGGGCAAGACAGTCCCCAGACCCGGGCTGTACTCGTATACTCGTGCATACAAGTTCCTTCATGCTGGTAGGCCGCCATGTGCAGCGGGTTCGGGCTAGACGAGTTTCACGCCGTCGTGGGCGCGGATGGCCGGCGGAGACATCGCGTCGAGTGCGTCAAGGACGCGGATCGCGTAGGCCTCGTCGGCAAGGTCGATGACTTCTTCGCGGGTGGCCCAGCGCAGTGCGCGGGTCTCGTCTCCGGTGGTGGGGGTGCCGTCGGCTGCCTGGCAGCGGAAGACGAGGGAGACGATCAGGCCCGTCATGTTCTTGTAGACGCCGGTCAGGGTTGCAGGGAGCTCGATCTTGATGCCGGTCTCTTCGAGAACTTCGCGCTGGAGGGCTTCGGGGATGGTTTCCTCACGTTCGAGGATTCCGCCCGGGGGCTCCCAGTGACCGTTGTCGCGGCGCTTGATCAGGAGGGCCCGGCCTTGGTCGTCGACGATGACCCCGGCGACGCTCACGGAGTGCGGGCGTTCTGTGCTCACGTTCCTCGGCCCTCTCGGCTGACTAGGCTCTCCACCGTAGCAACAACACTCGCCCACTCGTCTAGATACCTAAAGGAGTACGCGTGACGTCTCTACCGAGCATTCTCGGCGGCCTCGACCCGACCAGTGATCGGGCAGTCTTCCGACAGATCGCCGACCAGCTGCGCGAGGCCATCGACCGTGGGCGATTCAAGGAAGGGGAGAAGCTGCCCTCCGAAGCTGAGCTGGTCGAGCACTACGGCGTTTCCCGGATGACGGTCCGCAACTCCTTCTCGGTTCTCCAGGGCGAGGGCCTGGTGTACGCCGAGCACGGCAAGGGCGTCTTCGTTCGGCCCCGGCCCCCGGTGCGGCGGCTCGCCTCGGACCGGTTCGCCCGGCGCCACCGCGAGCAGGGCAAGTCCGCGTTCATCGTGGAGGCCGACGCCGCCGGCAGTCACCCGAAGGTGGACAGTCTGGAGGTCAAGGAGGAGAAGGCCAGCCAGGACATCTCCACCCGCCTCGGCTCCGTGCGGCGCGTGCTCGCCCGGCGTCGCCGGTACCTGCTCGACGGACGGCCGGTCGAGTTCGCCACCTCGTACCTGCCGCTCGACATCGCTCGCGGGACGCAGATCGCCGAGCCGAATCCCGGCCCCGGCGGCATCTACGCCCGACTCGAGGAGCTGGGCCACCAGCTCGACCACTTCGAGGAGGAGATCCGGGCCCGGATGCCCTCGCCGTCCGAGGTCAAGACGCTGCAACTCGCTTCCGGCGTGCCGGTGATCCACCTGATCCGCACCGCCTTCGACACGGCCGGACGAGCCGTGGAGGTCTGTGACACGGTCATGGCCGCCGACGCTTACGTCCTCTCCTACCAGCTCCCGGCGAACTGATCGGCGGTTCGCGAGGCCACTCCCCCGGACTCGTACACCCCGACACGCATACTCGTATAGACGAGTGGGCAAGTGGTGTGGCAGAGTGGTCGACGTTCCCGGCGTCGCCGGGTTCGAAGACTGCAGCTTGTCTAGACGAGTAGATGGGAACAAACCTTGCGCACCATCCGTGTGGAGACCTCGGCCGCGACGATCCTGCTGACCGAGGCGCCCGAACCCAAGGTCCGCGACCGGCAGACGGGCGAGATCGCCAAGGACGCCGTCAGCGGTGAGGCCCTGATGACGATCGGCGTCGTCTACATCGAGGAGGGGGAGTCGTCCCTGATCAAGGTGACCGTCCCGGAGAGCGGGGTGGCGGAAGGGCTCGCCCTCGGCGCCCCGGTCTCTCTGCCGGGCCTGGTCGCCCGGCCGTGGGAAAGCGTCTTCAACGGGCAGCAGCGGCACGGCATCGCCTTCCGGGCCGCCGCCGTCACTCCGGCCGCCTACCCCGCCTCCGTGGGGGCTGCGGCCTGATGACCGACCTGGCAACGCTGCTGGAGGTGGGTGGTCCCGTCGCCGCACTCGGCGGTGGGGCCGCCTACGCCCGGGCCAAGCACCCCGGGGTGTACTGGTCCACCGTCGGCTTACCGATATCCACGGTCCGGCTGCTCAGCTCCTACAGCTCGGTCATGGAGGCGTGCGGTCTGACTGTCGCGCCCTCCCGGCTGCGGGTCTTGGCGGTCAAAGCCACCACCCGCCGTGAAGTCCGGCCCGTGCCGCCGCGTCGGGGGATCATCTGGCCGACCACGACGGGGCTGCGGGTCCGCCTGCGGCTCGCCCCAGGCCAGGAACCCGCCGATGTGGCCGCCTCCGCCGAACGGCTTCGGCACGCCTGGGGCGTCCACGCCGTCTACGTGAGCACGATCAAGCCGGGGGTGGTGGAACTGCGGCTCGTCGGCTTCGACGTGCTGCGGCGGGTGCGCATGCCGCGCAAGCTCCGCCCGGACCTGCTCCGGGTGCCGGTCGCGCTGCGCGAGGACGCCACTCCGTTCGTACGCGACTACCGCACCGTGCCGCACCAACTCACCCTCGGCGCCACGCTGTCCGGCAAGTCCATGTACCTGCGTCACCTCGTCGCCGGCCTCGCCCGTCAACCCGTCGCCCTGGTCGGCATCGACTGCAAGCGGGGCGTGGAACTGGCGCCCTTCGCCCCGCGTCTGTCGGCGCTCGCCACCGACCCGGAGCAGGCCGCCGAGCTGCTGCCCGTGCTGATCAAGGAAATGGAGGACCGGTACGACCTGATCAAGGCCCGGCAGGGCATCGCGCCGAGCACACCGGACGAGGAGATCACCTCCGACATCTGGGGCCTGCCCGAGCACGAACGCCCGGTGCCCGTCGTGCTGTTCGTCGACGAGGTGGCCGAACTCTTCCTCGTCGCCACGAAGAAGGACGAGGAGCGCCGGGACGAGATGGTCACCCAGCTCATCCGGCTCGCCCAGCTCGGCCGGGCCGCCGGCATCTACCTGGAAGTCTGCGGCCAGCGCTTCGGCGCCGAACTGGGCAAGGGCGCGACCATGCTGCGAGCCCAGTTGACCGGCCGTGTCTGCCACCGCGTCAACGACGAAGCCTCCGCCAAGATGGCACTCGGCGACATCGCCCCCGAAGCGGTCTCCGCCGCCTGCGCCATCGCCCCCGAACGGCCCGGCCTCGCCGTGGCCGGTGACACCTCCGGCGGCTGGTCCCGCATCCGTACCCCGTACCTCTCCCTCGGCAACGCCGCCGAGACCTGCCGCGAGTCGGCCCACCTTGTCCCCGACCTGCCCGCGCTCAAACCCTTCCGGCCCGACGTGCCCGTACGGCCGACCGTCCAGACGCCGGACCCGGTCGTGTGGCCCCGGCCAGTGACCGACTGATCCGCGTCCCCACGCATCCCCGGTCGGCGTGACCGCCTCACGCCACGTCCCTACCCCTCCCATGTCTGAATCCGGAAGGAGCCGCAGCATGCGTGCCCACCTGGCCCGCGTCGACGCGGTGCTCGTCCAAGCGGTCATCGCCGCCGCGCTGTCCTTCGCCCACCTGCACGACGTCGCCTCGGCGGCCGGACAGGACGGGTGGAAGGCGTGGGCCTACCCGATCAGCGTCGACCTGCTGCTCGTCGCCGCCTGGCGCCGACTGCGCTCCAGGGAGGCGAAAGCGGCCGGGTGGTGCTGGTTCCTGATCGCCCTCGCCGCATCCCTCGGCGCGAACATCGCCACCGCCGGACTGCTCGACCTCGACCACGTACCGGCCTGGCTCCGCATCCTCGTCGCGGGCTGGCCCGCGGTCGCCTTCCTCGGCGGAACCCTCCTCGTCCACTCCCCGCCGGCATCGTACGACGAGACCAGTGACGCCGTGGACGGAAAGACGTCCGAGGAGATCGAGGGCCAAGAGGACACCGACCTCTACCCCGCACCGGAACTCCCGGCACCTCCGGCAGTCGAGCCGGTACCGATCCCGGCATCGCCCACGCCTCCGGTCGCCGTCCCGGCCGCTCTGGTCGAGCACGCCCGCAAGGTCGCCGCCGAGCACCACGCCCGCACCGGGACGGCCATCGACACCCCAACCCTGCGCGCCCGCCTCGGCGTCCCGCCGCCCATGGCCGACGCCATCGCCGCCCAGCTCTGAGAGGAGACCTACGTGAGCACCAACCGCCGTTTCCGCTCCGTCACTCGCATCGGCCCGGTCCAGGTCGGCACGTACTACGACGGTCGCGGCCGGGAGAAGCACACCGCCGCCTGCACGGCCCCGCGCTGTGGCTTCTCCGCCGACTACGACAGCCGTGCCGCCGCCGAACTGGCCGCCCGTACCCACCGCTGCCCCGTCCGCTGAAAGGACCCGCACACCGTGACCGTCAGTCTCCCGCTCGTCGCCGTCCTCGGCTTCTTCGCCTGGGGAGCGGTCAAGTTCCTCGGCGTCCGCACATGGATCGTCGTCCTGATCGCCCTCTTCGGCTTCTGGCTCTCGCACACGTTCATGGCTCCGGCCATCGAGTCCGGTACGCGCTCCGGCGTGGACATCGTCAACGACTCACATGACTAGACGAGTAGGTAAGGAGAGCTTCGCCGTGTTCCTGCCCAAGTACCCCGACAGCCCGACGCCGCCGCCCGCGTACCCCCACGCCGTGGCCGAACAGGCGCCCGCGCGGCGTCCCGCCCCTCAGATCTCCGTCAGCACGGGAGCGGTCGCGGCCGCCCTCGTCGGCGGCGTCGTGCTGACCGCGCTCCTGGCCGCCGTCGCCGTCAGTGCCGTCTCCGTGGCTGTCGCCGCCGTGGTCCTGCGCTCGATGCTCCGCGACCAGCACCGCCGCTGACACACCAGACCCCCGGGGCGGCCTCGATACCGCCAAGCATCCGCCGCCCCGGGGCCCTCTCCCTCCAGCCGAAACCAGAAGGAGAAACCATCATCACCCGCGCCACTCCGCCCCCGCTCCAGGAACTCGGCGAACTGGCCGCCCTGGGCACCATGCCCGCACTCCTGCGCCAGCTCGCCGGCCTCGGCGGCTGCACCCACCCGATCCGCCTCGACGGCTACCGCACCGAGTACGACCTAAACACCCGCACCGGTGAGATCGGCAACGTCCTCCACCACCTCGACTCCTCCAGCCTCCCGGCCGGGCACCTCCTGGTCCGCTGCAACAACCGCCGCACCACCCGCTGCGCGGCCTGCGCCGAGATCTACCGCCGCGACACCTTCCACCTGATCACCAGCGGCCTGCGCGGCGGCAAGGGCGTCCCCGAACGCGTCGCCGCCCACCCGCGCGTCTTCGCCACCTTCACCGCGCCCAGCTTCGGCCCCGTCCACAACCGCCCCACCGACCCGGCCGGTTCGGTCCGTCGCTGCCGCTGCGGCGCCCTCCACGAGCAGGACGACCCCGCACTCGGCACCCCGCTCGACCCGGACACCTACGACTACGAAGCAGCCGTGCTGTGGAACGCCCACGTCGGTCCGCTGTGGCGGCGCTTCTCGACCTATCTGCGCCGGGAGGTCGCCAAGCGCGCTGGCGTGACACAGCGGGCCTTCCGCGAGCACGCCCGGGTGTCCTTCGCCAAGGTCGCCGAGTACCAGAAGCGCGGAGCCGTCCACTTCCACGCCGTCATCCGCATCGACGGCCCCGAGGGTGGCGACACCCCGCCACCTGCCTGGGCCACCGCCGAGCTGCTGACCGATGCCATCCGGTCGGCTGCTGCCGCCGCTCGCGTGGACGGGCCGGTCATCGACGGCCGGGCCCACACCTTCGCCTTCGGCCGTCAGCTCGACGTGCGCACCATCCGCTCGACCGACTTCGACGGCGGCCAGGAGCTGACCGAACGGGCCGTCGCCGCCTACATCGCCAAGTACGCCACCAAAGGCGCCGAGACCGCCACGGGAGCTCTGGACCGGCCGCTGAAGTTCCTCGCCGAACTCGCCCAGCTCGACATCAGCGACCACGCCCGCCGACTCATCCGCACCGCCTGGACCCTCGGCGCTCGCAAGGATCTCGAACACCTCCGCCTGCGGGCCTGGGCCCACATGCTCGGCTTCCGCGGCCACTTCTCCACCAAGTCCCGCCGCTACTCCACCACTCTCGGCGCCCTCCGCCACGCCCGCGCCGTATGGCGCCGCGCACAAGCCCTGGAAGCGGCCGAGACCGACCCGGACACGACCCTCGTCCTCGCGCACTGGATCTACGCCGGGACCGGCCTCACCGACGCCGAAGCCTGGCTCGCCGAAACCATCGAGCCCGCTCCCGGAACGGAAGGAGAGCCCACACGTGGCTGAGCGCTATCTATCGGTCGGGCAGGTCGCGGAACTGCTCGGCACCACGGTCAGCTTTCCTCGGCGACTCATCGAGGAGCGGCGTATCCGCTACGTCAAGGTCGGTCGGCACGTACGTATCCCAGAAAGCGCCCTTGCCGAGTTCATCTCGTCTCATACGGTCGAGCCGATCCGGCGGCCTCGCGCTCGCTACGGGAGGGCTGCCTGATGGCCAACAACCGAGGCAGACGACGCCGCTTCGGAGCAATCAGGAAACTGCCGTCAGGCCGCTATCAGGCTCGCTATCCAGGACCTGACGGTGTGATGCGTCCCGCTCCCTTCACCTTCGAGACGACGGCGGACGCCGATGACTGGCTCGCCGAGAAGCAGACCGAGATCCGCCGTGGCGAGTGGCGTGACCCCGACGCGGGCGCGGTGAGCTTCCGGGCCTACGCCGAGAAGTGGGTGGAGGAACGGGAGCTCGCGCCGCTGACGCAGGACCTCTACCGCTACCTCCTCGACAAGCACCTGTTCGCCTTCGCCGACCTGGACTTGGACGAGATCACCGCGCCCCGCGTCCGGGAATGGCGGGCTGAACGGCTGCGGCTCACGGGTGCCAAAACGATCACGGCAAAGGCGTACCGACTCCTCAAGGCCATCATGGAGACGGCCGTGGATGACGAGCTGATCACACGCAACCCGTGCCGCATCAAGGGTGCGGGTAAGGAGAAGGCCGCCGAGCGTCGTATCGCCACCGTCGACCAGGTGGACGCCCTCGCCAACGCGGTGGGCATGCGGTGGCGGCTCTTGGTCTACCTCGGCGCCTACGGTCCTCTCCGGCCCGAAGAGCTGGCCGGTCTCCGGCGCCGGGACGTCGACCTTGACCACTTACGGCTCCGAGTCCGCCTCGCCGAACCGGAGCGGATGAACGGGCGCCGCGTCCAGGGCGGCACCAAGTCTGAAGCGGGCACCCGGACTGTGATTCTTCCCGCCTTCCTCCGCCGGGAGCTCCGTTGGCACCTGGAGTCCTACGCCGAGCCGGGCCCGGACGGGCTGCTCTTCGTCGGGGAGAAGGGGGCTCCCTTCCGGCGCAGCACCTTCGGGCGGAAGTGGCGGAAGGCCCGGGAGGTCGTTGGCATGCCGGAGGGCTTCCGGTTCTACGACCTGCGACACACCGGGCACACCCTCTCCACCCGTTCCGGTGCCACCCTGAAGGACACGATGGTGCGCGCCGGGCAGTCGTCCGAGAAGGCCGCGCTGATCTATCAGCACTCCGACGAGGAGCGACAGGAGGAGGTCGCCGCCGGCCTCGATGCCACCGTCCGGAGGGCCCGGGAAGAGGCTGCCCGGAAGACGGCCGAGACACCTTCTGGCACGGATCTGGCACGCGGCCAGTGATCACCTCGGACAGCAAAACGGCCCAGGTCTCTGACCTGGGCCTTCTTCGTGGAGCGGGTGACGAGAATCGAACTCGCGCTCTCAGCTTGGGAAGCTGATGTTCTACCATTAAACTACACCCGCGTAAGACGCCGACCGAGGTCGGTGCCTGGACGCTCCGTCACTCTACCCCATCGTCGGCCCCCGGTGTTCGCGCCGTGGGGCCGACGGGTGTTCGGGTGTGGGGATCGCGGCTGCGGGGGGCCGGAGTTGGGGCGTACGGTGGGGGCCTGGGAGAGGTGCCGGGAGGGGCCGGAGTGCCGCCTGGAGAGTCGTCTCTTTGATCCCGTAGTGTGGCTTTTGTCGTCAGGGTAGTCAGCCAGACGCGGCTCTTGGGGAAGGGACTTGAAGGACTTGATGGATCGCACCGTCCTCCGCTGTGCCGATGGGCACGTGTTCACCGCCGCCTCGTTCCCGATGCAGCAGGCCGAGCGACTCGGCCCCGGCCGGCTCGTCCGATGTCCCCGGTGCGCGCGGCTGCGCAGTGCCGTGCCGGTGGGTTCGGGGAAGCGCTAGCACACACCCCGGGAGGGGTTCGGGCGCGCGGGACGGCGGCGGTTGTCGCAGCTCCGCGCGCCTTGCGTATCCTCGGTGCGTGCTTCTCTCAGACAAGGACATCCGGGCCGAGATCGAATCCGGACGGGTCCGCATCGATCCCTTCGACGACTCCATGGTGCAGCCGTCGAGCATCGACGTGCGCCTCGACCGCTACTTCCGGGTGTTCGAGAATCACCGGTACCCGCACATCGACCCCTCCGTCGAGCAGGCGGACCTGACCCGGCTCGTGGAGCCGGAGGGGGACGAGCCGTTCATCCTGCACCCCGGCGAGTTCGTACTGGCCAGTACGTACGAGGTCGTCTCGCTGCCCGACGACCTCGCCTCGCGACTGGAGGGGAAGAGCTCGCTCGGCCGGCTCGGGCTGGTCACGCACTCCACCGCCGGGTTCATCGACCCCGGGTTCTCCGGGCACGTGACGCTGGAGCTCAGCAATCTCGCGACCCTGCCCATCAAGCTGTGGCCGGGGATGAAGATCGGGCAGCTGTGCATGTTCCGGCTCACGTCGCCGGCCGAGCACCCCTACGGGAGCGAGCGGTACGGGTCCCGTTACCAGGGCCAGCGGGGGCCGACGGCCTCCCGGTCCTTCCTCAACTTCCATCGGACCCAGGTATGAGCAGGACGCGCGCATGAGTGATGTTCGGGAGAATCTGACCTACGAGCAGTTCGGCGTCGCCGTGCGCGAGCTCGCGCAGGCCGTCGCCGACGACGGGTACGAGCCCGACATAGTGCTCTCCATCGCGCGGGGCGGGGTCTTCGTCGCCGGCGGGCTGGCGTACGCGCTCGACTGCAAGAACATCCACCTGGTGAACGTCGAGTTCTACACCGGCGTCGGGACCACGCTCGAGATGCCGGTCATGCTCGCGCCCGTGCCCAACGTCATCGACTTCTCCCGCAAGAAGGTCCTCATCACCGACGACGTCGCCGACACCGGCAAGACGCTCAAGCTGGTGCGGGACTTCTGCCTCGACACCGTCGCCGAGGTCCGCAGCGCGGTGATCTATGAGAAGTCCCACTCGCTCGTCCAGTGCGAGTACGTGTGGAAGCGCACCGACGAGTGGATCAACTTCCCGTGGAGCGTCCAGCCGCCCGTCGTGCGGCGCACCGGGCAGGTGCTGGACGCCTGACCGGGCGGTCGTACGGGCATGCGGAAGGGCCCCCGGCGCGTGGCGCGCCGGGGGCCCTTGGCGTGACGGGTCAGAACAGGCCCTTGAAGGTGTTCCAGCCGCCGGTGCCGACCAGGACCCGGCCGCCGTAGGTGCCGGCGCCGGTGGAGGCGTAGCGCCACAGCTTCCCGGTGGTGTCCCGGGCCAGCAGGTCGGTGCGCCCGTCGCCGGACAGGTCGCCGGTGCCGACGAGGGCGGAGTAGGTGTTCCAGCCGCCGCCGACCCGCTCCCGCGGGGTGACGCCGCCGGTGGACGTGCCGTAGTACCGCCACAGCACGCCGGCGGAGTCGACGCCGAGGAGGTCGCCGCGCCCGTCGCCGTTCAGGTCCCCGGCGCCGGTGACGCGCTTGTACAGCTTCCAGTTGGTCTGGATCCGCACCCGGGGCTCGAACCGGTGGTCGGCCGTGCCGGCGTAGAAGTAGATGTCGCCGGTCGTGGCCTGGCGGGCGATGAGGTCCGGGTAGCCGTCGCCGTCGGCGTCGCCGGACGACGTGAGCTGGTCGTACTGCGCCCAGCCGCCGCCGATCGACGTGTACGGCGAGGAAGCGGTGACGACCTTCCCGCACCCGGGGCGGTAGGCCCGGAGCTGGTCCCCGACCCGTGCGAGGACGTCCGCGCACCGGTCGGCGTCCACGTCCCCGAAGGGCACGAGCACGGTGCCGGCGGGGAACGCGGTGCCGGATCCGGCGGTGCGGGCGGACACCCCGCCGGTGCCCGTGCCCCGGTACAGGGACACGGCCCCGGCGGAGTCCGTCACCAGCAGGTCGCCGAAGCCGTCGTCGCCGGCCAGGTCGCGCCAGGCGGCGGCGCCCCCGCGCACCTTCACGGTCCCGGAGGCCGTGAGGTCGGCTCCCACCCCGTCGGCGGGCTTGACGGTCAGGGTCCAGGTGTAGGACCCGTTGGCGGCGAGCTGCCCGTTCGCGTACTTGCCGTCCCACGAGGCGCGCAGCAGCCCGCGGGCCTCGCCGCCGGTGAGGGTCCGTACGGCCTTCGCGCCGCCCTTGGGCCTCAGCGTCAGCGACCACGAGGCGCCCGGCTTCGACAGCCACCACCGCGCGGCCCAGGCGCCGGCCTGGACGTCGACGGCCGCCGGGGTGTCGGCGTCGATGACCGCGACCGGGGAGGCGGGGACGCCCGACGGGACGATCCGTACGCGCCGGTCCGCGCCCGTGTAGGCCACGTGGCCGCCGAAGCGGTCGACGGTCCAGCCGGCCCGGCGCACCGTGCGGTCGCCGAGTTCGGCGGCGGTGACGATCACCCGCCGGGGCAGGTCCGCCTCCGTGCCACTGGCCGGGAGGCCGCCCCGCAGGTCGACGAGGGTGAGGCCGGCCTGGTCCGAGCGGCGGACCAGGTAGCCGTCGCCGAGGAGGGTGTCGTCGGCGCCGAGCTTCAGCGTGCGCTTGGCCTGCCGGTCGTAGAGGCCGCCGCTCTTGTAGGTGGGCCAGTTGTCGTCGCACTGCCAGTACACCCAGCGGCCGACGGCCTGGAGTTCGCGGGGCGCGCAGCCCGCGTCGAAGGTCTCACCGGTGGCGCCCGTCGACAGGTTCCTCGCCGCCACCGTGGTCGCCACGTCCAGGTCGGGGTCGTTCCAGGAGCCGGCGGCGCTCCACAGGGTGCTGCCCCAGACGGAGGCCGCGACCTGGTCGCGCCTCTCCAGGACGCTGCCGGTGTCGCCGTCCTTGAAGTGCAGGATCGACTGGGTGCCGCCGGATGCCTCGTCCACGATGCCGAACCGGCCGGAGAGGTCGACGAGTTGGGGGCTGTCGTGTCCGGAGGTCACCCGCGGGCCCCAGGAGGCGGAGCCGTTGCGGTAGAGCATGGTGACGCCCTGCTCGGTCGCTGTCTCGCGCCCGTGGTGTCCGTCACCGCCGGCGAAGAGGGTGGCGCAGTAGCCGATCTCGGCGTAGCCGCAGTCGCTGTCGTTTCCCGCCATGAGGCCGTCGACGGTCGTGTTCAGCTCCTCCGGGCGGCCGGAGGTCTTCAGCCAGGTGCTGCGGTAGGCGCCGACGTAGGTGTGCGGCATGAAGAGCTTGGAGTCGTCGGCCGTGGTGAGGATGCCGCTGCCCAGCGCGATGCCGGCCGGGTCGGCCGCCATGTCCTCGATGTCGGCGACGCGCTCGCGGGCGACGGTGCCGTCCGCGGCGGGCGTGAAGAGGTAGTACCCCCAGTCGAGCGGGCCGTAGTGGGTCTGCTGCTCGGCGCCGGCCACCAGGAGCGAGCCGTCGGGCGTGCGGTGCAGGGAGGGGGAGGCGACGGCCAGCAGGGACTTGAGGTGGTTTCCGGCGAGGTCGCGCAGGGAGAGTTCGTTGCCCCGGTACTCGTTGTTGCCCGGGTTGGGCCTGGAGACGGAGGCGAGACCCCCGGCGAGGGGCCGGAGGGTGTCGTCGTAGGAGGTGTTCCGCAGGTCGAGGGTGGCCGGCTCGGCGTCGAGGTCGTCGCGGCGGTACACCTGGGCGGCGTAGGTCTCCGGGGCGCCGAGGTGGAAGACGGTGTCCTGGTCGAAGGAGACGCTCTCGCCGTGCGGGGAGAGCGTCTTCAGCTTCCCGGTGGCGAGGTCGACGACCCACCACCCCTGGGACATCGTGGTGTCCTCCCACTTGATCGCGCGGACGGCGACGGACCGGGCGTCGCCCTCGCTGATGGTGAGGTTCCACCCCTCGGGCAGTCCGTCCAGCTTCTGGTCCCGTACCTGGCCGTTCTCCATGCGCAGCAGGTGCAGGCTCGTTTCGGCGTTCTCGGCGCCGGTGCGGGTGATGACGGTGTCGCCGTAGGTCGCGACGTACGACTGGCCCGAGGGGATCGGGATCGTGGCCGTCGGGCCGCCGGCCCGCTGCTGGAGCGTCACGTGCGGGGCGGGAGACGGGTGGTGGACGGCCACGGTGTCGGAGCCGTGGCCGAAGTCCCCCGGGTACTGGGTGAAGCGGAAGTCGTCCACGTCGTAGGCGAGCGGCTTCGGCAGCCGGTGGTCGAGGACGGTGGCCGCGCCGGTGGCGTAGTCGATCCAGCGCAGGCGGTCGTCGCCCTCCTGGGCGGTGAGGAAGCCGGTCTCGCCGGCGTTCAGGACGAGGGTGGCGCGCGGCACGAAGCGGGCGCCCGGGCTGACGACGACGGGCTCGGCCGGGACGCCGGGCTCCGCGGCGACGGCCGTGCCCGTGGTGGCGCCGGTCCCGGCGGTCACGGCGAGTGCGACGGCGAGAGCGGTACGGGCGAGCGCGCGCCGACGGCGCTCGGCCCGCTTGTGCGGCGGACGAATCACGGAAGAAGTCCCTCCCCAGGGCATTCGACGCAAGGGGGGCGTTCACGATTCGCCGCTCTGCCCTGCGCGAGCAGGGCGACAGTAGCAGTAGGTGATCACCGCGCGGCAGGGGAAGGGCCCTCGGCGTACGCGACGCCGAGGGCCCTCTTCCGTACCGGTCTCGAAGGAGCCCGATACCGGGCTCGAAGGAGCTAGAACGTGCCCAGCTTCACGATCGACAGCAGCGCGATGAGCTGGATCGCCGAGGCGCCCAGCGCCTTCGGCCAGGGCAGGTCGTGGGAGCGGCTGACCATGAGGGTGAGCAGGGCGCCGGCCGCGACCCAGGTGGCCCAGCCGAGGACCTGGACGAAGGAGGCGTCGCCGCCGAGGAACAGGGCGAAGACCAGGCGGGGGGCGTCCGTGAGCGACATGATCAGCATGGAGAGGCCGACGGTCGGCTGCCAGGCGCCGTCGCCGCCGAGCTGGCGGGCCAGGGTGTGGGTGACCACGCCCAGGACGAACGCGCTCAGCACCATCGCCACGGCCGTGGTCAGGACGATCGGCACCGCGTTGGACAGGGTGGCGTTGATCGCCTCCTCGCGGGCGCCGTCGAAGCCGAAGACGGCGAGCAGGCCGTAGAGGAAGGTCACGATGAGCGCCGGGGCCCACATCGCGTAGTCCCGCATCTGGAGGAAGGTCTGGTTGGGGGCGAGGACGACGCCCCTCAGCAGGGCCTTCCAGTGCAGGCGGGGGCCGACCGGGCCGGACGGCGCGGCGGAGCCGGCGCGGTAGGTGCCGCCCTGGTTGTAGGGGTCGTCGCCGACCGTGAACGCCTGGGTGTGTCCCGGGTTGTTGGCCGCGTACGGGTCGTGCGGGGCGTGGCCGCCCCCGTGGGGGCCGCCGCCGTGGGGGTGGCCGCCGTCGCCGAAGTACTCCGGCTCACCGTGCCCGCCGCCGTGCGGCTGTGGCCACGGTGAGCCGCCGGAGGCGGGGCCGCCGCCTCCGTACGGCTGCTGCGGGTACGGCTGCTGAGGCGTCGCGGGACTGCCGTACGGCGGTCCCTGGGGCGCCTGCTGTCCGTACGGAGGGTGTTGCGGTCGCGCGTTGGGAGCGCCGTTGTTCCGGCCGCGTCCGATCCTGAATCCAGCCACGCCTTCGAACGTACCTGGTCCCGGAGAGTGACGTGCGGGGCCCGGCCGTTCGGGGGGTCCTTTGGGGCCGAGCTGTGACATCCCTTACGGGGGTTGAGCGGGGAGTCCCCTAGGGGGCGTGCGGTGGTTCCGGTACCGGTCCGGATCCCGGTCCAAGGCCCGGCGCAGGGCCCGGTTCCGGTCCGGCGAACGGCCGCGGCCCCCGACCCGCTGGGGGTCGGGGGCCGCGTACCTCGGGGTGCCGGGGCGGGGGCCGGTTACTTCACCGGCTCCGGCGTGGGCTCCGTCTCGGTCTCCGGCTCGCCCGCCGGGTCGGCCGGGGTCTTGACGGAGTCCAGCAGGAGCTGGGCGACGTCGACGACCTGGATGGACTCCTTGGCCTTGCCGTCGTTCTTCTTGCCGTTGACGGAGTCGGTGAGCATGACGAGGCAGAAGGGGCAGGCGGTGGAGACGATGTCCGGGTTGACGGACAGGGCCTCGTCGACGCGCTCGTTGTTGATGCGCTTGCCGATCCGCTCCTCCATCCACATCCGCGCGCCGCCGGCGCCGCAGCAGAAGCCGCGCTCCTTGTGGCGGTGCATCTCCTCGTTCCGGACGCCCGGGACGGCGGCGATGATCTCGCGCGGCGGCGTGTAGATCTTGTTGTGGCGGCCCAGGTAGCACGGGTCGTGGTAGGTGATGATGCCCTCGACCGGGGTCACCGGGACGAGCTTGCCCTCGTCCACCAGGTGCTGGAGCAACTGGGTGTGGTGGATGACCTCGTAGTCGCCGCCGAGCTGCGGGTACTCGTTGCCGAGGGTGTTGAGGCAGTGCGGGCAGGTGGCGACGATCTTCTTGGCCGACTTGGGTTTGCGGGACTCGTCGGTGACCTTGCCGTCGTCGTCCATCTCCTCGCCGAAGGCGGCGTTGAGGGACATGACGTTCTCCATGCCGAGCTCCTGGAAGAGGGGCTCGTTGCCGAGGCGGCGGGCGGAGTCACCGGTGCACTTCTCGTCGCCGCCCATGATGGCGAACTTGACGCCCGCGATGTGCAGCAGCTCGGCGAAGGCCTTGGTGGTCTTCTTGGCGCGGTCCTCCAGGGCGCCGGCGCAGCCGACCCAGTACAGGTACTCGACCTCGGTGAGGTCCTCGATGTCCTTGCCGACGACCGGGACCTCGAAGTCCAGCTCCTTGAGCCACTCCAGGCGCTGCTTCTTCGCCAGGCCCCAGGGGTTGCCCTTCTTCTCCAGGTTCTTGAGCATCGTGCCCGCCTCGGACGGGAACGCCGACTCGATCATGACCTGGTAGCGGCGCATGTCGACGATGTGGTCGACGTGCTCGATGTCCACCGGGCACTGCTCGACGCAGGCGCCGCAGGTGGTGCAGGACCACAGGACGTCCGGGTCGATGACGCCGTTCTCCTCGACGGTGCCGATCAGCGGGCGCTCGG
Organism: Streptomyces sp. BK79; assembly: GCF_044142145.1. Classification (NCBI taxonomy): domain Bacteria; kingdom Bacillati; phylum Actinomycetota; class Actinomycetes; order Kitasatosporales; family Streptomycetaceae; genus Streptomyces; species Streptomyces sp. BK79. The sequence continues at coordinate 36,250 of NZ_JBHVOC010000009.1, forward strand.
CCTCCGCCAGAGCGGCGGCCGGGACACCGGCGAGCTGCTCCTCGCTCGCCTTCTCCTCGCCCTCCATCGTCTTGCCGCCGCCGGCCAGCAGGTAGGGGGCCTTGGCGTGCGCGTGGTCGCGCAGGGACATGATCAGGAGCTTGGGGGAGAGCGGCTTGCCGGTGTTCCAGGCGGGGCACTGCGACTGGCAGCGGCCGCACTCGGTGCAGGTGGAGAAGTCCAGCAGGCCCTTCCAGGAGAACTGCTCGACCTGGGAGACGCCGAAGACGTCGTCGTCGCCGGGGTCGGTGAAGTCGATCGGCTTGCCGCCCGACGTCATCGGCAGCAGGGCGCCGAGGGCCGTGCCGCCCTTGGCGTCGCGCTTGAACCAGATGTTCGGGAAGGCCAGGAAGCGGTGCCAGGCCACGCCCATATCGGTCTTCAGGGCGACCGTGATCATCCAGATGAAGGAGGTCGCGATCTTCAGGCCGGCGAAGAAGTAGACCAGGTTCTGGAGCGTGGAGACGTCCAGGTCCCCGAGCGCGGAGACGACCGGGTACGAGATGAAGAACGACGCCTCGTAGCCGTCCACGTGGTGCAGGGCGCCCTCGAGCGCGTGCAGCATGAAGATGCAGACGCCGACGATGAGGATGACGGCCTCGACGAAGTACGCCTGGCCGAAGTTGGAGCCGGCGAAGCGGGACTTGCGGCCCGGCTTGTTCGGCTTGCTCAGCTGGCGGACCGCGATGAGCACGAGGATGCCGAGCACGGTCATGGTGCCGATGAACTCGACGAAGACGTTGTACGGGGCCCAGTCGCCGATGACCGGCAGGATCCAGTCGGCCTCGAAGAGCTGCCCGATCGCGTTGACGATCGTCAGCAGCAGGGAGAAGAAGCCCACCGCCACGAACCAGTGCGCCACGCCGACGATGCCCCAGCGGTTCATCCGGGTGTGGCCGAGGAACTCCCTCACCACGGTGAGGGTGCGCTGTGCGGGTTCGTCGGTCCGCGTGCCGGCCGGTACCGACTGGCCCAGCCGCATGTAGGTGACGATCTGCAGGACGGCGCGGCCGAACAGTGCGACGCCGACCACGATCAGGACCAGCGACACGATGATCGCGGCGAGTTGCATTGGGGGCTCCTCGGGCCTGCGAGGTTACGAGGGGGCGGTATTACTAAGCGGTAACTTATTCAGTTCGTCTGAGAGTACCCCCATCCTTCGCCGCACTGTAGTCGGACGTGCGGTGATCTGCGTCGCTGAGGCAACCCTGACCAGGCCGGAGGTAACCGTGACCAGGCCGCCCGGCGTCCGGCCCGACCGCCGGTCGGCGGGGCGGTTGCGGCGGGGTGACGGCGGCGGGGTGACCGCGCCGAGTGGCGCCACGCCGCGCATGAGGGGCAATTCATAGCAATTCGTGATATTCGGCATAGTTTATGCCCGTGCTCTACGGGATCGCCGCCGCCACCGCCTCCTTCCTCCTCGCCGCCCTGCTGGCCGCGCTGCTGAGGGTGCCGGGCCTGCGCCTCGGCGTCGTCGACCGGCGCCGGCAGCGGCCCGTCCCGCTGCTCGGCGGGGTCGCCGTGGTGCTCGTCACCGGGGCGGTGGCCTGGGCCGGGGACCGGGCCGGGGTCGTGCCGCTCGGCTCGGGCGTCGGCCGTCTGCTCGTGGCCGGCGCCGCGGTCGCCGCGCTCGGCCTGGCCGCCGACGTCTGGCGGCTGCGGCGGCGCTGGCTGGTCGCCGGTACGGCGGTCGCGGCGGCGTGCGTGGTGCCGTACGAGGTGACCGGGCCGGTGGCGGGGGTGTGCGCCGTCGGCTGGATCACCCTGGTCGCCGCGGCCTTTCGGGGGCTCGACCACGCCGACGGGGTGGCCGGGACGGTGGGCGTGGTGACCGCCTTCGGGGTCGGGGCGTGCGCCGCGGCGGAGCTGATGGACGGGCTGGCGGTGCTGCTGAGTGTGCTGGCCGCCGCGCTGGCCGGGTTCCTGCCGCACAATCGGCACCCCGCGCGGAGCGCGCTCGGCGCGTGCGGGTCGCTCTTCGCCGGCTTCCTGCTGGCGGGCGCCGCCGTGTTCACCCGGCCGGGGCGCGAGCCCTGGGCGGACGCGGGGGTGCTGTTCGCGCTGGCCGCGGTGGCGTGCGTCGACGCCGTCCTCGTACTCCTCGCGCGTCGACTGGCCGGGCGGCCCGCCCTGCGCGGCGGCCCCGACCACCTCGCCCACCGGCTGCGGAAGCTGGGGCTCACCCCGCAGGGTGCGGTGGTCGTGCTGGGCGCGGCCTCGTTCTGCTCGGTGCTCGTGGGCGTGCTCGTGCACACCGGCCGGGTGGGGGAGGCGGCGGTGCTGGGCGTGGCGGTGTGCGCGGTGGCGGCCGTCGCGGGGCTGCTGCGGGTGCGGGTGTACGGGGTGCCGGGGCGGGCGGGGGCGCGGGTGCCGGGGCGGGCGGGGGCGAGGGTGCCGGTGGGCCGGCCCCGGGAGGGTTCGCAGCGGCCCCTTGGGGCAACCGCATCCCCTGGGGGTGCGTCCTCCCGGGGGATGATTTTCCCGGTTCGTCAGGCCAGGCGCTCGGAGAAAGAGCAGGTCAGCGCGGCGTTGCGTGTAAGGAACGGATAAGAGTTGAGTCTGCCCGACTCACCTCTGTTGACCCAGCGATCCGCGTCATGCACACTTGAGCCTGTTCCACTCAAGTCGCTGGAGGTTATTCACCATGGCACGTGCGGTCGGCATCGACCTGGGCACGACTAACTCCGTCGTCAGCGTTCTGGAGGGCGGCGAGCCCACCGTCATCACCAACGCCGAGGGCGCCAGGACCACGCCGTCCGTCGTCGCCTTCGCCAAGAACGGCGAGGTGCTGGTCGGCGAGGTGGCCAAGCGCCAGGCGGTCACGAACGTCGACAGGACCATCCGGTCGGTCAAGCGCCACATGGGCACCGACTGGAAGATCAACCTGGACGGCAAGGACTTCAACCCGCAGCAGATCAGCGCCTTCGTGCTGCAGAAGCTGAAGCGGGACGCCGAGTCCTACCTGGGCGAGAAGGTGACCGACGCGGTCATCACCGTCCCGGCGTACTTCAACGACGCCGAGCGCCAGGCCACCAAGGAGGCCGGTGAGATCGCGGGCCTCAACGTCCTGCGCATCGTCAACGAGCCGACGGCCGCCGCGCTGGCGTACGGCCTCGACAAGGACGAGCAGATCATCCTCGTCTTCGACCTCGGTGGCGGTACGTTCGACGTCTCGCTGCTCGAGATCGGCGACGGCGTCGTCGAGGTGAAGGCCACCAACGGTGACAACCACCTCGGTGGTGACGACTGGGACCAGCGCGTCGTCGACTACCTGGTCAAGCAGTTCCAGTCGGGCCACGGCGTGGACCTGTCCAAGGACAAGATGGCCCTCCAGCGCCTCCGCGAGGCCGCCGAGAAGGCCAAGATCGAGCTGTCCTCGTCCACCGAGACCTCGATCAACCTGCCCTACATCACGGCCTCCGCCGAGGGCCCGCTGCACCTGGACGAGAAGCTCACCCGCGCCCAGTTCCAGCAGCTGACCGCCGACCTGCTGGAGCGCTGCAAGACGCCGTTCCACAACGTCATCAAGGACGCCGGCATCCAGCTGTCCGAGATCGACCACGTCGTCCTCGTCGGTGGCTCCACCCGCATGCCCGCCGTCGCGGAGCTGGTCAAGGAGCTGACCGGCGGCAAGGACGCCAACAAGGGCGTCAACCCGGACGAGGTCGTCGCCATCGGCGCCGCGCTGCAGGCCGGTGTCCTCAAGGGCGAGGTCAAGGACGTCCTGCTCCTCGACGTCACCCCGCTGTCCCTCGGCATCGAGACCAAGGGCGGCATCATGACCAAGCTGATCGAGCGGAACACGACGATCCCGACGAAGCGTTCGGAGATCTTCACCACCGCCGAGGACAACCAGCCCTCCGTGCAGATCCAGGTCTACCAGGGCGAGCGCGAGATCGCGGCGTACAACAAGAAGCTCGGGATGTTCGAGCTGACCGGTCTGCCGCCGGCGCCCCGCGGCGTCCCGCAGATCGAGGTCGCCTTCGACATCGACGCCAACGGCATCATGCACGTGACCGCGAAGGACCTGGGCACGGGCAAGGAGCAGAAGATGACCGTCACCGGCGGCTCCTCGCTGCCGAAGGACGAGGTCGACCGGATGCGCCAGGAGGCCGAGAAATACGCGGAGGAGGACCACGCCCGCCGCGAGGCCGCCGAGTCCCGCAACCAGGGCGAGCAGCTCGTCTACCAGACGGAGAAGTTCCTCAAGGACAACGAGGACAAGGTCCCCGGCGAGATCAAGACCGAGGTCGAGGGCGCCGTCGCCGAGCTGAAGGAGAAGCTCAAGGGCGAGGACACCGCCGAGATCCGCACCGCCACCGAGAAGGTCGCCGCCGTCTCGCAGAAGCTGGGCCAGGCGATGTACGCCGACGCCCAGGGCGCGCAGGCCGCCGGCGGCGAGGCTCCCGGCGCGGGTGCCCAGGCCGGTGACAAGGGCGGCGACGACGACGTCGTGGACGCCGAGATCGTGGACGACGAGCGCAAGGACGGTGCCGCGTGACGGAGGAGACCCCGGGTTTCGAGGAGAAGCCCGACGTCCCCTCCGGCGCCACCCCTGACGACGCCGAGCCGCAGGCCGCCGCCCCCTCTTCGGAGGAGGGCGCGGCCCCGGCCGGGGACGCGAGCGAGAACGCGGGCCTGGTGGCCCAGCTGGACCAGGTGCGCACGGCGCTGAACGAGCGCACGGCGGACCTCCAGCGCCTCCAGGCCGAGTACCAGAACTACCGCCGCCGGGTGGAGCGGGACCGCGTCGCGGTCAAGGAGGTCGCCGTCGCGAACCTCCTGTCCGAGCTGCTCCCCGTACTCGACGACGTCGGCCGTGCCCGTGAACACGGGGAGCTGGTCGGCGGCTTCAAGTCCGTCGCGGAGTCGCTGGAGGCCACGGTCGCCAAGCTGGGCCTCCAGCAGTTCGGCAAGGAGGGCGAGCCCTTCGACCCGACGATCCACGAGGCCCTGATGCACTCGTACGCGCCGGACGTCACCGAGACGACGTGCGTGGCGATTCTGCAGCCCGGGTACCGGATCGGCGAACGCACCATCCGCCCCGCGCGGGTGGCGGTGGCCGAGCCGCAGCCCGGCGCGCAGACGGCCAAGCCGGCCGAGGAGAGCACCGAGGCGCAGGCGGAGTCCGCGGACAACAAGGAGAGCGGTGGCCCGGACGAGGGCTGAGCTTGAAGCGAGGAAGGAGGGACGTCGGGGATGAGCACCAAGGACTTCATCGAGAAGGACTACTACAAGGTCCTCGGCGTCCCCAAGGACGCCACCGAGGCCGAGATCAAGAAGGCGTACCGGAAGCTCGCCCGCGAGTACCACCCGGACGCCAACAAGGGAAACGTCAGGGCGGAGGAGCGCTTCAAGGAGATCTCCGAGGCCAACGACATCCTCGGTGACCCCAAGAAGCGCAAGGAGTACGACGAGGCCCGCGCCCTCTTCGGCAACGGCGGTTTCCGTCCGGGGCCGGGCGCGGGCGGCGGCGGCACCTTCAACTTCGACCTGGGCGACCTCTTCGGAGGCGGCGCCCAGGGCGGGGGCCAGGGCGCCGGCGGTTTCGGCGGCGGCCTCGGCGACGTCTTCGGGGGCCTGTTCAACCGCACCGGTGGCGGTCCCGGCACCGGCACGCGGACCCAGCCGCGGCGCGGCCAGGACATCGAGTCCGAGGTCACGCTCAGCTTCACGGAGGCCATCGAGGGCGCGACGGTCCCGCTGCGGATGTCCTCGCAGGCACCCTGCAAGGCATGTTCGGGCACCGGCGACAAGAACGGCACGCCGCGCGTGTGCCCGACCTGCGTCGGCACCGGGCAGGTCGCCCGGGGTTCGGGCGGCGGCTTCTCGCTCACCGACCCGTGCCCGGACTGCAAGGGCCGCGGCCTGATCGCCGAGGACCCCTGCGACATCTGCAAGGGCTCCGGACGCGCCAAGTCCTCCCGGACGATGCAGGTCCGCATCCCCGCCGGGGTCTCCGACGGGCAGCGCATCCGGCTGCGCGGCAAGGGCACGCCCGGCGAGCGGGGCGGACCGGCGGGCGACCTGTACGTGGTCGTCCACGTCAAGGAGCACTCCGTCTTCGGCCGCAGGGGCGACAACCTCACCGTCACCGTGCCGGTGACGTACGCCGAGGCCGCCCTCGGTGGCGAGGTGCGGGTCCCGACCCTCGGCGGCCCCCCCGTCACGCTGAAGCTGCCGGCGGGCACGCCCAACGGCCGCACCATGCGCGCCCGGGGCAAGGGAGCGGTCCGCAAGGACGGCACCCGCGGTGACCTTCTGGTCACCGTGGAGGTGAGTGTTCCGAAGGACCTGACGGGGAAGGCTCGTGACGCGCTCGAGGCGTATCGCGAGGCGACCGCGGACGAGGATCCGCGGGCGGAGCTGTTCCAGGCCGCGAAGGGAGCTTGACGGGAATGGACGGTCGTCGACGCAACCCGTATGAACTGACCGAGGACACCCCGGTCTACGTCATCTCGGTGGCGGCCCAGCTTTCCGGTCTGCACCCGCAGACCCTGCGCCAGTACGACCGCCTCGGCCTGGTCTCCCCGGACCGCACGGCCGGGCGCGGCCGGCGCTACTCGGCCCGCGACATCGAACTGCTCCGCCAGGTGCAGCAGTTGTCGCAGGACGAGGGCATCAACCTGGCCGGAATCAAGCGCATCATCGAACTGGAGAACCAGGTCGCCGCGCTCCAGGCCCGCATGGCCGAGCTGCAGGACGCCCTCGACGGTGCCGCGACGGCGATGCGCCAGCGGGAAGCGGCGGTGCACGCGTCGTACCGCCGTGACCTGGTCCCCTACCAGGAGGTCCAGCAGACCAGCGCGCTGGTGGTGTGGCGCCCCAAGCGGCACGGTCAGTCGGCGGACTGACCCCTCGCGCCGCGCGGAAGACGGCGACGGGCCCGGGAGTCCCCGCGGACCCTCCGGGCCGGTTCGCAACGTTGATGTCTCATTGCTCTGGGACTTCTTGACGATTTCGTGAAGACAGCGTTGGCTTCCTTCACCTGGGTCTCTTGCAACACCCGTGTGTCGGAAGGTAAGCGCAGTGAACAGCCGTGCCCGTCGCATCGCCATATCCGTGGCCGCGTCCATGATGACCATCTCGCTGGCCGCCTGTGGTGTGCTGGGCGCATCGGAGAGCGGTGACGAGGCGAGCCCCACCAAGGGCAACGACATCACTGTGGGCCTGCTGCTCCCCGAGAAGGCCAACACGCGCTACGAGCAGTTCGACTACCCCTTCTTCAAGGCGAAGGTCGCCGAGCTCACGGGCGACGAGGGGTCCGTCAAGTACGCCAACGCCGAGACGAGCGCGTCCAGGCAGGCCGACCAGATGCAGCAGATGATCGACGACCAGGTCGACGTGATCGTCCTGGACGCGGTCGACGCGAAGGGCATCGCGGAGAGCGTGCAGAAGGCCAAGGACGCCGGCATCCCGGTCATCGCCTACGACCGGCTGGCCGAGGGCCCGATCGACGCGTACATCTCCTTCGACAACGAGCTGGTCGGCGAGGTCCAGGGCCGCTCCCTCATCGAGGCGCTCGGCGACGACGCCGACAGCTCCGACAAGATCGTCATGGTGAACGGCTCGCCCACCGACCCCAACGCCAAGCAGTTCAAGGCCGGGGCGCTGTCCCAGCTGAACGGCAAGGTGACGATCGCCCAGACCTACGACACCGAGGACTGGAAGCCGGAGAACGCCGAGGCGCACATGGCCGAGGCGATCGAGAAGATCGGCGCGGGCGACATCGCGGGTGTCTACTCCGCCAACGACGGCATGGCCGGCGGTGTCATCAAGGCCCTAGAGGCCGCGGGCGTCACCGAACTGCCCCCGGTCACAGGCCAGGACGCGGAACTCGCGGCGGTGCAGCGGATCGTGACCGGCGAGCAGTACATGAGCGTGTACAAGTCCTACCCGCAGGAGGCCGAGCACGCCGCGGAGATGGCCGTGGCGCGGGTCCAGGGCCGGGACATCCAGTTCGACGCCCTCGCCCGCGACAAGGTCGACAGCGCCACCACCAAGGGCATCCCCGCGCAGCTGGTCCCCGTCGTCGCCCTGACCCGGGACAACATCGACGAGACGGTCATCGCGGACGGCTTCTACAAGGCCAGCGACATCTGCACGGCGAAGTACGCGGAGGACTGCGCGAAGATCGGGCTGAAGTAGGCCGGCATCCCCTCTTCAGGGCGCGTCTTCTGAAATACCCCCCAACAGGTGGATTATCCCGCTGATCGTCCCGGAGCAGGCTGGGAGTCACTGGAGCCGCACCGTTCTCGTTCGTGCGGTTCCGTCCCGGCTGCCCACCGCGGTCGGGAACTCCGCCAGATGAGGGGACGAGTTCGGTGAACGTCAGAATCGCACGACGGCTGGGGGTCGGGGCCATCGCGGCCCTGGCACTCAGCACGGCAACGCCTGCCTTGGCGTACGAGATCGGCCCGCACTCCTACAGCGGCCAGCTCCAGTTCTGGACCGAGGGCAACCGCTCGATCATGAACCTCAAGGACACGGGGTCGAGCTACTGGGTGAAGGCGGAGTACTACCGCGTGGCGCACTCGGGCACCAAGCTGAACCTCTGGAACAAGGACGGACCCGACGGGCCGTCGGACAACGACGGCAACAGGGGCACGGTCGAGAGCAGCAGGGCCTCGGAGATCTTCAAGGCACGCGGCACGGTGTCACGCAACAACCTGCCCGACTGGCACACCGATTGGTACTCGAACTGACGAGCTGCGTCCGCCCGGCTTGATCACCGCCTGACCGAGGGGCCTCACCGGCCTCTCGGTCAGGCGTGCGTTGTCGGCGTCGTCCGAACCGAGCGATTCCCACCGACCAAGGGAGCTCCGCGTGTCCTCAACCTCTGCCCCACCCGTTCTGCGACTGAGCGAGGTGGTCTACGGCGTGTCCGGCCGGACTCTGCTCGCCGGCGCCGATCTCGCCGTTCCCGCCGGCACTTCCGTCTCAGTGATGGGGCCATCCGGAAGCGGCAAGTCCACCCTGCTGATGTGTGTCATGGGGCTGATCCGCCCCCAGTCCGGACGCGTCGAGGTTGCGGGACAGGACGTGACCCGGATGTCCGCGAGGGCTCTCGCCGCCCACCGGCGGCGGCACGTCGGTATGGTCTTCCAATTCGGTGAGCTTCTCCCGGAGCTCACTCCGGTGGAGAACGTGATGATCGCGAGTCTGCTGGCCGGCGTCACGGTCACCGACGCTCGATCCCGTGCCGCGTCGCTGCTCACCCGCCTCGGAGTGCCCGAGGCCAGTTCCACGCAGGACCTGTCGGGCGGGGAGCGGCAGCGTGTCGCCGTGGGCCGTGCCCTGGTCAACACCCCTGAACTGTTGCTGGCGGACGAGCCGACGGGAGCGTTGGACGGCGAACAGCGGGAAGCCGTGGCCGACCTGCTGTTCAGCACTCCGCGAGAACACGGATGCGCCCTGGTGGTCGTCACACATGATCCGACGGTGGCCGGACGCGCCGACGTGCGGCTGCACCTGCATGAGGGGCGCTTGGTCCAGGCCGAGGGGGCGCGGTGAACGGCGGCGGCCTGCGACGTCGACTGCTGCGGATGGGGCGGGCGGCGTCCCGGGCGGCCGAAGCAGGCCGCATCCGCTACTTCGCGCTGTTCGCCGCGACCACCGTGGCGGCCCTCGCCGTCTGCGGGTTCCTGCTCGCGGCAGCGTCCTTCGACGGTCGTGCCGAGCGAAGCCAGGCTCGTTGGCCACAGACCGCCGCCCCCGGAGCGCCCGCCACGTTGTTATGGCGGGCGACGCTCGCGAGCGTCGATGACCGCCAGTACGACGTGGTCTACGTCGAGCCGCTCACCCCCGCCGCGCCCCTGCCGCCAGGACTGAGCCGGTGGCCGAAGCCCGGTGAGGCCGTGCTCTCACCCGCACTGAAGGCCGTCGGCCCCCAGGTGCGCAGCGAGTACGGAGAGGCCGTGGGCACCATCGCGCCTGACGGCCTGGAGTCGCCGAGCGAGTACTTCGCGTACGCACGGCCGACAGCTGAGCGCCTGGACCGGGATGCGATGACCGAGGTGTCCGGATTCGGCGTCTCCTGGACACCCTCGCTCGGGGAGCACATGTACAACTTCGGCTCGAAGGAGTTCTACTGGGCCTATCTGGCCCTGGTGGGTCTCCCGGCCGGACTGTTCGTCGTGATCGCCGCTCGGGTCGGTGCCGCGGCCCGGGACCGGCGGACCGCGATCCTGACGGCGCTGGGTGCCTCCGGCACAGCCCGGGCCTGGTTCACGGTGGGGGAGGCGTACGCGCCCGTGGCCCTCGGGGCGTCGGCGGCGGTCCTCGCTGTCGCACCCGTGCTCCTCACCGACATACCACTGCCTGTCGTCGACTTCGTGCTGCACGTCCCCGACGCCCGGGCCGCGCTGCCCGGCCTGATGGGCGCCGTGCTGGGCGTGCCGCTCGCCGTTCTGGCGGTCGTCGTGCTACTCCAGCCGCGCTACCGGCCTGGTGCCTCGACCCGGCCCGTGGCTGCCGGACGGCGCCGCGAGTGGGTGCTGTGGCTGTTCCCCGTAGCTCTCTTCGGTACGGTCCAGGGCACCGATCTGGCCCCGTACGACCTGCGTCTGCCGGTTCTGGCCGCCGGCAGTGCGGTCACCATCGCGCTGCTGCCCGTGGTGGCCGGTGCTGTGGTGTCGGCGGCCGGGCCCGTGCTGGCCGGGTTCGGCGCCGCGCGCGGCCGGGTGGGCATGCTGGTCGCGGGCCGACGCCTGGCCGTGGGGGCGCGTCCCGTCGCGCGGCTCGTGGCCGCGGTGGTCATCGCGGTCGGCCTGGCGGCTCAGGGGCAGATCGCGATCAGTCTGTTCACGGACATGAGTGATCGGGTCGACGCCGTGGAGGAGCATCTGGGCACCAGCGTGCTGAGCGTGTCGACGACCCTCTCCACGACGTCCGCCGACGTAGCGGCCCTCGAACGGGATCTGGGGCCGGGAGTGCACGCTCTGGCCGTGACGAGGGACCCCCGATCGGGACGGACCGACCTTGTCGCGGACTGCCCGGTCTGGCGGGTCCTCGGCGTCACCTGTCCGGCAGCGACCCCCGTCGAACTGCGAACCCGTCACGCCGGGCTGGCGCGGGTGGCCGAGCTGGAGCGGTCGGTGGGGGAACGTCTCCACGCCCGTACGGGCGACGTCACCGAGACCCTGCGTACCGTGGCGGAGCCGGCTCTGGTCGTGCTGGCGAAGGACGGACGGCAGTTGTCGCCGTCGCGGGTGCATCAGGCCGCCAACGCGCACGTGGCGATGGCGACGAACGTCCAGGTGTTCGCGATGACCGGCACCCTCGGTGGCAGCGGGGAGGGCATCGCGGCACAACAGTGGCTGGAACTGCTGTCCGTGGCGGGCGTGCTGGTGATCGTGATCGTGGCGGGCGTCGGCTCGGTGGCCCAGTTCGTACGCACGGGCCGTGAACTGGGCCCAGTCTCGGTGCTGAGCGGCAACGGCCGCGTGTACTACGCGGTCTCCGTCTGGTCCCTCCTGGCACCCACCGCCTTCGCCGTGGGCGCGGCAGTCGGCGTGACCTGGTACGTGACCACGCCTTTGATGGCCGACTCCGCCGACAGGCTGTCCACGCTGTCGGCGGTGGGGGCGAGCGGACTGGCGTGCGCCGCGGTGATGGCCTGGTGGGGTGCGCGTACGGCTTCAGCAGCCGGACTGGCGTGGCGCCCGCGCAACGACTAGGCGAGGCGCCGTCCGTCCGCCCGGAGAGCCGCCACGGCCTTCCGCACCGTGCTCGGCGCCACGTCCAGCTCGACAGCCGCCGTGGTGGACCTGGCGCGTCCGATGGTCGCAGACACGCCAGGTCTCACAGTGGACGAACTCCGCTCAATCGCTTGATCACCCGCCGTCCCGTGGAGAGCCTGACGGACGTCCTCAACGTCGCTGAGAGCCGCGGACGGCGCCTCCGCCGTACGACGGCTGACCTCGCCACCGCCGTGCCCCGTGCCCGCCGCCCCGCGGACGGGCGCCGCGCGCGCCGTCACGGCGCCTGCGGATCCGCGCAGCCGACGGAGACCCGCGCCTGTGCGCTCGCCGTCGGCTGTTCGGGGATCTGCGCCTGCCACACGATCCGGGAGGCCTGGACCCGGTTGTCGACACCGAGCTTTGCGTAGACCCCGCGGATATGGTCCTTCACCGTGTGCGCGCTGATCCCGAGTGCCTCGGCCATGTCGGGATTCGAGGCGCCCTCCGCCAGTAACCGGGCGATCTCCCGCTCACGGGCGCTGAGCTTCTTCAGCATCCCCCGCGCGGCGACCACCGCGTCCGCGATGCGTCCGGGTCGGACGTACTGATCGACGAGGAACCGGGCGGCAACCGGTCCGAGGGCGACCGTGCCTTCGGCGGCTGCCCTGACCGCCCACGGCAGGTGCCGCACGGAGTTGCCGCGCAGCAGAATCCCGCGCGCTCCGTGGCGGAGCAGCATGCGTGTGCCGTGTTCCGACAAGGAGTCGACCAGTACGACGTGTGCGGGAGCGAAGTCCGGGGCGTCGGTCGTACCCGGTGAGGCCGGCTCTGGTCGCCGGAGAGCGTCCAGTGCCTCGTCCGCACCGCGGTGACTGCTGATCAGGACGTCCAGACGGGACGTCCTGATCACAGGGGACGCCGGGTCCGAGTGCTCGCAGACGATCCGGATCCTGACGTCCTCCTCCAGCACACGTCTGACCCCGGCCCGTTCCAGCGGCTCCCGGCCGAGTACGCCTACGCGTATCACGATCTGTGTCCTCCCCCATGCGCACCCCCACGCGCCGTCCGGGTCCCTGGCCTTGCCCACGTGACGGCAGGGCGGGCTCAGTACGGCAGGCGGAGCCGGTCATGCTCCGCCGTCACCCAGCATGCACGCTGCGTACAACTCCGCGACACCTTCAGCTTGTTGCAACGAGCGGAACCGGGGGGCGTGCGTAAAGGGTCATGACGTTGCATATCCACCGGCGGCGGGGGAGGAGCCGTGTTGCGGAGCCGGTCCCGGCCGCGCATAGTGGCGCTGCGGAGGAGCCGGAACCGGGGGTGGGATGGGCGATGGCCGGGCACGGGGCTCAAGAGCATCCACACGGTGCCGACCGGCTGTGCGCGGCCGGAGACCGCGTGTACTCCCGGGCCGTGCGCCGCGGCCGGGTGCCCCGCCGGGACGCCGAGCCGGTCCCCTGCCTCCTCGAACTGGCCCTGCTGCACCCCGACCCCGATGACATGGACTGGCTGGTGCCGACCTCCCCGCAGGAGGTCATGACGCGCCTGCTGCGCGGGGTCCACGACGAGGTCAGCGCCAGTCAGCGGCGGGTGGGGTCGGCGGTGGAGGCCTTCGAGTGGTACGCGGGGCTCGGCCGGCTCATCCACTCCTCCGCCGGGACGGAGAGTTCGGCGATCAGGGTCCTCGACGGGCTGGCCCGTATCCAGGCCGCCATGGACGAGGCGACGCAGGCGTGCACGACGGAGGTCCTGACCGTGCAGCCCGGCGGCATCCGGCGTGAGGCGGAGCTGTCGGAGGGCCTGCACCGGGCGCTGGCGCTGCGCGGGCGCGGGGTGCGGATGCGGGACCTGTACACGCACGTCGCCCGGCACGGCCAGGGCCTGCTCAACTACCTGGAGCTGATGGGCGACACGGTGGAGGCCCGCACCCTGGACGAGGTCATCGACCGCCTCATCCTCTTCGACCGCACGGTCGCCTTCATCCCGGCCAACACCGACCGCACCATGGCCCTGGAACTGCGGCACCCCGCGCTCGTCGCCTACCTGGTCACGGTCTTCGAACGCCTCTGGCGCCTCGCGATCCCGCTCTCCGCCGCCCTCCCCGACACCGGCATCGAGGGCATCTCCCACCGCGAGCAGTCCATCGCGGCGCTGCTGGCGGAAGGGCACCAGGACGCGGTGATCGCCGAGCGCCTCGGCATAAGCGTCCGCACCGCCCGCGCGCACATCGCCCGCCTCTCGGAGACCCTGGGCGCGGCCAGCCGCACCCAGCTCGGCGTCCGCATCGCCCAGGCCGGCCTGGACGGCTCCCCGCCCCTGCCGCCGGCGATCAGCCTGCCCGATCAGGCTCCTGGTCGAGAATCCCCGACCGCCCGATGAGGTAACCGAGCTGAGCGCGGCTCTCGCTGCCGAGGGTGGCCGCGAGTTTCGCGATGTGGACGCGGGCGGTACGGACGTTCATGCCGAGGCGGTCGGCGATGTCGGCGTCGGTGTGGCCTTCGACGAGGAGGGTGGCTATGGCGCGTTGGCGGGGGGTGATGCCGTTGAGGGTGGGCTGCTGGACGGCTTGGGGGTGCATGGGGGTGGCGAGATGCCAGAGGCGGTCGAAGGTGTTGACGAAGTAGGCGACCAGGGCGGGGTGGCGTACTTCGAGGGCGAGGGTGCGGTCGGGGCTGGCGGGGATGAAGGCGACGGTGCGGTCGACGATGATGAGGCGTTCGGTGATCTCGTCCAGCGTGCGTGCTTCCACGTCCCCGGTGAGGTGCTCGTAGCGAACGCGTGTGTAGGGGGCGTGCCGGACCGTGTGCTGGTACAACGCACGGATGCGGGCACCGCGGTCCAGGAATGCCTGGTCCCGTTCCATCGCTGCTTCGTAGACCTCGGGACGTCTGCTGAGGTCGGGGTCGTACGGCTGGATGGCGAGCAGTTCGCTCCTCGCCTCGGTCATGGCGTCGGCGATGGCCCTGGTCGTACGTTCCTTGCCGGACAGGAGCCTGAGGGGAAAGGTCTCCTCGCCCCCAACGTTGCGGATGCCCTGCCGTATGAGGGGCTCGAACACGTCGGCCAGGTGCTGCCCGCGCCGCCGTTCATCGGCGATGCGGTCCTCGGACTTGCGCAGCAGCCTTTGCAGAGCGACGGTGGGGGCGACGGGCTCCAGTCGGGTCAGGTCGTCGACGGCCGGGTGCAACAGGCCGATGTCGAGCAGGCAGGGGGCCGCGTCCGCAGCGGCACCGGGTACATGGCCCTCGCGCAGGGCGCGGGAGTAGAGGGCGAGGGCCGCCTCGCACAGCTCCTCGTCCGTGTGCCGGTGCGTCCCTTCCTTCATGCGCCGCCTTCTCCCGCGAGGCCCTGCCGTTCCTGCTCCAGGATGCCGGACTGCGCTATGAGGTAGCCGAGTTGGGCCCGGCTGCCGCTGCCCAGTGCCAGGGCCAGTTTGGCGATGTGGGCACGGCAGGTCCGGACGTTCATGCCCAGACGGCGAGCGATGGCCTCGTCGACGTGGCCCTCTACGAGGAGCTTCGCGATGGAGTGCTGGATGTCGGTGATGCCGTCGGGGGCCGTCTCGTAGGGAGCGCCCGCCGTGAGCGGGACGGCGCGGCTCCAGATGAACTCGAAGACCCTGATCAGGTACCGGACGAGGCCCGGGTGACGGAGTTCCAGGGCGACCTGTCGGTCGTCGCGGACAGGGATGAAGGCCACGGACTCGTCGCAGATGATGAGGCGCTCCACGAGTTCGTCGATGGTGCGGTACTCGACCTTGCCCTCGCTGAAGTGATCGGCGTAGGCGAGCCGGTCGGGGCTGAACCGTGCGGTGTGCTGGTAGAGCGTACGGATCCGCACACCTCGTTCGATGAGCGGCTTGTCGCGTTCCAGGCCCTCCAGCAGCCGGTTCTCAGGGCGTCGGTGGCCGCTCGGCTGGACGGTGAGCATCTCGGTCTGGCACTGGGCGGTAGCCAGGTCGAGTGCCGCGTTGATCCGGTCAAGGCCTTCCAGGACCGTGATGGAGTGCGCAGGGCCTGCCTGCTGAGTGCTGATGTCCATGAACGGTTCGAAGAGTTCGGCCATCGCTATGGACAACCGGCGCTGCTCGGTGATTTCGCGTTCGATGGGATTGAGCCGTTGGGCCAGGGCGATCGACGGTGGCACCGGGCGCATCCAGTCGGCGTCGTCCGGATCGGGGTGGAGGAGGCCGAGTTCCGTCAGGCACGAGGTCGTCTCGACGTCTGTTCTCGGTATGCGCCCGGTCCTGAGGGCGCTCGCGTAGAGGCGGCTTCCTTCCGGGCACAGCTCGGTTCCTGTATGGGGATGATCCCAATTAGTCCACTTTGTCACCAAATCTCCACCCCCCAGGGTCCTGAACGTGCAGGAACATGATGCACCGATTGTGTGGCCATGACGTGCCCGAATGAGCCATCGTCTTATCCGACGGGGGAATGAGGGACCATCAAGTGAGGACGAAGCCGACTATGCGTATCAGAATGCTTCGCTCGGTGCTTGTTGTCGCCTTCTCCGCCGTTGTGGCCATGGGTACGCTGTCCGGCCTCTCCGGTGCGAAGAGCGACGAGCACGAAACGGGTGGCGTTCACTTCTTGGCGTTCACGGGCCCCAAGGGTGAGCCGGCGGCTGTTCCGGCCGACAGTGTGTGGGACTGATCGCGATGACCAATCCTCCCGACGACCGCTCCTTCCGCCGAGAAATGGCCACCGCCTACCGCTCCGGCTGGCACTTCATCGACCTGGTCACCGCGATCCCCCACCCCGGTGACTCCCTGATGGTGACCGTCTTCGGCGAGCCGGTCGTCGTCACGCTGGACGAGGACGGTGACGTGCGGGCGTACCGGTGTCTGCGGCGGCCTCGGGGGGCGCCGCAGCCCGTGCGGTGCGCCATCCGTTACGGAATGATCTTTGTGAACCTGGACCGGAGGGATCACCGGCTCGCGCGGCCGGAGGATTCCGAAGTGAGGACCATCTCGGCCACCCCCCGCAGTGCCTGACGCGATTCCCCCGTCGTAACAGATCGCTCAGGTGCTTCCCCCCGGCAGCGGCGTCACCGTGACCTGAACACGGTGACGCCGCTGTCGTCTGTGGTGATATCTCCAGGTGTCTCCCGATCGTCGGCCTGGCCGGAAAACCCCTCGCGCGGCACGAACGCCCGCGGAGGGGGAACTCGTGCGTCATCCCCCGGAGGGGACCGGTGCCGTTTCTGAGTTGAGTGGAATAGACTCAACTTTGTGTACGTTGGATGAGTCAGCACTGGGAGACATGGCCGGACCGCCGACGGCCGACGCAAGGAGGGAAGCCAGAACGTGGACGCCGAGCTGACCAACCGGAGCCGGGACGCGATCAACGCGGCCAGCAACCGTGCCGTGACCGAGGGGCACGCCGACCTCACCCCCGCCCACCTGCTCCTGGCTCTGCTCCAGGGACAGGACAACGAGAACATCACCGACCTGCTCGCCGCCGTCGAGGCCGACCTCGCGGCCGTGCGCTCCGGCGCCGAGCGCATCCTCGCCGGGCTGCCCAGCGTCACCGGGTCCACGGTGGCACCGCCGCAACCGAGCCGTGAGATGCTCGCCGTGGTCGCCGACGCCCAGGCCCGCGCCAAGGAGCTCGGGGACGAGTACCTCTCCACCGAGCACCTGCTCCTCGGCATCGCCGCGAAGGGCGGCGCGGCCGGTGAGGTACTGGAGGGGCAGGGTGCCAGTGCGAAGAAGCTGCAGGACGCCTTCCGCAAGGCGAGGGGAGGGCGCCGCGTGACCACCGCCGACCCCGAGGGTCAGTACAAGGCGCTGGAGAAGTTCGGCACCGACCTCACCGCGTCCGCCCGGGAGGGCCGGCTCGACCCGGTCATCGGGCGGGACCAGGAGATCCGCCGGGTGGTGCAGGTGCTCAGCCGGCGCACCAAGAACAACCCCGTCCTCATCGGTGAGCCCGGCGTCGGCAAGACCGCCGTCGTCGAAGGGCTCGCCCAGCGGATCGTCAAGGGGGACGTGCCCGAGTCGCTCAAGGGCAAGCGGCTGGTCGCGCTGGACCTCGGGGCGATGGTCGCCGGGGCCAAGTACCGGGGCGAGTTCGAGGAGCGGCTGAAGACCGTCCTCGCCGAGATCAGGGACTCCGACGGGCAGATCATCACCTTCATCGACGAGCTGCACACCGTCGTGGGGGCCGGGGCCGGCGGGGACTCCGCCATGGACGCCGGGAACATGCTCAAGCCCATGCTGGCGCGCGGCGAGCTGCGCATGGTGGGCGCCACGACCCTCGACGAGTACCGGGAGCGGATCGAGAAGGACCCCGCCCTGGAGCGGCGCTTCCAGCAGGTGCTGGTCGCCGAGCCGACCGTCGAGGACTCCATCGCGATCCTGCGCGGGCTCAAGGGGCGGTACGAGGCGCACCACAAGGTGCAGATCGCGGACAGCGCGCTGGTGGCCGCCGCCACCCTCTCCGACCGGTACATCACCTCCCGCTTCCTGCCCGACAAGGCCATCGACCTCGTCGACGAGGCCGCGTCCCGGCTGCGCATGGAGATCGACTCGTCGCCCGTCGAGATCGACGAACTCCAGCGTGCCGTCGACCGGCTGAAGATGGAGGAGCTGGCGATCGGCAAGGAGACCGACGCCGCCTCCCTGGAGCGGCTGGAGCGGCTGCGGCGCGACCTCGCCGACAAGGAGGAGGAGCTGCGCGGCCTCACCGCCCGCTGGGAGAAGGAGAAGCAGTCCCTCAACCGCGTCGGCGAGCTGAAGGAGAAGCTCGACGAGCTGCGCGGCCAGGCCGAGCGGGCGCAGCGCGACGGTGACTTCGACACCGCCTCCAAGCTGCTCTACGGCGAGATCCCGGCCCTGGAGCGGGACCTGGAGGCCGCCTCCGAGGCCGAGGAGGAGGTCGCCCGGGACACCATGGTCAAGGAGGAGGTCGGCGCCGACGACATCGCCGACGTCGTCGCCTCCTGGACCGGCATCCCCGCCGGGCGGCTGCTGGAGGGCGAGACGCAGAAGCTGCTGCGGATGGAGGACGAGCTGGGCAAGCGGCTCATCGGGCAGACCGAGGCCGTGCGGGCCGTGTCCGACGCCGTGCGCCGGAGCAGGGCCGGGATCGCCGACCCCGACCGGCCGACCGGGTCGTTCCTCTTCCTCGGCCCCACCGGTGTCGGCAAGACCGAGCTGGCCAAGGCGCTCGCCGACTTCCTCTTCGACGACGAGCGGGCGATGGTCCGCATCGACATGAGCGAGTACAGCGAGAAGCACAGCGTCGCGCGGCTCGTCGGCGCCCCGCCCGGCTACGTCGGGTACGAGGAGGGCGGCCAGCTCACCGAGGCGGTGCGGCGGCGGCCGTACACCGTCGTGCTGCTGGACGAGGTGGAGAAGGCGCACCCCGAGGTCTTCGACATCCTGCTCCAGGTGCTGGACGACGGGCGGCTGACCGACGGGCAGGGCCGCACGGTCGACTTCCGCAACACGATCCTGGTGCTCACCTCCAACCTGGGCAGCCAGTACCTGGTCGACCCGGTCAGCAGCGAGGCCGAGAAGAAGGAGCAGGTGCTGGAGGTGGTCCGGGCGTCCTTCAAGCCGGAGTTCCTCAACCGGCTCGACGACCTCGTGGTCTTCTCGGCACTCAGCAAGGACGAGCTGAGCCGCATCGCGCGGCTCCAGATCGACGCGCTCGCCCGGCGCCTCGCCGAGCGCCGCCTCACCCTGGAGGTCACCGAGGAGGCCCTGGAGTGGCTGGCCGTCGAGGGCATGGACCCGGCCTACGGCGCCCGGCCGCTGCGCCGCCTGGTCCAGACCGCGATCGGCGACCGGCTCGCCCGGGAGATCCTGTCCGGCGAGATCAAGGACGGCGACACGGTCCGCGTGGACCGCTTCGGCGACGACCTGATCGTGGGCCCGGCGGGCGGCAAGACGCTGTAGCGTCGGCGCGGGCCCGGACAGGTGTGCGCCGGCGCGGGCCCGGGCAGGTGTGCGCCGGCCGGTCGCGGACACTCGTGCGGGGCGTGCGGGAGGCGGTGTCGTGGTGACCGTCCGGGATCTCCGTCCGCCGGACGGCCACCCGACCGGCCGGATCCTGTCAGCCCAGGGCTGACAGGGCCCCGGCGGGCTTGCCACGCCCCTCCCCGCATGGGGGAGGATGGCCAGATCCGTACGAAGGGAAATTCACGGTGACCATCGACCCGTCCTCGATTCCGAACTTCGGGGGCCAGCCCGAGCCGCAGCCCCAAGGACCGGCGGGCCCCGTCGTCCCGGATCAGGATCTTGTGAAGCAGCTCCTCGAACAGATGGAGCTGAAGTATGTCGTCGACGACGAGGGCGACCTCGCGGCGCCGTGGGAGCAGTTCCGTACGTACTTCATGTTCCGCGGCGAGGGTGACCAGCAGGTCTTCTCGGTGCGGACGTTCTACGACCGGCCCCACCAGATCGACGAGAAGCCGCAGCTGCTGGAGTCGATCGACGACTGGAACCGGCGCACGCTGTGGCCCAAGGTGTACTCCCACACCCACGACGACGGCACGGTCCGCCTGATCGGCGAGGCCCAGATGCTGATCGGCATGGGCGTGAGCCTGGAGCACTTCGTCTCCTCGACGGTCAGCTGGGTGCGGGCCGCCATCGAGTTCGACCGGTGGCTCGTGGAGCAGCTCGGCCTGGAGCAGGAGGTCAACGAGTCGGAGAAGCCCGAGGACGAGGACGGCGAGTAGCCCGCTCCGCGTGAGGCGAGCCCGGCCCGGCGGTGACCGCGGGGCCGGGCTCTCGCCGTCTCAGCCCGCCAGTCCCTTGAGCCGCCGTACCGCCTCCTGGAGCACCGGGGTCCGCTTGCAGAAGGCGAAGCGGACGAAGGGGGCGCCCGCCTCCCGGTGGTCGTAGAAGACCGCGTTGGGGACGGCGACGACGCCCGCCCGTTCCGGCAGCGCGCGGCAGAAGGCGAAGCCGTCGCTCTCGCCGAGGGGGCGGATGTCGGTGGTGACGAAGTACGTCCCGGCGGGCCGGTACACGCCGAAGCCCGCCTCCTGGAGGCCCGCCGCCAGCAGGTCCCGCTTGGCCCGCATGTCCTCCCGGTAGTCGGCGAAGTACCCGTCGGGCAGCGCGAGGGCCTCGGCGACGGCGTACTGGAAGGGCCCCGAGGCCACGTACGTCAGGTACTGCTTGGCCGAGCGGACCGCCGTGACCAGGGCGGGCGCGGCGGTGATCCAGCCGACCTTCCAGCCGGTGAACGAGAACGTCTTGCCGGCCGACCCGATGGTCACGGTCCGCTCGCGCATCCCGGGGAAGGACGCGAGCGGGATGTGTTCGGCCTCGTCGAAGACCAGGTGCTCGTAGACCTCGTCGGTCACCACCAGCAGGTCCCGCTCCACCGCCAGCTCGGCGATCGCGGCCAGCTCCTCGCGGGTCAGGACCGTGCCCGTCGGGTTGTGCGGGGTGTTCAGCAGGAGCAGGCGGGTGCGGTCGGTGACCGCGTCGCGCAGCTCGTCGAGGTCGAGGCGGAAGACGGGCCGCCCGTCCGCCTCGTGCGGGCGCAGGGTCACGGGGACGCGCGTGCCGCCCGCCATCGCGACACAGGCCGCGTACGAGTCGTAGTACGGCTCCAGCGCGATCACCTCGTCACCGGGCTCCAGCAGCGCCAGCAGGGACGCGGCGATGGCCTCGGTGGCGCCGGCGGTGACCAGGACCTCGGTGTCCGGGTCGTAGGACAGGCCGTACCGGCGCCGCTGGTGGTCGGCGACGGCGGCGCGTAGCTCGGGGACGCCGGGGCCCGGCGGGTACTGGTTGCCGCGCCCGTCGCGCAGCGCCCGTACGGCGGCCTCCCGGACCTCCTCGGGACCGTCGGTGTCGGGGAAGCCCTGCCCCAGGTTGATCGCCCCGGTCCGCGCGGCCAGGGCGGACATCTCGGCGAAGATCGTCGTCCCGAACTCGGCGAGCCGGCGGTTGAGGAGGGGGCGGGCGCTGGAGCTCATGGAGGTCATGGCGGCCATCCTGCGCAAAAGCTCTGGAGTTCCTCAACTCTGCTTTGGCGCTCGGCGGCGAAGGGCATCTCCCGTTCACGCAACGAGAGCTTCACGTCACGACGCGGACAGCGGGGCACCCACGGGGGGTTGCTTCGGGGGAACTCCCGGGCGCGAGCCCGGGCATCGGAAGGAGGGGTGAGGCCATGATCATCGGCATCGTCTCGATCGTGTTCGTCGTCCTGCTGGTCGCCGCGCTGGTGGCCGGCGTGCGCAGCGGTTCGTCCGCCGGCCGGACGCGGCGGGGCCGCGGCTCGCGCTCGTCCGGCGACGGGTACGGCGGGGGCAACGGCAGTTGGTGGGCCGGGGACAGCGGTTCGTCCTCGGACGGCGGCCGTTCGGGCCACTCCTGCGGCGGCGGCTCGTCCTGCGGAGGCGGGTCGTCGTCCTGCGGGGGAGGAGGGGGCGGCGGATGCGGTGGCGGAGGCAGCTGACACGGGGCAGCTGAGCTTCGCCCAGGGGGAACCGCATCCCGCGCGGGGTCCGCTCCTGGGACCGGACCCCGCGCCTCCCACGAGCGCCCACCGGGTGACACACCCGGTGGGCGCTCCCACGCACCGGCGCACGCCGTGCGGGCGGGGTGTGCGCCGTGGTTGAACAGTTGAGCTGGGGAGCCCCCTGAGGGATGGAAACCCCACGAAGTTGGGTAAAAACGCTGTGGCGTCACCGCACTTCGTGATTCTCTCTTCATCATCAACGCAGCTCCTCGGACGACCTGTTGACCCCCCTCCTGACCGGCCGACTGGGCTGAGCGGGCCGCATACCCGGCAGTGTCCGGGACGCGCAGACCCCACACCTTCCTCTCCTTGTGTGCTTGCGGAGCCGATCCATGCTCACGACCCTGAACACCGCCTACACCGACACGCGTGCCGCCGACCTGGCCTGGGCCCTGGGACGCGAGCCGCTGCCCGCGCTGGCCAGCCTCGATCTCGAACTGGAGGGCGCGAAGATGCAGTTGAGACTCCTGGGCGCCTCACATCAAGTGCTGCTGGAGGAGGAGCACGGCAGCTGTTCGGAGACGGTGGCGTGCATCCCCGGCAGCAGCACGCCCCTGCCGCTGGGGGTCGCCAAGCGGGTGGGGGACTGGGAGTACGAGTTCGCCGCCCGGGTGGAGGTGCTGACGCCGGGCTCCTTCGCCGGCCGCGCGCAGGAACTGCTGGCCCTGGTGGCCGACCATCCGCACGGACTGGCGGGTGTCTTCCCCGGCAGTCCGCACGCCTTCACCGCGCTGCTGGCCCACCGGCACGAGGGGCAGGTGCACTGGCGGACCTGGCACGCCTATCCCCAGGACGGCCAACTGGTCGCGACCCGGACCCGCGTGGGGGTGCGGGTGCCGGCCTCACGGCTCAGCCCGTCCGCCGCGGTGTGAGCGGGCGGGAACGGGCGGGAAGGGGCGGGAGCGGGATAAACCTGTGGGCTCCAACGGCGCGACAGTTTCACACGTGTGGGTGACGAAGCGCAGTGCTGGAGTGACGTAACGTCACCCCGTGATCGAACCGCACGCGCCCGCCCCGCCCGGCTCTCCGCCGTCCTGGGGCGGCCCCGGCGGCTCCCCGGGCGGCTCCGGCAGCCCCTCCGGGTCCGGCAGTCCTTCCGGGGCCGGTGGACCGCCGGGGCCCGGTGGTCCGGCGCGGCTGCCGGTCCGGCCGGACGTCGGGCGGTTCCTGGTGCTGGCGGGGGTGTTCGTCTGCGCGGCCTGCGGGCTCGTGTACGAGCTGGAACTCGTCGCCCTCGCCTCGTACCTGATCGGCGACTCGGTCACCCAGGCGTCCGTCGTCCTGTCCGTCATGGTCTTCGCCATGGGCATCGGCTCGCTCGCCGCCAAGCGGCTGCGCCGGTTCGCGGCGGCCGGCTTCGGCGCGGTCGAGGCCGTCCTCGCCCTGGTCGGCGGCTCCAGCGCGATGGTCCTGTACGCCGTCTTCGCCTGGACCGGCGGCTGGGGCGGCCTGTGGGCGGACGGCCCGCGCTTCCTCCTGGTCGCCTTCTCGCTCGCCATCGGCATGCTGATCGGCGCCGAGGTGCCGCTGCTGATGGAGCTGATCCAGCGGATCCGCCGCCAGGACGCGGGCGGTGCCGTCGCCGACCTGTTCGCCGCGGACTACGTCGGCGCGCTCGTCGGCGGCCTCGCCTTCCCCTTCGTCCTGCTGCCCTTCCTCGGCCAGCTCACCGGCGCGCTGCTCACCGGCACCGTCAACGTGCTCGTCGGCGCCGCCCTGGTCCTCGGCCTGTTCCGGCGGGACATGACCCGCCGCGCCCGCCGGCTGCTGCTGGCCGCCAACGCCGTCGTACTCGCCCTCCTCACCACGGCCGCCCTGCTCGCCGACGACTTCGAACGCGCCGCCCGGCACGCCGTGTACGGCCAGGACGTCCGCGTGGCCGTCCGGACCGACGTGCAGGAGGTGGTCCTCACCGGTGACGCCGACGGCCGGCCCCTCGGCCTGTTCCTGGACGGCCGGCTGCGGGTCGGCGGCGGTGACGAGCGGCGGTACCACGAGGCCCTGGTGCACCCGGCGATGAGCGGCCCGCACGCCCGCGTGCTGATCCTCGGCGGCGGCGACGGCCTCACCGCGCGGGAGGTGCTGCGCCACCCGGGGGTGCGCCGCGTCGACGTCGTCGGACTCGACGCCGAACTCGTCCGGCTGGCCCGGCACGACCCCGGCCTGTCCGCGCTGAACGAGCACGCCTACGGCGATCCGCGCCTGCACGTCGGCACGGCCGACGCCTTCCGCCGGCTGCGCGCGACGCCCACCGCGACGTACGACGTGGTGATCTCGGACCTGCCGGACCCGGGCCTGACGGCCAGTACCAAGCTGTACTCGCAGGAGTTCTACGGCCTGCTGCGGCGCGTGCTCGCCCCCGGCGGACGGGTGGCCGTGCACGCCGGCCCGGTCGCCGCGCGCCCCCGGGACTTCTGGACGGTGGACGCGACGCTCCGCGCGGCCGGCCTGCGCACCGCCCCCTACCGCGTCGACGCCCGGCACACCGGCCGGGAGCCCGGCCCCGAACGCACGGCCGCCACACCCTCCGCGCCCGGCGACTGGGGCTTCCTTCTGGCCGCCCGTACGCCGCCCGCCCCGCGCCTCGACCCGTCGGCCCCCTGGCCGCGCACCCTGACCCCCCGCACCCTGTCCGAGGCCGCCCGCGCCGCCTCCCGCACCCGCGTCCCCGGCCTGCCGGCGTCGACCCTGGTGCATCCGCGGTACTGAGCCGGCCGCGGCGTACGGGGCGGGTGCCGCCGGGGTCGGGAGCGCGGGAAGGAGGGCGTGGGCGGCGGGTGACTTCGTGCCGACGGGGGGTGCACCGGGCGTCCGCTGGGTAGGCTGCGCTGACATGGAGCATGAGGTGTTCGTTCCGGTTCCGGCCGAGCGGCTCAGGGACGTGCTGGCCGACCCCGTCCGGGTCGCCCGGGCGGTTCCGGGGCTCCAGCAGGACGCGGGTGCCGAGCCCGTCGCGGGCCGGCTGAAGGTCCGCGTCGGCAGCCACTCCATCACCTACCGGGGCTCTCTGCGCCTGTCCGCGCGGGAGGACGGTGCGTACGCCGTCGAGGGCGACGCCACCGAGTCGCGCGGCACCGGCACGGTCACGCTGGCGCTCACCCTGCGCGTGCGGGACGCCGAGGAGGGCTCCACCCTGGTGATCGACGGAACGGCCACGGCGTCCGGGCGGGTCACGGAGCTGCCCGCGGACGCGGTGACGTCGGCGGCGACCCGGTTGCTGACCCGGTTCGCGGAGAACCTGGGCACGGCGGCGGAGCGGGAGTCCGAGCCGGAGCGGCCCGAGGCGCGGGCGGAGCCGCGGCACACGTCCGTCTTCGACACCGAGATCCCCCCGTCGGCCCTCGCGGACACGGATGCGGAGACGGACACGGACGCGGTTCCGGGCAAGGACACGGACCCGGGCAAGGGCAAGGACACGCCCCCGGGCAAGGACAAGCACCCGGGCGACGACGAGCCCGCCCACCTCGAAGCCCCCGCCGCGCCGGACGTCCCCGAGCCCCCCGCCGAGGCCGCGCACGCGCGCCGCACGATGATCGGACGCAGCGCCGAGGAGGTGGACCACGCCCCGCCGCGCGGCCGGTACGCACCCGTGCCCGCGCCCCAGTCCGGCGGGACCGGCGCCCCCCTGCGCTGGGCGGCCCCGGCGGCGGCGCTGGTCGTGGCGTCGGCGATCGTCGTGGGCCGCGCGCTGCGCAGACGCCACTGAACCCGCCACCCGCCCTTGATCGCCCCAGTAGGGTCGTGGCGTGAGTAACGAACCCATCACGCTGACCGCGGGTGACGCGGAGGCGACGGTGCTGCCGGGCAACGGCGGCCGGCTCGGCGGACTGCGCGTCGGCGGCACGGAACTGCTCCGGCAGGGCGACCGCTACGGCTGCTTCCCGATGGTCCCCTGGTGCGGCCGCATGCGCGAGGGCCGTTTCCGGGACGGCGCCGTCGTCCACCGGATGCCGCTGAACTCCCCGCCGCACGCCATCCACGGCACCGCCCGCGACGCCGCCTGGCGCACCGCCCGCGTCACCGCCGACGAGGCCGTCCTCACGTACGACCTCACCGACCCCTGGCCCTACCCCGGCCGCGTCACCCAGGTCTTCGCCCTCGCCGAGGACGCGCTGACGCTGACGATGTCCGTGGAGACGTACGAGTCGTCCTTCCCGGTGCAGGTGGGCTGGCATCCCTGGTTCAACCGCACCCTGGAGGGCGCGGACGGCCCGGGTGTGGCGATCTCCTTCGACCCCGCCTGGCAGGAGGAGCGCGGCGACGACCACCTGCCCACCGGCAACCGGATCGACCCGAAGCCGGGCCCCTGGGACGACTGCTTCGGCATGCCGGACGGTGTCGACGTCACCCTCACCTGGCCGGGCCGGCTGGAGCTGAAGGTGACCAGCCGGGAGCAGTGGGTCGTCGTGTACGACGAGCAGGACGCCGCCGTCTGCGTGGAGCCGCAGACCGGGCCGCCCGACGGCCTGAACACCCTCCCGCGCCTGGTCACGCCCCTGGAGCCGCTGGAGGCCACGACGACCTGGAGCTGGACCCGGCTCTAAGCTGGGGGCATGACGGACGTACGCGCGGCGCTGCTGCAGCAGATCAAGGACAAGGCCGTGGTGCACGGCAAGGTGACCCTCTCCTCGGGGCTCGAGGCCGACTACTACGTCGACCTGCGCCGCATCACCCTGGACGGCGAGGCCGCGCCGCTGGTCGGTCAGGTGCTGCTGGACCTGACGGCCGACCTGGAGTTCGACGCGGTGGGCGGCCTGACCATGGGCGCCGACCCCGTCGCCGCGAGCATGCTGCACGCCGCCGCCGCGCGGGGCCGGAAGCTGGACGCCTTCGTCGTCCGCAAGGCCGCCAAGGCGCACGGCCTCCAGCGCCGCGTCGAGGGCCCGGACATCAAGGGCCGCCGCGTCCTGGTCGTCGAGGACACCTCCACCACCGGCGGCTCCCCGCTCACCGCCGTCGAGGCCGTGCGCGAGGCGGGCGCCGAGGTCGTGGCCGTCGCGACGATCGTCGACCGGGCGACGGGCGCCGCCGAGAAGATCGAGCAGGGCGCGGGGGTGCCGTACCTGTACGCGTACGACAAGGACGAGCTGGGCCTGGACTGACGCCGGCCCCGGGGGGCGGTCCGGCCGGGGGGCGGACGTCCACTCGGAGTATCCCGGTTCGTCTGGAAGGATGGGGCCGACGATGACGTCGCCCCCCATGGTCTAGGTCAGGGCCTAAGCACGTATCACGCCCACCCGCACATACAAGGAGCGGACAGATGCCCATCGCAACTCCCGAGGTCTACAACGAGATGCTGGACCGGGCGAAGGCAGGAAAGTTCGCCTACCCGGCCATCAACGTGACCTCCTCCCAGACGCTGCACGCGGCCCTGCGCGGTTTCGCGGAGGCGGAGAGCGACGGCATCGTCCAGATCTCCACCGGCGGCGCCGAGTTCCTGGGCGGCCAGCACAACAAGGACATGGTGACCGGCGCCGTCGCCCTCGCCGAGTTCGCGCACATCGTGGCCGAGAAGTACGACGTCACCGTCGCCCTGCACACGGACCACTGCCCCAAGGACAAGCTCGACGGGTACGTCCGTCCGCTGCTGGCGGTCTCCGAGGAGCGCGTCAAGGCCGGCCGCAACCCGCTGTTCCAGTCGCACATGTGGGACGGCTCCGCCGAGACCCTGGCCGACAACCTCTCCATCGCCACCGAGCTGCTGGAGCGCGCCCGCGCCGCGAAGATCATCCTCGAGGTCGAGATCACCCCGACCGGCGGCGAGGAGGACGGCGTCTCCCACGAGATCAACGACTCCCTCTACACGACGGTCGACGACGCGATCCGCACCGTCGAGGCCCTGGGCCTGGGCGAGAAGGGCCGCTACCTGCTCGCCGCGTCCTTCGGCAACGTGCACGGCGTGTACAAGCCGGGCAACGTCGTGCTCCGCCCCGAGCTGCTCAAGGAGCTGAACGAGGGCATCGCCGCGAAGTACGGGCAGCCGGCCGGCAGCAAGCCGTTCGACTTCGTCTTCCACGGCGGTTCCGGTTCCTCCGCGGAGGAGATCGCGACCGCGCTGGAGAACGGCGTGGTCAAGATGAACATCGACACCGACACCCAGTACGCCTTCACGCGTCCGGTCGCCGACCACATGTTCAGCAACTACGACGGCGTCCTGAAGGTCGACGGCGAGGTCGGCAACAAGAAGACCTACGACCCGCGCACCTGGGGCAAGCTGGCCGAGGCCGGCATGGCCGCCCGGGTCGTCGAGGCCTGCGGCCACCTGCGCTCGGCGGGCCAGAAGATCAAGTAACGGCGCCCTCGCGACGCAACTGCCGGACGCCCGGTCGTACCCCCCTGGTACGGCCGGGCGTCCGCGTGTCCGGGGATACTGGTCCCCATGGCCATTCACGAGAACCTCCTCGGGGGACCGCCCCCGACCCACCTCCCCGACGACCCCGGCCCGCGCGAGCTGCTGGCCGGCGGCACCTCGCCCGCCGACGTCGCCGCGAAGTACCCGACGTCCTCGCTGGCCTGGGCCCAGCTGGCCGACGAGGCGTTCGAGCGGGGCAGCGTCGTGGAGTCGTACGCGTACGCCCGTACCGGCTACCACCGCGGCCTGGACGCCCTGCGCCGCAGCGGCTGGAAGGGCCACGGCCCGGTGCCCTGGGAGCACGAGCCGAACCGCGGCTTCCTGCGCGCCCTGCACGCCCTCGCCCGCGCCGCCCAGGCGATCGGCGAGAAGGAGGAGTACGAGCGCTGCAGCCAGTTCCTGAAGGACTCCTCGCCTGCCGCCGCGGACGTGCTGGGCTGAGCAGGGCCTTCGGCGCCCGGGAGCGTTCCGCAGGGCCCGCGACGGGCGGGCCTTGCGGTTTCCTGGCACGATTGCGGAGGATGCCGGTGGGGACCGGGGCCCCGTGCCGGTAACGGCAGGGCGGACCGCTACCCGGAGTGCCATCAGGAGACAGAAATGTCCCACGACGCCCCGAACCTCGACTTCGAGGGCAGCACGCCGTACGAGGACTACGTCAAGGCGGACGTGCTCACCCATCTCCAGCACACCCTCTCCGACGACCCCGGAGAGATGGTCTTCCTGGTCACCACCCAGGTCATGGAGCTGTGGTTCACGGTCATCGTCCACGAGTGGGAGACCGCGGCCCGCGCCCTGCGCGAGGACCGGACCGACGTGGCGAGGGACGCGCTGAAGCGTTCGGTGCGGGAGCTGGAGGCGCTGAACGCCTCCTGGACGCCGCTCGCGGGGCTCACCCCCGCCCAGTTCAACTCGTACCGGAGCGCCCTCGGTGAGGGCTCCGGTTTCCAGTCGGCGATGTACCGCCGCATGGAGTTCCTGCTCGGCGACAAGTCCGCGTCCATGCTCGTCCCGCACCGCGGCTCCCCGCGCGTCCACGCGGAACTGGAGAAGGCGCTGCACGAGCCGAGCCTGTATGACGAGGTGGTCCGGCTGCTGGCCCGGCGCGGGTACGACATCCCGGACGCCGTGCTCCAGCGCGACCTCACCCGCAAGTACGAGCCGGCGCCCGAGGTGGAGGCCGCCTGGACGGCCGTGTACGCCGGCGACCAGAACGGCGAGCTGGCCCGCCTCGGCGAGGCCCTCACCGACGTAGCCGAGCTGGTGTGGCGCTGGCGCAACGACCACCTGGTCGCCACCCGCCGCGCGATGGGCTCCAAGACCGGCACGGGCGGCTCCGCCGGGGTGGCCTGGCTGGAGAAGCGGGCCCGCGGCAACGTGTTCCCCGAGCTGTGGACGGCGCGGTCGTATGTCTGAGCTGATGAGCGAGGCGGAGAGGCTGGACGCCGCCGACGGGCTGGCCGCGCTGCGCGACCGGTTCGTCCTCGACGACGTGACCTACCTGGACGGCAATTCGCTGGGCGCCCTGCCGGCGCACGTCCCCGCTCGGGTGGCGGACGTCGTCGGCCGGCAGTGGGGCGAGCTGCGCATCCGGTCCTGGGAGGAGAGCGGCTGGTGGACCGCGCCCGAGCGGATCGGCGACCGGATCGCCCCGCTGGTCGGGGCGGCGGCCGGGCAGATCGTGGTGGGCGACTCAACGAGCGTCAACGTCTTCAAGGCTCTCGTGGCGGCGGTGCGGATGGCGGGGGAGGACGGCCCGGTCGACCCCGGGCGGGACGAGATCCTCGTCGACGCCTCCACCTTCCCCACGGACGGCTACATCGCCGAGTCGACGGCCCGGATGACGGGGTGCGTCCTGCGTCCGGTGGCCCCGGACGAGGTGCCGTCGGCGCTGGGCGAGCGCACGGCGGCCGTGCTCCTCAACCACGTCGACTACCGCACCGGCCGGCTGCACGACCTGCCCGCGCTCACGGCCGCCGTGCACGCGGCGGGGGCGTACGCCGTCTGGGACCTGTGCCACAGCGCGGGCGCGCTGCCGGTCGGGCTCGACGAGCACGGCGTGGACCTGGCGGTCGGCTGCACCTACAAGTACCTCAACGGCGGCCCCGGCTCGCCCGCGTACCTGTACGTGCGCCGTGACCTCCAGGACCGCTTCGACTCCCCGCTGCCGGGGTGGAACTCGCACGCCGAGCCCTTCGGCATGCGGCCCGCCTACACGCCCGCGTCCGGCGCGGTGCGCGGCCGCGTCGGCACGCCGGACATCCTCTCGCTGCTCGCCCTGGAGGCGGCCCTGGAGGTGTGGGACGGGGTGTCGGTGGAAGCGGTGCGGGCCAAGTCCCTGGCGTTGACGGACTTCTTCCTGCGCTGCGTCGGGGCGTACGTCCCGGACGGCCGGGTGGTGTCCGTGACCCCGGCGGCGCACGCCGAGCGGGGCAGCCAGGTCGCGCTGCGCTGCGCGGACGCCGGGGACGTCATGAAACGGCTGATCGAGCGGGGGGTGGTCGGGGACTTCCGCGCGCCGGACATCCTGCGCTTCGGCTTCACCCCGCTGTACGTCGGCTTCGCGGACGTGGAGCGGGCGGCGCGGGTGCTGGCGGAGACGCTGGACGAGATGCCGGGCGGGACGCCGGGTGGGACGCCGAGTGGGGCTCTGGACGGGACGCCGGGAGAGGGTGGCTGAGGAACCGTGGTGGGCTCCGGCGCGTGAACACGGGTGTGGATGACGTGGATCGCCCGGCCCGTGGCTGCGCCGGAAGCCTGGCCGCCGGCCTGGTCGGCGGCCCGGCCGCGCTGCTCGCCTGGGCGCCGCACGCCCGCGTCAGGGTGACCGGCGGCTTCGAGCAGCAGCACCGCGACCTGAGTGTGCTGTACGTCGACCTGCCGCTCGTCGCGCTCGGTGGTGCGCTCGTTCCGGCCGCCGCGTGGGCACTGGGTCTGCGTCTGCTGGGCCGGCCGTGGGCCGCGGCGCTGGTGGCCGTGGCCGCGCTCGGCGTCGGCGTGTGGGGTCTGACCTCCTGGTGGACGCCGTACGAGCGGCCCGAGTTCACGGGATAGGCCGGGGCGGTCCCGCCTCCCGGCCGGCCGGACCGCCCGCTGGACCGTTCGCCCCTCACCCTGCGTGACATCCCCGTGTTCGCGCACGTCATCGGCCTGATACGGTCCCGCCAACGGCCGATTCCCCACCCCTGGTCCGCCAACACCGTTTCGCCGCTGAGAGGTTGAGCATGCCGGACGCCGCCGTAGAACCGGGCAACGCTGCCGCGAGGGCCGCCGCGGAGGCGGCGGAGGAGAAATCGGCCTTCTCGCACCCGGCCGTCGAGCCCGACAGCACCGCCTCGTACGGCGACCATCCCGACCAGGTGATCGACTTCTACGTTCCGCGCGGCCCCGGAGGCCCGGGGGGTGCCGCTCCCGTCGTGGTGGTCCTGCACGGAGGCTCGTGGCGGGCTCCGTACGACCGCCGGCACGTCAGTCCGTTCGCCGGCTTCCTGGCCCGTCGGGGGTTCGCGGTGGCCAGTGTGGAGTACCGGCGCGGTGCGGAGGGCGACGGTGGCGCCGGTGAGGGCGGTGGCCGGGGTGCTGGTGAGGGGCGTCCGCTCGCCGGGCGCTGGCCCGACACCTTCGACGACGTGGCCGCCGCGCTGGACGCGCTGCCCGCGCTGGTACGGCGGCACCTCCCGCAGGCCGACGCGCGCCGCGTGGTGCTCGCCGGCCACTCCGCGGGCGGTCATCTCGCCCTGTGGGCGGCGGCCCGGCACCTGCTGCCCGCCGACGCCCCGTGGCGCGTCGACCGCCCGGTCCCCCTGCGGGGTGTGGTCGCCCTGGCGCCGATCGCGGACTTCGGGGTCGCCGTGGACCTGGACGTGTGCGGGGGCGCGGTGCGTCAGCTCATGGGCGAAGGAGCGCTGTTCGCCGAGCGCCGCCCCTATGCCGACCCGTCCCTGCTGCTGCCCACCGGCATCGCGACGACCCTCGTCCAGGGCCGTGCCGACGTCGACGTTCCGCAGGCGGTCGCCGAGGCGTACGCCGATGCGGCGGCGAAGGCCGGCGAGGTGGTGGGCGTGACGCTGCTGGAGGGCGTCGGCCACTACCCGCTCATCGACCCGGCGGCGGACGCGTGCGCGGTGGTGGCGGAGGAGATCGCACAGCTGGCCTGGTGAGGACGAGTGGCCTGGTGGGGCGGCTTACCTGGCGAGGGCTGCCGGGCGCCGTCGTGGGGGGGGCGGACACCCCGGCCATACCCGTAATACCTGAGAGCTACCTCGCAGGTGAGTCCCCGGGCGTGACGCGGGTTACCCGTCGCGATTCGTAACTTCCCTTTCATGCGGGCCCGATGGGCGGGCGAGCTGGAGGGGAGCGGCCATGAGGCCCGGGACGACGGCATGGTGGCGGCGACGCGTGAACAGATGGCGTCGTACCGCCCTCGCCGCGCTCATCTGTGGCGCCGTGGTCGGACCCCTCTCCGGCGCCGCGCGGCCCGAGGTCCCCGCTCCGCCGCCTCCCGCGCTCGCGGCCCCGACCGCCGCCACGCTGGCCGACACCTACGCGGCCAACCGGGCCAACGCCGCCGAGGCGTCCCGGATGGCCGCCACGCACGGCGACCGTGACCGCGCGGCGGCGGACCGCTCGCTGGCCGACCCGTCCCGGCGGCTGCTCGCCTTCGACGGCCGGGGCTCCGGCCTCGCCACGGAGGTCTTCGGCGACCTGCCCCACGCCGACCGCGTCGCCGTCCTGGTCCCGGGCTCCGACACGAGCCTCGACACGTACGGCCGGTTCCGCGCCGCCGCCCTCGCCCTGCACCGGCGGCTCGCCGCCCAGGCACCCGAGGACACGCGCACGGCGGTCGTGGCCTGGCTGGGCTACGAGACACCGGGCACCGTCAGCACCACGGTCGCCACGACCGGTCGCGCCGACCGCGCCGCCCCGAAGCTGCGCGCCCTGGCCGACACCCTGCGCGGCATCACGGGCCCGGACGCCCGCGTCGCCCTGCTCTGCCACTCCTACGGCTCGGTCGTCTGCGCCCGCGCCGCCGGCGGGCTGGACGTCGCCGACATCGTCCTCGTCGGCAGCCCCGGCACCGGTGCCGATTCCGTCGCGGGCCTGCGCACGGACGTCCGCGTCTGGGCCGCGCGGGGCGCCGACGACTGGGTGGCGCACGTCCCCCACCTCAGCGCGGGCCTCTTCGGCACCACGGTCGGCTTCGG
Organism: Streptomyces sp. BK79; assembly: GCF_044142145.1. Classification (NCBI taxonomy): domain Bacteria; kingdom Bacillati; phylum Actinomycetota; class Actinomycetes; order Kitasatosporales; family Streptomycetaceae; genus Streptomyces; species Streptomyces sp. BK79. The sequence goes on from NZ_JBHVOC010000009.1 coordinate 70,007, forward strand.
CACCGATCCCGTCGCCCCGGACTTCGGCGCCCGGGTCTTCACGGCCGGCGACGGCGGCCACAGCGACTACTTCGACCCCGGCTCCGTCTCCCTGACCAACCTGGCCCGGATCGTCCTGGGCGAGACCACGGAGGTGACCCGATGACCGACCTGGCCACTCCCTTCTCCGCAGCCACTCCCTTCTCCGCAACCGCTTCCGAATCCCCTCCGACTCCGTCCGGCGCGTCCCCGTCCGCGGCCGTGTCCGCAACCGCGACCGTGACCGCGTCCGGGCCGCGCCTGCCGCACGACGCCCCGCGCGGGCGGCTACTCGTCCGCGTCCGCGTCCGCGACGCCCTGCGCCGTACCGCCACCCGGATCGACGCCGCCACCCCCGTCTCGCGGGACCGGGCCGTCGACGCGCTGCGCGCCTTCGCCATCCTCGGCGTCGTCCTCGGCCACTGGCTGGTGACGGCTCTGGTCGCCGACGGCACGGGGCTGCGCGCGGCGAGCCCCCTGCAGGACATGCCGTGGCTGGCCCCGGTGTCCTGGGCCTTCCAGACCCTCGCCGTCTTCTTCCTGGTCGGCGGCCATGTCGCCACCCGGGGCTACGAGTCGGCCCGCGCCCGGGGCATGTCGTACCGCCCCTGGCTGTCGGCCCGGCTCTCCCGGCTGTTCCGCCCGGTCGCGGCCGTCCTCGTCCTGTGGACGGTGACGGTGGCAATGCTGCTCCTGACGGGAGCCGAGGCCGGGACCGTCCACACCTTGGTGAAACTGGCCCTTTCCCCGCTGTGGTTCCTCCTGGTCTTCGCCGCGCTGACCGCGGCGACCCCGCTCCTGGCCCGGCTGCATCCGCTGTGGCCGCTGGTCGTCGTCCTCCACGTGGACCTGCTGCGCTTCGGTTTCGGCGCCCCGGCCTGGCTCGGTTGGCTCAACCTCGCCGCCGGCTGGATGGTCCCCTACACCCTCGGCGCCGCCTGGACACGCGGTGAACTGGACCGACGTCGCGCGGGTCTGCTCCTCCTCGTCGGCGGGACGGCGGCGACCGCCGCGCTCGTGGTCTGGGCGGGTTACCCGGCCGCCATGGTCGGTGTCCCCGGCGCCGAGGTGTCGAACCTCAACCCGCCGACCCTGGCCGCCGTCACCTTCGGACTCGCGCAGTGTGGCCTCGCCCTGCTGCTGCGCGAGCGGCTGCGCCGCGCGATGCGACGGCCGGCGGCGTGGGCGGCGGTCGCGCTGGTCAACCTCTCCGCGATGACCGTCTTCCTGTGGCACCAGACCGCGTTGATGGCGACGACGGCCACCGGTCTCCTCGCGGGGCGCCTGCCCGGCCTGCACACGCTCCCCGACGGACTGGGCTGGGCAGCGGCCCGGCTCGTCTGGCTGCCGGTGTTCGCGCTCGTGCTGACCGTCTGCTGGGGCGCCTTCCGTTCCTGCGAGCATCGCGGCGGACGTCGGCGTTCCCGGATCGTGCGGACGCATCGCCCGAAGCAGGGGGCCGGGGCGGCGGGTGCCCGCCATGTCTAGGGTGGACCGTGTGATGCGTAGGGGGAGTCGGCCGTCGGCCGGGGGGCGGGTCGAGCGGGCGGCCCGGGTGCTGCGCGACGACCTGTGGACCTGGCGGACGGATCCGCTGCCACCGTCGGTGTGGCTGCGCTGGTTCCCGCACGGGGTGGTCTGTCTGGCCGCGCTGGGCGTACTGCTCGGTGACGCGGCCCAGCTCGGCGACAACGGCCGCGTCGACCCAGGGTTCGCCTTCCTGATCGCCCTGGCCCAGGCCGGCGCGATGGTGGGCGCGCTGTGGCGGCCGGTCGCGGCGTGGTGGCTGTCGCTGGCGGCCATGCTGGTGGGCGCGTTCGCCGTGCGGGTCGGGATGACCGCGGGCGACGACAGGTTCACCTGGCCCTGGACGGCCGCCGGGATCGTCGCGCACCTGTTCGTCCTGCTGCTGCTGGCCCTGCGGGTCCGCAGCCGGGTGTCCGTGGAGGCGCTGGCCCTGACCGCGCTCGTCACCTACGTCGTGCAGGGCCTGGTGGGCGCGTCGCACTACCAGGCGACCGGCCAGCTCGCCGTCGTCCTGTTCGCGGTCGTCGTGCTCCTGGGCACCGCCCTGCGCGGACGCCGCGAGGCCCGTACCCAGCTCGCGCGGCAGACGTCGCTGACCGCCGAGGAGAGAGCCCGCCGCACCTTGCTGGAGGAGCGCAGCCGCATCGCGCGCGAGCTGCACGACGTGGTCGCCCACCACATGTCCGTGATCTCCATCCAGGCCCAGGTCGCCCCCCACCTCGTCGAGAACCCGTCGGAGGAGCTGAAGGAGAACCTCACGGGCATCCGGGAGAACGCGCTGGAGGCCCTCACCGAGCTGCGCCGGGTGCTGGGCGTGCTGCGCTCGGAGCACCCTGACGCACCGGGGCGGACCGACGGGGACGACACCGCCCCGCACGCTCCGCAGCCCACCCTCGACCGGCTCGGCTCGCTGGTGGAGAACACCCGGGCCGCCGGGCTGACCGTCACCACCGAGATCAGCGGCAGGCCCAGAGCCCTGCCGCCCGGCGTGGAGCTGTCGGCGTACCGGATCGTGCAGGAGGCCCTCAGCAACGTCCTACGGCACGCGCCCGGCGCGACCGCCCGGGTCCACCTCACCTACCTGTCGACCGGGCTGCGCGTGGACGTGTTCAACACCCGCCCCGAGCGGGCCCCGGCACCCTCCCAGGGAGCGGGGCACGGACTGCTCGGCATGCGGGAGCGGGTGGCGATGCTCGACGGCAGCCTGAGGGCGCACGCACTGCCGGACGGCGGTTATCAGGTGGCGGCGTTCCTGCCGGTCGACGCCACGGAACCCGACGCCTTCCCCGACCCCCACCCCGACGCCGACGCCTTGCCCAACCCCCACCCCGACGCCGACGCCTTGCCCGATCCCCTCCCCGACGCCTTCCCTGGCCCCTTCTCCGAGGACGACACCCCATGACGACCAGCAGCGACGGCCGCGTGATCCGCGTGCTGATCGCCGACGACCAGCAGATGGTCCGGCAGGGCTTCACCGTGCTGCTCAACACCCAGCCCGACATCGAGGTGGTCGGGCAGGCGGTGGACGGCCTGGACGCCGTGGCCTCGGTCGCCGACCTCGCTCCGGACGTCGTCCTCATGGACATCCGCATGCCCGAGCTGGGCGGCATCGAGGCGACCCGTCGCATCACCGGGTCGAGCCCGCGGATCAGGGTGCTGGTGCTGACCACCTTCGACCTCGACGAGTACGTGTACGAGGCGCTGCGGGCCGGCGCGTCCGGGTTCCTGCTGAAGGACGCCTCGGCCGATCAGCTCGCCGAGGCGGTCCGGGTGGTGGCGGCCGGCGACGCCCTGCTGGCACCCGGCATCACCCGGCGGCTGATCACCGAGTTCGCCCGGCTGGACGACCGGCCCCGTGCCCCGCTGAAGGAACGCGTCGGTGACCTCACCGAGCGGGAGACCGAGGTGCTCGCCCTGATCGCCCAGGGCCTGTCGAACGCGGAGATCGCCCGGCGCTTGGTGGTCGCCGAGCAGACGGTCAAGACGCATGTGGGCCGCATCCTGGTGAAGCTCGGGCTGCGGGACCGGACGCAGGCGGCGGTGTTCGCGTACGAGTCGGGTCTGGTGCGGCCGTCCGGGTACTGACACACCCCCTGGGCCCGACGCGGGCGCCCGTAGCCGCCGTAGTACCTGAGACGGATACCGAAGGACCCCTCTCACTGGTGACGACCGGCCACCCCGCCGACGCCTACCGTTGCCAACGTGACCGAGACGACCCAGACGCGGACCACGCTCTCCGGAGACGGAAGCGGGTCGCGCAGCCCCGAGTACCGGCTGGCCATGGACGCCCTGAGCGGGCTGCGCGAGGACCTGTTCCACGATGCCTTCGCCTACCGTCCGCTGTCGCCCACCGCGCCGGACGGCCCGGTGATCCGCCGCCTTCCGGCGCGGGCGCGGCAGTACGCGGCGCGGATCCCGTACCTGGTGGTGGCCGCCGCCGCCCTGCTGTGCTTCTGGGCCGGGTCGGTGGCCGGCGGCACCGCCGACGGCTTTCCGGCCCTGCTGTCCGGGCTGATCTGCGCGGTTCCGGTGCTGGCCACGCTGGTCCGGCCGGTCGGTGCCTTCTGGATGTCCATGGTGGCGACCCCACTGGTGGCCGTCCTCGGCAGCAGCTTCGGCGACTGGCCCTGGCTGCCCGGTACGTTCATGTGTCATCAGGCGGTGCTGGTGATCGTGGCGATACGCACGCGGCCCCGGACCGCCGCGTGGATGTGGGTGCTGACCGCGGCCTACGGCTTCGTCACCGAGACCCTGTTCGGCAGCGGCCACTTCAGCACCAACTCCGCCCCGCTGCTGACCGTCTCCGCCATCGCCCTGCTCGTGGTCTCCGTCTGGCACATCCGCCGCGACGCCCGGCGGCAGGTGAGCGCGCAGCAGACGGTCACCGCGCACGAGCGGTCCCGGCGCACGCTGCTGGAGGAGCGCACCACCATCGCCCGCGAGCTGCACGACGTGGTCGCCCACCACATGTCGGTGGTCGCCATCCAGGCCGAGGCCGCGCCCTACCGGGTGGAGAACCCGCCGGAGGAGCTGGAGCGGGCCTTCGCCACCATCCGGGAGAACGCGGTGGCCGCCCTCACCGAGCTGCGGCGCGTCCTCGGTGTGGTCCGCGCCGAGGACTACGAGGCCCCGGACGCCCCGCAGCCCACCCTCGCCGATCTCGACGCCCTGCTCGCCAACGTCCGCGACGCCGGTCTGGACGTGGAGAAGGCGGTGACCGGCGCGGTGCGCGAGCTGCCGCCCGGCGTGGAGCTGTCGGCGTACCGGATCGTGCAGGAGGCCCTGAGCAACTCCCTGCGGCACGCGCCCGGCGCCACCGCGCGCGTCGAGGTCTCCTACGTCCTGGGCGGACTGGGCCTCAGAATCGTCAACGCCGCGATGCCCGAGCCGTCCCTGGTGAAGCCCTCGCCCGGAGCCGGGCACGGCATCACGGGCATGCGGGAGCGGGTGTCGATGCTGAACGGCGAGATGACGGCCGGCCCCACCGGCGACGGGGGTTACGAGGTGGCGGTGTTCCTGCCGGTCACGGCACCGACCGAGGGGGAGGCATGAGCGACCGCACGATCCGCGTACTGATCGCCGACGACCAGATGATGGTGCGGGAGGGTTTCTCGGTCCTGCTGAACGCGATGCCGGACATCGAGGTGGCCGGCGAGGCGGTCAACGGCCGGGAGGCCGTGTCGAAGGTCAGGGAACTCGCCCCGGACGTCGTCCTGATGGACATCCGCATGCCGGAGCTGAACGGCATCGAGGCGACGAGGGAGATCGTCGCCGCCGACGGCGCGGCGAAGGTCCTCGTCCTCACGACCTTCGACCTCGACGAGTACGTGTACCAGGCGCTGCGCGCGGGAGCCTCGGGCTTCCTCCTGAAGGACGCCTCGGCCCGTCAGCTCGCCGACGGGGTGCGGGTGGTGGCCGCCGGCGAGGCACTCCTCGCCCCCTCGGTCACCAGGCGCCTGATCACCGAGTTCTCCAAACTGTCCGACAGTCCGCGCCCGTTGTCCTCGGCCCACGGGGCGTTCGGCGAGCTGACCGAGCGGGAGACGGAGGTGCTGGTGCTGATCGCCCAGGGCCTGTCGAACGGGGAGATCGCCGAGCGCCTGGTGGTCGCCGAGTCGACGATCAAGACCCACGTCAGCCGGATCCTGGTGAAGCTGGGCCTCAGGGACCGCACCCAGGCGGCGGTGTTCGCGTACGAGGCCCGCCTGGTCAGACCGGGCTGACGGGCTGATGGTCAGACGGTGAGGACGAGGGACAGGGTGAGGAGGCTGAAGAGGACCGCGGGGATGCCGAACAGGTACATCGGGAAGAGCTGGATCCCCCTCCCGAGGAGGAACTGCCGCTCGACGCCGTTGAGGGGGTCCTCGGGGTCGTAGACGATCTCGACCTCTTCACCGCGGTAGTCGTGCGGGGCGTAGGCGTACGGCCGGCCGTCGAGGGCGGTGAAGTCGTACACGTACATGCCGTCCACGAACTCCTTGTACCGCGCGATCACCGTGACGCCGTCGGTGGTCAGCCGCCAGCGCGGCTTGCCGTACGGCCGCGCGCTGATCGCCGCGGCTCCCAGGATGCCGGAGATCAGGCACCCCACCCCCACGAGGACGGAGACCTCGGGGGAACCGGCTTCGGCGGCGATCCAGCCCACCACGACGTGCGGAAGGACGAAGGCGAGCGCGGCCGGCCAGGCCCACCACCGCTTCCTGATCCGGGCGCGTTCGGCGTCGAGGGTCCGCACGCGGACCAGGGCGGATCCGTCGACGGCCGGGTCCGCCGCCTCGGGCAGTGCGGCGTCGACCACCCCGGCGAAGGCGCGGGCGGCACTCTCGCCGACGTCCTCGACGCGGTGGACGGCCGGTTCCACGCCGTGCGGTGCCCGCAGCACGACCTCGACGTCCCCGCGCTCACCGCGGACCCGGGCGACGGCGGCGACGGGTATGTGGTGCTCCCGGCCGGCCCGGCTCAGGACCAGCGCCGAACCGTCGAACCGGAGGGAGGTCTTCCTGCGGCCCCGCAGCACGGGGACCGACGGCGTGATCGACATGGGCGCGATCGTAAGGGGGGAACAAGGCATTCCGGGCCCCTGGTCAGGGCGGGGGTCGCCGGGCTAGCGTCCGTTCATGGCCGCACCCGTACCCCTCGCGTTCGACCCGTGGGACCCGGCGTTCGTCGCCGACCCGTATCCCGCCTTCGCCGAGCTGCGGGCCCGGGGCCGCGTGCTCTACTACGAGCCGAGCGACCAGTGGCTGGTCCCGCACCACGCGGACGTGTCGGCACTGCTGCGCGACCGGCGCCTGGGCCGGACCTACCAACACCGATTCAGTCACGAGGAGTTCGGCCGCACCCCGCCGCCGGCGGAGCACGAGCCCTTCCACACGCTCAACGACCACGGGATGCTCGACCTGGAGCCGCCGGACCACACCCGGATCCGGCGCCTGGTGTCCAAGGCGTTCACGCCGCGCACGGTGGAGCGGCTGAAGCCGTACGTGCGCGCTCTCGCGGACGACCTGGTCGCCCGGCTGGTGGCGGCGGGCGGCGGTGACCTGCTGCGGGACGTGGCCGAACCGCTGCCGGTCGCCGTGATCGCCGAGATGCTGGGCATCCCGGAGTCCGAGCGCGCCCCGCTGCGTCCCTGGTCGGCGGACATCTGCGGGATGTACGAGCTGAACCCGTCCGAGGCGACGGCCGCGAAGGCGGTGCGCGCGTCGGTCGAGTTCTCCGAGTACCTGCGCGACCTGATCGCCGCCCGTCGCAAGGAGCCCGGTGACGACCTGGTCTCGGGTCTGATCGCGGCCCACGACGAGGGCGACCGCCTCACCGAGCAGGAGATGATCTCGACCTGCGTACTGCTCCTGAACGCCGGTCACGAGGCCACGGTCAACGCCACCACCAACGGCTGGCTGGCCCTCTTCCGTAACCCCGCCCAGCTGGCCGCCCTGCGCGCCGACCCCTCGCTGGTCCCCTCGGCCGTGGAGGAGCTGATGCGCTACGACACCCCGCTCCAGCTGTTCGAGCGCTGGGTGCTGGACGAGATCGAGATCGACGGCACGGTCCTGCCGCAGGGCGCCGAGGTGGCGATGCTGTTCGGCTCTGCCAACCACGACCCGGCGGTCTTCGCCGACCCCGACCGCCTCGACCTGGCCCGCCGGGACAACCCCCACATCTCCTTCAGCGCCGGCATCCACTACTGCATCGGCGCCCCGCTGGCCCGTATCGAGCTGGCGGCGTCCATGACGTCCCTGCTGGAGCGGGCGCCCGCGCTCAAGCTCGCCGCCGAGCCGCGGCGCAGGCCGAACTTCGTCATGCGGGGCCTGGAAGCGCTGCCCGTGGAGGTCTGAGCGGACCCGGGAGGCCCGAGCCGGCCCGGGGAGGTCCGAGCCGGCCCGGGGAGGCCCGGGGAGGTCCGAGGCCGCCCGGGAGGCCCAAGGCGGCCCGGGGAGCCCCGAGCCGGCCCGGCGTGGCCTACTTGGTCTCCAGGTCCCGTCGCCCCAACCCCGCCAGGCCCAGCCACACCAGGGCGGCCGCGACGAGCGTCAGCACCAGCAGCGGCGTCCACTCCATCTCCGCGGCCGGGAGCCGGGGGACGTGGCCGAAGGGGGAGAGGTTGTTCATCCAGTCGGGGAACCGGAGGATCTGGCCGAGGTAGCCGACGACGAAGGCGTACACCGGCACGGCCCAGGCCGCCGCGCTCGCCCGCGGGAACCAGCCGAACAGCACCACCGCCACGCCGACCGTGACCCACAGCGCCGGTGCGTAGGCGAGGGCCGCGCCCAGCAGTTCGGGGACCAGGCCACCGTCGCCCGTGGAGGCGGCACCCGCGATGCCGAAGCCGAGGCCGGCCAGCAGCAGGACGAACGTCCCCCCGCCCGCGGCCACGGCCAGATGGCTCCCGGCCCAGCGTCCCCGGGACAGGCCGGTGGCGAGCAGCGGTTCGGCGCGGCCAGCGGTCTCCTCGGCGCGCGGCCGCAGCGCCGCCATCACCGCGTACACGGCGGCGACGACCGTGATGACCACCATGACCATCGAGGCGAAGGACTCGGCCGTGCTGGAGCCGCCGATGCGTTCCAGCGCTTCCTGGATCTGGTCGATGTCCTTCAGCATGTCCTCGGCCTGTCCGAGGATCGAGCCGTACATCGCGCCCATCAGGAACAGGCCCGCGCCGAAGCCCAGGAGCATGCCGCGGTGCAGCCGCAGCGCGAAGCCCAGCGGCGTGCCCAGTGCCGCCGAGGCCACCGGACTGCCCAACCGCTCCGGCCGCAGGCCCGCGCCCACGTCCCGTCGGGTGGAGAGCACGAACCCCGTCGCCGCGCACGCCACGGCCAGGGCGAGGCAGAGCAGCAGCGGCCACCAGTCGTCGTCGACGTAGACGTAGGTGCGCTGCGTCCAGCCGATCGGGGAGAGCCAGGACAGGGCGCCGCTCTCGCCGCTGTCCCCGGCGGCGCGCAGTACGTAGGCGACGCCGATGACGGCGAGGGCCGTGCCGGTGGCGCCGCGGGTGTGCGCGGTGAGCTGGACGGTGACGGCGGCCACGGCGGCGAAGACGATGCCGGCGGCGGCGTGGCAGGCGCCGTACAGCAGCGAGCCGGTGGTGTCGACGCCGTCGATGCCGAGACCGGCCAGGCCGAGGGCCAGCAGAAGGGCGAGGGCCAGGTTGGCCAGCACCGCCACCGACAGGGCGGCGGCCAGGTGGGCGTGCCGGCCGACGACCGCGGAACGCAGCAGCTCGGCCCGCCCGGTCTCCTCCTCGGCGCGGGTGTGCCGGGTGACGACCAGGACGCTCATCAGGCCGACGAGGACGGCCATGAAGCCGAGCATCTGGTGGCCGAGCATGGCGCCGGAGGTGTAGTCGTCGAGGTAGTGGCGCGGGCCCGTCATGGCGAGGCCGGCCGGGCTGCCCATGGTCTCGACGGCGTTGGCCCGGTCCTCGGGCGCGCTGTACAGCTCCTGGTAGCTGTTGGCCGTCGACACGGTGCCGAGCACCAGCGCCAGGAGCCACACCGGGAGCCGGACGCGGTCGCGGCGCAGGGCGAAGCGGACGAGCGTGCCGGTGCCGGCCAGCGCGCCCGCGCCGTTCCCGGCGGCCGGGCGGGGGCGGGCCGGGGCGCCGGGGGCGGTGGACGTCGTGGAGGTCATCGCACGGCCCCCCGGGCGTCGGTGCCGGCGTCGGCGCCGTCGTCGTAGTGGCGGAGCATCAGCTCCTCCAGTGTCGGCGGGTGGCTGACGAGGCTGCGGATGCCGAACTCGGTGAGCTTGCGGACCGCGCGGTCCACCTCCCCGCCGTCGACGGCGAAGTGGACCCGGCCGTCGGTGGTCCGCAGGTCGTGCACGCCGGTCAGCGCGTCCAGGCCGACGGCGGGGCGCTCGGTCTCCGCCTCGATGGTGGTGCGGGTCAGGTGCCGCAGCTCGCCGAGGGTGCCGGACTGGACGATGCGGCCGAGCCGGATGATGCTCACCCGGTCGGCGAGCTTCTCCACCTGGGCGAGGATGTGGCTGGAGAGCAGGACGGTCTTGCCCGCGGCCTTGGCCTCGGTGATGACGTCCTGGAAGACGACCTCCATCAGCGGGTCCAGGCCCGCGGTCGGCTCGTCGAGGAGGAGCAGTTCGGCGTCGGAGGCGAGCGCGGCGACGATGGCGACTTTCTGCCGGTTGCCCTTGGAGTACGCCCGCCCCTTCTTGGTCGGGTCCAGGCCGAACCGTTCGACGAGTTCGGCGCGGCGCCGCCCGTCGAGCCCGCCGCGGAGCCGCCCCAGCAGGTCGATGGCCTCGCCGCCGGTGAGGTTCGGCCACAGTTCGACGTCGCCGGGAACGTAGGCGAGGCGGCGGTGCAGGGGGACCGCGTCCGCCCACGGATCACGGCCGAGGACCTGGGCGGCGCCCGAGTCGGCGCGCAGCAGGCCGAGCAGGACGCGGATGGTGGTGGACTTGCCCGCGCCGTTGGGGCCGAGGAAGCCGTGGACCTCGCCGGCCTCGACCTCCAGATCGAGTCCGTCCAGCGCGCGCGTCCGGCCGAACGACTTGTGGAGCCCCGAGACGCTGATTGCCTTCGTCATGATGTGGAACGTACGCTTCTTTCAGAAATTTGTGAAGTTAAGAAATCGTCAGGATGTGAGGGATGATCGAAAGATGAGGGAAGCAGCGGGGCCGACGGGACGGGAACGCGACCCCGAGGCGGTGTCGCGCTTCGTGGAGGGCTTCGCCGCCCAGCTCGTCGAGGCCGGGATGCAGCGGATGCCGGCCCGGGTCTTCGCCGCCCTGCTGTCCTCCGACTCGGGGTCGCTGACCTCCGCCGACCTGAGTGAACGGCTCCAGGTCAGCCCGGCCGCCGTCTCCGGCGCCGTGCGCTACCTCTCGCAGCAGCACATGGTCTCGCGCGAGCGCGAACCGGGCTCGCGCCGGGAGCGGTACCGGGTGCACAGCAACCAGTGGTATGAGGCGCTCACCAACCGCGAGGCGATCCTCAAGCGCTGGGAGGGCGCCCTGCGCGAGGGCGTCACCAGCCTCGGCGCCGAGACCCCGGCGGGCCGCCGCATGGCCGAGACGCTGGCCTTCTTCGAGTTCATCGACGGCGAGATCGCCGCCATGATGGAACGCTGGCGCGTGCACCGGGAGGAGCGGTTCGGGCAGGGCTGACGGGGTGACGGGGCGAACCGGTCACGCACGCGTAAGCGATCGACTACGCTGAGTGAGGACTGGTCCGCATCAAGGGGAGGGCGCATCATGACAGTCATGGCAGAGCGACCGACGATCAGCGGCACTGAGTCCCAGAGCTTCGAGGGGTTGCTGAAGACCCTCGACGAACTGGTCGTGCCCGACGGCTTCAAGGCCGAGATCATCAGGGGGAGCATCGTCATGTCGCCGTGGTCGAAGGGGTACTACCAGAGGGTCATGCGTCTGGTGTGCGCGCAGATGGAGCCGTACGTCCCCGAATCGCACCTCATCGAGCGGGCGCCGTTCCTGTATGTCTTCCCCGGGAACGAATGCGCCTACGGGCCGGACATCCACGTGGCGCACGAGCGAGCCTTCGAGACGGAGAGCCGCCACCTCGACGGTGAGAGCCTGTCCCTCGTGGCTGAGCTGACCTCGCCCGCCACCAGGAAGGACGACCTCACCGACAAGGTCGGGGTGTACGCCAAGGCAGGCGTCCCCGTCTACCTCATTCTCGACATGCAGGAAGAGCAGGCCATCGTCTACGGTTCCCCCTCCCGGGAAGGGATCTACGAGGTCCGCTTCACGAAGCCCTTCGGCGAGAAGCTGTCGATCCCCGACCCCTTCGGCTTCCTCCTGGACACGACAGGCTTCAAGGCCCCCTGAGCCCCTCAGCCCCGCGGTTACCCCACCGGCAGCGTCAGCCCCCAGGCCCCCTCCCGCACCACCCACGTCCGCGTACGCACCGGCCCCGAGACCACCGCGTCCGCCCGGTACCGGAAGTGCGCCCCCGACACGGTCACCGTCCGCCCGCTCGCCGTCAGCGGCGACGCCTGCGCGCCCACCGACACGGGCCGCACCTCCACCTCGGCCATCCCGCCGGCGCCCGGCAGCACCGAGACCCCCTCGACCGGCTCGTCCAGGTCCACCAGGGTCACCCCGTCGACCTCCACCCGCAGCCGGACGGGACCGGCCGCCCCCGGCCCCGACGCGGCCCGGACCGGCCGTGCGGACGCCAGCGTGCGTACGAGGGACTGACAGGTCCGCAGCCAGGGCCGCCCCGCCGGGCCCGCACCCGAACCGAACCCGGAAGCCGAACCGGACCCGGAAGCCGAAGCGGAACTGGAGGCCGAACCGGAACGCCGATCCGAGTCCGAGCCCATCCCCACCCCCACCCCTGAGACCCAGCCCGGGCCCGCACCCGCCCCGCCCGGCCCCCCGCCCGGCCCGCCGCCCCCGCCCACCTGCTCCCGCGGCCCCACCGGCGGGATCCCCACCGCCCCCAGCACCACCCCGTCACTGTCGTCGACGAGCAGGTCCAGTCGCCGCTCCGCCCCGTCCAGCACCGCCCGCGCCGCCGCCACCGCACCCGACGGCAGCCCGAGCGACCGGGTCAGGCCCAGCTCCGGCCCCACCGGAACCACGGACAGGGCGCACGCCGACAGCTCCCGGTGCCGGTGCAGCAGGCCGACGGCACGCAGCAGCGCGTGGTCGTCCCCGATCACGACGGGCCGTCGCGAGCCCCGCCTCCGCAGCGCCCGGGCGAACTCCTCCGGCCCGTCCGGCAGGCACACCTTCGTACTCGCCGCACCCGCGCTGAGCACGTCTTTCGCGATCCGGACGGACTCCCCGTCCGCCCGCCGGGCGACCGGATCGACGACCACCAGAAGCTGATCGGGCCTCGCGGAGGATCTCGCGGAAGAGTTCGCGGAAGTCGCCACCTCGGCCATGCCTCGCTTCCTCGGGTAGCATCTTTGTGCAAGAGCCCCTTGCGCTATTGCGCCAGGGGCTTCGTCTATTCCGGGGCATCCGGTCCGACGGTTGGCGGCCAACGACGGTCGCGGTGCACGCGGTGGATCCCCTCCGCGTACGCCCTCGACCTTGGACATGCCCCACCCGGAAGGGGTGTACGCGCGTGCCCGCACTTGTGCTGCTCGGTGCTCAGTGGGGTGACGAAGGCAAGGGAAAGGCGACGGACCTGCTCGGTGGCTCCGTCGACTATGTGGTGCGCTACCAGGGCGGCAACAACGCCGGCCACACGGTAGTCGTGGGCGACCAGAAGTACGCCCTCCACCTGCTCCCTTCCGGGATTCTCTCCCCCGGCTGTACGCCGGTCATCGGTAACGGTGTCGTTGTCGACCCGTCGGTCCTGTTCTCCGAGCTGAGCGGGCTGAACGAGCGCGGCGTCGACACGTCCAAGCTCCTGATCAGCGGAAACGCGCACATCATCACGCCGTACAACGTGACCGTCGACAAGGTGACGGAACGCTTCCTCGGCAAGCGCAAGATCGGCACCACCGGTCGCGGCATCGGCCCGACCTACGCCGACAAAATCAACCGCGTCGGTATCCGCGTCCAGGACCTCTACGACGAGTCGATCCTCACCCAGAAGGTGGAGGCGGCGCTCGACGTCAAGAACCAGATGCTCACCAAGCTCTACAACCGCCGCGCGATCGCCACGGGCCAGGTCGTGGAGGAGCTGCTGGGCTACGCGGACAAGCTCCGCCCGTACGTCGCCGACACCGTCCTGGTCCTCAACCAGGCGCTGGAGGACGACAAGGTCGTCCTCTTCGAGGGCGGTCAGGGCACCCTCCTCGACATCGACCACGGCACGTACCCCTTCGTCACCTCGTCGAACCCGACCGCGGGCGGCGCCTGCACCGGCGCCGGCGTCGGCCCGACGAAGATCAGCCGGGTCATCGGCATCCTCAAGGCGTACACGACCCGCGTCGGCGCCGGTCCCTTCCCGACCGAGCTGTTCGACGAGGACGGCGAGGCGCTGCGCCGCATCGGCGGCGAGCGGGGCGTCACCACCGGCCGTGACCGCCGCTGCGGCTGGTTCGACGCGGTGATCGCCCGGTACGCCACCCGCGTCAACGGCCTCACCGACTTCTTCCTCACCAAGCTCGACGTCCTCACCGGCTGGGAGCAGATCCCGGTCTGCGTGGCGTACGAGATCGACGGCGAGCGCGTCGAGGAGCTGCCGTACTCGCAGTCCGACTTCCACCACGCGAAGCCGGTCTACGAGATGCTGCCCGGCTGGAGCGAGGACATCAGCAAGGCGAAGTCCTTCTCCGACCTGCCGAAGAACGCCCAGGCGTACGTCAAGGCGCTCGAGGAGATGTCCGGCGCCCCGATCTCCGCGATCGGCGTGGGCCCGGGCCGGGACGAGACGATCGAGATCAACTCGTTCCTGTAGGACCTGTAGGACCTGTAGGACCTGTAGGACCTGTAGGACCTGTAGGACCTGTAGGACCCGGTCTGTAGGGCCGTAGGACTGTAGGACCTGTAGGACTGGTGCCACCGCCCGGCGGATACGCTGGCCGGTGGCACCAGCGGATGGCCAGCACGGACAGCGGTACGGACGGCACGGAGCGAGCGGAACATGCGGAAGCCCACCACCCGGATGTGGATCTGGCTGACCGTGGCGGTCGTCGCCGTGGCCGGAGGGCTCCTCTTCCTCGACAGCCACCGCGTCTCCGCCGCGCCGCACGCCGACGACCCCAAGTGCGACAAGATCGTCTCCCGTCTTCCGGACGACATCCCGGGCGCCTCGCGCGACTGGACCCTCGGTGACGGGGTCGCCGCCTGGGGCGGCCGGAAGGCCGTGTTCCGCTGCGGCGCCGAGGAACTGCCGCCGAACATCAACCTCTGCGTCACCGCCGACGGGGTCGACTGGGTCCTGGACGAGGAGCGGCTGAAGCGCGACGGCGTGAGCGTCCTGCGGACGTACGGCCGCTCCCCGGCCGTGGAGTTCACGTACTCCGGTCCGCGCGAGGAGGTCGGCGGCATCCTGGCCGCCCTGGACCCGGCGGTGAAGTGGATCCCGCAGAAGCGCCAGTGCGTCGGCCTGTCCGACGCCGAGATCGCGTAGCGAGCGGCATCCGGACACGACGCGCCGGCTTCCGTTCGGCCCCCTTCGCCGGGCGTCCGCGCGGGGCGTGGTGTCGGATCGTAGGCATGACCGACCGCGACCGCGCCGCTTCCTGTCAGGGCCCGTACGGCGGCGGGGGCGACCCCGGGGACTGCGGCGACCCGGCCCGCTTCGAGGTCGCCCGGCACCTGCGGGCACCGCTGCGGGTGTGCCCCGTACACCTGGGGCCGTCCCTGCTGCTGGCGGACGGGGTGCTCTGGCCGCCGGGAATCTCCCTGATCCGCTGACGGGCCGGCCCGCTCCGCCGACGGAACAGTCCGCGCGTATCGGGCATAGGCTGAGGTTGTACACGTCGCGTCGGCAGAAGAAGGTGAGTGCGATGCGCGTGCTGCTCAAGGCCACGCTGGACACGGAGAAGTCGAACGAACTCGTCCGCAGCGGCAAGATGGCCGACCTGATGAGGGAGACCCTCGATCACATGAAGCCGGAGGCCGCCTACTTCGGCGCCATCGGCGGCCGGCGGACGGCCCTGCTGGTCATCGACATGCAGGACAGCTCGGATCTGCCCCGGCTCGGTGAACCGTTCTTCATGGAGATGAACGCCGACGTCGAGGTCTGCCCCATCATGAACGGCGAGGACCTGGCGAAGGGCCTCGCCCAGCTCCGCTGACCCGGTCGGTCGGCAGCTCGGGTCAGCTGAAGACGATCATCGATCCCTGTGCCAGGCTCCGCGTGGCCGCCGCGTGCAGACCCAGCCACACATGACGCTCGCGGGCGAAGGGGCTCGCGTCGTACGGCGCGGGGACGGCCGGCTCCTCCAGTTCCGTGGGGGCGAGCGGCGCCGCCGGCGGTGCCGGGGGGTTGGCCGGATCGATGCCGAGGGCCGGGGCGACGGCCTCCAGCTCCCGCAGCAGGGTGTGCGAGGAGCCCAAGGGGCCGCCGCCCGCGAGGAGTTCGTCGCTGGAGAGCGGGTGCGGGAAGTCGACCGGGACGTACGCGCCCGCGTGGTCGTAGTGCCAGACCAGGTGCGACTGCTGGGCCGTCGCCTCGAACATCTCCAGCAACTGCTCGTAGTCGCCGCCCAGTTCGTCCACCGGCGTCACCGGCAGCCCGCACACCTGGAGCAGGTACGCCCGGCGCAGGAAGTGCAGCGCGTCGTAGTCGAAACCGGCCACCGGCGCGACCTCGCCGGACAGCCCCGGCATGTACTGGTACACCGGCACCGGCGGCAGCCCGGCCTCGGCGAGCACCTTGTCGTATTGCGCGAGTTCCTCGGCGAACGGGTTGTCCGGCGTGTGGCACAAGATGTCGACGAGGGGTACCAGCCACAGGTCACAGGCCAAAAGAGGGCTCCTCACGGGGGACGGGCGCGCGGGACGGGCACGCGGGACGGGCACGGTGGTCAGGAAGCGTAGTCGGTGCGCGGGGTGTGCGGGATGCGCGGTGCGTGCAGGTCCCATACCCATCTGGAGCCGGACCACGACACGTCAGGCGTCCGTCATCCGTCCGTCATCCGTCCGTCAGCCGCCGGTGAGCCACCGGTGAGCCGCTCGATCAGGGCGAGCGAGTGGGCGTTGTACGCCTCGACGAGCGAGCGCGCGGCCGGGGCGTCGCGGCGGGCGAGGGCGTCGACCAGTTCGGTGTGCCCGGACCACAGGGCGCCGCGCAGGTCGCTGAGCCGGCGCAGGTGCTGCACCGTGCACACCCAGCTCTGCACGCGCAGCCGGTGCAGGAAGTCGGAGAGGTAGGGGTTGCCGAACAGGACGGCCAGCTCGCGCCAGTAGCGGAGGTCGTAGCCGATGAGGACGGTCAGGTCACCGGCCGCGGCGGCGCGCTGGGCCTCCTCGCCGCGCCGGCGGACGCCGGAGAGGGCGGCGGCGATGCGCGGGTCGTCCGGGTCGGGTCCGCCCCGCCGCTCGCCGACGAGGGCGGCGAACATCCCGTCGGTGACGAGGCTGCGCGCCTCGATCATGCCGCGGAAGTCGCTGACCGAGTACTCGTGCACGCGGAAGCCGCGGTGGTGGTCGGCGTCGAGGAGCCCCTGCGCGGACAGGTCGACCAGCGCCTCGCGCACCGGCGTCGCGGACACGCCGTACTGCTCGGCGATCTCCTTGACGGTGAACTCCTGCCCCGGCTGGAGACGTCCGGCCAGCACCTCGTCGCGGAGCGCGTCGGCGATCTGCCGCCGCAGGGTGCTGCGCGTGACGGCGCCGGTGCCGCTGGGGCCGGGCATGGTCGGGCGGTCTCCTCGTCGCGTGGGGGAGGGGCGTACTCGTACACCTGTCTACCGTGTACGAGCACGCCACCTTACGCGCTCGGGCCGCCGCACCCCTGCCCGTGAGCGGGCAGGGGCCGCCGCCTGCACCGCGTATGCGTCCGCGGGCCGTCTACGCCGTGTACTCGTCCGCGACGGACAGGGCCGTGTCCAGGACCGCCAGGCCCTCCTTCAGTTCCGCCTCCGAGATGTTGCACGGCGGCACGACGTGGGTGCGGTTCATGTTCACGAAGGGCCACACGCCGTGGGCCTTGGCGGAGGCGGCGAACGCGTTCATCGGGGTGGCCGCCTGACCGGTCGCGTTGTACGGGACCAGCGGTTCCCGGGTCTCCCGGTTCTTCACCAGCTCCAGGGCCCAGAACATGCCGGTGCCGCGCACGTCGCCCACGCTCGGGTGCCGCTCGGCCAGCTCGCGCAGCGCGGGCTCGACGACCTCGGCACCGAGCCGGGCCGCGTGCGCGACGATGCCCTCCTCCTCCATCACGGTGAGGGTGGCGACGGCGGCGGCGCAGGCCAGGGGGTGCCCGGAGTAGGTCAGCCCGCCGGGGTAGGGGCGCTCGGCGAAGGTCGCGGCGATCTCGCCGGAGATCGCGACGCCGCCCAGCGGGACGTAGCCCGAGTTCACGCCCTTGGCGAAGGTCATCAGGTCGGGCACGACGTCGTACAGGTCCGCCGCGAACCAGGAACCGGTCCGGCCGAACCCGGCCATGACCTCGTCGAGCACGAAGACGATGCCGTACTTGTCGCAGATCTCGCGCACCCCGGCGAGGTAACCGGCCGGCGGCATCATGATCCCCGCCGTGCCCGGGATCGTCTCCAGGATGATCGCGGCGACGGTCCCCGGACCCTCGAACGCGATCGTCGTCTCCAGGTGCTCCAGCGCCCGCGCGCACTCCTGCTCCTCGGTCTCGGCGTAGAAGCGCGAGCGGTAGAGGAACGGCGCCCAGAAGTGCACGACACCGGCCGTGCCGCTGTCGGAGGCCCAGCGGCGCGGGTCGCCGGTGAGGTTGACCGCCTGCTGGGTGCCGCCGTGGTACGAGCGGTACGCCGACAGCACCTTGGTCCGGCCGGTGTGCAGCCGCGCCATGCGCACGGCGTGCTCGACCGCGTCCGCGCCGCCGTTGGTGAAGAAGATCTTGTCCAGGTCGCCGGGCGTCCGCTCGGCGATCAGCCGCGCCGCCTCCGAGCGCGCCTCGACGGCGAACGCGGGCGCGAAGGTCGTCATCTTCGCCGCCTGCTCCTGGATCGCGGCGACGACCTTGGGGTGCTGGTAGCCGATGTTCGTGTAGACGAGGCCGCTGGCGAGGTCGAGGTAGCGCTTGCCGTCGTAGTCCCAGAAGTACGACCCCTCGGCGCCGGCGACGGCGAGCGGGTCGATGAGCTCCTGGGCGGACCAGGAGTGGAAGACGTGCGCGCGGTCCGCGGCCTTCACGGCGGCGCCGGCCTGGGGATGGGGCTGAGGGGTCATGCGGCCGAGCGTAGATGTCCGCGATGCGGAAACGGAATCGGCGTCCTGTCTGCGGTCGACGACTTTCCACGACAGGTTGTCGACGCGGCGGCACGGCGCCGGCCCTCGAAGTCTATTGACAGCATGCTGTCTACATGACAGCCTTCTGTCATAAGTCGTACGACCCCCGCGCCACCGCAGGAGGACTCATGAACGGCATCCGCAAGCCCGTCCATCTCGCCGTGTACGACACCCTGGCCGACTGGGAGACCGGCCACGCGACCGCCTTCCTGGCCCGCGCCGGTTACCCGGTCCGCACCGTCGCCGCCGCCACCACCGCCCCCGTCACCAGCATCGGCGGCCTGCGCGTCCAGCCCGACCTGGCCCTGGCGGAGCTGCGCCCCGAGGACAGCTCGCTGCTGATCCTCCCGGGCGCCGACCTCTGGGACACCACGGACGACCTGGCCCCCTTCGCCCGCACCGCCCGCGCCTTCCTGGACGCCGGCGTCCCCGTCGCCGCCATCTGCGGCGCCACCGCCGGACTGGCCCGCGAGGGCCTGCTCGACGACCGCGCGCACACCAGCGCCGTCTCCTTCTACCTGGCCGCGACCGGCTACGCGGGCGGCGGGCGGTACGTGGAGGCCGACGCGGTCACCGACCGCGGCCTGATCACCGCCGGCCCCACCGAGCCGGTCGCCTTCGCCCGCGAGGTCCTCGGCCTGCTGGGGGCGTACGAGGGGGAGGTCCTGGACGCCTGGTACCGGCTGTTCCACGACTCCGACCCCGAGGCGTACGCCGTACTGGAGAAGGCGGGCGCGTGAGCGTCCGGGAGCGGCAGGACCTGCTCAGCCGGGCCGCGCTCGGCGTCTTCCGGCTCAACGGCCAGTTCCTCGCGGTCGCCGAGGAGCTGGCCCGGCCCGCCGGGCTCACCGCCGCCCGGTGGCAGGTGCTCGGCGCGGTGCTGCGCGAGCCGCTGCCCGTCTCCGGCGTCGCCCGCGCGATGGGCATCACCCGGCAGAGCGTGCAGCGCGTCGCCGACCTGCTGGTGGAAGGCGGCCTCGCCGAGTACCGGCCCAACCCGGCCCACCGCCGAGCCAAGCTCCTCGCGCCGACGGAGGCGGGCTTCGCGGCCGTCTCCCGCATCGACCCCGGCCACGCCGCCCTCGCCGACCGGCTGGCCGGGGCGTACGGGTCCGTCGCGGAGCTGGCGGAGGCGGTCGAGGCCGTCGAACGGCTGTCGAAGGCGCTGGACGACATCGGCGGCCCGCCCGTTACGGAACCGTAGACAGAACGTGGAGCAGAGCCGCTCACCGTGAGGCCCCCGCGCACTATCCTCGGTCTGTTGCTCACGTTCGGGGGGAAGGCGGCGCAACATGCACAAGCTCGAGGGCGGGGACCCGCGGCACATCGGCGCCTACCGGCTGCTGGGACGGCTCGGCGCGGGCGGGATGGGCCACGTCTACCTGGCCAGATCGGACCGCGGGCGCACGGTCGCCGTGAAGCTGGTGCGCGAGGAACTGGCCGCGCAGGAGGAGTTCCGGGAGCGGTTCCGGCAGGAGGTCCGGTCCGCGCGCCGGGTCGGCGGGTACTGGACGGCGCCCGTGCTGGACGCCGACACCGAGGCCGCCGTGCCCTGGGTCGCCACCGGGTACGTCGCGGGCCCCAGCCTCCAGCAGGTCGTCGGGCACGACCACGGCGCCCTGCCCGAGCGTTCGGTACGCACGCTGGCGGCCGGCCTCGCCCACGCGCTCCAGGACATCCACGCCGCCGGGATCGTCCACCGCGACCTCAAGCCGTCCAACGTGCTCGTCACCATCGACGGCCCCCGGGTCATCGACTTCGGCATCGCGCGGGCCCTGCAGACGGTGACCGACGGCGGCCTCACCCGGACCGGGGCGCTCGTCGGCTCGCCCGGTTTCATGGCGCCCGAGCAGGTGCGCGGCGACCGCATCACGCCCGCCTGCGACGTCTTCTGCCTGGGTTCCGTCCTCGCCTACGCCGCCACCGGCGAACTGCCCTTCGGCACCTCCAACAGCGGCGTGCACGCGCTGATGTTCCGCATCGCGCAGGAGGAGCCCGACCTGGACGGCGTGCCCGAGGGCATCGCCGACCTCGTCCGCGACTGCCTGAAGAAGGACCCCGCCGCCCGCCCCGTCCTCGCCGAGGTCCTGGAACGCACCGGCGCCCAGGACACGGTCGCCGAGGGCCGTTCCCGCGACCCCTGGCTGCCCAGCGCGCTGGTGGCGCAGCTCGGCCGGCACGCGGTACGCCTGCTGGACACGGAGAACCCGGAGAACCCGGAGAACCCGGAGAACCCGGAGAGCCTGGACAGTCCGGAGAGCCCGGCATCCTCGGGGCAGGCCGAGGCGGTCACCGCGGTGACCGCCCCGAACACCCCGCCCGCGGACCCGCCCCAGGCCGGCCCCGCTCCCTCCCCGGCCCTCGATCCGGCCGCCGATCCGGCCGCCGGCGTGCCGGACGGACCGCCGCCCCCGCGCGAGCCGGGCAGCGGCAGCGGCGGCGCCCCGCTGAACCACCTGCCCACACTCGTCGCGGGCCAGCACCCCCCGACGCCCCCGCCCACCCACAACCACCACCCCCACCATCCCCACCAGCAGCCCCAGCAGCCGGCCCACGGGTACGCCCCACCGCCCTACGGCGCCCCGCCCGGCTACCACCCGTACGGCGGTGGCCTCGGCGCGACCCCGCCCTACGGGCCCCCGCCGCCCTACGGCCCGCCCCACGAGCCGCACCGAAGAGGCCGCTCCACCGCGCTCCTGATCGTCGTCGCCCTGGTCGTCGCGCTGGGTGCCGGAGGCTCGGTCTACGCCCTGATGAGCGGGGACGAGGGCGGCGACCAGGCCGGCGGCGACCCCACGCACACCGCGACGGCGGGCGCGTCCCAGAACCCGGGCCCCAGTCCCGACGGCCCGGACCCGACGACGGAGGCCGACGGGTCCGCCACGCCCTCCACCTCGGCGCCCGAGGACGGCACGATCCCCTCGGCCTACCTGGGCACCTGGGCCACGACCATCGACAACGCGTCCGGCGTCCACACCCGGCAGCTGACCATCCAGCAGGGCGAGGTGGGGGACACGGTGCTGTCACTCGTCGCCGACGGTCCCGCGGGCAACGGCAGCTACCACTGCGTCTTCGAGGCCGACCTGGCCGGCGACCCGGGCTCCGACGGGCCCCTGAGCATCGGCCCCTCGACGGTGACGGTGGGCCCGTCCAGCACCTGCACCCCGGGCGAACCCTCCCGGGTCAGACTCCTGCCGAACGGCACCTTGGAACGCACCAACACCGGCACCGACGAAAAACTCACCTACCGCCGCCAGTAACCCCCCCCCAGATGCCGCCGCTGCCGCCGCCGCTGCCGCTGCCGCTGCCGCTGCCGCCGCTGCCGCTACGGCCGCCCCAGCCGCTGTTGCCGCCGTAGCTGCGGGCAGTCGTGCCGCTGGGGCGGCACGGGTGGGCGCAGCGGCTCCCCGTCACGCCGGGCAGGCGCACCCACCCCCGGCCCCCACCGGCCCCGGGCACCGAAACACGCCGGTCACCGGAACGCCCCCGGCCCCCGGCCGCGCGGCACGCGTCACCGCGGCTCCGGCGGCCGCTGCCGCGGCATGTTCGGCCGAGCCCCGTTCGGCGACACCGAGAAGCGTCCGGGCCCTCCGGAGCCCCCCGCCTCCGACCGCGCCGTCCCCCCGGCCGCCCCCCACTGCAACCCCAGCGGCGCGGCCCCGGACCGGAAGTCCACCATCCAGTCCGCCGTCTCCGCCCGCACCAGCTCCGTCACGTCCTCGGAGAACCGCCGCAGCACCGTCAGGCACCGCTCGGCCGCCTCGCTCGCCGTGCCGTCCGCCGGCCCCAGCACCTCCCGCACGCTCTCCGACGCCCAGTCGAACTGGAGCGCCTGGAGCCGCCGCTGCACCGCCTGTGCCGTGGCCACGTCCCGCATCCAGCCTGACGTCACCCCGAAGTACCGGTCCCCGGCCACGCACGCCACGGCGAACAGCAACGCCAGATACCCCCACGGGGCGGCGCCGCCCACCACACCGGACATGTCCAGCAGCGGCAGTGCGGCCCCGGCCACCGCCCCCGCCGCGGCCCCGGCCCGCAGTGCCATGGCGCCGCGCCGCTTCCACACCCGGTCCGCCAGGTACCAGGCCGCCGTGTCCAGCGCGCCCCGCTCCACCCACCGGTACAGCTCGTCCAGGCGCTCCGCGGGCAGCGCCCAGTCCCCGAGCGGAAACGCCCGTCCGGTCAGGTCGCCCGGCCGCGGTCCGGTCGCCCCCTCACCGGCCCGCCCGTCGTGCGGCGGCCTCTCGGGCTGCATCTCCGGCTGACCCACCCGGCACTCCCTACGCTCACCGTCCGTGGGGATCCTTCCTACCGCCCAATGGGTGGCGAAGAAGCTGGTTCCGCGGCTTTTCCGCCCGGAAGAGGGCGTTGATCAGGTATAGGACTCCGCCGGTATCACTCGAAAGAGTGCTGGAGCGAGGGCCGCCCGGACCACGTAGGCTCGTGCCGAACGGCAAAAAGGCGCCGCGGCGACCCCGCGGCGACAGCGGCGACAGGAGCTGAACGTGATCCCCGGTGGTGGCCAGCCCAACATGCAGCAGCTGCTTCAGCAGGCGCAGAAGATGCAGCAGGACCTCGCCCAGGCCCAGGAGGAGCTGGCGAGGACCGAGGTCGACGGGCAGGCGGGCGGCGGCCTGGTGAAGGCGACGGTCACCGGCTCCGGCGAGCTGCGCGCCCTCGTGATCGACCCGAAGGCGGTGGATCCGGAGGACACCGAGACCCTCGCCGACCTGGTCGTCGCCGCGGTCCAGGCGGCCAACGAGAACGCGCAGAACCTCCAGCAGCAGAAGCTGGGCCCCCTCGCCCAGGGCCTGGGCGGCGGCAGCGGTATCCCCGGTCTGCCTTTCTAAGACCGGCCGCGGGCATCTACCGTACGTAGTGCAGGAACCTCAGGAAGGACGGCAGTCCGTTGTACGAAGGCGTGGTCCAGGACCTCATCGACGAGCTGGGGCGGCTGCCCGGCGTCGGTCCCAAGAGCGCGCAGCGGATCGCCTTCCACATCCTCCAGGCCGAGCCGACCGACGTACGGCGGCTCGCCCAGGCCCTCATGGAAGTGAAGGCCAAGGTCCGCTTCTGCGCGACCTGCGGAAACGTCGCGCAGGAGGAGCAGTGCAACATCTGCCGCGACACCCGCCGCGACCCGTCCGTCATCTGCGTGGTGGAGGAGCCGAAGGACGTCGTCGCCATCGAGCGCACCCGCGAGTTCCGCGGGCGCTACCACGTGCTCGGCGGCGCGATCAGCCCAATCGACGGGGTCGGCCCCGACGACCTCCGCATCCGTGAACTGCTCGCCCGCCTCGCGGACGGCACCGTCACGGAACTGATCCTGGCCACGGACCCGAATCTGGAGGGCGAGGCCACGGCCACGTACCTCGCCCGCATGATCAAGCCCATGGGCCTCAAGGTCACCCGCCTGGCCAGCGGCCTCCCGGTGGGCGGCGACCTGGAATACGCGGACGAGGTGACCCTCGGCCGCGCCTTCGAGGGGAGACGACTCCTAGATGTCTGACGCCACGCTGCACGCGACCAATCAGAATCCCGACGACTTCGCCGTCCAGATCGCCGACCAGATCGAGAGCTTCCTGGTCGCCGTCACCGAGGTGGCCAAGGGCGACGAGCCGGACTCCGCCGTCCCCTTCCTCCTCCTGGAGGTCTCCCAGCTCATGCTGGCCGGCGGCCGCCTGGGCGCCCACGAGGACATCGTCCCCGACGAGCGCTACGAGCCCGACCCGGGCCCCGAGCTGGACGTGGACGAGCTGCGCGAGAACCTCGCCCGCCTCCTCGACCCGATCGACGTCTACTCCGAGGTCTTCGACCCCTACGAGCCGCGCAAGGCGCCCGTCCCGGCCCGTATCTCCGACGACCTCACCGACGTCATCACCGACCTGCGCCACGGCATGGTCCACTACAGGGCGGGCCGCACCACCGAGGCCCTGTGGTGGTGGCAGTTCTCCTACTTCTCCAACTGGGGCTCTACCGCCTCCGCGACCCTGCGCGCGTTGCAGTCCGTCGTCGCCCACGTCCGCCTGAACCAGCCCCTGGAGGAGCTGGACGGCCTCGACACCGACCAGGACCTCGGCGACGAGACCCTGGAGACGGAGGCCGGCCGCGTCATGGTCCAGGAGATCGCGGCCCCGCTCGGTCTGCGCCCGGTCCGCTGACACGTCCGCGCGGTGGGCGGCCCGCGCCGACCGGCCCGGGGGCGAGCCCCGGGCCGGGACGGGTGACGGTCAGGACACGGCCGTGTGGACCGGCTCCGTCGTGAAGAACCAGGGCGTGGGCTGTCGGCCGGCGAAGGGGGTACGCCAGTCGCCGGTGCCCTTGTAGACGTACGTGCCCTCAGAGCTGTAGGCGAACAGGTCGGCGCGGTCGTCGCGGTCGGCGTCGCCGATACCGACGGTGTACTGGTACGCGTTCCAGCCGCCGCCGATCCGCGTACGGGACGCGAAGGTGCCGTCGCCCTTGCCGAGGTGGAGCCAGAGGACGCCGGCCTTGTCCCGGGCGATCAGGTCGCCGGTGGCGGCGCCGCCGATGTTCCCGGTCGCGGTGATCTGGTTGTAGCCGCCGTAGCCCGTACCGGCCTTGACGCGTGCGGCGAAGGGCGCGCGCCAGTCGCCGGTGCCCTTGTAGAGCCACAGGACGCCGCTCTTGTCGGTGGCCAGGAGGTCGGCCCTGCCGTCGTTGGTGACGTCACTGCCCGCGGCGATCTTGTCGTAGACGCCCCAGCCGCCGCCGATCCTGCTCCGCGTGGCGAACGTGCCGTCGCCCTTGCCGAGGTAGAGCCAGAGGACACCGGCCTTGTCCCGGGCCACCAGGTCGCCGGTGGCGGCGCCGCCGAGGTCGCCGGCTGCTTCGATCTGGTCGTAGCTGTTCCAGCCGCCGCCCACGACCACGTTCTCGACCTCGAACAGCTGGTTGTCGTTCCAGGGGTCGATGTGGGTGTCGGAGCGCCACAGGCGGCCCGAGGTGTCCCGGGCCAGGAGGTCGGGGCTGCCGTTGTCGTTGTAGTCGTGCGGGGCGGCGTCGCGGACGACCTTGAAGGTGCCGGAGGAGGTCAGGGCCGGACCGATGCCGTTGAGCGGGCGGGCCGTGATCTCCCAGGTGTAGTCGCCGTTGGGCGCACTGGCCCTCGTCTGGTCGACGTCGCCCCGCCAGTCGAAGGTGAAGTCCGTCGATGTCGGGCCGTGGAAGGTGGCCTGCGCGGTCTTGCCGGTGCGCTGGTGGCGCAGCGTCACCCACAGCAGCGCGTTGTTCCGCGACAGCGTCCAGCGCAGCTTGACCCGGCCGCCGTCGCGGTCGAGGTCGATCACCGCGGGGACGTCGTGGCCGACGAGCGCGAGCTTCGTGGGTTCGCCGGTGCTCGCGACCAGGGCCGCGGCCGGGGTGCCGTCGGCGCCCGAGGTGACGGTGTAGACCCCCTCGCCCCGGGCCACCGTGCCGCCGCGGGCGTACAGGACGCCGTCGGGTGAGGTCGCGGCGGACGTGAGGTGGTCCAGCAGCTTGGTGGTCGACCCCGTCTTCAGGTCGCGGGCGGTCAGGGCGGACAGGGTGCCCTCGTAGTCGTAGGACTGGCCGCCGGGGTCGCCGTACACCAGGAGGTCTCCCTGGAGACCGACCTCCACGTCCCGGGGCAGCGAACTGGCCAGCGCGATCCGTCGCGTCTCGCCCGAGGCGCGCGTGCGGACGGCGACGCTGGTGCGCTCCGAGCCGTACTCGACCCACGCGACGTAGTCCGCGGAGACGGCGATGTCACCGTTGCCGGACGGTTCGTCCCGCAGGCCGGTCTCCGTGACCGCGCCGGTGGCGAGGTCGACCAGGCCCCAGTACTTCTTGCCGCCGCTGAGGTACGTGACCAGGCCGTGCGTGGAGGTGCCGGCCGAGACACGGCGGCTGGTCGCGTCGGCCGGGAGGCCGGTGACCGGGGACCGTCCGCCGTCCTTGGTGTGCAGGAACAGGTCGGCACCCTCGGGGGCACTGCTGTCCGTGCTGAACAGTGCCTGGCCCGCGGCGCCCGCGAAGTCGAGGCCCGCGGCCGGCTGGACGAAGACGTCGAAGACCTTCCGGCCGGTGGCCAGGTCCCGCAGCTCCGCCGTGTCGCGGCGAGGCTGTACGGCCACCAGGTCGCCGTATCCGGTGGCCTGCATGGGCAGGCTGTCCGCCAGGTCGGTGACCATGCCGTCCGACGCCCGGATCCAGGCCCGGTCGTTCTTGGTGTTGTCCCAGGTCAGGTAACCCGAAGCGGTCGCCGCCAGGATCCTGTGGCCGACCGGGAAGGCGACCGTCGCCGCGTCGGCGGCCGCCACCGCCCCCTGCGACGGCGGGACGGCCGCCGCCGGGAGGGCCGGAAGGGTGGCGCCCAGGCCGGCGGCGAGAGCGACGGTGGCGGCGACGGCGAGGCGTCTGCGCGCCGGACGTGCGTGCGTCAAGGTGGTGATCCTCCCAGCGGCGGCGCACCGCGCACCGCCGATGATCAGACTCGCCGCCGCCCGGCGGGGTTGTAACCCGGCGACCTTGTGAACGTGTGACACACCGCACGTTCCCGAGTGACCCGCGCCCTCCTGGGCATGAGCCAGCCTGAGCGAGTACCCGGGTCTCATCATGCGATACCGCAGTGGTGGAATCCGGACGCTCGGTAAAATGAGCCGACCGCAGTACATGTACGTACGTGCGGAAAGAGACGGATTGAGCGAGGAGCGCACGTGGGCCTTGTCGTGCAGAAGTACGGAGGCTCCTCCGTAGCCGATGCCGAGGGCATCAAGCGCGTCGCCAAGCGGATCGTGGAAGCGAAGAAGAACGGCAACCAGGTGGTCGCCGTCGTTTCCGCGATGGGCGACACGACGGACGAGCTGATCGATCTCGCCGAGCAGGTGTCCCCGATCCCTGCCGGGCGGGAACTCGACATGCTGCTGACCGCCGGAGAGCGCATCTCCATGGCGCTGCTGGCCATGGCGATCAAAAACCTGGGCCACGAGGCCCAGTCGTTCACCGGCAGCCAGGCCGGAGTCATCACCGACTCGGTCCACAACAAGGCCCGGATCATCGACGTCACGCCGGGGCGCATCCGCACCTCGGTGGACGAGGGCAACATCGCCATCGTGGCCGGCTTCCAGGGCGTCAGCCAGGACAGCAAGGACATCACCACGCTGGGCCGCGGCGGCTCCGACACCACGGCCGTGGCCCTCGCCGCCGCCCTCGACGCGGACGTCTGTGAGATCTACACGGACGTCGACGGCGTGTTCACCGCCGACCCGCGCGTGGTGAAGAAGGCGAAGAAGATCGACTGGATCTCCTTCGAGGACATGCTGGAGCTCGCGGCCTCCGGCTCCAAGGTGCTCCTCCACCGCTGTGTGGAGTACGCCCGCCGGTACGACATCCCGATCCACGTCCGGTCCAGCTTCAGCGGACTCCAGGGCACGTGGGTGAGCAGCGAGCCGATCAAGCAAGGGGAAAAGCACGTGGAGCAGGCCATGATCTCCGGTGTCGCGCACGACACCTCCGAGGCCAAGGTCACCGTCGTCGGTGTGCCGGACAAGCCGGGCGAGGCGGCCGCGATCTTCCGGGCGATCGCCGACGCCCAGGTCAACATCGACATGGTCGTGCAGAACGTGTCCGCCGCCTCCACGGGTCTGACGGACATCTCCTTCACCCTGCCGAAGACCGAGGGCCGCAAGGCCATCGACGCGCTGGAGAAGAACCGGTCGGCCATCGGCTTCGACTCCCTGCGCTACGACGACCAGATCGGCAAGATCTCGCTGGTCGGCGCCGGGATGAAGACCAACCCCGGGGTCACCGCCGACTTCTTCACCGCGCTGTCCGACGCGGGCGTGAACATCGAGCTGATCTCGACCTCGGAGATCCGCATCTCGGTCGTCACCCGCAAGGACGACGTCAACGAGGCCGTCCGCGCCGTGCACACCGCCTTCGGGCTCGACTCCGACAGCGACGAGGCCGTCGTCTACGGAGGCACCGGACGCTGATGGTCGACATCGCGGGTGCCGGGCGCACCGGGCGGCCGACGCTGGCCATCGTCGGAGCGACCGGCGCCGTCGGTGCGGTCATGCTCCAGATCCTGTCCCAGCACGCGGACGTCTGGGGCGACATCCGTCTGATCGCCTCGCCGCGCTCGGCCGGCCGCAAGCTGGCCGTGCGCGGCGAGGAGGTCGAGGTCGTCGCGCTGAGCGAAGAGGCCTTCGACGGGGTCGACGTCGCCATGTTCGACGTACCCGACGAGGTCTCTGCCCAATGGGCGCCCGTCGCCGCCGCCAAGGGCGTGGTGGTGGTCGACAACTCCGGCGCGTTCCGGATGGACCCGGACGTGCCGCTCGTCGTGCCCGAGGTCAACCCGCACGCGGTGCGGATGCGGCCGCGCGGGATCATCGCCAACCCGAACTGCACGACGCTGTCCATGATCGTGGCGCTGGGCGCGCTGCACGCCGAGTTCGGGCTGCGCGAGCTGGTCGTCTCCTCGTACCAGGCGGTGAGCGGGGCCGGCCGGGACGGCGTGGAGACCCTGCGCCGCCAGCTTTCCCTGGTGGCCGGCACCGAGCTGGGGACGCACCCCGGTGACGTACGGCGGGCGGTCGGCGACGACACCGGGCCGTTCCCGGAACCGGTCGCGCTGAACGTCGTACCGTGGGCCGGGTCGCCGCGCGAGGACGGCTGGTCGTCGGAGGAGATGAAGGTGCGGGACGAGTCCCGCAAGATCCTCGGGCTGCCGAACCTCCCGGTGGCGGTGACCTGCGTACGGGTGCCGGTCATCACCACGCACTCCCTGACCGTGCACGCCCGCTTCGAGGGCGAGGTCACCGTCGACAAGGCCCGCGAGATCCTCGCCACCGCGCCCGGCGTCGTCCTCTTCGACAACCCGGCCGCGGGGGAGTTCCCGACCCCCGCCGACGTCGTCGGCACCGATCCGACCTGGGTCGGCCGGGTGCGGCGGGCCCTGGACGACCCGACGGCGCTCGAACTCTTCGTCTGCGGGGACAACCTGCGCAAGGGCGCCGCGCTGAACACCGCGCAGATCGCGGAACTGGTGGCCGCCGAGTTCGCCTGAGCGGGACCACCTGAGCGGGACCGCCTGGGCGGGATCAATCGGGTCAACAGGACCAACAGCCCCAACCGGGCGGGACGTCCTGGGCCTGTGGGGTTCCTTTGTAGAATCCATGTGCGAGATGTGATCCGGAAGTTGGTCCGGACTACTTGTAACCAACACCTGTGGCATCAGAGGATTTCCTCCCCGCCCTCCGCAACCGTGCGGAGGGCGGGGAGCGTCTTTGCGGTCACCCATTCAGGGCGCGGGGCGCGTGGTCGGCGTGGGGACGCCGAGGGCGGGCGTGGGGACGCTCGTGCACACGGGACATAGGGGAAGAGCGGGACGATGAGGGCCTATGACGCACCGTCAGCCGGAAGGCCGCCCGGTCGGCGCGGGAACATGACGCCCGGCGCGTACAACCCTCACGGGGGTGAGCGTGTCCAACTGGCGTGGCAGAGGTACTCGATTTTCCCGCAGCGACGCGTGGCCCCGCCGTGCGGCCGCCCGTCCGGCCCGTCCGGCCCGTCCGTCCCCGTGTGGCCGGCCCGGCCGGTGGCATGCCGGTGATCGCGCCGATGCCCGCAGCGCGGCCGGCCCGCATATCGAACCAGCGCGACGGCGCCGAGGACGCAGTGGCGGCGGGTACCACCGTCGACCACCTCACCGAGACCTACCGGGCGCACTACCGCTCGCTGCTCGGCCTCGCCGCCCTCCTCCTCGACGACACCGCCTCCTGTGAGGACGTCGTCCAGGAGGCGTTCATCCGCGTCCACTCCGCGCGCAAACGCGTCCGGGACCCGGAGAAGACCCTGGCGTACCTGCGCCAGACCGTCGTCAACCTCTCGCGCTCGGCGCTGCGCCGCCGCATCCTCGGTCTCAAGCTGCTCTCCAAGCCCATGCCGGACATGGCGAGCGCGGAGGAGGGTGCCTACGACCAGCTGGAGCGCGACTCCCTGATCAAGGCGATGAAGGGACTCCAGCGCCGTCAGCGCGAGGTCCTGGTCCTGCGCTACTTCGCGGACATGACCGAGGCGCAGGTCGCCGAGACGCTCGGCATATCCCTGGGCTCGGTCAAGGCGTACGGCTCCCGCGGCATCGCGGCGCTCAGGGTGGCCATGGAGGCACCGGTATGAGCGACGGCGACGACGCGCGGCAGGACGCCCGCGCCGCCGACCAGGGCCCCCGGCCCCGGCAGGCGGACGCGCCCGCCGAACCGGCCACACCGGGCGAACCGTCCGAACCGGCTACACAGGACGAACCGTCTGCATTGTCTGAACCGGTCGCACCGGGCGAACCGCCCGAACCGGTCACACAGCCCGGGCCTGACGAGCCGCCTGGGCCGGAGAGGCCGGACGGGCGGGATGGGCCCGACGGGCCAGTCGGGCCGGACAGGCAAGAGCAGTCGAAGCACACGCACGCTGGGAACGGAACTGTGAACCACGGCCCCGCCGACCAGGGCCCCGACACCCGAGGGCCCGCCGGCCTCGACCCTCAGGGTCGTGCCGGTCTCGACACCGACGAACTGGCCCTGCGCAGGATGCTGCACCAGGCCGTCCAGGACGTGGAGCCGAGCGACGGCACCCTGGAGCACCTGCGCCGCGCGGTACCCGCCCGGCGGGCCCGCAAGCGCCAGGCCGTCGTCGGCATGGCCGCCGCCGCTCTCTTCGTCGGCACGGCGGTCCCGGCCCTCCTGCACGTCTCCAACAGCACCGGGCCGGGCGCGGACCCGTCCGTCGCCGGCCACGCCTCGCAGGCCCAGGGCGGCGCCTCCCAGGGCAAGGACCCGGCCGGCGGCCAGAGCGGCATCGCCGGTTCCTCCGCGGGCACGGCCGAGGGCAAGGAGACGACCGACCCGAAGGAGACGCCCAAGGGCGAGGAGAGCGGCGCCGCGACGGGCACGGCCCCCGGCGCCGGCCCCTCCGCCAGCACCTCCGCCGGCATCCCCGCGTGCACGTCCGCGCAGCTCGGTCCCGCCGTCGCCAGCAGCGCCGCCCCGGACTCCACGGGCGTGGTCTACGGCTCCTTCCGCGTCACCAACGTCTCCTCGGACGGCTGTACCGTCGTCGGTCCCGGCAGTGTGACCGTCACCCCGCAGGGCGCGGCGGACGCCACCAGGATCGGTACGGCACGGCACGCGGCCGGGGACGCCGCGGCCGGACTGCCCGACCCGTCCCTGGAGACCGCGTCGCTGACCCTGGGGGCGGGCTCCGCGTACGAGGTGCAGTTCGCCTGGGTGCCCTCGGAGACCTGTCCCACCACCGGCGGCGGTACGACCGGGGGCAGCACGGGCGGACCCTCGCCCGAGCCTTCGCCGTCCGAGGACCCGACCGCCGCGGGCGGCACCACCACGGGCGCCGGCGGCGGCGACGCCGAGACCGGCACCACGACCCAACTGGTCACCGAGGAGGGCCCGGCCGACGGCAGCGTCTCGGTGACGTACACCCCGGAGGGCGGCTCGGGCTCGGCGACGGCCACGGTGTCCAACGCCTGCGCGGGGACCGTCTACTGGACGGGCGTGCTGGCGGGAACGCAGTAGGACACCCGGCGTCGTACGGCCGGAGGGCGGACACGACCCGGCATGCCGGGTGGGCGTTTCAGACGCCGGACGGGGTGGGGCGGGACTCCCGCTCACTCTCCTGCCCGGCGTTCTCCTCGTCGTCCGGGACCAGGCCCAGCTCCGCGTCCCGGGCGAGTTCGACCTCGCGGCGCAGCAGCCGGAACCACATGAAGACCACGAAGCCGACGAAGGCGAACCACTCGGCGGTGTAACCGAGGTTCTGGAACGCCTTCAGGTCCAGCCCCGTGTTCTGCGGCGCGCTCACGGGCACGGTCCGCATCCCGGAGTCGCCCTCGTTGAGCGTGACCCACGCGTCGTACACGTCGTACGGCACGAGGTTCAGCAGCGTCGCCGCGCTGATCGCCCCGGTCTGCCCCTCCGGCCAGCCGGAGCGTCCGCTGACACCGTTGCTGCCGGGCGACTCGGCCGCCTGGAGCGCTCCGGTGACGGTGACCTCGCCGGCGGGCGGGGCCGGTGCCTTCGCCGGGTCGGGGTCACCGGGCAGCCAGCCGCGGACGACCGGCAGGGCCTCGCCGGCGTCGGTGCGCAGCATCGTGAGGACGTAGAAGCCCTCGCGGTCGTCCAGCTTCCGCTCCGGGACGAGCAGCTGGTCGTCGTACCGCCCGGTCACGGTGGTCTGCTCGCCGACCGTCGCCTTGTCCACGGGCAGCAGCTCGGCCAGCGGGCGGGCCGCCTCACGCTGCGCCGACTCGTGGCGGCTGGTCGCGGTCTCGTGGTCCTGGACCCGGTCCTCGAAGCGGCCCAGCTGCCAGGAACCCATGAAGATGCAGAAGGGGATGGCCAGGACGACGAAGACGTTGATCCCCCACCAGCGGGGCGTCAGCAGAAACCGGTACACGCCCTCCACGGTACGGGGCGCGGCCCGGCGGCCCGCCCGCGGGGCTGTGGAAAAGCCGGGGCGGAGACCGGGCGGGGCGCGGGACGGGCGGAGTTTTCCACAGGCTGGGGATCTGATCTGCGCGTTGTCGCCGGGGAGAGGCAGTATGGGGCCATGACTGAGAGCAACGGGTCCGCGTCGTCGGACCAGCGGCGGGACCAGGACGGCCGGCGGGGCGAGGAGATGCCCGACTGGGAGAAGCGGTTCCGGGCACCGCGGGTGTCGCTGCCCGACTGGGCCGAGGACGCACCGGACCGCTCCCTGTTCGTGTCGAACGCGACGGGGACGTACGAGCTGTACGCCTGGGACCGGTCGACCGGCGAGCAGCGCCAGGTCACCGACCGGCCCAACGGCACGACGGACGGCGTCCTGTCGCCGGACGGCGCCTGGATCTGGTGGTTCGACGACAAGGACGGCGACGAGTTCGGCGTCTGGCGCCGCCAGCCCTTCGCGGGCGGCGAGGACGAGCCGGCGGTGCCCGGCCTCGACCCCTCCTACCCGGCGGGCCTCGCCCTCGGCCGGGACGGACGTACGGCGGTGATCGGCCGCTCGACCGACGAGGAGGGTACGACGATCCACCTCGCGCGCGGGGAGGCTTCCCCGGTGGAGATCTACCGGCACCGCGAGTCCGCGGGCGTCGGCGACCTCTCCCACGACGGCACGCTGATCGCGATCGAGCACACCGAGCACGGCGACGCCATGCACTCGGCGCTGCGCGTCCTGCGCCCCGACGGCACGACGGTCGCCGAGCTGGACGACACGCGGGGCGGCGAGGAGGAGCTGGGCCTGGAGGTGCTCGGCTTCGCCCCGGTCGACGGCGACACCCGGCTGCTCATCGGCCACCAGCGCCGGGGCCGCTGGGAGCCCCTGGTGTGGGACGTGGCGACGGGGGAGCAGACCGACCTCGCCCTGGAGCTGCCCGGCGACGTCAGCGCCGAGTGGTACCCGGACGGCAGCGGACTGCTGATCGTGCACGGCTTCGAGGCCCGCAGCGAGCTGTTCCGCTACGACTTCGCCGAGCGCGAGCTGGTGGAGATCGAGACCCCGGCCGGCACCGTCTCCGGGGCGACGGCCCGCCCGGACGGCAGCGTGGAGTACCTGTGGTCCTCGGCCGCCGAACCGTCGGCCGTCCGCTCCACCACCGGCCGGGTCGTCCTGGACCCGCCCGGCATGAAGTCGCCCCGCTCCGTCCCCGTGGAGGACGTGTGGGTGGAGGGTCCCGGCGGCCGCATCCACGCCCTGGTCCAGAAGCCGGCCGGCACGACCGGCCCGCTCCCGACGGTCTTCGACATCCACGGCGGCCCCACCTGGCACGACAGCGACGCCTTCGCCGCCGGCCCCGCCGCCTGGGTCGACCACGGGTACGCGGTCGTCCGCGTCAACTACCGCGGCTCCACCGGATACGGCCGCGCCTGGACCGACGCCCTCAAGCACCGGGTCGGCCTCATCGAGCTGGAGGACATCGCGGCGGTACGCGAATGGGCGGTCGCCTCGGGCCTGGCCGACCCCGAGCGCCTGATCCTCACCGGCGGCTCCTGGGGCGGCTACCTCACGCTCCTCGGCCTCGGCGTCCAGCCCGAGGCGTGGACGCTGGGCATCGCCGCGGTACCGGTCGCCGACTACGTCACCGCGTACCACGACGAGATGGAGGCGCTGAAAGCCCTCGACCGCACCCTCCTCGGCGGTACCCCCGAAGAGGTCCCCGACCGCTTCGCCGCCTCCTCCCCGCTCACCTACGTCGACCAGGTCAAGGCCCCGGTCTACATCTCGGCCGGGGTCAACGACCCGCGCTGCCCGATCCGCCAGGTCGAGAACTACGTGAAGCGCCTGGAGTCGAGGGGCGCCGTCCACGAGGTGTACCGCTACGACGCGGGTCACGGCTCCCTGGTCGTGGACGAGCGCATCAAACAGGTCCAGCTGGAACTGGACTTCGCCGCCCGCCACCTCCCGACGACGCGGTAACCGGGGGACCGGCCGAGCCGGAACCGGCAGGCCCGCCCGCCCGGTCGGCAACACGCCTGCCGGGTCTGCCGGGTCTGCCGGGTCGGCTTGGACGGTGGCTTCTCGGCCAACCGAGTCGGGTGGTGGGTGGGCATAGGCCGGGGGTCCAGGGGGCGGAGCCCCCTGGCACGGCACGGCACGGCACGGCGCGGCATTAAAGACGCGTAAAGATTGCCGGAAGCAGGCAATGACCAGGCCCCCGCCGCGTGTGAACATGCGTGTCACCGAAGCTCAGCGACGGGCGAGAGGGGGACGGCACGCATGGCCTGGTTTCTCGGGCTGGGTATCACGGGGGTCGTGCTGCTCGCCCTGTCGCTGGTCTTCGACGGACTGCTGGAAGGCGCGTTCGGGGGAGCGCTGGACGGCGTCCTGGAGGGGTGGCTGTCGCTGCCGGTCGTCGCCGGGTTCACGGCGATGACCGGCTTCGCCGGCGCCATCGCCCTCGGCACCGGCTGGACCGGGCCCGCGGGAGCGACCGGTGCCGGCGCGGTCGCCGGGGCGGGGGCCGGCTGGCTGGCGTACCGCTTCAGCCGCGCGCTGATGCGCGAGCAGACCGCGGTCACGCCCCGCACGGACGACCTGCTCGGGACGTCCGGCAGGGTCGTGACCGCCATCCCCGCCGACGGCTTCGGCGAGGTGCTGCTCCGGCTCGCCGGCCAGCCCTTGAAGTGCGCGGCGCGCAGTGCGGGGCCGGTGGCGCGGGGCACCGAGGTGTGGGTCGAGGCGGTGCCGACCGGGACGTCGGTCGTGGTCCGCCCGGTGGACCGCTGACCAGTCCTCCCTCTCGTTCACCCCTTTCTTCCGTCCCCCCTGTTCGTCCTGTCCATCCTGTTCGTCCTGTTCTTCTCTGCGATTCGGGGGCGTTGGCATGAGTCCTGTCGTCATCGCGGTGCTGGGAGTCGTCGTGCTCCTGGTGCTGCTCGCGCTGGTGGTGGTCAGCCGGTACAAGGTGGCCGGCCCGAGTGAGGCGTTCATCGTCACCGGGCGGCGCGGAAAGAAGTCCACCGATCCGGAGACGGGCCGGGTGTTCACCGACAACAGCGGCCAGAAGGTCGTGGTCGGCGGCGGTGTGTTCGTCGTGCCGTTCGTGCAGCAGAGGTTCACGCTCGACCTCTCCTCCCGGCACATCCCGGTCGCCGTGCGGGGCGCGGTGACCCTGCGCGGGGTGAAGGCCAACCTCGAAGGTGTCGCGATCGTCAAGGTCGGCGGCACGGAGGACGCGATCCGCGCCGCCGCGCAACGGTTCCTGATGCAGCAGGACGGCATCGTCGGCTTCACCCAGGAGGTGTTGTCCGGCGCGCTGCGGGCGATCGTCGGCCGGATGTCCGTGGAGGACGTGATCCGGGACCGGGCCGCGTTCGCCGGGCAGGTCGCCGAGGAGGCGGAGGCGAGCCTGTCCGGTCAGGGCCTGGTCCTCGACGCCTTCCAGATCCAGGACATCACCACCGAGGGCTCCTACCTGGAGGACCTCGGCCGTCCCGAGGCGGCCCGGGCCCGGCAGGAGGCCGACATCGCCGAGGCCGTGGCCCGGCGGGCCGCCGAGCAGGCGCGGCTGAAGGCGGAGGAGGAGATCGCGGTCGCGCAGCGGACCCTCTACCTGAAGCAGGCGGAGATCAAGGCCGAGACCGACCAGGCGTCGGCCCGCGCCAACGCCGCCGGCCCCCTCGCGGAGGCGGCCCGGCAGCAGGACATCCTCGCCGAGCAGGAGAAGGTCGCCGAACGGCAGGCCGCGCTGAAGGACCGTCAGCTCGACACCGAGGTGCGCAAGCCCGCCGACGCCCAGCGGTACGCGGCCGAGCAGGAGTCGGAGGCCCGCCGGGTGGCGCGGGTCAAGCAGGCGGAGGCGGAGCGGTCGGCGGAGATCGCCGCGGCCCAGGCCGAGGCCGAGCGGGCGCGGCTCACCGGTGAGGGCGAGAAGCAGCGGCGTGGCGCGCTGGCCGAGGCGGAGGCCATCGAAGGGCTCAAGCAGGGTGAGGCCGAGCGGTCCCGGCGTGCGGCGATCGCCGAGGCCGTACGGCTGGAAGGCGAGGCGGAGGCCGCCGCGATCGGTGCCAAGGGCGCGGCCGAGGCCGAGGCGATGGAGAAGAAGGCCGACGCCTTCGGGCGCTACGGCGACGCGGCCGTGCTCCAGATGCTGGTCGAGGTGCTGCCGCAGGTGGTGGCCAAGGCGTCCGAACCGCTGGCGGCCGTGGACAAGATGACGGTCATCTCCACGGACGGCGCGAGCAGCCTGTCGCGCACGGTCGCCGACAACGTGGCGCAGGGCATGGAACTGCTGGGTTCCACCACGGGCGTCGACCTGGCGGCACTGCTGAAGAACCTCACCGGGCAGGGCGCCGGGGCGACGGACGCGTCCGGCCTGCCGGACCGGCCCGAGCCGCGGCGCGACGGCAAGGTGGAGATCACGGGCTGACACCTGCGTCTCCCGGGTCGGCCCGCTCAGATCTCCTGGGCGGGCCAGCCCAGCAGCCGCGCCCCGATGACCGCGGTCTGCAGGGTGTAGCGGTGCACGGGGTCGGCGGGGTTGGCGCCGGTCAGCTGGTGGATGCGGTCCAGCCGGTAGGTGAGGGCCCGCACACTGAGCGCGAGGCGCCGGGCGGCCTCGGCCGAGGTGCAGCCGGCGTCGAAGTACGCCTCCAGGGTCCGCAGCAGCGGCTCGGCACCGCCCCGGGCCCCGCGCAGCGGCCCGAGCACGCTCAGCACCAGGTCGGCCATGGCCTGCCGGTCACGGGTGAGCACCGGGTAGACGAGCAGGTCGGCGGCGCGCAGCACGGGCTCGTCGAGTTCCAGCCGCTCGGCGAGTTCGAGGGTGCTCAGCGCCTCCTCGTAGCTGTGGACGACGCCGCCCGCGCCGGCCTGGGGGCGCCCGATGGCGACCCGGCTGCCGTCGGTGGCGGCGTACGCCTGCTTGGCGAAGAAGGTGAGGACGTCGTCCTGGTCGCCGGGGGCGATGCAGATCAGCTGCCCGTTCTTGGTGGTGATCAGGATGCGCCGGTCGCCGAAGCGGGAGATGAGCGCGCTCTCCACGAGCCGCGTGACCGGCGCGGTGTCGTCGTACGCCTCGGGCCCCTCGGCCACGGCGACGGCGTGGGCACGGGAGAGGACGAGGCCGAACCGCTCGGCCCGTTCGGCGAGCCGGCCCAGGTCGCTGCGCCCGTAGAGCAGGTCGTCGATGAACTCCCGCCGCGCGGCCTCCTCCTGCCGTACGGCCAGTCGCTGGGCACGTTCGTAGCCTTCGGCGAAGGCGTCGACGGCCTGGGCGACGGCGGCCAGCACACTGTCCGTGACCCCGGTGCCGGAGACCGTCGTCGCGGAACGGGGCCAGGAGGTGCGGGTGGCATCCAGGTGCAGGCGTACGAGACCGCGCAGGCTGTGCCCGGCCTCCGCGGCCCGCTCGCCGAGGAGGCGCCGTTCCTCCACCTCGTCCCGGGTCAGCCGACGGCCCGTGCCGGCGGCCTCCGCGAGGATCTCGGCGTATCCGGTCAGATACGTGTGCGGCTGGTCCGCCTGCTGGTCCGTCACCCGCGCCTCCCCGTGTCGTCGCCGCCCGGTGTGCGGTGTCCGGCGACGTGAGGGTAGTCAGAGCTGCCGGAAACCGGCAACGCGCGAGATGCTCACGGCCGCTGGTACGGCTGCTGCGGTGACTGCCCGTAGGCCTGGCCGCCGGGACCGCCGGGGCCACCCGCACCGCTCGCGGCCTGAGCCTGGAGCTGGTCCGCCTGCTCCTTGGTCAGCTGCTGTTCGGCGCCGCAGAAGGTGCACTGCGTCAGGTACTTCGTGGAGAACGGGAACAGCGGCACGAAGAACAGCGTGAACTTGTTGACGCGCTTCCTGAGCGTGTGCGCGGAGGGATTGCCGCACCGGCCGCACACCAGCGTCAGTATCGCGAGCTGGTAGAGGTATCCCTTGGTGCCGAAGATGATCACGAGCTGGGTCCTTCCGGGTCGGGGCCCGCGGGCGCGCAGGGCACGCAGATCTTCTCCCAGATTGCGCCCGGAAGGGTCCCGGAAGCCAGCCACGGCCGACGACGGACCGTCCCCCCCCCGCGTACCGCCGTCCTGCGCACCGCGGCCCGCGTCACTCCCCGGCGCCCGGCCCCGCGCCCACCCCCGCCCCCGCGCTCCCCGCGCCCTTGCCCCCCACGCCCGTCCGAGCCCCCGCCGCCTCGTAGCGGAGCAGGTCTCCCGGCTGGCACTCGAGCACCTCGCAGAGCGCGGCGAGCGTGGTGAAGCGGACCGCCTTGGCACGGCCGTTCTTGAGCACCGCGAGGTTGGCGGGCGTGATCCCGACGCGCTCCGCCAGTTCGCCGACGGACATCTTGCGCTTCGCGAGCATCACGTCGACGTCGACGACGATCGGCATCAGATCACCTCGGCCAGCTCGGCCCGCATCCGGGCCGCCTCGATGTCGCGCGCGACGGCCTGGGCGAGCAGCATCCGCAGCACGAGCACGACCAGCGCGACCCCCAGGACCGCCACGGCGACCCCGCCCAGCAGGAGGACGACACCGGGCGCGACGGCCTCACCGGGCGCCAGGACGACCCCGAGGGCGAAGACCAGGAGCGCGGCCGCGACGAAGGCGCCGATCACGACATGGACGTACCGGAAGGCGCCGAGGGAGAACACCGTGCCCCGCCGCACCATCGTCACCAGCCGCCAGACGCAGACCAGCACGGTCTCGGCGGCCAGCGCCCCGAGCACGACGATCAGGAAGACCGGCGTGCGTACGTCCGCGAGCGCGGCGTCGGGATCGCTCGACCCGGCCGCCAGCAGCCAGACCAGCACCGTCTGGATGAACACCGCCCCGCCGAGCAGTACCCCGATCACGCCACGCAGCGCGAGTACGGTCAGTTGTCCCATCGCCCCTCCCTCAATCGATCCACGATGAAGCCTTCCATCGACCTACGATGGAAACCTATCGAAAAACGATAGCTCCGGCAAGCTCTCCCCCGAACCGGCGGGTGTCATGCCGCCGGTTCGGGGCACCCCGTAGACACGGAGAGGTCACGCAGGGCCAGCACTCGGGAGCGGTCAGTCATGGTGATGGCACAGGAACCCGATGTCGATGCTGTGGAGACGGCGGAACCAGCCGTCTCGCCGGTCAGCTCCCACAACGAGTGGGACCCGCTGGAGGAGGTCGTCGTCGGGCGGCTCGAGGGCGCGACGATCCCCTCCGACCACCCGGTCGTGACCTGCAACGTCCCACCGTGGGCGGCCCGGTTGCAGGGACTTGCCGCCGGCTTTCGCTACCCGCGCCCGCTGATCGAGCGGGCGCAGGAGGAACTCGACGGTTTCATCGCCCTCCTGCGATCCCTCGGCGTCACGGTCATCCGCCCGGACCCCGTCGACCACCGTCGCCGCTTCGCCACCCCGGACTGGTCGTCACGCGGGTTCTGCAACACCTGCCCGCGCGACTGCCTGCTCGTCGTCGGCGACGAGATCATCGAGACCCCGATGGCCTGGCCGTGCCGCTACTTCGAGACCCACTCCTACCGCACGATCCTCAAGGACTACTTCCGCCGCGGCGCGCGCTGGACGTCCGCGCCCAGGCCCCAGCTCACCGACGAACTCTTCGAACCGGACTTCCGCGTCCCCCGCGCCGGTGAGCCGATGCGCCACATCCTCACCGAGTTCGAGCCGGTCTTCGACGCGGCGGACTTCGTCCGCGCCGGACGCGACCTCTTCGTCACCCGCAGCAACGTCACCAACCGCATGGGCATCGAGTGGCTGCGCCGCCACCTCGGCCCCGGCTACCGCGTCCACGAGATCGAGAGCCGCTGCCGCACCCCCATGCACATCGACACGACGTTCGTCCCCCTCGCGCCGGGCAGGGCCCTGATCAACCCGGAGTACGTCGACGTCGACCGCCTCCCCGACGTCCTCTCCTCCTGGGAGATCCTGACCGCTCCCGAACCCGACCCGATCGACGACCGCCTGCTCAAGATCACGTCGATGTGCGGCAAGTGGCTCAGCATGAACGTCCTCGTGCTCGACGGCCGACGCGTGATCGCGGAACGGCACCACACCGGCATGCTGCGCGCGCTGGAACGCTGGGGCTTCGACCCCATCCCGTGCGACCTCCTGCACTACGCCCCGTTCGGCGGCGGCTTCCACTGCGCGACCCTCGACGTACGACGCCGGGGCACGCTGGAGTCGTACGTCGACTGAATCCTCCACCCCAAGAGGTACGCCCCTACAGGTCGCGACCCACCCCTTCTGAGCTCCGCACCGGATGGCCCCCACCCCCGGTGCCGGGGAGGCTGTACCTGTACCTGTACCTGAGCCACCTCTCGTGACGTACGACTGACGTTCCACGAGTGATGTGAGGTTCCGGCAAGGCGACCAGACGGCCTGCCCGCCCGCCCGCCCGCGCCGGGGAGGAGGACACCGTTGTCCGGACCCGACGACCGACGACAACTCGGCGAGATCGAGTCCCACCTGCACCACGACGACCCACGTTTCGCCCGCGCCCTCGACGCCGGCCACCCCCACCCACCACGCGAGTACCGCCCCCGGCGGGCCTGGCTGTTGCTCACCACCGCCCTCGCGCTACTGGCCGCCGGCCTGACCCTCCCCAACGGCCTGCTCCTCGCCGCCGGCCTGGTCCTGGCCGGCGTGGCCGGCGACCTCTTCGACCCCCACCGCCACACCCGCCCACCCCGCCACCCCCCACCCCGCTCCTGGCCCCGGTGACCACCCTCGACACCCGGCCGAGAACAGAGCCGCCCGACGCCCGCCGGACATGACAGAGGGCCTGGTGCGCAACATGCACACCAGGCCCTCTGATTAGCGTCGGGGTGGCGGGATTTGAACCCACGACCTCTTCGTCCCGAAGCAACTTGCGTGGGGCGCCGCCTTGAGTTGGTGCGTCTCTCACCTGGCCTGATGGTCCGTAGGCGTCCACGCTCGTCCGCCGCGGTTCGTCGGCGTTGCCACGCAGTTAGACACTCAGCGCCGGCCGCCACCTGGGGCTCGGAACTAGGTAGTCACCTCATCGATCGCGGCGAGGATCAACTCAGGCACCGCGGCAAGGGCGCTGTCCAAGAGGTACTCGATCGCTACAGCATCCTTGCTGCGGTTCACGTCGATCTGTGCAGTCCACTGGCCTGGCTGGTAGCGAGCAAGCATTGAAAGTGCGTAGAGCACCGCCCACCAGGCCAACAGAGGGTGGAGCACACGGTCGTCACCGCCGAATCGCGCGTGGATCACTCGTGTGGAGTCTGAGAGGCTGCGCCCCTTCCACGGCGCGATGTCCTCGAACCTACGCTTGGCGGCCTCCTCTCCACCTACCACGTCCCATACCAGGCGGCAGCCGATCGTGCCTTGCATCGAATCCCAGCTATCCGGCCCGCTATCAGGGATAGCGCCAATCGACCGGAAGCGGTAGCCCGTCAACGACGGATAGTCGGCGAGCCACGCACGTACAGCCTGCTCACGGTCCTGCGGGCTCGCGTGGTCTTGGAGGTTTCCAGGCAAGCCGGAAACCATCGCCTGCAAGGTGTTCGGGTCTCCTTGATGCGTCTCTCTACTGACTGAGAGCTGCGGACGCGTTGTCGACTGCAAAGGCCAGAGACTCACTTCCAAGATGGACGCCCACACGTCCGCGAGACGGGCTTCGTCAGGCAGTGATCGTGACCCGAGCATCGCCGCAATTTGAGTGAACGACTGCGTTCCGGCTGCGCCCTTGTCTTTGACGGTGACCGAGCCTAGGTCTGGCTGGTCCATCTGGGCGGCGGCGATTCCATGGCCGTTCAGGCGGCATTTGTCGGCGGGGACGGGTGCACACGCTGCGATGGCCCTGCCTGCCTGGCTCAGGCCGTAGAAGAGTACGAGGGGCCTGGAAGCCGGTCCAACCGAGGCAGCTGCGGTGAAGAGTTGCTCCGACTGCTCCAGTGCTGCGCTGAAGAGCTTCTGGCGCGGGCCTTTGCCCGCATACCCTGGCGGCTCTGGGCGGAGCTCTCGTATGGCCCTCCATACTGCCGCTGTCGCGGGGTACGTCTGATCACGGTACGTGGGATACGGCCTGCGAACCATTGCCCCATCTTGCCAGTGCAGAGCACACCGCCGTGGCGATGCCTCCAGCGGACGGCAGACGTAAGGACGTAGCCCGAAGCCGACCACCGCTTTAGAGTTCGATCAACGCTTGCCTCTGGTGCTGTCGTCGGCTGGCCCGATGGTCACCCAGGGCGCCGTTGTGTGCCGCTGTCCGGCCTCGTTGATGTCAGCCGTGGACGTCAGAAGCCTTCTGATCGGTGTTGTCTGGGATGGAACCACATCAACCGAGTCGCTCACGACGGTCTACGGGTGCCGACTCTGGCACACCCTTCAAAGGAGCATCATCGGCCTCGCACGGGCCGTGCAACGCCTGGACCTATACGAACGACCGGTTTGACTTGGGCAGATCAGGACTGTCGCGCCGAGCGTGCTGGAAGGGCCCCTGACCTGGGCAGAGGGGCTGCTGCTGGTCGGCTGCAGTTGACCGCGGCCTTCTGGCATGAGTGATGCTCC
This sequence comes from Streptomyces sp. BK79, assembly GCF_044142145.1. NCBI lineage: Bacteria > Bacillati > Actinomycetota > Actinomycetes > Kitasatosporales > Streptomycetaceae > Streptomyces > Streptomyces sp. BK79. The sequence continues at coordinate 113,866 of NZ_JBHVOC010000009.1, forward strand.
GGTGGTGCGGCGATCCCCACGGGCACATTGAAATCAGTGGATTGTGCGGCTCGCCTCCGGGATGCTCAATTCATGGCGGACAGAGTCTCGATCCCTCACCTGCAACAACGACGTATCCCCATGCGCTCGCTGAAGGGCGCGGACCCTGTCGCGTCCGAGGCGCTACGGGACATGGTGTACCTAGACGAGCTGGATCGGCAGGCCGGCATCGTCAACAACAACATCGCCTTCGCCTGGCGACGGGCCGCGGCTGAGTGCTCACCAACTGATGCGAAGGTGTGGTCTGCGCTGCAAGCCGCTCTGTTTGCGGCGATCATCGTTCAACGGATCCTTCACCCGGGAGGGGTCCGTCAGTACCCACACCACAAGACTCCGAAGGAATCCCGCGACTTCGCTCGGCGGCGAGGCCAACGCTTGCGCGATCTGTTGGGCAAGGCCGCTGACGCGGAGATCATCCGGCTGACGAAGGAAGTCCGTGACCCCTTCGAGCATGTAGACGAGCGTCTCGACCAGCTCATGACGCCAGATGCTATCGCCCTATCGGATTGGTATATCTCGGCCGGCAAGGCGTTGCTCACTCCAGAGAACGGGCTCGGCACAGTAGGGTATGGGCTGCGTGTTTTCTATCCCGACGGAGGCTTTCTCTACTTCGGCCGCGAAAAACTCGATCTCTATCAGCTGGACCTGGCAATGCTGCAACTCCGGGCAGCGATCGGTGCAGCCCCTCAAGGAGTACGTCGACGCCCCGATCCTGCAACTCATCGAAAAAGAGCGCGCGCGTCGCGAGGAACGAGCGGCACGAGCGCTCCGAGCGGGCTCAGAGGAGGCACAGAGGTCTCTAGACCGGCTTGTTCAGACGATCGAGACCAGCCCAGATCTGCTGGCTTTGCTGTCGGAGACTGTTCAGGCCGCTATGGAGACACCTCTAGCAGAGAAGATCGTTGCTCTCGGCAGGTGCTTGGGACGAGGGGTGCGCGACGAGGCCACAGTCGACGCAGAGCGTCTCCGCGTGCGTGGCCTCGCTGCTATCGAGGCCCCGGAGGTCAAGCTCCTTGAAGTCCTCGCTAAGGAGACAGTCCCGACGCCAGAAGGTTGGTACCAAGAGCGGTTCCCCGGGTGGAGGCAGCCGGAGATCCTCACCGAACTTCCTGGGTTCGCCAAGGTGCTGGATGCCTCGATCGCTCGCCTCGCCGCAGAGGGAATCGTCAGGGACGACGGTCTAGGCAGAGTGGCTATGAATGATGACGATCCACGCGAGATGTGGATCCTGACGGACTTCGGAAGCGATTGTCTTTTCTTGCTCCGGGCGGTCTCTGCGGCTGAGTAGTGCACACCGGAGCGGCTGGCGGTCAAGCGCGCGGGGTTCGCACAGGGCCACACCGATCCACTCGTGCCTCAATCGCGCGGTCAAGCGGGCCATGGCCCGAGACAAGGTGAAGCGGAACGTCGTCGAGCTGTGCTCGGTGCCCCAGGGGCAAGCCGGACGCCCCTCCAAGGCGCTCACCTTCGCTCAGGCCGAGGCCGTACTCAAGGGCGCCGAGGGGACTTCGATGTACGCGTACATCGTCGTCGCCCTGCTGACCGGTGCCCGTACCGAGGAGCTGCGGGCACTCACCTGGGACCACGTCTTCCTCAAGGGCAAGCCGGACGCGGACCCGCCACAGCCTCCGCACATCGCGGTGTGGCGCTCGGTCCGGCGGGGCGGGGACACCAAGACTCGGAAGTCCCGGCGTACGCTCGCTCTGCCGGCGCGCTGCGTCGAAGCCCTCTGGCAGCAGTTCGAAGATCAGGGATGGGACCGGCTGGCGGCCGGCGACGAGTGGGAGGAACACGGGCTCGTCTTCTCCTCGGCCGTGGGCAAGCCGCTGGACGCGGCCAACGTCCGCCGTGCCTTCCGCCAGGCGCTCAAGGGCATCGACGGGGTCAAGGCCGACGAGTGGACGCCCCGGGAGCTCCGGCACAGCTTCGTGTCCCTGCTGTCCGACCGTGGCGTCCCGCTGGAAGTGATCTCCCGGCTCGTCGGGCACTCCGGGACGGCCGTGACCGAGGAGGTCTACCGGAAGCAGATCCGGCCCGTGATCCAGACCGGCGCCGTGGTCATGGACGGGATCTTCGGCGCTGATCCACAGCGGCTGTAGACATGCGGGAACCGGTAGTCACGCAGATAGACACGCACAAAGCAGATCACCCAGGCTACTCACGTGAGTAGCCTGGGTGATCTGCTGTTTCTCTGTCGGGGTGGCGGGATTTGAACCCACGACCTCTTCGTCCCGAACGAAGCGCGCTACCAAGCTGCGCCACACCCCGATTGTCGCTGCTCGTCGCGGCGACGTCGTTTACTTTAGCCCACCGGGAGCCGGAGGCGAAATCCGGTTTCACCAGCGGCGGCGCAGCGGGTTCGGGCGGATGTGGTCCAGGGCCACGAGGAGGACGGCCAGGGCGTAGAGGGCGAGGCCGATGAGGAGGGCGTTGCCGAGGACGCCTCGGTAGCCGTGCTGGTCGACGTCGAGGAAGGGGTAGAGGTAGCGGCCCTGGGTGCCGGGGATGAGGAGCTCGCCGCGGGCCAGGGAGAAGGCCAGGTAGGCCAGGGGGTAGAGGAGCCACGCGGTGGCCTGGCGCAGGTGCAGTCGGCCGGGGGCGGTGAGCAGGAGCCAGTCCAGGAGTGCGGCGGCCGGGACTGCCGTGTGCAGGATGTGGGTCGCGATCGTGTGCCAGCCGTCGGCGCCGTCCGGCACGGTGTACGGGCTCGCCCCGTTGGCCAGGAGCAGGTGGTGGACGAGGCCGGCGGCGGTGACGTAGAGCAGGGCCGCGCCGGTCAGGGCGCCCGGCAGGGGGTGGTGGGCGGACCAGGCGCAGCGGGCCGAGGCGAGCGTGACCAGGGCCAGCAGGAGGGCGGCCTGGACCGTGAAGTGGCTCAGGGTTCTGGTGGGCGGGCCGCCGAGGACCAGTTCGATCGTCACGCCGGACAACGCCAGCAGGGCGGTGAGGAGGCGGAATGTGGCGGTCAGCGGGCGGCGTACGGGGGTCAGGACGGCCGTCGCCGGGACGGGGGAGGGCAGCAGGGCGGGATGGCCCGGGAGCGCGGGGATCTCCGGGATGTCCCGGGGTATCGGGGCTGTCATGGCCTCAAAGTAGGCATTTCGGGCGAGGTGGGCTATGTGGATGGGCCGTGTGGGTTACCCGCCCATCCGGCCTTCCTCACCTGACCCGCCTTGTCCGCCCTGGCCCGCCTGGATCCGCCTTGCCCCGCCCTGACCTGCCTGGAACCGCCTGGCCCGCCTTGATGCGAGCTGGCCCGCCCTGACCCGCCTTGGTCCGTCCCGACCGGGCTACCCCTTCCCGCTCACCGCTCCCGACCCACCAGCGTCAGCAGCGTCGCCTCCGGGGGGCAGAAGAAGCGGACCGGGGTGTAGCGGTTCGTGCCGCAGCCCGCCGAGACGTGGAGGTAGGAGGTGTGGCCCTCGGCCGTGTGGGTGGACAAGCCCTTCACGCGGTCCGTGTCCAGGTCGCAGTTGGTGACCAGGGCGCCGTAGAAGGGGACGCACAGCTGGCCGCCGTGCGTGTGGCCGGCCAGGACCAGGGGGTAGCCGTCCGCCGTGTAGGAGTCCAGGACGCGCAGGTACGGGGCGTGGACCACGCCCATCGAGAAGTCGGCCGTGCCGGACGGGCCGCCGGCCACCTCCGCGTACCGGTCCCGCTTGATGTGCGGGTCGTCCAGTCCCGTCAGCTCGACGGACACGCCCTCGACCTTGAGGGTGCCGCGCGTGTTCGTGAGGTTCTGCCAGCCGGCGGCGTCGAAGCCGTCGCGGAGGTCCTCCCACGGGTTGTGGACGACGCCCACGGCGGGCGCGTTGCCGTTGAGGCCGTGACGGCCCTGGGCCTTCTCGATCAGGTACCGCGCGGGGTTGCGCAGCTTGGGGCCGTAGTAGTCGTTGGAGCCGAAGACGTAGGCGCCCGGGAACTCCATGAGCGGGCCCAGCGCGTCCAGGACCTCCGGGACGCCGTTCGGGTCGGACAGGTTGTCGCCGGTGTTGATCACGAAGTCCGGGCGCAGACCCGCCAGCGAGCGCAGCCAGCGCTGCTTCTTGCGCTGGCCGCCGACCATGTGGATGTCGGAGACCTGGAGTACGCGCAGGGGGCGCATGCCGGAGGGCAGGACGGGGATCGTCACCCGTCGCAGGCGGAAGGAACGGGCCTCGAAGCCCGCCGCGTAGACCAGACCGGCGGCGCCAACCGCCGTGATTCCCAGGGGTACTCCGTATCGCGCGCGCATGCGTCCATCGTGTCAGAAGCGGTGGCGGGAGGCGGCGGCGCGTCGGCTTGCGCGGGGGCGGGCGGGGGATCGTCGGCCCGGCTCGCGCGGGCCCGTTAATCGGCAGGCGTCGTGGCTGTCGCACCTGCGACAATCGGACCCATGACCACGCTCAAGTCGAAGCTGCAGGACGACCTCAACGCCGCGATCAAGGAGCGCGACGAGCTCCGCTCCTCGACGCTCCGGCTGACGCTCGCCGCGATCACCAAGGAGGAGGTCGCGGGGAAGGAGAAGCGTGAGCTCTCCGACGACGAGGTGCAGAAGGTGATCACCCGCGAGGCGAAGAAGCGCCGCGAGGCCGCCGAGGCCTTCGCGCAGGGCGGGCGCCCCGAGAGCGCCGAGCGGGAGAAGGCGGAGGGCGAGGTGCTCGCCGCCTACCTGCCCAAGCAACTGTCCGACGACGAGCTGGACACGATCGTCGCCCAGGCCGTCGAGGAGGCCAGGGCGGCGGGTGCCGAGGGGCCGCGGGCCATGGGCGCCGTCATGAAGATCGTGAACCCGAAGGTGGCCGGGCAGGCGGAGGGCGGCCGGGTCGCCGCCGCGGTGAAGAAGCTGCTGGCGGGCTGACCCCGCCCATCACAGACCGACGGCCCCTTCCACGGAGGAAGGGGCCGTCGGTCTTCGACAGGGGGGAGGGGGCTCAGTCCCGGCGTCCGCCGCCGCCGTTCCCGCCGTTGCCCTGCCCCTGGAAGAGGGTCCCGGGGAAGCCACCGCCGTCGCCGTCGCCGCCGCCGTTGCCCGTGCCGCCGTCGATCAGGCCGCCGATGACGCCGCCGTCACCGTTGTCCCCGCCGCCGTTGTCGCCGTTGTCACCGTTGCCGCCGTCGTCCTGGCCGCCGTCCTCGTCGCCGCTGCCCTTGTCCCTGTCGGCGGAGTCCGGGATGTCCACGATGTTGAACTGGTCCACGGGCTTGCCCTCCAGGGCGCCCGACATCATGTCCCGCCAGATCGGACCGGGGACCCGGCCGCCGAAGACCTTGTCGTGCGGGACGCCGCCGATGGTGATGTCGACCATCTTCCGCTCGTGCTTCGGGTCGCCGACCCACACGGCGCCCGCGAGGTTGGGCGTGTAGCCCACGAACCAGGCGGCGAAGCGCTCGTCGGTCGTACCGGTCTTGCCGGCGCTGGGACGGCTGTCGAGGCCGGCCTCGGTGCCCGTACCGTCCTCGACGACGCCCTTGAGCAGCGTGCTGATCGTGTCGGCCGTCGTCTCCGACATGGCCCGCGAGCAGGTCGACTTCGGGACCTCGAGGGACTTGGTCTTGTTGCCGACCCGCTGGCTGATCGACTCGATGGCGACAGGCGTGCAGTACATGCCGCGCGAGGCGAAGGCGGCGTACGCGCTCGCCATCGTCAGCGGCGACACCTCGGTGACACCGAGGGCGATGGACGGGGTCTGCTCCAGCTTGTTGCCGTTGGCGCGCTCGACGCCCATCTTCTCGGCCATCTGCGTCACCGGGCAGATGCCGATGTCGCTGATCATCTGCACGTAGTAGGTGTTGACCGACTTGGCGGTCGCCTCCCGCATGTCGTACGGGCCGACCTCCGACTCGTTCTCGTTGGCCAGCTCGGCGCCCTCGGTGTTCACCCAGTTCTTGCCGCCGCAGGTCGCGACCGGGCTCGGGTACTCCATCTCGTACGGGGAGGAGTACGACTTGGTCGCCGGCATGCCGCCCTCGATGGCGGCGGCGGCCACGATCGGCTTGAACGTCGAACCGGGCTGGTAGCCCGCGCCGCCGCCCATGTCGTTGTCGACCGACAGGTTGAGGGTCGTCTCGCCCTGCTTGACGTCGATGCCGTACGGGCGGGACTGGCCCATCGCGACGATCTTGCCGGTGCCGGGCTGCACGATGGTGGCCGCGGTCGCCACCTCGTCGCTGGTGTAGACGTGATCCTTGACCGACTGCTGCACCGACTCCTGGGCCTGCGGGTCCATGGTCGTGCGGATCGTCAGACCGCCCTGGTTCCAGATCTTGGCCCGGTCCTCCTTGGTCTTGCCGAAGACCGGGTCGCTCAGGAACACCGCGCGCACGTAGTCACAGAAGAAGCCCGCGCCCTTGACGGCGGTGATGCAGCCGTTCTTGGGGCGGCTGACCTTCAGCCCGAGCGGCTTGGCCTGCGCCTCGTCGGCCTCCGCCTGGGAGATGTCACCGACCTGCGCCATGCGCGCCAGGACGACGTTGCGCCGTTTGGTGGCCTCGGCCTCGTCGTTGACCGGGTCGTACCGGCTGGGCGACTGGACGATGCCGGCCAGGAGGGCGGACTCCTGGACGTTGAGGTCCTTGGCGGACTTCGAGAAGTAGCGCTGGGCGGCGGCCTCGATGCCGTAGGCCTGCTGGCCGAAGAAGGTGATGTTCAGGTAGTTCTCGAGGATCTTCTTCTTGCCCAGCTCCTCCTCGACCTGGATCGCGAGCTTCAGCTCGCGGATCTTGCGGCCGATGGTCTGCTGGGTGGCCTGGGCGACCTTCGTCGGGTCGTCGCCGGCCTCCTCCACGAAGACGTTCTTGACGTACTGCTGCGTGAGCGTGGACGCGCCCTCGGAGACCTCGCCGCTGCGCGCGTTCTTGTTGAGCGCGCGCAGGACGCCCTTGAGGTCGACCGCGCCGTGCTCGTAGAAGCGCGAGTCCTCGATCGCGACGATCGCCTTCTGCATGTACGGCGAGATGTCCTTCAGCGCGACCACCGTGCGGTCGCGCGAGTAGACCGTGGCGATGGTGCCGCCCTCGGCGTCGAGGATGGCGGTCCGCTGGCTCAGCGGGGGAGTCTTCAGGCTGGCCGGGAGGGCGTCGAAGCTCTCCACCGACCCCTTGGCGGCCAGCCCCAGCGCGCCCACGGCGGGCAACGCGATACCGGCCAGCACAGCTCCCGCGAGCACACTGACACCGAGGAACTTGGCGGCCTGCTGCGTTGGCGACAGACCACCGCCCGAGCGCTTCTTTGGCATGGAGGCAGCCTACGTTCTCATTCGCCGGACACGCGTATATGCCTTGGCCTAAGCTGCACTCAACTGTCACAGCAGTGCGGCCATGTATCAATACGTCCGGCGACCCCGAATCGTTCCGGATCCGCTCGATTTTTTTCCGAGGGGCCCCGCTGGGGGGCGCGTTGGGGTGTGCCGGCGCGTGTCGCGGCGTGTGGGATGCGTGTCCGAATACGCCTTGTGTGTCAGTCGGTGTCCGTTGTGGCGCAACAGAGATGACCCTAATGCCGGGATCGTCGCGTATGTCGCCAGCTCACTCCCCCGGGTGATCTGCCGCTTACCCATAGTCCGTTCGGGCCATTCAAGATTGGGCCCGAAGGGGGTGTTGCGCTGTGCCCACCTTCCGTAACGTCCTCAACTGGCGGCGGTGAATATGCCGCTGCCGCCGTGGGGGAGCCTCGATTCGGGAGAGGACGGCGCCGGTATGGGCTGGGTAACCGACTGGAGTGCGCAGGCCGCCTGCCGCACTACCGATCCGGACGAACTGTTCGTTCAGGGAGCAGCGCAGAACAGGGCCAAGGCGGTGTGCACCGGATGTCCGGTGCGGACCGAGTGCCTGGCCGACGCGCTCGACAACCGCGTCGAGTTCGGCGTGTGGGGAGGCATGACGGAGCGGGAGCGCCGCGCACTGCTGCGCAGGCGGCCGACCGTGACCTCCTGGCGCCGGCTGCTGGAGACGGCGCGGACCGAGTACGAACGAGGGGCCGGCATCGTGCCCCTCGACGACGACGAGGTGTACGAGAACTACGCGGCCGTGGGCTGAGCCGGCCGGACCGCCGGTCCGGGGCCGGATCAGGCGCTCGGCTCGGGCAGCTCGGGCCGGCCCGTCGCGAGGCGGGTCCCGATGTCGCGCAGACCTGCGAGGTCGTGCACGTCGCCGGGCAGCGCGGCCACTTCGGTGACCGCCACCTCGGGATGGCGCGCGGTGAAGCGGTCACGCGTGCGCTGCTCGCGGGCGAGCAGGTGCATCCGCTCCACATGCAGCCTCAGCAGTCCCGCGGTGAGCTGGTCGACGGACCGCTCCGGTGTGTCCACCGCCGCGTCCACCACCGTCTCCGCCACTGGGCCCGCGGCCGTCTCCACCGCTGGGTCCGCGGCAGTCTCCACCGATGTGTCCTTCGGTGTGTCCTCCACGGGGTCGGGAGCCTCGGGATTCTCCGGGGTGGCCCCGGGCGAAGGCTGCGAAGGGCGCTCGGGGGAGTCTGAACTACCGTGTGTGTCGGGAGAGTTACGAAGTCCAGCTTTCCCGTCGTCCTGATCCACAATGCGGGGATCCTCAAGATTTTCCGCGGCGGCGAGCGCCCGCTCGGCCGACAGCCGGTCGGCGCCGCTGCCGTGGACCCGGTTGAGCACCAGACCGGCCAGCGGCATGTCCTCGGCCGCCAGCCGCTCCACGAAGTACGCGGCCTCCCGCAGCGCGTCCCGCTCGGGCACCGCGACCACCAGGAACGCCGTCCCGGGCGCCTGGAGCAGCTTGTAGGTCGCGTCCGCGCGGGTCCGGAAGCCGCCGAACATGGAGTCCATCGCGGCCACGAAGGTCTGCACGTCCTTCAGGAACTGCCCGCCCAGCACCTTCCCCAGGACGCCCGTCATCATCGACATGCCGACGTTCAGGAACTTCATGCCGGCCCGGCCGCCGACCTTCGCCGGGGCCAGCAGGACGCGGATCAGCTTGCCGTCCAGGAACGAACCGAGGCGCTTGGGGGCGTCCAGGAAGTCCAGCGCCGAGCGGGACGGCGGCGTGTCGACGACGATGAGGTCCCACTCGTCCCGGGCCCGCAACTGCCCCAGCTTCTCCATCGCCATGTACTCCTGCGTGCCCGCGAAGCCCGCCGAGAGCGACTGGTAGAAGGGGTTGCCCAGGATCGCCGCCGCCCGCTCGGGATCCGCGTGCGCCTCGACGATCTCGTCGAAGGTGCGCTTCATGTCGAGCATCATGGCGTGCAGCTCGCCGCCCGCCGCGTCGTCGACGCCCTTGACCCGGCGCGGCGTGTTGTCGAGCGAGTCGATGCCCATGGACTGGGCGAGCCGGCGGGCCGGGTCGATGGTGAGGACGACCACCTTGCGGCCGCGCTCGGCCGCCCGCAGGCCCAGGGCCGCCGCGGTGGTCGTCTTGCCGACCCCGCCCGAGCCGCAGCACACCACGATGCGCGTCTTCGGGTCCTCCAGCAGGGGGTCGACGTCGAGCACCCGCGCGGGGGTCAGCCGTCGCGCGCCCTCCTGGGGGCGGGTGGCCGGGTCCGGACTCATGCGATCCCCTGCTTCCGCAGCTCGTGGGCGAGTTCGTACAGGCCCGCCAGGTCCATGCCCTCGGCGAGCAGCGGCAGTTCGTGCAGGGGCAGGCCCAGGTCGGTCAGGACGGCCCGCTGCTCCTCCTCCAGCGCGTACCGCTCGGCGTACTCCTCGGCCTGCGCCAGCAGCGGGTCCACCAGCCGCTCGGCGTGCCCGCCGCGCCGCGCCCCGCCGAGCCCGGCCCCGGACAGGGAACGGGCGAGCGCCGTGCGCGGGGTGGCGCGTACGAGGTCCAGCTCGGCGGCGTCCAGCACCGCGGGCCGGACCATGTTGACGACGACCCGCCCCACCGGGAGCCGTGCCGCCCGCAGCTCGGCGATGCCGTCGGCGGTCTCCTGGACCGGCATCTCCTCCAGCAGCGTCACCAGGTGCACGGCGGTCTCCGGCGACTTCAGCACCCGCATCACCGCCTGCGCCTGATTGTGTATCGGGCCGACCTTCGCCAGACCGGCCACCTCGTCGTTGACGTTGAGGAACCGCGTGATGCGGCCGGTCGGCGGGGCGTCCATGACGACGTAGTCGTACGCGAACCGCCCGCTCTTGTCCTTGCGCCGCACCGCCTCGCACGCCTTGCCGGTCAGCAGGACGTCCCTGACCCCGGGCGCGATGGTGGTCGCGAAGTCGATCGCGCCGAGCTTCTTCAGGGCCCGTCCGGCGCTGCCCAGCTTGTAGAACATCTGGAGGTAGTCCAGAAGGGCCAACTCGGGGTCGATGGCGAGTGCGTACACCTCCCCGCCCCCGGGAGCGACGGCGATCTTGCGCTCCTCATAAGGCAGCGCCTCCGTTTCGAAGAGCTGCGCGATGCCCTGGCGACCCTCGACCTCGACGAGAAGCGCGCGCTTCCCCTCGGTGGCCAGGGCCAGCGCGAGGGCCGCGGCCACCGTGGTCTTGCCGGTTCCGCCCTTGCCACTGACGACCTGGAGCCTGCTCACGTATTCGAGCGTAACCAGTTCGCGCGCCGAGTACGCGGGAGGCTGTGGACAACGTGGTGGAGAAGGCGGGGGAAAGGCGGCGGGCGGCGCCCGCGCGGTCGGCCTCCGAGGGGCCGCCGGGCAACGGCTAGAGTCGGCCACATGACCAAGTGGGAATACGCAACCGTGCCGCTGCTCGTCCATGCCACGAAGCAGATTCTGGACACCTGGGGCGAGGACGGCTGGGAGCTCGTCCAGGTCGTGCCCGGGCCGAACAACCCCGAGCAGCTCGTGGCCTACCTGAAGCGCGAGAAGCAGGCGTGAGCGCCGTCGAGGCCAGGCTGGCCGAGCTGGGCCTGACGCTGCCGGAGGTCGTGCCGCCGCTGGCCGCGTACCAGCCGGCCGTGGTGTCCGGCCCGTACGTCTACACCTCCGGCCAGCTGCCGATGGTGGAGGGCAAGCTCGCGGTCACCGGCAAGGTGGGCGGCGAGGTCACGGCCGAGGAGGCCAAGGAACTCGCCCGCGTCTGCGCGCTGAACGCCCTGGCCGCGGTGAAGTCCGTCGCCGGTGACCTCGACCGCGTCGCGCGCGTGGTGAAGGTCGTCGGTTTCGTCGCCTCCGCCCCCGATTTCACCGGCCAGCCCGGCGTGATCAACGGCGCCAGCGAACTCCTCGGCGAGGTCCTGGGCGACAAGGGCGTCCACGCCCGCAGCGCGGTCGGCGTGGCGGTACTGCCGCTGGACGCGCCGGTCGAGGTCGAGGTCCAGGTGGAACTCGTCCAGGCGTAGCCGCACGCCGCACGGCCCGGCCCTGGGGTGCCCGGGCCGGACCGGTGGCTCCCCCGCCCGCCGAAAGCGCGCCCGCGAAAGCGCGCCCGCGCGGGCGCCCGAGCGGGTGGCTGCCGGGAACCCGGGCCGACGACGGGAGGTGCGGGTCGCCCGGCGGGCGCCCGCGCGGGGTGGTGGTTGCCAGGCCGGCAACAAACCTCGCCTCCCGTGCCGGGCCGCCGGAGGATCGCTTCCGGTGCCCCGTACGGAGCGGTGCCGGCCCCGCGCCGGTCCGGCTCCGTCGCGGCACCGGACCGACCGTGCGCGCCAGGAGGAAGCATGCCGCAGACCCCCGCGATCGACCCCGACCGTCCCGTCCACCGCCTGGTGCCGTCACCGGCCGGCCGGATCCACCTCGTCGAGCAGGGCAGCGGCCCGCTGGTGCTGCTCGTGCACGGCTTCCCCGAGTCCTGGTACTCCTGGCGCCGCCAGCTGCCCGCCCTGGCCGCCGCGGGCTTCCGCGCCGCCGCGATCGACGTACGCGGCTACGGGCGCTCCTCCCGGCCCGACGCGGTGTCGGCGTACCGGATGCTCGACCTGGTCGCGGACAACGTGGCCGTGGTGGAGGCCCTGGGCGAGCGGTCCGCCGTGATCGTCGGACACGACTGGGGCGCGACCATCGCCGCGCACACGGCGCTGCTGCGGCCCGACGTGTTCCGCGCGGTGGGCCTGCTGAGCGTGCCGTACACCCCGCCGGGCGGCCCGAAGCCCAGCGAGGTGTTCGCCTCGATGAGCGACCCGGCGGGCCCGTTCGCGGGACAGGAGTTCTACGTCTCGTACTTCCAGGAGCCCGGTCGGGCCGAGGCGGAGATCGAGCCGGACGTGCGCGGCTGGCTCGCCGGGTTCTACGCCGCCCTGTCCGCCGACACCATGCCCGCCCCCCGCGCGCCGGACCCGCACTTCGTCGCCCCCGGCGGCCGGCTGCGCGACCGCTTCCCGGCCGACGGGCGGCTGCCCTCCTGGCTGACCGAGGAGGCACTCGACGTCTACGCCGGGGAGTTCGAGCGCACCGGGCTGACCGGCGCCCTCAACCGCTACCGCAACATGGACCGCGACTGGGCCGACCTGGCGGGCCACCGGGGTGCCCCGATCACGCAGCCGTCCCTGTTCCTCGGCGGCGCCCTGGACGCGTCCACCACCTGGCTGTCCGACGCGATCGAGGCGTACCCCGCCACTCTCCCCGGGCTGACCGCCTCCCACCTGCTCGACGGCTGCGGCCACTGGCTCCAGCAGGAGCGCCCGCAGGAGACCAACCGCCTGCTGACCGACTGGCTGCGCGACCTGCCGGCCTGACCCGGGCGCCACTCGAACATCCGCCCGTCACCGGATAGCCTCCGGCCATGGCGAATGGTCAGGCGAATGGTCAGTGGTACCCCCCGGAGTGGCCCGACCGCATCCGCGCGCTGGCGGCCGGCGCCCTCACCCCGGTCACCCCGAAGCGCGCGGCCACCGTCATGCTCCTGAAGGACACCGGTGGCGGACCCGCCGTCCACATGCTGCGCCGCCGCGCCTCCATGGCGTTCGCCGGCGGCGCGTACGCCTATCCGGGCGGCGGGGTCGACCCGCGCGACGACGACCGTGCCGTCGGCTGGGCGGGCCCCCCGCGCGCGTGGTGGGCGGACCGGCTCGGCGTCGACGAGGCGGGCGCCCAGGCGATCGTCTGCGCGGCCGTACGGGAGACGTACGAGGAAGCGGGCGTCCTGCTCGCCGGTCCGACCGGGGACTCGGTGGTCGGCGACACGACGGGCGCGGACTGGGAGGCGGACCGGGCCGCCCTGGTCGCCCGTGAGCTGTCCTTCGCGGAGTTCCTGGACCGCCGGGGTCTCGTGCTGCGCTCCGACCTGCTGGGCGCCTGGGCCCGCTGGATCACCCCGGAGTTCGAGGCCCGGCGCTACGACACGTGGTTCTTCGTGGCCGCCCTCCCCGAGGGCCAGCGCACCCGCAACGCCTCCACGGAGGCCGACCGCACGGTGTGGATCACCCCGGCGGAGGCGACGGCCGGGTACGACAGGGGCGAGCTGCTGATGATGCCGCCGACCGTCGCGACCCTGCGCGCCCTCGCGCGGTGCGGTACGGCGGCCGAGGCGCTCGCGTCGGCACCGGGCCGCGACATGACGCCGGTGCTGGCGAGGGCGCGGCTCGTCGACGACGAGGTCGTGCTCTCCTGGCCGGGGCACGACGAGTTCACCAAGCACGTCCCGCGCACGGCACAGACGCCGGCGACACCTTCCGACCCGACCGGGGGAGTCCCGTCATGACGGACGCAGCCGCACTGCCCGGCCAGCCGAGGGGCGGCGTCCTCTCGGGGCCCGCCACCGCGCGCGCGGTGAACGTCCTCGCGCCCAACGCCTCCGCGATGACCCTGGACGGGACGAACACCTGGATCCTCGCCGAGCCCGACTCCGACCTGGCCGTCGTCGTCGACCCGGGCCCGCTGGACGACACCCACCTGCGGCGCGTCGTCGACACCGCGGAGCGGGCGGGCAAGCGGGTCGCGCTGACCCTGCTGACGCACGGTCACCCGGACCACGCGGAGGGCGCCGCGCGCTTCGCCGAGCTGACGCGCACCCACGTGCGGGCCCTCGACCCGGCGTTGCGGCTGGGCGACGAGGGGCTGGCCGCCGGCGACGTCATCGGGGTCGGCGGCCTGGAGCTGAGGGTCGTACCGACCCCGGGGCACACGGCGGACTCGCTGTGCTTCCATCTCCCGGCCGATCAGGCGGTCCTGACGGGCGACACCGTCCTGGGCCGCGGTACGACGGTGGTGGCCCACCCCGACGGCCGTCTCGGCGACTACCTGGACTCCCTGCGCCGGCTCAGGTCGCTCACGGCCGACGACGGGGTGCGCACGGTGCTCCCGGGGCACGGACCCGTCCTGGACGACGCGCAGGGCGTCGTGGAGTACTACCTCGCCCATCGCGCCCACCGCCTCGCCCAGGTCGAGACGGCGGTGGAGGACGGCTACCGGACGCCGGCGGAGGTCGTCGCCCACGTGTACGCGGACGTCGACCGCTCACTGTGGCCGGCGGCGGAGCTCTCGGTGCGGGCGCAGCTGGAGTACCTGGGCGAGCACGGACTCATCCAGCTGCCCGAGTAGCGGACGGGCGCTCAACGGGAGCGCTTGGCCAGCCGCTCCACGTCCAGCAGGATCACCGCGCGGGCCTCCAGGCGGAGCCAGCCGCGCTGGGCGAAGTCGGCCAGCGCCTTGTTGACCGTCTCGCGGGACGCGCCGACCAGCTGGGCCAGCTCCTCCTGCGTGAGGTCGTGCACGACGTGGATGCCCTCCTCGGACTGCACGCCGAAGCGGCGGGAGAGGTCCAGCAGGGCGCGGGCGACGCGGCCGGGGACGTCCGAGAAGACGAGGTCGGACATGGCGTCGTTGGTCTTGCGCAGGCGGCGCGCGACGGCGCGCAGCAGGGCGGTGGCCACCTCGGGGCGCACGTTCAGCCAGGGCTGGAGGTCGCCGTGGCCGAGGGCCAGCAGCTTCACCTCGGTCAGCGCGGTGGCGGTGGCCGTGCGCGGGCCCGGGTCGAAGAGCGACAGCTCGCCGATCAGCTCGCTCGGACCGACGACGGCCAGCATGTTCTCGCGGCCGTCGGGGGACGTGCGGTGGAGCTTGACCTTGCCTTCCGTGACCACGTAGAGGCGGTCTCCGGGGTCGCCCTCGTGGAACAGCGAGTCGCCGCGGGCGAGGGTCACCTCACTCATGGAGGCGCGGAGCTCCGCGGATTGCTCGTCGTCGAGCGCCGCGAAGAGCGGGTTGCGCCGCAGAACGTCGTCCACGAGTTCTCTCCTTGTCGACCGGCTCAGAGGATCTTGTTCCCCCGGTGTACCAGGGGTCCGTGGTGCCCATTTTGCCGGACAGTCCAAACAGTGTGATCTGTCACAAGGATGCCGCACTGGTGTCCCGGGGTACGCGGCAGGGGTCCAATTGGGCGCCGATCTTCGGGGTCCGGGGCGGATGTCGGTGCCGGGCCGTAGGCTGGCCGGGTGTCCAAATCGCCGGTGAGAGCACAGGCCGAGGGGGCTGCGCGGGTGGGTGTACGTCGTGATTCCGCTGTGGGCGAACAGGGCCCCGATGGCGGTAGGGAAACGGCGAAAGCGACAAAGCGGTCGGCGCCTGCCAAGAGGGTGACCGCGGGGAAAGGTGCCGTGAAGAAGACGACCGGGAAGAAGACCCAGAAGAGCGTCGAGAAGCAGGCCCCCGCCAAGAAGCAGGCCCCCGCCAAGAAGCCCGCCGTCGCGCCCAAGAAGGCCACCGCCGCTGTCAAGGGCGTCGCCCCGGCGAAGACCGTCACCGCGAGGCCGCCGCGCGAGGAGTCGCGCACCGCGCTGGTCCGCCGTGCCCGCCGCATCAACCGCGAGCTGGCGGAGGTCTACCCGTACGCCCACCCGGAGCTGGACTTCGAGAACCCCTTCCAGCTGGTCGTGGCCACGGTGCTGTCCGCCCAGACCACCGACCTGCGCGTCAACCAGACGACGCCCGCCCTCTTCGCCAAGTACCCGACCCCCGAGGACCTGGCCGCGGCCGACCCCGAGGAGGTCGAGGAGATCCTGCGCCCGACCGGCTTCTTCCGGGCCAAGACAAAGTCGGTCATAGGACTGTCCAAGGCCCTGGCGGAGGACTTCGGCGGCGAGGTCCCCGGCCGCCTCGAAGACCTCGTCAAACTGCCCGGCGTCGGCCGCAAGACCGCCTTCGTCGTGCTCGGCAACGCGTTCGGCCGCCCGGGGATCACCGTGGACACGCACTTCCAGCGCCTGGTGCGCCGCTGGCAGTGGACCGCCGAGACCGACCCGGACAAGATCGAGGCCGCCGTCGGCGCGCTCTTCCCCAGGAGCGACTGGACGGACCTCTCCCACCACGTGATCTGGCACGGCCGCCGCATCTGCCACGCCCGCAAGCCCGCCTGCGGCGCCTGCCCCATCGCCCCGCTCTGCCCGGCGTACGGCGAGGGCGAGACGGACCCGGAGAAGGCGGCGAAGCTGCTGAAGTACGAGAAGGGCGGCTTCCCCGGACAGCGGCTGAAGCCCCCGCAGGCGTATCTGGACGCGGGCGGGAAGCCGGCGCCCGCGCTGGGGGCCGGGTGACGGAACGATCTCAGGGGCGTCGGGCGTTGGAAACGGCAGGACGGGGGTGGCGATGACACGGGCGAGCGACACGCAGGGACGGGCCCGGGGCGGGATCCTCAGCAAGGAGGGCCTGCCCGACTGGCTGGACCCGGTGGTGCGGGCCGTCGAGACGGTGCAGCCCAGACAGCTGAGCCGCTTCCTGCCGCCGGAGGACGGAGCCGGCCGCCAGTCCGCCGTGCTGATCCTGTTCGGCGGAGGCGAGGGCCCCGGCGAGGGCGGCCGCGGTGCGGACGGCTCCGCTGCGGGTGCCCCCGGCGCGGGCCGAGGTCCCGAGCTGCTGCTCATGGAGCGGGCCGGCACGCTGCGCTCCCACGCCGGACAGCCCGCCTTCCCCGGCGGTGCCCTCGACCCCGAGGACGGTGATCC
Organism: Streptomyces sp. BK79; assembly: GCF_044142145.1. Taxonomy (NCBI): domain Bacteria; kingdom Bacillati; phylum Actinomycetota; class Actinomycetes; order Kitasatosporales; family Streptomycetaceae; genus Streptomyces; species Streptomyces sp. BK79. The sequence continues at coordinate 130,684 of NZ_JBHVOC010000009.1, forward strand.
GCAGGGCGACGGACCGCTGCGGGCCGCCCTGCGCGAGGCCGAGGAGGAGACCGGGCTGGACCCGGCCGGCGTACAGCTCTTCGGCGTCCTGCCCAAGCTCTACATCCCGGTCAGCGGCTTCGTCGTCACACCGGTGCTGGCCTGGTGGCGCGAGCCCACCCCGGTCGGCGTCGTCGACCCGAACGAGACGGCGCGGGTCTTCACCGTCCCGGTGGCGGATCTCACGGACCCCGCCAACCGGGCCACCGCCGTCCACCCCAGCGGCTTCAAGGGCCCGGCATTCCTGGTCGAATCGGCCCTCGTGTGGGGCTTCACCGCCGGCATCATCGACCGGTTGCTGCACTTCGCGGGCTGGGAGCGGCCCTGGGACAGGGAGAAGCAGGTCCCGTTGGACTGGCGGTCATGACAGGGTGACCGGTGTGAGCGTAGGACGACGAGGCGGGACCTGATCGGTGAACGTGCTGGACATCCTGTTGCTGCTGGCCGCCGTCTGGTTCGCGATCGTCGGCTACCGCCAGGGTTTCGTCGTCGGCATCCTGTCGGTGACCGGTTTCCTCGGCGGCGGCCTCGTCGCCGTCTATCTGCTGCCGGTGCTCTGGGACGCCCTGACGGACAAGGCGGAGGTGAGCACGACCGCCGCCGTCGTCGCGGTCGTCGTCGTCATCGTCTGCGCCTCCGTCGGCCAGGCCCTCACCACGCACCTGGGCAACAAGCTCCGCCGGTACATCACCTGGTCCCCGGCCCGCGCCCTGGACGCCACCGGCGGCGCCCTGGTGAACGTCGTGGCGATGCTCCTGGTCGCCTGGCTGATCGGCTCCGCGCTGGCCGGCACCACGCTGCCGACGCTCGGCAAGGAGGTCCGCGGGTCCACGGTGCTCCAGGGCGTCTCCCGGGCGCTGCCCGCGCGGGCCGACACCTGGTTCGCGGACTTCTCCTCCGTCCTCGCGCAGAACGGCTTCCCGCAGGTCTTCAGCCCGTTCTCCAACGAGCCGATCACCGACGTCCAGCCACCCGACCCGGCGCTGGCGAACAGCCCCGTCGCCGTGCGGGCCAAGCGCTCCATCGTCAAGGTCATGGGCACCGCCACCGACTGCGGCAAGGTCCTGGAGGGCACGGGCTTCGTCTTCGACGACCGCCGCGTCATGACCAACGCGCACGTCGTGGGCGGCGTCGACGAGCCCACGGTGCAGATAGGCGGCGAGGGCAGGAAGTACGACGCGACGGTCGTCCTCTACGACTGGCGGCGCGACGTCGCCGTACTGGACGTGCCGGAACTCGACGCGCCCGCGCTGCGGTTCGCGGACGAGGACGCGTCCCGCGACGACGGCGCGATCGTCGCCGGCTTCCCGGAGAACGGGGCGTACGACGTGCGTGCCGCGCGCGTGCGCGGGCGCATCACGGCCAACGGCCCGGACATCTACCACCGCGGCACCGTCCACCGCGACGTCTACTCGCTCTACGCGACCGTCCGTCAGGGCAACAGCGGCGGACCGCTGCTGACCCCCGAAGGCGAGGTGTACGGCGTGGTCTTCGCCAAGTCGCTGGACGACGCCGAGACCGGCTACGCGCTCACCGCGGACGAGATCCGCGAGGACATCGCCGAGGGCCGCGCCGCGGGCCAGCAGGTGGACAGCGACAGCTGCGCGCTCTGAGAGCCTCGCGGCCCGGCAGGGGCGCCGGTGTCAGCTCTCGCCGCGTGGATGGCGCAGGCGTACGGAGACCCAGCGGGCCCGGCGGCGCAGGATGCGCGGAATGCCCACCCGCGGGTCCGCACCCGCCAGTTGCGGGGTGCCTCCTCGTCGGTGGGTGCTGCTCACGCCGCTCGTGGAGCGGCCGTCGCGTGCTACGTCACTGTAGTCGTGCGTCCAGCCCATAACCGGACGTGTGCCCCCGCCTCAAGGTCGATAACCGCTCCGCGTGCCCCCAATTGGCCTATGCGCCGGGCAAGTGGCCGTTCATAGGACAAGCGTTCCGGATCGGATACCGGGCGCGATCGTTCGGTCACCGATTAGGTTCGGCCGGTCACCGATCGGGTTCGGGATCCTTCAGCCAATTGATCAGTTCGGTGGAGAAGGCGACCGGATCCTCTTCGTGCGGGAAGTGCCCGAGACCGTCGAACAGCCGCCAGCGGTAGGGCGCTTCGACGTACTGCCCGGACCCGGCCGCGCTCCGCGTCCGCATCACCGGGTCCAGCGAACCGTGCAGATGCAGCGTCGGCACGCGCACCGGCCGCTTCATACGGCGGTAGAACTGGATGCCGTCCGGGCGGGCCAGGGAGCGCACCATCCAGCGGTACGGCTCGACGGAGCAGTGCGCGGTGGAGGGGATGCACATGGCCCGGCGGTAGGCGTCCACGGCCTCCTCGTCCACCAGGCGCGGCCCGGACCAGTCCTGGATCAGCCGGCCCACCAGCGCGCCGTCGTCCGCGGTCAGTTGCCGCTCCGGGATCCAGGGGCGCTGGAAGCCCCAGATGTACGAGCCCGCCCGGGTCTGGCGGACGTCCCCGAGCATGGCCGAACGCCAGCGCCGGGGGTGCGGCATCGACGACACGGCGAGCCGCCGTACGAGCTTGGGCCGCATCGCGGCGGCCGTCCAGGCCAGGTAGCCGCCCAGGTCGTGGCCGACCAGCGCGGCGTCCGGCTCGCCGAGCGAGCGGATCACGCCGGTGACGTCGAGGGCGAGTCCGGCGGGGTCGTAGCCGCGCGGGGTGCGGTCGCTGCCGCCGACGCCGCGCAGGTCCATGGCGACGGCGCGGAAACCGGCGTCCGCGAGCGCCACCAGCTGGTGCCGCCAGGTCCACCAGAACTGGGGGAAGCCGTGCAGCAGCAGCACCAGCGGCCCGTCACCCAGCTCCGCGATGTGGAAGCGGGCGCCGTTGGCCGCGACGTCCCGGTGGGTCACCTCGTGCCCGCCGGGGAGGTCGAGCCGGACGACCGAGGTGGCGGGCTGGGCCGATGGGGTGGCGGGGTCCGTCATGAGGACGAGCGTGCCACAGCCTCGATGGCTTCGGGGGACCGGTCCGCGGGCAGCTCCGGCCGCGGGTGCGGCTTGGCGTGCTGGAGGACGCCCGCCGACTCCTTCACGGAGGCGGCGACCTTCTGCGGGCCCTTCCCCTTCTTGGCCTTCTTCGCGAAGACGATGCCGATCAGCGCGAGCAGGGCCGCGAGCAGGACGTTCGCCGCGAAGGACAGCAGGAAGCAGACGGCGAGGTTCCAGCCGCTCCAGGTCCGGATGCCGTAGGCCAGCGCGAAGCTGAGCATCGGCAGCGAGAACAGGAGGACGGCGCCGGCCAGCGAGAACGCGCCGCCGCTCGTCGCCCCGCGCTTGACGTCCTGCCTCAGCTGCGCCTTGGCCAGTGCGATCTCGTCGTGCACGAGCGCCGACAATTCGGTGGTCGCCGAGGCGAACAGCTGGCCGATGCTGCGTTCGGTGCCGACCGGGCTGCCGTCGGGTGCGCTCATCGCGGTCTCCCTCTTCTGCTGGCTGATCTGCGTACGGTTCCGTGGCTGCCGTGTGCCGCCCGTCTGCTGCGGCCCGACCGCGTACGGTCCGTCTTTTGTACCGTCTCGTCAGATCATGCCGGACCGTCGCCCTCACCGCCTGCCCCGCCCGGCACTTCGGCAAGCCGTGCCGACTCCATCTCCTCGGCGATCCGGCGGTGCTCGGCGGCCTTGCCCTCGTAGATGGCGGCCAGGCGCAGGTGGTACGCGGGGTCGTCCTCCTCGTAGATGTCCGGGACGCCGCTGAGGTCCTCGTCGCGCTCCTCCGCCTCGGTCAGCTTGCGGTACTTGGCGTTGCGCAGCTTGAGCAGGACGGTGGCCAGGAGGGCGGCGACGACCGAACCGGTCAGGACGGCGGCCTTGATCTCGTCGGTCAGCGCCGCGTCGCCCTCGAAGGCCAGCTCGCCGATGAGCAGGGAGACGGTGAAGCCGATGCCGGCCAGGGTCGCCACCGCGAACACGTCGGCCCACTCCAGGTCGTCGCTGAGCGAGGCCTTCGTGAAGCGCGCGGTCAGCCAGGTGCCGCCGAAGATGCCCAGCGTCTTGCCGACCACGAGCCCGAGCACGACACCGAGGGTCTCGGGCCGGGTGAACACGTCGGCCAGCGCGCCGCCCGAGAGCGAGACACCCGCGCTGAACAGCGCGAACAGCGGTACCGCCAGTCCCGCCGACAGGGGGCGCACGAGGTGTTCGATGTGCTCGCCGGGGGAGTGCTTCTCGCCCTCCCTGGTGTGGCAGCGCAGCATCAGGCCCATGGCGACGCCGGCGATGGTGGCGTGGACGCCGCTGTTGTACATCAGCGCCCAGATCACCAGGCCGAGCGGCACGTACACGTACCAGCCGCGCACGCCCTTGCGCAGCAGCAGCCAGAAGATCCCGAGGCCGACGACCGCGCCGCCGAGCGCGGCGAAGTTCAGGCTCTCGGTGAAGAAGACCGCGATGATCAGGATCGCGAACAGGTCGTCGACGACGGCGAGCGTCAGCAGGAAGGCGCGCAGGGCGCTCGGCAGGGACGTGCCGATGACGGCGAGCACGGCGAGCGCGAAGGCGATGTCGGTGGCGGTGGGCACGGCCCAGCCGGCCAGGGAGCCGCCGCCCGCGGTGTTGGTGACGGTGTACACGAGCGCCGGTACGGCCATGCCGCACAGCGCCGCCACCACCGGGAGCGCGGCGGCCCTCGGGTCCTTGAGGTCACCGGCGACCAGTTCGCGCTTGAGCTCGATGCCCGCGACGAAGAAGAAGACCGCGAGCAGTCCGTCGGCGGCCCAGTGGGCGACCGAGAGGTCCAGGCCGAGGGCCGCGGGACCGAAGTGGAAGTCGCTGACGCTCTCGTAGCTGTCGCTCACCGCCGGTATGTTCGCCCACGCCAGCGCGGCGATCGCGGCGACGAGCAGCAGGACGCCGCCGACTGTCTCGGTGCGCAACGCCTCCGCGACGTAGTTCCGCTCCGGGAGGCTCAGACGCCCGAAGGCTTTGCGGGGGGCTTGCGGCGCGGTCACTGGGAGAACCTCCGGTCGGTGGGCAGCACGGAACGCTTGCCGACCAGACTTCCCGGCACACCATGAGGATCTTGTTGAGTCTCTTACGCGTTCCTTAGCTTACCTAAACTGCGGTGGACCTGCCGGGTGATCTTCGTGACGGTGCGCAAGGGGGCGGAGCACGACGAAGGGCACCCGGCATGGCGCTCGCCGGGTGCCCTCGCGGCGGACGGTTCAGTCCTCGCTGGACGCCGACGGGAGCTGCGTCTGGATGAGGTCCATGACGGTGGAGTCGGTCAGGGTCGTGACGTCCCCGAGCTGCCGGTTCTCCGCCACGTCGCGCAGCAGGCGGCGCATGATCTTGCCGGAGCGGGTCTTGGGCAGCTCGGCCACCGGCAGGATCCGCTTGGGCTTGGCGATCGGGCCGAGGGCGGCCCCGACGTGACCCCGCAGGTCGGCCACGAGGGTCTCGGTCTCCGCGGCCGTTCCGCGCAGGATCACGAAGGCCACGATGGCCTGCCCGGTCGTCTCGTCCGCCGCGCCGACCACGGCCGCCTCGGCGACCGACGGGTGGGACACGAGGGCCGACTCCACCTCGGTGGTGGAGATGTTGTGACCGGAGACCAGCATCACGTCGTCGACGCGGCCCAGCAGCCAGATGTCGCCGTCGTCGTCCTTCTTGGCGCCGTCACCGGCGAAGTACTTGCCCTCGAAGCGCGACCAGTACGTGTCGATGAACCGCTGGTCGTCGCCCCAGATGGTGCGCAGCATCGACGGCCACGGCTCGGTGAGGACCAGGTAGCCGCCCCCGCCGTTCGGCACCTCGTTCGCCTCGTCGTCGACGACGGTGGCGCTGATGCCGGGCAGCGCGCGCTGGGCGGAGCCCGGCTTGGCCTCGGTGACGCCCGGCAGCGGCGTGATCATCATCGCGCCGGTCTCGGTCTGCCACCAGGTGTCGACGACCGGGGTGGTGTCGGCGCCGATGTTCTTGCGGTACCAGATCCACGCCTCGGGGTTGATCGGCTCACCGACCGAGCCGAGGACCCGCAGGGACGACAGGTCGAACTTGGCGGGGATGTCGTCGCCCCACTTCATGAACGTCCGGATCGCGGTGGGCGCGGTGTAGAGGATGGAGACCTTGTACTTCTGCACGATCTCCCAGAAGCGCCCCTGGTGCGGCGTGTCCGGGGTGCCCTCGTACATGACCTGCGTCGCGCCGTTGGCCAGCGGGCCGTAGACGATGTACGAGTGTCCGGTGACCCAGCCGACGTCGGCGGTGCACCAGTAGACGTCCGTCTCCGGCTTGAGGTCGAAGACGGCCCAGTGCGTGTACGCCGCCTGCGTGAGGTAGCCGCCGGAGGTGTGCAGGATGCCCTTCGGCTTCCCCGTCGTACCGGACGTGTAGAGGATGAACAGCGGGTGCTCCGCGTCGAACGCCTCCGGGGTGTGCTCGGCGGACTGCCGCTCCACGGTCTCGTGCCACCACTTGTCGCGGGAGTCGTCCCAGGCGACCTCCTGGCCGGTGCGGCGGACCACGAGCACGTGCTCGACGGTCCCCGCGCGCTCGACGGCCTCGTCGACGGCGGGCTTGAGCGCGGACGGCTTGCCGCGCCGGTAGCCGCCGTCGGAGGTGATGACGACGCGGGCGTCGGCGTCCTGGATGCGGGTCGCGAGGGCGTCCGAGGAGAAGCCGCCGAAGACCACCGAGTGGGCGGCGCCGATGCGCGCGCACGCGAGCATCGCGATCGCCGTCTCCGGGATCATCGGCATGTAGACGGCGACCCGGTCGCCCTTGCGCACACCCAGCTCCAGCAGGGCGTTGGCGGCCTTGCTCACCTCGTCCTTGAGCTGGGCGTAGGTGAGGGCGCGGCTGTCGCCGGGCTCGCCCTCGAAGTGGATGGCGACGCGGTCGCCGTGGCCGGCCTCCACGTGACGGTCGACGCAGTTGTACGCGACGTTCAGCTCGCCGTCCTGGAACCACTTGGCGAACGGCGGGTTCGACCAGTCCAGCGTCTCGGTCGGCTCCTTCGCCCAGCTCAGCCGGCGGGCCTGCTCGGCCCAGAAGCCGAGCCTGTCAGCCTTGGCCTGTTCGTACGCCTCCGCCGTGACGTTGGCGTTCGCGGCCAGGTCGGCGGGGGGTGCGAACCTGCGCTCTTCCTTGAGCAGGTTGGCCAAGGATTCGTTGCTCACGACATCTCCCTTTCTCAGGGTTGTCCGTTGTGTCCCAGGCCACAGCTCATCAGACCCGGGGGGCCGATGACAAGGGTCGACGGGCAATTGGTTTAGACCTGTCCGGCGGCCGCCTGACTTCGCGGCCAGTGGTCATCCGTACCCACGGACGCCGACGGCGCGGGGTTCAGCGTCTGTAACGACGCTCACACTCCCCGCGCCGCGGCGCTCCCGCCGCTCGGGGCGTCAGGCGGTCAGGTCGGTCTCCAGCACCAGCTCGAACACCCCGTCCCCGGCGTCCTCGGAGAGCAGGTACGCCTGGGCCTCGCCCACGTGGAAGTACATGCCGTGCAGTTCGAGTTCACCGGCGGCCAGGGCGCGGGACACCGCGTCGTGGGCGCGCAGGTGCTCCAACTGCTGGACCACGTTGGCGAGGCAGAGCTGCTCGGCCGCGTCGGCGGGGCGGCGTCCGGCCAGCCGGGGCCAGGCGCTCTCGTCCTCGGGCACGCGCTCCAGGCTCGGCAGCCCGTGCCGCAGCCACCGCTTGAGCGGGGTCTGCGCACCCCCGGGTTCGGCGCTGAGCAGCGCCTGCATGGCCCCGCACCCGGAGTGCCCGCACACCGTGATGGACCGCACCTTGAGCACGTCCACCGCGTACTCGATCGCGGCGGCCACCGAGTCGTCGCCGCTCTCCGCGCCGGGCAGCGGCACGAGGTTGCCCACGTTGCGTACGACGAAGAGGTCGCCGGGGCCACTGGAGGTGATCATCGACGTCACCACCCGGGAGTCGGCGCAGGTCAGGAACAGCTGGGAGGGCTGCTGTCCCTCGCGGGCCAGGCGGGCCAGCTCGCGCCGCACCAGGGGGGCGGTGTTGCGCTGGAACGCGCTGATGCCGCGCGCCAGTTCCCGCCCGCTGGGTCCGCTGGGCATGCCAGGCCCGCCGGTGCCGGTGCCGCCGGCGCTGACGGGGGTGTTGGCGCCAGGGCCGTCGGTGCCGCGGCCACGGGTGTCGCGGCCACGGGTGTCGCCCGGGCCGTCGCCGGGCCGGTCGGCCGCCGCGTCGGTCCGCTCGCCGGAGTCGTCGTCCGGCCGGTCGGTGCCCGCCGGGGGCATCGGCTGCGGGCGTTCGCACTGGTGGTTGCGCCAGGCGGTCCAGGGGCGGCAGCGGCAGTCCTCGGCGTCGGCCGGTTCGGACAGGCGGGTGCCGGGCCGGCGGCCGGTGATCTCGACGGAGCCCCCCTGCGTGGTGTGTGTCTTCTGCCAGTCCTGGAGCGTCTCGTAGGCCGCGTGGTCCATGAACGACCCGTCCAGCTCCACGACGGCGTCCGATCCCTGGGGCACCTGGTGCAGGACGCGGCTGAGCCTCGGCACCGCGAGGAACGTCAACTGCCCTCGGACGTGGACGTGATGGACTCCTCCCGTCTCGGCGTGCGTGATGCGGGTGCGGGTCAGGCGGTGCAGGGCGACGCCGACGGCCACGGCGATGCCGAGCGCGACGCCCTCCAGGACGCCGAAGAACACCACGCCGCAGGTGGTGACGGCGTAGACCAGCACCTCACGGTGGCGGGTCACCGTGCGGATGTGGTTCAGCGACACCATCTGGATGCCGACGGACATGACCAGGGCGGCGAGCGCGGCGAGCGGGATGAGCTCCAGGGCGGGGACCAGGAGCAGCGCGGCGATCACTACGAGAACGCCGTGCACCATCGTGGAGTTCCGGCTGACGGCGCCCGCGGCCACGTTCGCGGAACTGCGCACGGCCACACCGGCGATGGGCAGTCCGCCGAGCGAGCCGGAGACGATGTTGGCGGCGCCCTGCCCGAGCAGTTCGCGGTCGAGGTCGGACCGCTTGACCCGGCCGCTCAGACCGGGCCGGGCGGCGACCAGCTTGTCCACGGCGACGGCGCCGAGCAGCGACTGCACACTGCACACCAGCGTGGTGGTGAGGACGGCGGCGACCAGTCCGAGCACCGGGCCGTCGGGCAGGGTGGCCAGGGCGTGGCTGCTCCACGACGGCAGGTCGACCTTGGGCAGGCGCAGCCCGGCGAGGGCCGCGACCGCGGTGGCGCCGGCGACGGCGACCAGGGCGGCGGGGAGCCTGCCCAGCAGCCGTCCGGCCCGGCCGGGGACGCGCGGCCACAGGAACAGCAGGGTGAGGGTCAGCACGCTCACCGCCACGTCGGCGGGGCGCAGGTTCGCCAGCTGGGCGGGCAGTGCCACCAGGTTGTCGGGCACGGAACTCTGCGGGGTGCCGCCGAGGACGATGTGCAGCTGGGCGACGGCGATGGTGACGCCGATGCCGGCGAGCATGCCGTGGACGATGGCGGGGCTGACGGCGAGCGCGGAGCGGGCCACGCGCAGACAGCCGAGGCCGAGCTGGGCCAGCCCGGCGAACACGGTGATGGCGCAGGTCGTACGCCATCCGTACTGCTGGATGAGGTCGGCGGTGACCACGGTGAGACCGGCGGCCGGGCCGCTGACCTGGAGCGGGCAGCCGCCGAGCCACCCGACGACGATCCCGCCCACCGCGGCGGCGACGAGGCCGGCCTGGAGCGGGGCGCCGGTGGCGAGGGCGATGCCCAGGGAGAGGGGCAGGGCGATCAGGAAGACCGCGATCGAGGCCGACACGTCGGCTCCCGCGACGCGGAAGCGCCGGGGGCCGCCGGGCGGCGGACTGTGCGGGGGATGGACGTGCTTGGTGCGGGCCGAATCGGCGCGGGCGGGGACGCAGGCGGACATTTCTTTCCCGTCTCCTCCGGGGCTGCGCGGTCGCGGTCATGGACGGTCCCCCGCCGGGCGGGGGCGGTTCGCGGCCGTGGTCACGGCGTACAGCGGCGGGATGCCGAGCACTGGGTGAGTGCCCGGACGAGCACTCGACGAGCGCTCGACTGGTTGCACTCAGTAAACAGATCGTAATTCAGAGTAAAGAGGAGGCATAGACTTTTCGCGCAAATGGAGTAATGACCACTCGCACGTGAGTGAATCGGTCATTTCATCGGCTTGTCGTACTAATTCCTTCTCGCATACGTGCCACCTTGACGGCGCTGACGGCACGTCCCGGCTCAGCACCCGACATCGCCCTCGTCGGCGTTGGCCCGAGAGAAGGAAGAAGGTGGGCGGAAGATGGCCGCCACCCACAGGATGGCCGCGCGCGCCGCGATCGCCGCCGCGGTCTGTGCCGCGTCCCTCGCCGGTTGCGCGATCGACAGCGGAAACGGTTCCGGTGAAGGGACCCAGGGCCCGCAGAAGGAGAAGGGGAAAGCGGCCCCGGCCCCCAAGAACGCGGTCCGGCTGATCGGTGACGGCTCCACCGCCTACACCGGAGCCCAGCCGCACCTGCCCCGGCCCGAGCGCCTCAAGCCCGGACAGAAGCCCCCGCAGTTCGTGGTGTTCTCCTGGGACGGCGCGGGCGAGGACAGCCAGAGACTGTTCTCCCACTTCCGTGAAGTGGCCAAGGAGAACAACGCGACGATGACGTACTTCCTGAGCGGCGTGTACATGCTGCCGGAGGAGAAGCGGGACCTGTACCGGCCGCCCCAGCACTCCCCGGGCCGCTCCGACATCGGCTTCAACGACCAGGAGGGCATCGCCGACACCGTCAAGCAGCTGCGGCTGGCGTGGCTGGAGGGCAACGAGATCGGCACCCACTTCAACGGGCACTTCTGCGGCGCCGACGGCGGGGTCGGCGAGTGGTCCGTCGAGGAGTGGAAGGACGAGATCAAGCAGGCCAAGCAGTTCGTGAAGACCTGGAAGACCACCACCGGGGTGAAGAACGCGGCACCCCTCCCCTTCGACTACGACAAGGAGCTGATCGGCGCCCGCACCCCCTGCCTGGAGGGCCAGAAGAACTTCACCCGGGCCGCCGCCGAGATGGGCTTCCGCTACGACAGCAGCGGTGTGAACAACCAGGTCTGGCCCAAGAAGAAGCAGGAGCTGTGGGACCTGTCGATGCAGCTCGTGCCGTTCCCCGGGCACACGTTCGAGCAGCTCACCATGGACTACAACTTCATGGTCAACCAGTCCGGCACCACGACCCAGGGCGACCCCGCCAAGCACGCGTTCTGGGGCGACCAGATGCGTGACGGACTGCTCCAGGGCTTCCAGCGGGCCTACGACGGCAACCGCGCGCCCCTCATCATCGGCAATCACTTCGAGTCCTGGAACGGCGGCACCTACATGCGCGCCATCGAGGAGACCATCGAGGCGGTGTGCACCAAGGACGAGGTGCGCTGCGTCTCCTTCCGGCAGCTCGTGGACTGGCTGGACGCCCAGGACCCGAAGGTGCTGAAGAAACTGCGCACCCTGGACGTCGGCGAGGCCCCGAAGAAGGGCTGGGCCCCCTTCCTCTCGGCCGCCCCCGCACCGGCGCCGAAGGGCGTGCCCGGGGCACCGGCCGCCGAGCGGTGACGGGCCCGCGAGGGCGTCGTACCCCCTAGGCCGGGGCCACGACGCCCTCACCGAGGACGAAACCGGGGTCGACCTGGGCGGCCAGGTCGGCCCCGGTGCGTTCGTTGCCCCAGCTGCGGGCGTTCTTCAGGTGGAAGTGGACCATCTGGCGCGTGTAACGCCGCCAGTCCCGCAGCGCGTACGCCGCGTCGGCGGCCGTGTGCAGGGTGCTCAGCGCGTGCCGGTTGGCGTCCTCCAGGAGCCCGAACCGGGGCGGCCTGCCCTTCTCCATGGCGCGCACCCAGTCCGACTGCCCGACGGTCACCAGCAGGTCGTCCCCGACCTGTTCGCGGAGGTAGTCGAGGTCGTCCGGCCCCTGCACCTTGTTGCCGACGACCTTCAGGGTGACGCCGAAGTCGCGGGCGTACTCCTTGTACTGGCGGTAGACGGAGACCCCCTTGCGGGTCGGCTCGGCGACGAGGAACGTGAGGTCGAAGCGGGTGAACATGCCGGAGGCGAACGAGTCCGAGCCGGCCGTCATGTCGACCACGACGTACTCGTCACGGCTGTCGACCAGATGGTTGAGGCACAGCTCCACCGCTCCCGTCTTGGAGTGGTAGCAGGCGACTCCCAGGTCGGCGTCCGTGAAGGGCCCGGTGACCATCAAACGGACGGCCCCGCCGTCGAGTTCCACCGTCCGGGCGCACGCGTCGTAGACCGGGTTGTCCTCGCGCACCCGCAGCAGGCGCGAGCCCTCGCCGGGCGGGGTCGTCTTGATCATCTGCTCGACGGAGGCGATGCGCGGATTGCTGCCGCGCAGGTACTCCTTGATCAACGGCAGGTGCTCGCCCATCGCGGGCAGCCCGGCCGCCTCCGCCTCGTCGAGCCCCAGCGCGGCCCCCAGGTGCTGGTTGATGTCGGCGTCGATCGCGACGACGGGCGCACCGGCGGCGACGAGGTGGCGGACGAACAGGGAGGACAGGGTGGTCTTGCCGCTGCCGCCCTTCCCGACGAAAGCAATTTTCATGTTCACCAAGGGTAGTGGCGCGATAGCTGTAGGTGGCACGAGGGCCCGGAGGTACGTGAAGAAGACCACTCGTTCGTGGGGTGTGGCGCCGGGATGCGTAGGGTCGTACTCATGAGTACGACAGGCGCGACCGCCGATCCGCTCGCGGCCCTGGGCGCACTGCCCGGCGTGGCCGAGTCCGTGGAATCCGTACGCAAGGCCGTGGACCGGGTCTACGGCCACCGGATCATGCGGCGCCGCAGCAACGAGATCACCTCCGAGGCGGCCCTGCGCGGCGCCCGGGGCTCGGCGGCGCTGTCCGGGGCGGACTGGGCGCTGGAGGAGGTGCGCAGGCGCAGCGACTTCAGCGGCGACGACGAGGCGCGCGCGGTGGGCGCGGCCCTGCGGCTGACCGCCGAAGCCGGGCAGTTGCTGTCCATCTGGCGGCAGTCCCCGCTGCGCGTGCTGGCCAGGTTGCACCTGGTGGCCGCCGCGGACGACGCCGATCAGGTGGGGCGGCCCCGGCAGGAGGGCGAGCCGGTGGACGAGCCGCTCGTGGAGCTGCCGCTGCCGGGCGCCGAGGAGACGCACGGCCGGCTGGACGGCCTGGCCGGGCTGGTCAGGGCGGGTGGTTCCGCGCCGGCCCTGGTGACGGCCGCCGTCGTCCACGGTGAGCTCTTGGCCCTGCGCCCCTTCACCTCGCACAACGGCCTGGTCGCCCGCGCGGCCGAACGCATCGTCCTGGTCGGCAGCGGCCTGGACCCGAAGTCGGTCTGCCCGGCCGAGGTCGGCCACGCGGAACTGGGCCGCGCGGCCTACCTGGCGGCGCTCGACGGCTACGTCTCCGGCACGCCCGAGGGCATGGCCGCCTGGATCGCCCACTGCGGCAGGGCGGTCGAACTGGGCGCGCGCGAGTCCACGGCGGTGTGCGAGGCGCTCCAGCGCGGTGCGGCCTGACGACAGGCGCGGCGGGCGTGGCGGGCGTGGCGGGCGTGGCGGGCGTGTAGGACGCCACAGAAATGCGGCGGTACGAATATTCGTACCGCCGCTGGCATGACCACCGGGTTACCAAGCGTCCTCGATATGTTGCCCATCAGGTCGGGTGCTTTGCCCGTCACCTGGTGCGGCTGGCCCGTAATCGACGGGTCGACGTCGCGTGGGTGCCCAGTGTCCATGCTCGGTCCGTGGGGCCAAATGCGTTCTTAAGGTGATCCTTTCGGATGTCCTTGGTCTCGCGGGCCGTTGAGTCCTTTGTACTCCTGCGCCGGAACAACCGGAAGTGCCCGCCGCACTTCTTTACTTTTGCACTCATACGCGGGTGAAGGACCGCGGGCGAGGGTGAGGGTGTGGTGACGCCGCTGGAGGCGGTCGGGGCGCGGTCGGGGCGTCAGGCCACCGGGATCCGCCGTCGGCTCGCGTACCAGACGAGTCCCGCGGTGGCCGCGGCGGCGCCGATCGCGGCGGCGGCCACGAGTGCGGGGCGCGGCGGTACGGAGAAGCCCCGGACCCGCTGCTTGAGCCGCACCGGGCGATGGAAATCGAGAATCGGCCACTCGCGCGCGAGGGCCTCGCGGCGCAGCGTCCGGCCCGGGTTCACCGCGTGGGGGTGGCCGACGGCCTCCAGCATCGGCAGGTCGGTCGCCGAGTCGCTGTAGGCGTAGCAGCGGCTCAGGTCGTACCCCTCGGACCGAGCCAGTTCCCGGACCGCCTCCGCCTTGGTCGGGCCGTACGCGTAGTACTCCACCTCACCCGTGAAGCAGCCGTCGTCGCCCACGACCATGCGGGTCGCCACCACCCGGTCCGCACCGAGCAGCTCACCGATCGGCTCGACGACCTCGGCGCCCGACGTGGAGACGATCACGACGTCGCGGCCGGCGGCGTGGTGGTCCTCGATCAGGGAGGCGGCCTCGTCGTAGATGATCGGGTCGATCAGGTCGTGCAGGGTCTCGGCGACCAACTCCTTGACCAGCTCGACGTTCCAGCCGCGGCACAGCGCCGAGAGGTACTCCCGCATCCGTTCCATCTGGTCGTGGTCGGCGCCGCCCGCGAGGAACACGAACTGGGCGTACGCGGTACGCAGGACAGCTCTGCGGTTGATCAGCCCGCCTTGGTAGAACGACTTGCTGAACGTGAGCGTGCTCGACTTCGCAATGACCGTCTTGTCCAGGTCGAAGAAGGCCGCCGCGCGGGGCATGGAGTGGGTTCGGGAGTGGTTTTCCACGACCATGAGCATAGGCGGAGCCCATTCGGCGTAAGGTGGGGCGCGTGGGTTTGCCTGAGAAGGCTCTCGGGTACACCATGGAAGTCACGGATCGTTCGCGACCGTGCTAACCCGGTCCGACTCCTCCCCCCCCCGAGTCGGCCGTGGAGACGACCCCCGCTCTCCCCCCCGGCGGGGGTCGTCGCATGTCCGGGTGGGTTTTCAGGTGGTCTCAGCGGGCCGGTCCGCGTGGTGCGGCGGCGCTCTCGGCTGACATGTCATGCACCTGACTTGTTACGTAGGGTAACCGTCGGACTGCTCTGCGGAAGTCGTACAGAGGCCAGGGCTTGGCGGGGTCGGGCCCACCGGTATGGGTGGCGGGGATATTCACAACCGTCGAGTTGTCCACAGTTTTGGACCAAGATCCACACGATTTCCCGGATCGCTGCACCGTGATTCCCACGCGTCCGGGCCGCGCCGTGTTCCACGGCCGGTTCCGAATGCCGGACGCGTATGGCCGGGTTCGACCGAGGGCCGAACGCGAGGCCACGAGAAGTCGGCCGTGACTGCGGAAGTCGCGGCGAAGGGGGACACAGCACGATGACCGGAACCATCACCCAGGATCCGCTGCCCGCCGCCGGAGGGCGGCAGAACGGGCCTTTGATCGTCACCGAGGACACCGAACTCCTCGACGACCTGCTGCGCCTGTGCGCGGCGGCCGGAGCCACGCCGGAGGTGCACCACTCGGTGCCCACGGCACCCACGGAGCCGGCGACGCGGTCGGCGGCCTCGGCGACGCCGGCACCCCCCGCGTCCGGACCGTGGGGCAGTTGGGAGGCCGCGCCGCTCGTCCTGGTCGGCGATGACGCCGCCCGGCGCGTCCGCGGAGCGGCGCGGAGACGGGGCGTGGTCCTCGTGGGCCGCGATCAGGACGACCCGGGTGTCTGGCAGCGAGCCGTGGAGATCGGCGCCGACCACGTCCTGATGCTGCCCGACGGCGAGCAGTGGCTCGTCGACCGGATCGCCGACGTCGCGGAGGGCGTCGGCCGGCCCGCCCTCACCGTCGGCGTCATCGGTGGGCGCGGCGGAGCCGGAGCATCCACTCTGGCCTGCGCGCTGGCCGTCACGGCCGCACGAGAGGGGCTGCGCAGCCTCCTGGTGGACGCCGATCCGCTGGGCGGTGGCCTCGACGTCCTCCTCGGCGGGGAGACGGCCGAAGGGCTGCGATGGCCCGCGTTCGCGGCCTCACGCGGCCGGGTCGGCGGCGGTGCCCTGGAGGAGTCACTGCCGATGCTGCACTCCCTGCGGGTGCTCAGCTGGGACCGGGGCGACTGCGTCGCGGTACCGCCCCAGGCCGTGCGGGCGGTGCTCGCGGCGGCCCGGCGCAGGGGCGGCACGGTCGTCGTCGACCTGCCGCGCCGGATCGACGACGGTGTCGCCGAGGTTCTCGCCCAGCTCGACGTCGGGCTCCTCGTCGTCCCGGCGGAACTGCGGGCCGTCGCGGCGGCCGGGAGGGTGGCCGCGGCCGTCGGCATGGTCCTGCGCGATCTCCGGGTGGCGGTACGGGGGCCGTATGCCTCAGGGCTCGACGACCGCGAGGTGGCCCGGCTCCTCGGGCTGCCCCTGGCCGGAGAGGTGCCCGTCGAGCCCGGCCTCCTGCGCGCCACCGACAACAGGCGTCCCCCGGGAGCGTCCGCCCGCGGCCCCCTGGCGCGCTTCTGCCGGGGGTTCTGGGAGGGGGCGCTGGTGGAGACGGGCGGGGGTGGGTGAGGCGCGGGGCTGGGGCTGGGGGCTGGGGCTGTGGACGGCGAACGGGAGTGGTGAGAGGGAGGTTGACGTGGACGTGGACGTGGCTGGGGTGGTTGCGGTGACTGCAGGGACAGGGCCGGGGCCGGGGTCGGGGCGCGGTGGGGTGTCGGAGGTGGTGGCAGGGCGGGGTGCTGATGCGTCTGCGGGGCCGAACGCGAGGTTGCTACCGGGGTGGGCTTCCGGGGCGGCAGCGAGGCAGGTTCCGGTGGGGATGACGGGTCGGCGCCCGGCGCGGACGGCAGGGCTGAGCCCGGTGGGGACGGCAGGGCGGGTCCCGGTGGGGACGGCAGGGCAGAGTCCGGCGTGGACGACGGTGGTGGCCGGTGGGCGGTCTCCGGGGCAGGCGGCCGGGATGCTCGACGGGGTGCGGCGGTGGCTCGCCGAGAGCGGGGCGGAGCCGACGCCCGCACGCGTGGCGCAGGCCCTGCGGGAACAGGGGCGGGTACTGGGGGACGCCGAGGTCCTGGGCGCCGCCGAGCAGCTCAGGTCGGAACTCGTCGGCAGCGGACCGCTGGAACCGCTGCTCGCCGATCCGTCGGTGACGGACGTGCTGGTGTCCGCACCGGACCGGGTCTGGGTGGACCGGGGCGGTGGCCTGGAGCTGACGCCGGTCTCCTTCCCGGACGCCGGTGCGGTGCGGCGGCTCGCGCAGCGCCTCGCCACGGTCGCCGGGCGCCGGCTCGACGACGCCCGGCCGTGGGTGGACGCCCGGCTCCCCGACGGGACCCGGCTGCACGCGGTACTGCCACCGGTCGCCGTCGGCTGCACGTGCCTGTCGCTCCGGGTGGTACGGCCGCGGGCGTTCACGCTCGACGAACTGGTGGCGGCGGGCACCGTGCCGCCCGGCGGTGACCGGGTGCTGCGCGCGCTGCTGAGGGCCCGGTTGTCGTTCCTCGTCAGCGGCGGCACCGGCAGCGGGAAGACGACCCTGCTGAGCGCGCTGCTCGGGCTCGCCCGGCCGGACGAGCGGATCGTGCTCGCCGAGGACTCGGCGGAGCTGAGGCCGGACCACCCGCACGTCGTCCGTCTGGAGAGCAGACCCGCCAACCAGGAGGCCGCGGGCCTGGTGACCCTGGAGGACCTGGTGCGGCAGGCCCTGCGCATGCGCCCGGACCGGTTGGTCGTGGGCGAGGTGCGCGGCCCTGAGGTGGTGCATCTGCTCGCGGCACTGAACACCGGCCACAGCGGCTGCGGGACGGTCCACGCCAACGCGGCCGCCGACGTCCCGGCCCGGCTGGAGGCGCTCGGTACGGCCGCCGGCCTCGACCGGGCGGCCCTGCACAGCCAGCTGGCGGCAGCCCTTTCGGTGGTCCTGCACCTGGTGCGCGACCGGGCCGGGCGCCGCCGCATCGCCGAGGTGCACGTACTGGAGCGGGACGCGTCGGGGCTGGTGCGGACGGAGCCGGCGCTGCGGTGGGGCGCGGAGTCCTTCGCGGCGGAGCGCGGTTGGGGCCGTCTGCGGGAGCTGCTGCGCCGTGACGGTGACGGGCTCGGAACGCGACCTCTGGAAGAGGAGGCGGGCGGATGACGGGGACTGGACAGCTGTCCACGGGTGTGGCCCTGGCGTTCCTGGGAGCGGCGGGATGGCTGGCGGGGAGCGGCTGGCACACCGGGGTGCGACGCGCGCGGCTGATGTTCCTGTCTCACCGGGGCGTCGGCGGGGCGGCCGGAAGCGGGCCGCTCACGGTTCGCCGGGTGACGGACGGGCTGCGGCGGGTCCGTGGCCGGCTGCGGCCCGAGTGGTGGTCGCTGGTGGCCGGACTGCTCGTGGCCGTGCCGGGTGATTCCGTGCTGCCGGTCGTCGCGGGGGCGGCCGGGGTGCCGGTGCTGCGGCGGGCGCGACTGGCCCGCGGGGCGAGGCGGGCCCGGGAGCACCGGATGGACGCGGTGATCGCGCTGTGCGGGACGCTCGCCGGGGAGGTGCGGGCGGGACGGCAGCCGGGCGAGGCCCTGCTGTGCGCCGCGCACGACTCCGGAGGACTCGGCGACGCGCAGGCGACGGTACTTGCCGCCGCCCGGTTCGGAGGGGACGTCCCGGGCGCGCTCGCGGGGGCGGCGGGCCAACCGGGCGCCGAGGGCCTGCGGGGTCTCGCGGCGTGCTGGCGGGTCGCCGTCGACCAGGGGGCCGGATTGGCTGCCGGACTCGACCGGCTGGAGGGCGCTCTGTGCGCCGAACGCGACCAGCGGCGTGACCTGCGGGCCCAGTTGGCGGGAGCCCGTGCCACCGCGGTGATGCTCGCCGGCCTGCCGGTCCTCGGCCTCCTGCTGGGTGTGGCCCTCGGTTCCGATCCGTTGCGCGTGCTGCTGCACACCGGAGCCGGACTGGGCTGCCTGCTGGTCGGCGGCGTCCTGGAGGGCCTGGGCGTGTGGTGGGTGACGCGGATCGTACGGGGAGCGGAGGCGGTGTCGTGAACGGGAACCTTGTCCACAGCCTGGGGGCAGTGGTGGGGACGGCGCTGGTCACCGGATGGCTGGTGCGCGGATGGGGAGCCGCGCGGCGCGAACGGACGGTACGCGGACGTCTCACCGGGTTGCTCGCTCCGGAACCGGCCCGCACCGCTCCACGACGCGCCGCGGCGCTGGGCGCCGTACGCGACGGGATCCCGCTGGCGGGCACGGTGGGCGCCGGCTGGGTCCTGGTCGGAGATGTCGCCGGCCTCGTGGTGGGGCTGGTGGGCGCGGCGGGGCTGTGGTGTTGGCGCAGGCGGCGGTCGGCCGCCGGTACGGACGAGGCGGAGGCCGTGGCCGCCGAGGCCGCTCGCCAACTGCCGCTTGCCGCGGACCTGCTGGCGGCCTGCATCGCGGCGGGCGCCGGACCGGTGGTCGCGGCCCAGGCGGTGGGCGAGGCCCTCGGCGGGCCGGTCGGAGACGCGTTGGGGCGGGGCGCCGCGGAGGTGCGGCTCGGCGGTGAACCGGGACGTGCCTGGCGCGGGTTGACCGCGGTACCGGGAGCCGGGCCGCTGGCGCGGTTGCTGGAGCGGGCCGACGTGTCCGGCCTGCCCGCGGCGGGGCCGGTCGCCCGGATCGCCACCCAGGCCCGTGCCGAATGGGCCCGCACGACGACAGCCGGGGCCCGGCGCGCGGCCGTCATGGTCACCGCGCCGGTGGGGCTCTGCTTCCTGCCCGCGTTCATCGCCGTGGGCGTACTGCCGGTGGTGATCGGCCTCGCGGGCGGCGTGCTGGGGGACGGGGGAGGTGGTCGCTGACGCAAAGAGCGGGCCGGTGGGTGTCGGCCGGTGAGTGACCTACGGATCGACAAGTGAGCAGGAACGGACCTCACGGGGGTTGCGATGTACCAGGCAGTGCGGGCACGGCTGAGTGCCCTGGTGTGCGGAGTGCGGACGGCGCGGCGGTGGCGGCGGGCCGGGCGGCGGGACGCGGGGATGGTCACGTCCGAGTACGCGATGGGGATCGTCGCGGCGGTGGCGTTCGCCGTGGTCCTCTACAAGGTGGTGACGAGCGGCGCGGTCAGTGCCGAGTTGCAGGGCATCGTGAAGCAGGCACTCGATGCGCGGATGTGAGCGGGCACCGGGGGCGAAGCCCCGTGAGGCGACCGGCCGTCGGTCCGGCAGGAAGCAGGGCGCCGGCTCCGACAGGGGGTTCGTGACGGCGGAGACGGCCGTGGTGCTGCCGGTGCTGGTCGTGTTCGCGATGGCGCTGGTGTGGGGGCTGCTCGTGGTGGCCGCGCAGATCCAGTGCGTGGACGCGGCCCGCACCGGCGCCCGCGCGGCGGCCCGCCAGGACTCGGCCGACGCGGTCGTCGAGGTCGCCAGAGAGGCGGCACCGCGCGGGGCCAGGGTCACGATCGGCCGGGAGGCGGGGCACGTCCGCGTGATCGTGGTGGCCGAACCACCGGCGTTGCACGGACTGCCCTTCGAGGTACGGGAGGAGGCCGTGGCTTCGGTGGAGCAGGCGGTGGGGGCGGAGCCATGAGTCCCGACGCCCTGCTCCGGGCGGTGAGCGACCGGGTCCCGGGTTTCGGCCCGGGCCCCGGGGCGGCGACTGACCCCGCCCTCGGCTCCGATGCCGGCTCCGACGCTGGCTCCGGCTCCGGTGCCGATCGAGGGTCCGCCACGGTGTGGAGTGTTGGTGCCGTCGCCGTGCTGTGCCTGGTGTTCGGAATCGTGCTGGCCCTGGGGCAGGCCGTCGTGGCCCGGCATCGCGCGGCGGGCGGTGCCGACATGGCGGCGCTCGCCGCGGCGGACCACTGGGCACAGGGCGGCACGGCGGCCTGCGCACGAGCGGACCGGGTCGCTCGCGCACAGGGGACCAGGCTGGTGCGGTGCGTCCTCACCGGCCAGGTCTCGGACGTGACGGCGACGTCGGGCAGGGGCCCGTTCGCGGCACGGGTCCGTGCACGAGCCGGCCCGGCGACGGACGTACCGCCGCCCGGAACACCACCGGCGGAGGCCTTGACGACCGGCACACCGACGGATGTCTCGTGGACCGGCACCGGCACCGGCACCGGCACCGGCACCGGCACCGGCACCGGCATCGGCACCGGCACCGGCGGCAGCGTAGGCGAAGGGGAAGGCGGAGGCGGCGCCGTCGGCGGCCCGCCTACCCGGGTTCCGTACCGTCCGCGGGCGCCCACTCCGGTCCAGCACCCGTACCTGCCCCTGTCCCCGTACCGGTCCCCGTCCCCGTCCTTCGGCCCGTCTCCGCGTCCTCCGGGGTCTCCCGAGACGCCGTCGCCGACGCCTCCGCAGGGGCCTCCGCTCCCGCCGCGCCCCGCAGCAGCACAGTGAGCAGCCGTACGGCGCCGCGCTTGTGCAGCGGATCGTTGCCGTTGCCGCACTTGGGGGACTGGATGCAGGACGGGCAGCCGGCGTCGCACTCGCAGGAGGCGATGGCCTCACGGGTGGCGGTGAGCCACTCGCGGGCCGTGTGGAAGGCGCGCTCGGCGAAGCCCGCGCCGCCGGGATGGCCGTCGTACACGAAGACCGTCGGCAGGAGGGTGTCCGGGTGCAGCGGGACCGACACGCCGCCGATGTCCCAGCGGTCGCAGGTCGCGAACAGGGGCAGCATGCCGATCGAGGCGTGCTCGGCGGCGTGCAGGGCCCCGCCGAGGATCTCGGGGTTGATCCGGGCCGCGTCCAGCTGGTCCTCGGTGACGGTCCACCACACCGCCCGCGTGCGCAGCGTCCGGGGAGGGAGGTCGAGCTTGGTCTCGCCCAGGACCTCGCCGGTGATCAGGCGCCGGCGCAGGAAGGAAACCACTTGGTTGGTGACCTCGACGGAGCCGTAGCACAGGCGTCCGTCGCCCCAGGGGACCTCGGTGTCGGTCTCCAGGACCGAGATCGACGTCGTGTCCCGGGCCACCGTGGAGTACGACGGGGTCGCCTGCTCGACCAGCGCGACGGAGTCCTCCAGGTCGAGGGAGCGGACGAGATAGGTGCGGCCCTGGTGGAGGTGCACGGCGCCTTCGTGGACCGTGGTGTGGGCGGCGCCGGCGTCCACCGTGCCCAGCAGCCGGCCCGTCCCGGCCTCGACCACCTGGACCGGCCGGCCGCCCTCCCCCCGGATGTCGGTCAGGTCGGCGGCCCGTTCCCGGCGCGTCCAGTGCCAGGCGCGGGTCCGGCGGCGCAGCAGCCTGGCCTCCTCCAGCTGCGGGAGCAGCTCCGCGCAGGCGGGACCGAAGAGGGGCAGGTCCTCCTCGGTCAGGGGCAGCTCCGCCGCCGCCGCGCACAGGTGCGGGGCGAGGACGTACGGATTGTCGGGGTCGAGGACCGTCGACTCCACCGGCTGGTCGAACAGGGCCTCCGGATGGTGCACGAGGAAGGTGTCCAGCGGATCGTCGCGGGCGACCAGTACCGCCAGCGCCCCCTGCCCGGACCGGCCCGCGCGGCCCGCCTGCTGCCACAGCGAGGCGCGGGTGCCCGGGTAGCCGGCGATCACCACGGCGTCGAGGCCGGAGATGTCGAGGCCCAGTTCGAGGGCGTTCGTCGCCGCGAGGCCGAGGAGTTCGCCGGAGTGCAGGGCGCGTTCCAGCGCGCGGCGTTCTTCGGGGAGGTAGCCGCCGCGGTAGGCCGCCACGCGCCCAGGCAGCGAGCGGTCGACCTCGGCCAGGCGTTCCTGGGCGATGACCGAGATCAGCTCGGCGCCGCGCCGGGAGCGTACGAAGGCGATGGAACGCATGCCCTGCACGGTGAGGTCGGTGAGCAGGTCGGCGGCCTCCGCCGTGGCCGTGCGGCGGACCGGCGCGCCCTTCTCGCCCGCCATCTCGGTCAGCGGCGGCTCCCAGAGGGCGAACACCAGTTCACCGCGCGGTGAGGCGTCGTCGGCGACCTCGACCACCGGCAGCCCGGTCAGCCGGCGGGCCGCCACCGAGGGCTCGGCGGCGGTCGCGGAGGCGAGCAGGAAGACGGGCGACGCGCCGTAGCGGGCACACAGTCTGCGCAGTCTTCGCAGCACCTGGGCGACGTGGGAGCCGAAGACGCCGCGGTAGGTGTGGCACTCGTCGACGACGACGTACTTCAGCGACTTCAGGAAGGAGGCCCAGCGTGGGTGGGACGGGAGGATGCCGCGGTGCAGCATGTCCGGGTTGGTCAGCACGTAGGTGCCGAACTGGCGGATCCACTCGCGTTCCTCGAACGGCGTGTCACCGTCGTACACCGCGGTCCGCACGGATGTGCCCAGAGGTTGTGAAAGTTCCTTCACCGAACGGCACTGGTCGGCGGCCAGCGCTTTGGTCGGAGCCAGGTAGAGCGCGGTGGCGCCCCGCCCGTTCGGGGCCTCGGAGCCGTCCAGGAGCGCCGACAGCACAGGCACCAGGTACGCCAGCGACTTGCCCGAGGCGGTGCCGGTGGCGACGACCACCGAGTCGCCGTCCAGGGCGTGCTCCGCCACGCGTGCCTGGTGGGCCCAGGGATGTTCGATTCCCGCGGCCCGCACGGCCGCGACGACCTCCGGGCGAATACGGTCCGGCCAGAGGGCATGACGGCCCGCACGCGGGGGCAAGTGCTCCGTATGAGTGATGCGCGTAGCCCGGTTCGGTCCCGCGGCGAGCCGGTCCAGGAGTGTGCCCGGTTCCGGCCGGGAGCCGGGCTCCGCCAGGGGTCGATCGGATCGGTGATTCTTGGCCATCGGCACCGAGTCTGTCACTGGCGTGACGGACAATGGACCCAAGGCGTCGTGCACGCCTGCCGGTAAGTGATTGAATGCCATCGCGGCTGGCGAACGTCCTGGGGGCTTCAAGCCGAGGTGTCCTGAAGGGCGACCGCTCGATAGCAAGGTGCTGGAGGATCCGTGGACCTGTCCCTGTCGACCCGTACCGTCGGCGATCGTACGGTCGTCGAGGTCGGTGGCGAAATTGACGTATACACCGCGCCCAAGCTGCGTGAGCAGCTGGTCGAGCTCGTGAACGACGGGAGTTTCCACCTCGTCGTCGACATGGAGGGCGTGGACTTCCTCGACTCCACCGGGCTCGGCGTGCTGGTCGGCGGACTGAAGCGGGTGCGTGCCCATGAGGGCTCGCTGCGCCTGGTCTGCAACCAGGAGCGCATTCTCAAGATCTTCCGTATCACCGGCCTCACCAAGGTGTTCCCCATTCACACCTCGGTCGAGGAAGCGGTGGCGGCCACCGACTGACGACCGGTCCCGGGCCCGTGGGCCCGGGACGGCAGTAGAACGAGGGGGGTCCGGGCTGTCGGCGGCCCGGACCCTCGAAAGCACGCCCGTAGTTCCGAGGGGGATGCATGGCCACCGTCGAACTCCGTTTCAGCGCGCTGCCCGAGCACGTCCGCACCGCCCGTCTGGTGGCGGCCGCGGTGGCACGCAGGGCCGGAGTGGACGAGGCCGTCCTCGACGAGGTCAGGCTCGCCGTAGGCGAGGCATGTACCCGGGCTGTGGGCCTGCATCAGCACGTCGGCATCACGGCGCCGGTCACGGTGTCGCTGATCGAGGAGGAGAAGCAGTTCTCCATCGAGGTCGGCGACGAGGCGCCGCACGCGGCACCCGGGGCCAGACCCCCGGGCACCGCCGCCGAGGACGCGGAGGCCGAGGAGGACGAGATGGGCCTCGCGGTCATCAGCGGCCTCGTCGACGACGTGGAGGTCACGGCCGACGAGGACGGCGGACTGATCCGCATGACCTGGCCGACCGCGCCCGCGGTGCTGCCGCAGATCTGACCCCCGTTTCACCCGAAGGGCCCTACCTCGTAGGGCCCTTTGTCATGTGCGGAAGCCGAGGTCCGCGCCTACAGTGGTGCCGAGCGTGCGCCAAGTGAATTCCTTCACGATCAATCGCCTGAAAAAATGGATCACGGCATTTAATGCCGGAAGGGCATTACTACTTCTGCGGTCTTCTGCCGTCCTCCCGGTTGACAGGTCAATTCCTTTTGTCGTGCACTGTTTTGATCAGCTTCCGGTCCCTACAATCCCGTCCACATCTTGAGCTCAGCCCAAGCGTCAAGGAGGACGAATGGCGGAGCTTTCCACCTCTCATCAGTTGGGCGATTCCCCGGCCCTCGCGGCCGCCGTGCTGACCGACGGGAACCGCGCCCTGGTCGCGGTCATCGCGGTCGTGGCGCTGGCCGCGCTGGTGCTCGCGGGCGTCCTGGTGCGCCAGGTACTCGCGGCCGGCGAGGGAACCGACAGCATGAAGAAGATCGCGGCGGCCGTCCAGGAAGGCGCGAACGCCTATCTGGCCCGGCAGCTGCGCACGCTCGGCGTATTCGCCGTCGTCGTGTTCTTCCTGCTCATGCTGCTGCCCGCGGACGACTGGAATCAGCGGGCCGGACGATCGATCTTCTTCCTGATCGGTGCGGCGTTCTCGGCGGCCACCGGCTATATCGGCATGTGGCTCGCGGTGCGCAGCAATGTGCGCGTCGCCGCGGCGGCACGGGAGGCGACACCGGCCCCTGGCGAGCCGGAAAAGGATCTCACTCTCGTCGCGCACAAGGCGACGAAGATCGCATTCCGTACGGGCGGCGTCGTCGGCATGTTCACGGTGGGGCTCGGCCTGCTGGGCGCCTGCTGCGTGGTGCTGGTGTACGCGGCCGACGCGCCGAAGGTCCTGGAGGGCTTCGGCCTCGGTGCCGCGCTGATCGCGATGTTCATGCGGGTCGGCGGCGGCATCTTCACCAAGGCCGCCGACGTCGGCGCCGACCTGGTCGGCAAGGTCGAGAAGGGCATTCCGGAGGACGATCCGCGCAATGCCGCGACCATCGCCGACAACGTGGGCGACAACGTCGGCGACTGCGCGGGCATGGCGGCCGACCTCTTCGAGTCGTACGCCGTCACCCTGGTCGCCGCGCTGATCCTCGGCAAGGTGGCCTTCGGCGACTCCGGGCTGGCGTTCCCGCTGCTGGTGCCGGCCATCGGTGTGATCACCGCCATGATCGGCATCTTCGCGGTGGCGCCCCGGCGGTCCGACCGCAGCGGCATGAGCGCCATCAACCGGGGCTTCTTCCTCTCCGCCGCGATCTCGCTGGTGCTGGTGGCGGTCGCCGTCTTCGTCTACCTGCCCGGGTCATACGGGGAACTGGACGGCGTCACCGACGCGGCGATCGCCGCCAAGGACGGCGACCCGCGGATCCTCGCGCTCGTCGCGGTGGCCATCGGCATCGTGCTCGCCGCCCTGATCCAGCAGCTCACCGGCTACTTCACCGAGACCACCCGGCGTCCCGTCAGGGACATCGGCAGGACCTCGCTGACGGGCCCCGCCACCGTCGTCCTCGCCGGTATCTCGCTGGGTCTCGAATCCGCCGTCTACACCGCCCTGCTGATCGGCCTCGGCGTCTACGGGGCGTTCCTGCTCGGCGGGGCGTCGATCATGCTGGCGCTGTTCGCGGTCGCGCTGGCCGGCACCGGCCTGCTCACCACGGTCGGCGTCATCGTCGCGATGGACACCTTCGGCCCGGTCTCCGACAACGCGCAGGGCATCGCCGAGATGTCCGGCGACGTCGAGGGCGCCGGCGCGCAGGTGCTCACCGACCTCGACGCGGTCGGCAACACCACCAAGGCCATCACCAAGGGCATCGCGATCGCCACCGCCGTCCTCGCGGCGGCGGCCCTGTTCGGGTCGTACCGCGACGCCATCACCACCGGCGCCGCGGACGTGGGCGAGAAACTCAGCGGCGAGGGCGCGCCGATGAGCCTGATGATGGACATCTCACAGCCCAACAACCTCGTCGGGCTCATCGCGGGCGCCGCGGTCGTCTTCCTCTTCTCGGGACTGGCGATCAACGCGGTGTCGCGGTCGGCGGGGGCGGTGGTCTACGAGGTGCGGCGGCAGTTCCGGGAGCGGCCCGGAATCATGGACTACAGCGAGAAACCCGAGTACGGCAAGGTCGTCGACATTTGCACCAGGGACGCCCTGCGGGAACTCGCGACGCCCGGTCTGCTCGCCGTGATGGCGCCCATCTTCATCGGGTTCACGCTCGGCGTGGGAGCGCTCGGCGCGTTCCTGGCGGGCGCGATCGGCGCGGGCACGCTGATGGCGGTGTTCCTCGCCAACTCCGGTGGTGCCTGGGACAACGCCAAGAAGCTCGTCGAGGACGGCCACCACGGCGGCAAGGGCAGTGAGGCCCACGCCGCCACCGTCATCGGCGACACGGTCGGCGACCCGTTCAAGGACACCGCCGGCCCGGCGATCAACCCGCTGCTGAAGGTCATGAACCTGGTGGCGCTGCTCATCGCGCCGGCGGTCATCAAGTTCTCCTACGGCGCCGACGAGAGCGTCGCCGCGCGGGTGCTGATCGCGGTCGTGGCGTTCGCCGTCATCGCCGCCGCGGTCTACGTGTCCAAGCGGCGCGGGATCGCGATGGGTGACGAAGGCGACGCCGACCCGGACCCCAAGTCGGCGGATCCGGCGGTGGTTTCGTAGACGCCCCTGCCGGGCACCTCGCACGGTCTCGTAGGAGACGCGGCTCAAAGGGCGGGCGGACGGCGCGTGTTGACGCGTCGGCCGCCCGCCTCACGCATGCGCGCGCCGTCTCACCGTGAGCCTTCTCTCTCTTGGTGCAAATGGCTTCAATACGGTCCTAACGGATGTTCGTCCTGTAGATGTCCTCCATCCGGCGTGTATGTTCCGGGGCCGAGAGCCATGGAAGGGACCAATCCGGTGAACAAGAAGCTCGCGGCCGCACTGTCCGGCGGTGCGGTACTGGTACTGGCGCTGACGGGATGCAGCAGCAGCGACGACAACGACAAGCTCGACGGCTGGGCGAAGGACGTCTGCGACGCGGTGCAGCCGCAGGCCAAGAAGATCGAGGCGGCCAACGCCGCGATCCAGAAGGAGACCTCGGACAACAGCACGCCGGCGGAGGTCCAGAAGACCGACGCGAAGGCGTTCCAGGACATGTCCGACGCCTACAAGGCGATGGGCGGTGCCGTGCAGAAGGCCGGGGTGCCGGACGTCGAGGACGGTGAGAAGAAGCAGAAGGACGCGGTCACCGAGCTCAACGGCCTCTCCTCGTCGTACGCCTCCCTGCGCAAGCAGGTGGAGGCCCTCGACACCGAGGACCAGGCGAAGTTCGCCGACGGCCTCAAGGACATCGCCACCGAGCTGAACAAGCTCAGCAGGAGCGGCAGCAACGCGCTGAAGACGCTCGAGGAGGGCGAGGTCGGCCAGGCGATGGCCAAGCAGGAGAGCTGCAAGGCGGCCTCGGTGACGCCGTCGGCCGCGGCCGGCTGACGTCCGCCGCGCGGACACGGGGCGGGGGGCGGCCCACCGGGCCACAATGGGGGGTGTGAGTAACACCGGCCTGTCCCCCCTGCCCTCTGCCGACCGCCCCGATGTGGCCGCCCGGTTGCGGGACGCCCTGCTCGGGGCCTCCTTCACTGCCGACGGACTGCTGGAGCTGCTCGGCGCACCCGCCTACGCGGCCCTGTCGCGCAGCGAGACCGTGCCCGCGCTGCGGGCCACGCGCGGCGACACGCCGCTGGAACGGCTCGTCCGGCTGTTCCTCCTCCAGCAGCCCGTGCCCTACGCGCGCGTGGCGGACGTGCTGCCCGCCGACGCCTGCCTGGACAGCGGCTGGCTCGTCCGCGCGGGCGACGACGAGGTGACGGCCACCGTGGACGTACGGCCGTACGGCGGGCCCGGCGGCGAGGACTGGTTCATCGTCTCCGACCTGGGCTGCGCGGTCGGCGGCGCCGGCGGCATCGGCAACCGCGCCGAGGGCGTCGTCCTCGGCGTCGGCGGCGCCTCCATGACGCTGGCCGGCCTGACCGTCCGTACGCCCGTCTCCGCCGCCCTCGACCTCGGCACCGGCTCCGGCATCCAGGCCCTGCACGCCTCCCGGCACGCCACGCGCGTGACGGCGACCGACGTGAACCCGCGCGCGCTGCACATGACCGCGCTCACCCTCGCCCTGTCCGGCGCCCAGGACGCCGACCTGCGCGAGGGCTCCCTCTACGAGCCGGTCCACGACGACGAGACGTACGACCTGATCGTCTCCAACCCGCCGTTCGTGATCTCGCCCGGCGCCCGCCTCACCTACCGGGACGGCGGGATGGGCGGGGACGATCTGTGCCGCTCGCTCGTTCAGCAGACGGGGGAGCGCCTGAACGAGGGCGGGTTCGCGCACTTCCTCGCCAACTGGCAGCACGTGGAGGGGGAGGACTGGACGGACCGGCTGCGCTCCTGGGTGCCGCGCGGCTGCGACGCCTGGATCGTGCAGCGCGAGGTGCAGGACGTCACGCAGTACGCCGAGCTGTGGCTCAGGGACGCGGGCGACCACCGCGTCGACGCGGCCGAGTACCAGGCGCGGTACGACGCGTGGCTGGACGAGTTCGAGGCGCGCAAGGTCAAGGCGGTCGGCTTCGGCTGGATCACGCTGCGCCGGACCGCGTCCGCCGAGCCCTCGGTCACCGTCGAGGAGTGGCCGCATCCGATCGAGCAGCCGCTCGGCGAGACGGTGCGGGCGCACTTCGACCGCGTCGACTACCTGCGCGCCCACGACGACGCCGCCCTGCTCGAAGCGCACTTCACGCTGGCCGGCGAGGTCGTCCAGGAGCAGGTCGGGCTGCCCGGCGCCGAGGACCCGGAGCACGTCGTCCTGCGCCAGAACCGCGGCATGCGCCGGGCCACCCGGGTCGACACGGTCGGCGCCGGTTTCGCGGGCGTCTGCGACGGCACCATGAGCGCCGGCCGCATCCTGGACGCCATCGCCCAGCTGGTCGGCGAGGACCCGGTGGCGCTGCGCGACCGTACGCCCGCCCAGATCCGGCTCCTGGTGGAGCAGGGATTCCTCGAACCGGCGTAGCGAAGCGACCACGGCCCCTCCCGCGGCCGACCGCGGCCCCTCCCGCCGACCGCCGTTCCTCCCGTGGCCCGGCCGTGGCCCGACCGCGGCTCCTCCCGCGGCCCGGATTTTTCCGCCGCCGTCCGGCTCCGTCGCCGTACGGGAGAAACGAGCCACCGGGCACGGGCGGGGCGGTCCGTCGGCTCCCCGTTCACCTCGGGTTCGCCTGCCCGCCGCCCGCGCGTGTCAGCCTCCCGGAGGCTGGACAGGCGCGGGCTGGAGAAAAGGGGCACGGGGACCATGGAGAGTGGGCCGGCGATCTTCGCGGGAATGGTGTTCGGCCTGTTCGGAGCCGGTCTGCTCACGTGGACCGCGACCCGGGTGCGGCACGGCCGGCCCGTCGCGCACGGTGTGAGCCCCGTCGCATCGGCGACCCTCGCGAGCGTCGCCGGGATCGTCGCGCTGGCCCTCGCGGCATGGTGCCTGACCCGCGTGTGAGAGGCCGGTTCCGGACCCCGGCCGCACCCCCGCCCGGGTAATCGGGGGGTCGCGCTCCGGATACGTGCGCCAGGGCCGGTACACACTCCGGGCGGCAGGAACCGGGTTCGTCGGGTTACCGTTCGAGTGGCCGTTGCGGGCTTTTCCCGTTTGACACGGGGGCGGGAGGTACCGTCACACTCCGCAGCGTCACGACCCGAACGCAGCACGACCCGACCCCGGGAGCACTGCCTGGGGAGGCCCCAGCGTCGACCGGAGAGAAGAGCGAAGTTGTCCCCGACCAGCGAGACCGCGAACGGCGGCCGCCGACTCGTCATCGTCGAGTCGCCTGCCAAGGCGAAGACGATCAAGGGCTATCTCGGCCCTGGCTACGTCGTCGAGGCGAGCGTCGGGCACATCCGCGACCTTCCCAGCGGCGCCGCGGAGGTGCCGGAGAAGTACACCGGTGAGGTCCGCCGCCTCGGTGTGGACGTCGAACACGACTTCCAGCCGATCTATGTGGTCAACGCCGACAAGAAGGCGCAGGTCAAGAAGCTCAAGGACCTGCTGAAGGACTCCGACGAGCTCTTCCTCGCCACCGATGAGGACCGCGAGGGCGAGGCCATCGCCTGGCACCTCCAGGAAGTCCTCAAGCCGAAGATCCCGGTCAAGCGCATGGTGTTCCACGAGATCACCAAGGACGCGATCCGCGCCGCCGTGGCCAACCCGCGCGAGCTCAACCAGAAGCTCGTCGACGCCCAGGAGACCCGCCGCATCCTCGACCGCCTCTACGGCTACGAGGTCTCGCCGGTCCTGTGGAAGAAGGTCATGCCGAAGCTGTCGGCGGGCCGCGTCCAGTCCGTCGCCACCCGCCTCGTCGTCGAGCGGGAGCGCGAGCGCATCGCGTTCCGCTCCGCCGAGTACTGGGACCTCACGGGCACCTTCGCGACCGGCCGCGCGGGAGACGCCTCCGACCCGTCGTCGCTGGTCGCCCGCCTCCAGACGGTCGACGGACGGCGCGTCGCGCAGGGCCGCGACTTCGACTCCCTGGGGCAGATCAAGAGCGCCAACACCCTCCACCTCGACGAGGCGAACGCCCGGGCGCTCGCCGCCGCGCTGGAGGACACGCGGTTCGCCGTCCGCTCGGTCGAGTCCAAGCCGTACCGCCGCTCGCCGTACGCCCCGTTCCGTACGACGACGCTCCAGCAGGAGGCATCGCGCAAGCTCGGCTTCGGTGCGAAGTCGACCATGCAGGTCGCCCAGAAGCTGTACGAGAACGGCTACATCACCTACATGCGTACGGACTCCACGACCCTGAGCGACACGGCGGTCTCCGCCGCCCGCGCCCAGGTGACGCAGCTGTACGGCGCCGACTACCTGCCGCCCCAGCCGCGCACCTACGCCGGCAAGGTCAAGAACGCGCAGGAGGCGCACGAGGCGATCCGCCCCTCCGGCGACCGCTTCCGCACGCCCGCCGAGACCGGACTGACCGGCGACCAGTTCAAGCTGTACGAGCTGATCTGGAAGCGGACCGTCGCCTCCCAGATGAAGGACGCGACCGGCAACAGCGTCACCGTGAAGATCGGCGGCGCCGCCTCCGACGGCCGGGACGTCGAGTTCAGCGCCTCCGGCAAGACGATCACCTTCCACGGCTTCCTCAAGGCCTACGTCGAGGGCGCCGACGACCCGAACGCCGAGCTGGACGACCGCGAGCGCCGGCTGCCGCAGGTCGCCGAGGGCGACGCGCTGACGGCCGAGCAGATCACCGTCGACGGGCACGCCACCAAGCCCCCGGCCCGCTACACCGAGGCGTCGCTGGTCAAGGAGCTGGAAGAGCGCGAGATCGGCCGCCCGTCGACGTACGCGTCGATCATCGGCACGATCCTGGACCGCGGCTACGTCTTCAAGAAGGGCACGGCCCTCGTCCCGTCCTTCCTCTCCTTCGCCGTGGTCAACCTCCTGGAGAAGCACTTCGGGCGGCTCGTCGACTACGACTTCACCGCCAAGATGGAGGACGACCTCGACCGCATCGCCCGCGGCGAGGCGCAGTCCGTGCCGTGGCTGAAGCGGTTCTACTTCGGCGAGGGCGCGGGCGGCGGTGCCGCCGACGCCGGCAACGGCGACGGGGACCACCTCGGCGGCCTCAAGGAACTGGTGACCGACCTCGGCGCGATCGACGCGCGCGAGGTGTCGTCCTTCCCCGTCGGCAACGACATCGTGCTGCGCGTCGGCCGCTACGGCCCGTACGTCGAGCGCGGTGAGAAGGACGCCGAGAACCACCAGCGCGCCGACGTCCCGGAGGACCTGGCACCCGACGAGCTGTCCGTCGAGCTGGCGGAGGAACTGCTCGCCAAGCCGAGCGGCGACTTCGAGCTGGGCACCGACCCGGCCACCGGCCACGCCATCGTCGCCAAGGACGGCCGCTACGGCCCGTACGTCACCGAGATCCTCCCCGAGGGCACCCCCAAGACCGGCAAGAACGCCGTGAAGCCGCGTACGGCCTCGCTGTTCAAGTCGATGTCCCTGGACACGGTGACCCTCGACGACGCCCTGAAGCTCATGTCGCTGCCGCGTGTCGTCGGCACCGACGCCGAGGGCGTGGAGATCACCGCGCAGAACGGCCGCTACGGCCCGTACCTGAAGAAGGGCACGGACTCGCGGTCCCTCACCTCCGAGGACCAGCTCTTCACGATCACGCTGGAGGAGGCGCTGGCGATCTACGCCCAGCCCAAGCAGCGTGGCCGGGCCGCGGCCAAGCCGCCGCTGAAGGAACTGGGCACCGACCCGGTCAGCGAGAAGCCCGTCGTCGTCAAGGACGGCCGCTTCGGCCCGTACGTCACCGACGGCGAGACCAACGCGACCCTGCGCTCCGGCGACAGCGTCGAGGAGATCACGCCCGAGCGCGGCTACGAGCTGCTCGCCGAGAAGCGCGCCAAGGGGCCCGCCAAGAAGACGGCGAAGAAGTCCGCCGCGAAGAAGGCCCCGGCCAAGAAGGCGACGGCGAAGAAGACCGCCGCCAAGAAGACCACGGCGGCCAAGACCACGGCGGCCAAGACGACGGCCGCGAAGAAGACGACGGCCAAGACCGCCACCAAGAAGACGGCCACGGCGGCCGGGAAGACGACCGCCGCCAAGGGCGCGGAGGACTGAGACCGGCTCAGGAACCGCCTGGTTCCCAGGTCCTCCGTCCCCCTCGTCCCGTCCTCCCGTCCCGCGCGCGCTTCGCGAAACGCACGTCCCGGCATCATTTCGGTGTCGGGGCGTGCGTGCGTTCGGCCGGGCCCGCCGCACTGTCCGTGCCGACCGATAGGCTGAACGCATGACGCGAGCCGAGCAGCCAACGGCCCCTCACCCCGCCCCGGACGACGCCCTGGTCGCGGACTCCCGCGAGCGCGCCGTCCGCGCCCTGCTGCGCCGACCGCAGTTGAGGCGGTTGTGGAGCGCACAGCTCGTGGGGGGTGTCGGCGACATCCTCGCCCTCCTGGTGCTGGTCCTCCTCGCCGTCCAGGCCGCGATCGGCGCGGGCTCCTTCGGCGGGGGGTACCGGGGCGTCGCGTTCGCAGTGGCGACCGTTTTCGGCGTACGCATCCTGGCGACGCTCCTCTTCGGTGCCGTACTGCTGGGGCCCCTCACCTCTCTCACCTCGCCGGACGGGCCGCTCGACCGGCGCTGGACCATGGTCGGCGCCGACGGGCTGCGGGCCGCGCTGCTGATCGTGGCGCCCCTGTGGATCGACTGGACGCCCGACGACGCGCTCGCCTACCTCCTGGTGACCGTCTTCGTCACCGGTGTCGCCGAGCGCTTCTGGACGGTGTGCCGGGAGAGCGCGGCGCCCGCGCTGCTGCCGGGACCGCCCCCGGAGGGCGCGACGATACGGCCGCTGCCCGACCACATGGGCACGCTGCGCCGCCTCTCGCTGCGCACGAGCTTCGTGGCGATCCCGCTCGCCGGCGCCGTGCTGGTCGTCGCGGGCCTGCTGAACAACCTGCTGGGCGCCGGCAGCGACTGGTTCGCCGAGCACCAGGCGGCCCTCGGGTCGTACGTCGCGGCCGGGCTGTTCGCCGCCTCGCTGTCCGTGGTGACCTTCCTGGAGCTGCCCTCGGCCCGCACCCCGCGCGCGCGGTCGCCGCTGGAGGGGCTGCGCCGCCCGAAGAGCGGCACGGGCGTCGACAAGGGCCGCACCGGGGCCCTGCCCCTGCTGGTGCTCGCCTGCGCGGCGGTCGCCGCCGTGGTGGCCGCCGCGGTCGCCGTGGCGGTGCTGCACGCCAAGGACCTGGGCGGCGGCCCGGTGCTGTACGGGCTGATGGTGGGCGCGCTGACCGGCGGGGTCGTCGTCGGCATCCGCACCGCCCCCGCCCTGCTGCCCTCCCTGTCGCGCCGTCGGCTGCTGGCCCTGGCGATCGCCTTCGCCGGCGTCGCCCTGCTGGCCGCCGGGCTGGTCCCGGACGACACCACCGTGCTGCTGCTCCTGACGCTGGCCGGCGTCGCCTCGGGTGTGGCCGCCAACACCGGGCACACCCTGCTCGACCAGGAGACCGAGGACCACCGCCGGGCGCGGACGACCGAGCACCTGCACGCGGTCGTCCGGGTGTACGTGGCGCTGGGCGCGGTCGTCGCCCCCGTGGTGGCCGCCGCGATCGGGCCGCACCGGCTGGAGAGCGGCAAGTTCGTCTTCGCGCACGGCGGTGCCGCGTTCGTCCTGATGCTGGCCGGCGCGCTGCTGCTGCCGGTGGCCGCGCTGGTGCTCGCCAAGGTCGACGACCGCTCCGGCGTGCCGCTGCGGCACGACCTGCGCGACGCGCTGCTCGGCGGCGACGACCCGGTGCCGACGCCCGCGGGGACCGGCTTCTTCATCGCCCTGGAGGGCGGCGACGGCGCCGGCAAGTCCACCCAGGCCGAGGCCCTCGCCGAGTGGATCAGGGGCAAGGGACACGAGGTCGTGCTGACGCGCGAGCCGGGGGCGACCCCGGTGGGCAAGCGCCTGCGCTCCATCCTGCTGGACGTGTCGAGCGCCGGTCTGTCGCACCGCGCGGAGGCGCTGCTGTACGCCGCCGACCGCGCGGAGCACGTCGACACCGTGGTCCGGCCCGCGCTGGAGCGCGGCGCCGTGGTCATCTCCGACCGGTACATCGACTCGTCGGTGGCCTACCAGGGCGCGGGGCGCGACCTGTCGCCGACCGAGATCGCCCGCATCAACCGCTGGGCGACCAACGGGCTCGTACCGCATCTGACCGTCCTGCTGGACGTCTCGCCGGAAGCCGCGCGCGAGCGGTTCACCGAGGCGCCGGACCGGCTCGAGTCGGAGCCCGCCGAGTTCCACGCCCGCGTGCGCTCCGGCTTCCTGGCCCTGGCCGCCGCCGACCCCGGCCGCTACCTCGTCGTGGACGCCGGCCAGGAGCCCGAGGCCGTCACCACCGTCGTACGCCACCGGCTCGACCAGGTGCTGCCGCTGTCCGAGGCCGAGATCCAGGCCCGGGAGGAGGCGCGTCGCAAGGCCGAGGAGGAAGCGCGCCGCAAGGCCGAGGAAGAGGCCGCGCGCAAGGCCGAGGAGGAGCGCCTGGAGCGCGAGCGCCTCGAACAGCTGGAGCGGCTGCGCGCCGAGGAGGAGGAGCGCAAGCGGCGCGAGCTGGAGGAGGCACAGCGCCGCGAGGCCGAGCGGCAGGCCGAGGAGGCCCGGCTGCGGGCCGAGGAAGCGCGCCGCAAGGCCGAGGAGGAGCGGGCACGGCTCCTCGCCGAGGAGAAGGCGCGGGCCGAGGAGGAGGCGCGGCGCCGGGCCGAGGAGGAGCGGCGCCGTAAGCAGGCCGCGGAGGAGGAGCGGCTGCGGGCCGAGGCCGAGGCGCGGCGCCTGGAGAAGCAGCGCAAGGCCGAGGAGGCCCTGATGCGGGCCGAGGAGGCACGCCGGGCGGCGGAGCAGGCGGCGGCAGCGGCCGCGGCGGGCCCCAGGCCGACGGCACCGCCCGCGGCGGACACGCCCCGGCCGAAGCCCGCGGCCCCTACGGACGCGGCGACCGTGCCGACGCCGGTCGTGACCCCGACGAACGCCTCCGGCGGGCCGGTGGAGGACACGGCGGTACTGCGGCCGGTGCGGGAGCGGGACACCCGGGACGCGGACGACGACGCCCGCGGTGCGAGCGAGGGGGACGGCCGGGCGCCCGGCGTCTCCGAGTCCGAGGTGACGGCCGAGCTGCCGATGCCGCCGGTGCCGCCGGCCCCGGAGGGCGCGGCGGACGAGACGGCGGTGCTGCCGGCGGTGGAACCGCGCGGCGAGGACGAGACGACGGTGCTGCCGCCCGTCACGCCGGGAGCCGCCGAGGAGACGACGGTGCTGCCTCAGGTCACGCCGGGAGCCGCGGACGAGACGGCGGTGCTGCCTCCGGTACGGGGGGACGATCCCGCCGACCGGGTCCCGCCGGGCTACTTCCGCGAGGAGGAGCCGGCCGCGAGGCCCGACCGCTCGGAGGAGTCGCGGGACCGTACCCGCGAGCTGCCCCAGATCGACCCCGACCAGGCACCGCCCCGCAGGCGGCGCTCGGACTGGGCCGAGGAGACACCGCTGGACGACCTGCCGACGCTGGCCGACGAGCTGCTCGGCCCGCGCGACAACGACGGAGCCGACCGGGGCGACGACGGCCGCGGCGCTGACGGAGGCCGCCGGGGCAAGGGTCCCGGGCGGCGCTGACCGGTCCCGGCGGGGGCGACTGTCCCGGCCGGGGGCCGGGGCGACTGTCCCGGCCGGGGCTTGCCCGGGCAGCGCGCCGGCCAGGTCGGGCAGGGTCGCGGGGCGGCCCTGAGCGGTCCGGATCCCGGGACGGCCTCGGCGTCGATGTCAGTGGCGCCCCGCACAATGGAGGCGCGACGCGGAGTGCGGAGCGCGGAGTGCGGTGCTGGACAGCGCGGCGGAGTGTGACGGAAGGACGGCGTGACCCATGACCGTGTGGGACGACCTCGTCGGGCAGGAGAAGGTGAGCGAGCAGCTCGCCGCCGCGGCCCGGGACGCCGACGCCTTCGTCACCGCCGCCGCGGCCGACCGGCCGCTTCCCGAGGCGTCGAGCATGACGCACGCGTGGCTGTTCACCGGCCCGCCCGGCGCGGGGGTGACGCAGACGGCGCGGGCCTTCGCCGCCGCGCTCCAGTGCGTGAGCCCCGACCGGGCCCTCGGCGGCGTACCCGGCTGCGGCTTCTGCGACGGCTGCCACACCGCGCTCGTCGGCACCCACGCGGACGTCAGCACCGTGACCGCGGTGGGCGCCGAGATCCTGGTCAAGGACATGCGGGACACGGTCCGCAAGTCGTTCACCTCGCCGGCGACCGGCCGCTGGCAGATCATCCTCGTCGAGGACGCCGAGCGGCTGAACGAGAAGTCCGCCAACGCCGTCCTCAAGGCCGTCGAGGAGCCCGCCCCGCGGACCGTCTGGCTCCTGTGCGCCCCGTCCGTCGAGGACGTCCTGCCCACGATCCGCTCCCGCTGCCGCCACCTGAATCTGCGCACCCCGTCGGTCGAGGCCGTGGCCGACATGCTCGTCCGCCGCGAGGGCGTCGAGCCGGACGTCGCCGCCGCGGCGGCCCGCGCCACGCAGGGCCATATCGACCGGGCCCGCCGTCTGGCGACCGACCCGGCCGCCCGCGAGCGCCGGGCGGCCGTGCTGAAGCTGCCGCTGCGGGTCGAGGACGTCGGCGGCGCGCTCAGAGCGGCCCAGGAGCTGGTCGACGCGGCGGCGGCGGATGCCAAGCAGCTCGCGGAGGACATGGACACCAAGGAGACGGACGAGCTGAAGGCGGCGCTGGGCGCGGCCCAGGGCGGCCGGATGCCGCGCGGTACGGCGGGCGTCATGAAGGAGCTGGAGGAGAAGCAGAAGCGCCGCAAGACGCGTACGCAGCGTGACAGCCTCGACCTCGCCCTGGCCGACCTCACCGCCTTCTACCGCGACGTCCTCGCGCTCCAGCTCGGCTCCCGCGTGGCGATCGCCAACGGCGACGCCGAGGACGCCCTGGACCGGCTCGCCCGCGGCAGCTCCCCCGAGTCCACCCTCCGCCGCATCGAGGCGATCGCCGCCTGCGGGGAGGCCCTCGACCGCAACGTGCCGCCGCTGCTCGCGGTGGAGGCGATGACGATGGCGCTCAGAGCGGGCTGACTCAGCCCCCGCGACTCACCGGGTGTCCGGGCGACCCGCCGTCCGTCCCGGTTGACCACGTAACTCGTCCGTGGCACGGCGAGCACGTACCGCATCGATGTCGTCGCGGAGAGTTACGCTCGCTGAATGCACACAAGGCGCACTCACCGCAGGACCCGAAGGACCCGCAGCGGCCGGATCCGCACCGGAGCCACGCTCCTGGCCGCCGCGCTGCTCGTCACCGCGTGCTCGGCCGGGGGCGCGTCGACCTCCGCCGGTTCGGCGGCGGCCGAGGTGGCAGGCTCGACGGAGGCGGCGAAGGCCTCGCTGGCCGCGCTGCCCCGAGCCACGCCGTCCGAGCTGGCGCCGTACTACGGGCAGAGGCTGAGCTGGCGCGACTGCGGTGTCCCCGGCTTCCAGTGCGCCACCATGAAGGCCCCGCTCGACTACACGAAGCCGACCGAGGGGGACGTCCGGCTCGCGGTGGCCCGCAAGAAGGCCACCGGCCCGGGCAAGCGGCTCGGCTCGCTGCTGGTGAACCCGGGCGGACCGGGCGGCTCGGCCGTCGGGTACCTCCAGCAGTACGCGGGCATCGGCTACCCGAAGGAGGTCCGCGCCCGGTACGACATGGTGGCTGTGGACCCGCGGGGCGTGGCCCGCAGTGAGCCCGTGGAGTGCCTCGACGGCCGCGAGATGGACGCGTACACGCAGACGGACGTCACCCCGGACGACGAGGGCGAGTCGGGCGAGCTGGTCGACGCGTACAAGGAGTTCGCCGAGGGCTGCGGAGCGGACGCGCCGAAGCTGCTGCGGCACGTGTCGACCGTCGAGGCGGCCCGGGACATGGACATCCTGCGGGCGGTGCTCGGCGACGAGAAGCTGACCTATGTGGGCGCTTCGTACGGCACGTTCCTGGGGGCGACGTACGCCGGCCTGTTCCCGGACCGGGCGGGCCGCCTGGTCCTGGACGGCGCGATGGACCCGTCCCTGCCCGCCCGCCGGCTGAACCTGGAGCAGACGGCGGGCTTCGAGACGGCGTTCCAGTCGTTCGCGAAGGACTGCGTCCGGCAGCCCGACTGCCCCCTCGGCGGCAAGGGCACCACCCCTGCCCAGGTCGGCAAGAACCTCAAGGCCTTCTTCGACGACCTGGACGCCGAGCCGATCCCCGCCGGTGACGCCGACGGCCGCGAGCTCACCGAGTCCCTGGCCACCACCGGCGTGATCGCGGCGATGTACGACGAGGGTGCCTGGCAGCAGCTGCGCGAGTCCCTGACCTCGGCGATGAAGGAGAACGACGGCGCCGGTCTGCTGGTCCTCTCGGACAGCTACTACGAGCGCGACGCCGACGGCGGCTACAGCAACCTGATGTTCGCCAACGCCGCCGTGAACTGCCTCGACCTCCCCGCGGCCTTCTCCTCCCCGGACGAGGTGCGCGACGCGCTGCCCGAGTTCGAGAAGGCGTCCCCGGTCTTCGGCGAGGGCCTCGCCTGGTCCTCACTGAACTGCGCGTACTGGCCGGTCGCGCCCACGGGCGAGCCGCACCGCATCGAGGCCGCCGGCGCCACCCCGATCGTCGTGGTCGGCACCACCCGCGACCCGGCCACCCCGTACCGCTGGGCCGAGGCCCTGGCCGGCCAGCTCTCCTCCGGCCGCCTCCTCACCTACGAGGGCGACGGCCACACCGCCTACGGCCGCGGCAGCACCTGCATCGACTCCGCGATCAACACCTACCTGCTGCGCGGCACCGCCCCGCAGGACGGAAAACGCTGCTCGTAACCACCCCGGCGACCGCCCGGCGACCTCCCCGCCCGCCCCGGAGCCCCGGCCTCCGGGGCGGGTACGAGGCACCCCCGGAAACTGTGTAGACTTACCGACGTCGCTGATCGCACCATGGTGCACAGCACACGCCGCCTTAGCTCAGATGGCCAGAGCAACGCACTCGTAATGCGTAGGTCTCGGGTTCGAATCCCGAAGGCGGCTCAGCTGAAACCCCAGGCCGGAGATGTTCCGGTCTGGGGTTTTGCCGTTTCTGAACCGTTTCCCGCGTTCTCCCGTACCAGGGGCCGTGGTGCGCGGTGGCGCGGCCGGTGTGGCGAATCGGCGGGTCACGGGCCGGCGTACGCCGTTGATCCGGGGTGTGAACGGCTAGCATCGCGGACACGTTGTCGGCCGGGGACGAGGTGAGGGCATGGGCGAGGACACGGGTGCGCCGAGGATCGCCGTCGCGGTGGTGACCATGGGGAACCGGCCCGCCGAGGTCGACGCCCTGCTGGAGTCCGTGGCCAAGCAGGACGTTCCGCCCGCCCGGATCGTGATCGTCGGCAACGGCTGTCCGCTGCCCGAGTTCGCCGCGCGGCTGTCGCTGCCCGGTGAGGTCACGTCCATCGAGGTCGACGAGAACCTGGGCTGCCCCGGCGGACGGAACGTGGCGCTCGCGCGGCTGCGGGAGTTCGGCGACACCGACGTGGTCGTGGAGCTGGACGACGACGGGCTCCTCGTCGACACCGACGTACTGCGACGGGTGGGGGAGCTGTTCGCCGCCGACGACCGGCTCGGCATCGTCGGCTTCCGCATCGCCGACGAGCACGGGGAGACGCAGCAGCGGCACGTCCCCCGGGTCGGTGCCTCCGATCCACTGCGGGGCGGTTACGTCACCGGGTTCCTCGGCGGCGGGCACGCGCTGCGGCAGGCGATGCTCGACGAGGTCGGCGACTGGCCCGCCGAGTTCTTCTTCGCGCACGAGGAGACCGACCTGGCCTGGCGCGCGGCCGACGCCGGGTGGCGCATCCTCTACGCGCCCGAGCTGCTGCTCCAGCACCCGAAGACCTCGCCCGCGCGGCACGCCATCTACTTCCGGGTCAACGCCCGTAACCGGGTGTGGCTCGCCCGGCGCCGGCTGCCGCTGCCGCTCATCCCCGTCCACCTCGGTGTGTGGATGCTGCTCACGCTCGCGCGCAACCGGTCGCTCGGCGGGCTGCGGGCGTGGTTCGGCGGGTTCGTGGAGGGACTGCGCAAGCCGGCGGGGGAGCGGCGGCCGATGCGCTGGCGCACGGTGGGGCGGCTGACGCGGCTGGGACGGCCGCCCGTCATCTGAGAGGGCCGTGGACACGGAGGCCCGGGCGGCGGGCCGGACGAGAGCCCCGGTCGCTCACCTCTGACGACCGGGGCCCTCATGCGTCCCCGGACCCGGCGCGGCGGCGACACTCCCCCGAGCAACGCGTCGTACGCGCGCACCCCCGGGCCGGATCCGATGATGTGATCACATCAGATCTTGCCAACGAATCGCTAACATGTGGCCAACGGTTCTCCGTTGGCGAGCGGATCGCCGTGACGCAGAGGGCCGAGGCGGACCGGCGGAGGACCGCCGTGCGGAAGGTGGTAGGGCGGCGTGGAACGTGACCGCCTGCGGTTCGGGCTGCTGGGACCTCCGGTCCTCTACGGCGCCGGTGCCGTGCCCGTCCGGGCTCCGGCGGCCGCCGCGGATTCCGGTCCCATGGCCGCCCGCGTGCCCGTCTCCGTCCCCGCCCCGATTCCCGTCGCCAGTCCCAAGGCCCGTGCCCTGCTCGCCGCGCTGCTGCTGGAGGCGGGGCGGGCCGTGTCCGTCGAGTCGCTCAAGGACGCGCTGTGGGGGGCCTCCCCGCCGGCGTCCGCGCAGGCCTCGCTGCACAATCACGTGACCCGGCTGCGACGGCTGATCGGCGAACCCGGCCGACTGCGCACCGTGCCGGCCGGATACCTCCTGCGGGTCGGGGAGGGAGAGCTGGACGTCCACGTCTTCGAGGCCCTTGCGAGCGAGGCGCGTGCCGCGCACGCCGTGGGGGACTGGACGCGGGTCGTGCGCGCGGGCTCGGCGGCGTCGGCGCTGTGGCGGGGGGTGCCGCTGGCCGGGCTGCCGGCCGAGGTGGGCGGGTACGCGTTCGTCCGGCGGCTGCGGGAGACGCGGCTGCTGCTCACCGAGTGGTGCTACGACGCCGAACTGGCCGTGGGCGGCGCGCGGCTGGAGAGCCTCGTACCGGAGCTGGCGGCACTCGCCGCCGAGCATCCGCTGCGGGAGGCGTACCACCGACAGCTGATGCTGGCCCTGCACCGCACCGGACGGCGGGCCGAGGCGCTGGCCGTCCACCGGGATCTGCGTGCCCGGCTCACCGAGGAGCTGGGCATCGAGCCCGGCCCCGCCGTGCGGGAGGCGCATGTGGAGGTGTTGCGGGAGGCGCATGTGGGGGTGCTGCCGGAGGCGCGTGTGGAGCGGGACGGCTGCGTCCCGCGGGCGGCCGGTGGCGGTGGGGTGCCCGTAGGCCCCGTTCCGGTGTCCGAGGTGCCCGAGGTGTCCGAGGTCAGTCCGCCGCCGCCGGCGCAACTGCCGCCCTCACCCCCGTACTTCATCGGGCGCGCGGACCTGAGGGGCGAGCTGGTCCGTGCCCTCGCGCCCGGCTCGCATCCCCGCGTCGCCGTCGTCAGCGGCATGGCCGGTGTCGGCAAGAGCGCGCTCGCGCTCCAGGTCGCCCATACGTTGAAGGAACGTTTCCCCGACGGGCAGCTCTACCTCAACCTGCACGGCGCCACCCCCGGCATGTCCCCGCTGACCTCGGAGCAGGCCCTCACCGCGCTGCTCCGCGACCTCGGTGCCGATCCCCGGCTCGTCCCCGAGCGGCCCGACGCGGCGGCCGCGTTGC
Organism: Streptomyces sp. BK79; assembly: GCF_044142145.1. Classification (NCBI taxonomy): domain Bacteria; kingdom Bacillati; phylum Actinomycetota; class Actinomycetes; order Kitasatosporales; family Streptomycetaceae; genus Streptomyces; species Streptomyces sp. BK79. The sequence goes on from NZ_JBHVOC010000009.1 coordinate 173,682, forward strand.
TGCGCTCGCTGCTCGCGCCGACCCGCACGCTCATGCTGCTGGACGACGCCGGAAGCGCCGCGCAGATACGCCCCCTGCTGCCGGCGGGCCCCGGCTGCGCGGTGATCGTCACCAGTCGGTCGCCGCTCACCGCACTGGACGGCGCCCACCGCTTCCGGCTCGCGCCCCTGTCCGCCGCGGAGAGTGCCGCGCTGCTGCGCACGGCCTCCGGGCGGGCGGAACCCGGCGCTCCCGCCGACCCCGCCGACTCTCCCGGGCCCCTCGGCGGGCTGGACGCCGAGCACCCCCTCGTCGAGCTGACCGGGCGCCTCCCCCTGGCTCTGCGGGTCGTCGCCGCCCGCCTCGCCGCGCGCCGTGCCCTCACCCCCGACGTGCTCGCCGGTCAACTGGCCGCGACCGGAGGGCGGCTGAACCACCTGGAGTACGACGACCTGAGCGTGCGCCGTTCCCTCGCGGTCGCCCACGACGCGCTCGCCGCGTCCGACCGCGAGGCCGACCGGGACGCGGCCCTCGCGCTCCGCCGTATCGGCGCCCTCGACCTGCCCGCGTACGGGGCTCCGCTGCTGGCCCGTCTCCTCGCCACCGACGAGCGGCGCGCCGAGGCCGCGCTCGACCGTCTCGTGGACGTGGCCCTGCTGGACGAGACCGCGTACGGCCGTTACGCCCCGCACGACCTGGTGCGCGAGTTCGCCCGGGAGATCGCACGCGGCGACGCCGACGGTACGCGGGCCACGGTCGGTACCGCCCTGCGCTGGTACGCCGCCGTCGCCGAGCGCGTCCTCACCGCGATCGTCGAACCCGGCATCGACCAGGACGACCGTCGCCGCCCCACGGCCGCGCAGCCGTCCGGGCACGAGGCGGAGGTCGCCTCGGTCGCCCCCTTCGACCGGCCCGAGGACGCCTTCTCCTGGCTCGACCTGGAGCTGGGGAACGTGATCGCCCTCGCCGAGCGCTACGGCCGCGACGCCGGGGAGGTCCGCGACGCCGGGGAGGCCGGAGAGGCCGGAGAGGCCGGGGAGGCCGGGGAGGCCGGGGAGGCCGGAGAGGCCGGGGGCGCCGGGGATCTCGCCTCCCTCGCCCGCCTCCTCTTCCCCTGCGCCCAGCGCAGCGGCCGGGTGGCCGAGATGGAGGTGCTGGGCCGGGTGGCCCTCCGTCTCGCGCGGCGCCACGGGGACACGGCCGCCGAGGCGTACGCGCTGGGCGACCTCGCGGGCCTGCACTTCCTGACCGGACGGCACGGTGAGGCGCTCGCGCTCAACGAGCGCTCGCTCGCGCTGTGGCGGCGGCTCGGGACGGTCACCCGGATCCGTCGCTGCCTCAACAACAGCGGCCTGCTCCTCGAAAAGCTCGGCCGGCACGACGAGTCGGCCGAGGCGCTGCGCCAGAGCCTCGCGTACTCGAAGCGGTTGAACGACCCGTGGGGTGAGGCGGTCACCCATCAGCATCTCGGCAACCTCCACGAGCACACCGACCCGCGCGCCGCGATCGAGCAGCACCGGCGTTCGCTGGCCATCGGGGACGAGATCGGCAACGTGATCGTGCAGCACTCGGCGCACTGCAACATCGGCTACGCGCACCTCACGCTCGGCGAACCGGCGGCCGCCGCCGAGCACTTCGAGCAGAGCCTGCGCATCCTGGGCGGGCACGGCGACTGGCACGGCGAGTCCCAGACCCGGCTCGGCCTGGTCCGCGCCCTGCGCCTGCTGGGCCGTACCGAACGGGCCCTGGACGAGTGCGCCGAGCTGCTCGGCCGCGCCGACGCCCGCGCCGACCGCTACACCGGGGGCCTCGTCCGCCACCAGTACGGGCTCCTGCTGCGGGAGCGGGGCCGGGACGACGAGGCGTACGGGCAGTGGCGGACGGCGCTGGCCGCGCTCGACGCGACGGACGCGAGGGCGGTGGCGGGGGAGTTGCGGGAGCTGCTGGCCGACGACCCCGGGCACGGCGCCCCCGGTCGGTGAGGGCCGGTCATTTGGCGTCCGCGTAGCACTCCACCACCGCCGTCGTGAACGGGAACCGCACCGGCGTCCGCCCGAACGTCAGCTCTCCCGCCAGCTCGGCCGCCCGGCGGATCGCCGCGACGACGTCCTCGGCCTCCTCGGCCGGACAGTGCACGATCACCTCGTCGTGCTGGAAGAAGACCAGCTCGGCCGCCATGCCCGCGCAGGCCCGCCGCAGCGCGGCGAGCAGCAGCAGGGCCCAGTCGGCGGCGCTGCCCTGGACGACGAAGTTACGGGCGAAGCGGCCCCGCGCGCGGGTGTTGCCGGAGGCGTAGCCGGGCACCCACTCCTGCGCCTGGCCCTCCTGTGCCCGGTCCCGCGGGTCGGCGGGGTCCTCCTGCGGAAGGCCCGCCTCCTCGGCACCGTCGGCCGCGCCGGCCGCCGGCGGGCAGGTGCGGCCCAGCCAGGTCCGCACCAGCCGCCCCTCCTCGCCCGCGCGGGCCGCCTCGTCGACGTACGCGACCGCCCGGGGGAAGCGGCGTCTGAGCGCGGCGAGGTTCTTCAGGCCGTCGCCGGAGGTCTGGCCGTAGACCGCGCCGAGCACGGCGAGCTTGGCCTGGTCGCGGTCGCCGGAGAAGGCGCGGTCGGAGACGGACTGGTAGAGGTCGCTCTCGCGGCCGGCCACCTCCATCAGGCCGGGGTCGCGGGAGATCGCGGCCAGGACGCGCGGCTCCATCTGGTCGGCGTCGGCGACGACCAGCCGCCAGCCCGGGTCGGCGACGACGGCCCGCCGGATCACCTTGGGGATCTGCAACCCGCCCCCGCCGTTGGTCACCCAGCGGCCGGTGACGGTGCCGCCGGCCAGGAACTCCGGGCGGAACCGCCCGTCGCGCACCCAGTCCTGGAGCCAGGACCAGCCGTGGGCGACCCAGACGCGGTACAGCTTCTTGTACTCGATCAGCGGTTTCACGGCCGGGTGGTCGACGGACTCGAGCTCCCACCGGCGGGTGGAGCCGACCTTGATCCCGGCCTGCGCGAACGCCTTCACCACGTCGGCGGGCAGGTCCGGCCGGACCCGGCGCCCGAACGCCGCCGACACCTCCTCCGCCAGCTCGGCCAGGCGGCGCGGCTCGCCCCCGCCCGCGTACCGCTCGCCGAGGAGGCCGTGGAGCACCGCGCGGTGCACGTCGGCCCGCCAGGGCAGCCCGGCGCGGTTCATCTCGGCGGCGACCAGCATCCCCGCCGACTCGGCGGCCGTCAGCAGCCGCATCCGGTCGGGGTGCGCGGACCGGTCGTGCCGGCGCTGCTGCTCGGCGTAGACGGCGAGGAGGTCGTCCAGGGGCGGGTGGGCGCCCTGGGGTTCGAACAGCGGGGTCTGCGCGCCCGGCTCGGCGGAGCGCTGCGGCGGGTCGGGCGGGACGGGCCCGCCGCGCAGCCGGGCCAGGGCGGCCGCCGCCGAGCGCGGCTGTCCGTACCGCCCCTCGTGGCCGAGCAGGAGGGTCTCGGCGGCCTCCACGTCGTAGCACCGCTCCACGCGGACCCCCGCCGCGAGCAGCCGGGGCGCGATCTCGGCGGTGGAGCGCCACACCCAGCGCGCGACGTCCGGCCGGCTCCGCACGGCGCCGGCGAGGTCGGCCTCGCGCCGCACCGGTCCGGCGGGCAGGCCGTCGGGGCCGAGGGGGGCGACCTCCACGCCACCGTCCTCGGCCACGGCGAGTGCCCACCGGTCGGCCATGTCGCGAGTGTCGCAGGCGGGTCTGACAACGGCCTGCGGTCCGGCCCGGCGACAGCTCCGCGACGACCCGCGACAGCCCCGCGACGGCCCCGCGACAGCTCCGCGACCGCGACCGCGATCGAGCCCGCGCCTGCGAGCGGCCCCCGGCGCGGGCTCAGCCCTCGTTCTCACCCCCGTCCCCGTCCCCGTCCCCGTCCCCGTCCCCGCTCCCGTCCTCGCCGCCTTCCGGCCGCTGGACCTGGAGCTGCGAGAGCACCTTGGTGATCCACTCCTCGGTCCGCGCCTTGGTGATGCCGAGGCCGCTGAGGACACCCTCGCCGTTCTCGTGCTCCAGCAGGGCGAGCAGGAGGTGCTCGGTGCCGATGTAGTTGTGGCCGAGGCGGAGGGCCTCGCGGAAGGTGAGCTCCAGGACCTTCTTGGCCGCCGGACCGTACGGCACCAGGTCCGGGGCCTCCTCGACGGCCGGCGGGAGTGCCGCGGTGGCCGCCGCGCGGACCGCGTCGAGGGTGACACCCTGGTCGGCGACGGCCTTGGCGGCGAGGCCGTCCGGTTCGGCGAGCAGACCGAGCACGAGGTGCTCGGGCAGGCCCTCGGCGTGATGGGCGGCCTGCGCCTCGTTGTGCGCGGCCATCACCACGTTGCGGGCGCGCGGCGTGTACCGGTTGAAGCCCTCGTTCGGATCGAGCGCGGCGGACTCCTTCGGCACGAAGCGCTTCTGCGCCGCCTGCCGGGTGACGCCCATGCTCCTGCCGATGTCCGTCCAGGAGGCGCCCGAGCGCCGCGCCTGGTCCACGAAGTGACCGATGAGGTGATCGGCCACCTCACCGAGGTGCTCGCCGGCGAGGACGGCGTCCTGGAGCTGCTCGAGGGGCTCCGCGTGCACCTTCTTGATCGCGGTGATGAGTTCGTCGAGGCGTACGGATGACGTGATGCGCGGGTTCGTCGTCATGTGTCAACCGTAGGTTGCCTCTACCGCACTGTCAACCAGTAGTTGACAGTGGTTGACGCCCGGGCGCCTCACCTTGGGGTCGAGCCCGGAAGGCCCCCACCGCCAGGTACGGCAGGACGGCCCGGCCGGCCGTGGCACCATCGCCGGGTGAGTACGCCCAGCACCGTCGCCCGTGCCTTCGAGACCGCCCTGTACGACGCCGAGGACGACGCCCTCGACACCGCGGCCTCCCTGCTCGCGGCCGATCCGTCGGCGGACGCCGAGCTGGCCCGGCGCGGTGAGGAGTTCGTGGCCACGGCCTGGCGGCGCGGCTGGCAGCCCGCCGACCTCGTACGGATCGTCCGGCGCGAGCTGGACGACGTGCACGTCCGGCTGGTGGCGGCGCTGATCCGGGCCCAGGCACCGCACGACCGCCCGCGCGGCCCCCGCTGGGCGGCGCAGCTCGACGGCGTACCGGACCAGGCGCCGCCCCGCACCGACCGCTTCACGCACGCCACGGCCGTACTGGAGCTGTACCGCCTGCTGCTGCGCCTGCCCGTGCTGGAGCCCCTGGACGGGAGTGAGCCGGGCCGGCCGGGGGCGCCGGGGGAGGCGTCGCGCCGGGAGGCCCGGCCTCAGTCGCGCGCCCTCGCCCGCATCCGCGCGCTGCTCGCCAAGGCCGAGGCGACCGGGTACCCGCAGGAGGCGGAGGCGCTCAGCGCCAAGGCGCAGGAGCTGATGGCCCGGCACAGCGTCGACGCGGCGCTGCTGTCGGCCCACGCGGCCTCGCCCGACGTCCCGGGGGCCTGCCGGATCGGGGTGGAGCAGCCGTACGAGCAGGCCAAGGCGGTGCTGCTGGACGCGGTGGCGGACGCGAACCACTGCCGGGCCGTGTGGAACGAACCCCTCGGCTTCTCCACCGTCGTCGGCTTCGAGGCCGACCTGGAGGCGGTCGAACTCCTCTACACCTCGCTGCTGGTGCAGGCCGAGACCGCCATGACGAAGGCGGAGGCCGCGCAGCGCGCCGGCGGGCGCAAGCGGACCAAGTCCTTCCGTCAGTCGTTCCTCGCCGCCTACGCCCACCGCGCGGGCACCCGGCTCCGGGCGGCGGCCGAGGCGGCCACCGCCGGGACGACCGCCGGCACCGGCCCGGCGGCGGGCGTGGACCTCCTGCCGGTGCTGGCCTCCCGCGAGGTCGCGGTCACCGAACGCCTGGAGGACCTGTTCCCGCGTACGACGACGACCCGCCTGCGCGGCGCCGCCGACGCCGCGGGCTGGAACGAGGGCACCCGCGCGGCCGACCACGCCCGGGTGGACCGCCGACGGCTCCTGGGATAGGCCCCGGTCGCGGCCCTGCTCAGCCCCTGCCGCCCCTGCTCGGCCCTCGCCGTCCCGCTCGGCCCCCGCGTCCCCGCTCAGTCCCCGGTGCGCAGGAACGGGCCCACGGTGGCGTCCGGCGTGCCGTCCTGCGTCGTGGCCACGTCGCCGTACGACCAGGGGAAGCGGTGGGTGGCGGTGTCGCCGGGCAGGGCGAACTCCGCCGACCGCACGGCGAGGCCGGCGGCGCCGTCGGCCTCACCGCGGACGTACGTGAGGGTGAAGGACGCCGTTCCCCCTTCGGCGAGGGTCAGGCGCGGTGCCGTGGCCGCCTCGTCCGCGGGGACCTCCGCCGCGGTGCCGCCGGCGGTCAGGGTGACGGCGGGGTAACCGTCGAGCGCGCACGCCGGGCCGGGGTTGGCGAGGGTCACGGAGACGGTGCCCGTGTCCCCTGCGGCGGGGGCCGGGCTCGGCTCGACGCCCACCTCCATCTCCCCGACGCGGCAGGCGCCGCCACCACGGTCGTCGGTGCTGCCGCTGCCGCTGGCGTTGCTGTTGTTGCCGCCGCTGCCGCTCCCGCTGCTGCCGCCGCCGTCGTCGCAGGCGGTCAGGAGGAGCGCCGCGGCCAGGGCGACGGCAGCGGCGGCGGTGACGGTGGCGGGTCGGGCGGAGCGAGCGGGTCGGGCGGGGCGAGCGGGGCTGGTGGTGCGCACGGGAGAGTTCCTCCGGGAGTGGTTCAGGAGCCGAGGCCGGCCGTCGGGAGTCCGGGCGGCAGCGATCCGCCCTCGGACTTGGTGTACGTCTCCTCGCCGAGGCCGCCCTGCCACGTCACCTTGAGCGACGTCCCGGAGACCGACTCCACGGTGCCGGTCGCCCGGTCGTCGCTGCCGTCGGTGCACTTCAGGCGGAGCGTACGGGTGCCGGCGTCCTCTTCGGCAGTGCCGCTGCACACGGTCCCGCCCGTGGCGAACAGGGCGGCCTTGTCACCGGTGACCATCAGCGCGACGGCCTGGCCGTCGGTGGTGGCCAGCCAACTGCCCTCCAGCTCACCGGAGGACGGCGAACCGCCCGTGCCGCCGTCCGTGCCGGCGCTCGCCGACGCGCTGGGCGCGGCCGAGGACGTGCCGCCCCCGGTGCTCCCGCCGTTGCCGCCGCCCGAGCCGTCGTCGGAGTCGCCGCCGTCGGTGCACGCGGTCAGCGCCAGCGCGCCGGCCAGTCCGACGGTCACGGCGGCGGCCCGCACGGCCCGTCGCGCCGCCCACCGCCCGCGCGCACCCCGTCCCCGCGGCACGAGCCCGCGTCGTGCGCGTCGTTCGCTTCCTTCGCGCCCTTCGGCGGTCGCCGTGCGCGTCGTGCTCGCCGTACTCTCCGCAGTCACCAGTGTCACCGGAAGCTCCAAGCAGTAGCCGGACGGCCGGTTCGGCCCAAGACAGCCGCAAGCTACCAGGAGGACTTGCGAACCCCCGGCAGATGTCCGGCGTGTGCCTGCCCGCGCAGGTTCACCCGGGACAGGCCGAAGGCGCGGAAGTAGCCGCGCGGGCGCCCGTCGACCTGGTCGCGGTTGCGGACGCGCGTGGGGCTCGCGTCGCGGGGCTGCCGGCGCAGTTCCCGCTGGGCGGCGAGCCGTTCGGCCTCCGTCGAGGAGGGCCGGCGGACGATCTCCTTCAGCTCGGCCCGGCGCGCGGCGTACCGGGCGACGGTCTCCCGCCGCTGCTCGTTCTTCGCGATCTTGCTCTTCTTCGCCATCGTCTCCTCAGCCCTTCAGTTCTCCGACAGCTCTGTGGTTCTCCGACAGGCCTGTGGTTCTCCGGCCGTTCGGCCGTCTCAGACCTTCACCCCGCGCGCGCGGATGCGCGCCACGGCCGCCTCGACGCCGATCGTGTCGACCGTCCTGATCCCCTTCGTGCTCAGCCGCAGCCGTACGTGGCGGGCCTCGCTCGGGAGCCAGTAGCGCTTGGTCTGGATGTTGGGGTCGAAGCGGCGGGAGGTCCGCCGGTGGGAGTGGGAGATGCGGTTGCCGAAGCCGGGCCGGGCGCCGGTCAGCATGCAGTGGGCGGACACGGTGACGTACCTCTCTTCCGGACCGGGAGGTCCTAGCTGTTAATGGAATTCATTTTCAGTAAGATACCAGCATGGCACTCAACGAACTCCGCCCGGTCATCAAACTCCGGTCCACCGCCGGGACCGGCTTCACCTACGTCACCCGCAAGAACCGCCGCAACGACCCGGACCGGCTGACCCTGCGCAAGTACGACCCCGTCGCCGGCCGCCACGTCGACTTCCGAGAGGAGCGCTGAGCCGCCGTGCGCAAGGGAATCCACCCCGAGTACCGCCCGGTCGTCTTCCGCGACCGCGCCGCGGACTACGCCTTCCTCACCCGCTCGACCATGACCGGTGAGCGCACGATCGAATGGGAGGACGGCAACACCTACCCGGTCGTCGACGTCGAGATCTCGAACGTCAGCCACCCCTTCTACACCGGCACCGCCCGCGTCCTGGACACGGCGGGCCGCGTGGAGCGCTTCGAGCGGCGGTACGGGAAGCGGGACGGCGCATGAGCCGCCCCGACCTCCCCGCCCTCCCCGTGGTGATCGTCGGCGGGCTGCACGCCGACGCCCGCCGCGCGACCGTGGCGCGGCTGCTGGCCGACGTGCCCGGCAGCGTCGTCCTCCACCACGACTTGGCGACGGCCGCCGCGGGCACGGTCGTACGGACCGTCCGGGACGCCACCGGCGTCCTCTCCGCCGGTGAGGCCCCCTTGGTGAACGACTGCGCCTGCTGCGCCCTGCGCGAGGACCTCGTCCCCGAGCTGCGGCGGCTCGCGGACGCCGGGGGCACGCCCCTCGCGGTCGTCGAGCTGTGGGACTCCGTCGAGCCCAAGGCGATGGCCGAGGTGGTGACCGCCGGCGGCTTCACCGTCACCGGCGTGATCACCGCCGTGGACCCGGCCCTGGTGCTGCCGTACCTGGGCAACGGCGACGACCTCGCCGAGGGCGGCCTCGCCGCGGCGGCCACCGACCAGCGCACCGTCGCCGACACCTTCGCGCGGCAGCTGGAGTACGCCCCCGTCCTCGCCCTGGCCGAGTCGCTGCCCGGCTCCCCGGAGGCCGACGACGAGGACCGCGAGCTGCTGGCCCAGCTGCACCCGACGGCCCGCCGGGTCCCGCTCGGCCACGTGGACCCGGGCGCACCACCCACCCCCGGGCGCCCGACCGGACCTTCGTCCGCCCCCGAAGCCACCCCCGAAGCCGCCCCCGAGCCCGCCCCCGCGCGTTCGGAGCTGGCCCGGGCCGCCCTCGCCGGCTTCGACGTGGAGGCCGCGGCCGCCGCCCAGCACCCGGCGTGCGCCCTGCTCCCCGCCGAGGCCGACGCGCACGGTGTCGCCACCCTCGTGTGGCACCGCCGCCGCCCCTTCCACCCGGAGCGGCTGTACGCGGCGCTGGAGGACCTGACCTGCGCCGCCGCCCGCAGCCGGGGCCGGTTCTGGCTCGCCGACAAGGCGGACACGCTGCTGCACTGGGACGCCGCCGGCGGTGCCCTGTGCGTGGAGAGCGCGGGGCCCTGGCTCGCGTCGCTGCCCGACGCCGCGTGGGAGATGGTCCCGCCCGTGCGCCGCGCCGCCGCCGCGCTGGACTGGCACCCCGAGCACGGCGACCGCTGCCAGCACCTGGTCTTCACGTCCCCCGGCCTCGACCGCGACGGCCTGGAACGGCTCCTGGAGTCCTGCCTGCTGACCGACGACGAGTACGCCGCCGGGCGGGCCGCCTGGCAGCGGCTGCCGTCCGCCTTCGACGCCTTCCTGGAGGTCTGACACCCCATGCCCCGCAAGAGCGACCGCCGGCCCGCCCGGCAGCGCCCCAACCCGCTGGACCAGGCCGGAGTGACGTACATCGACTACAAGGACACCGACCTGTTGCGGAAGTTCATCTCCGACCGCGGCAAGATCCGCAGCCGCCGCGTCACCCGCGTGACGTCCCAGCAGCAGCGGCAGCTGGCCAGGGCGGTGAAGAACGCGCGCGAGATGGCTCTGCTGCCGTACGCGGCGCGCTGAAGGCGCCGGCCCGCGCCCCGCGCGGGCGGCACGCCGACGTCACACCGGGGGCCCGCTCGACCGGAGCGGGCCCCCGGTGTCGTCGCATGTCGTTGCATGTTTGACGAATCCGCGGGCATACGGGGGAACGTCTCCGGCGGACCCGGCGTCCAAGAGAGCAAGGGCTTTCGGGTAAAGCGGCCGTCAAGGCTGTAACCGCGGGGCCACTGCGCGTGCACGTGCATTTGCTCATGCATCCGCACGTGAACAGGGTTATGATCCGGATCAGTTGACCATGCATCAATGGCCACATCAGCCAGTGCACCACCGGGGAGCGACCTGTGGACCACGACGTGTACGACGTGTACGCCGCTGACGCCGCGTCCGGCGTGTACAACGGCATGACCGCCACGCAGTTGCACGACGTGGCCTGGCAGAAGAGCCGGCACAGCAATTCGCAGGGCTCCTGCGTGGAGTTCGCGAGGCTGCCCGACGGCGCGGTGGCGGTGCGCAACTCCCGCTTCCCCGACGGGCCCGCGCTCGTCTACACCCGCGCCGAGATCGAGGCCATGCTGCTGGGCGTCAAGGACGGCGAGTTCGACCACCTCGTCGCGAGCTGACCGCGCGCCGGCCGGGGGCGGCTGGGGGCGGCCGGACTGACACGCGTAGATCCGCGGCACGCAGGGGCGCCACGGCCCCCGTCACGGCCGAGGCCGGTGGTCCCCGTCATTCGCCGGCCCGCTCCGGGCGGCCCCGGGCTGCGGGAGCCGGAACAGCGCCCAGACGACCTTGCCGTCGAGCGTGCCGGCCAGCGGGTGCCAGCCCCAGCTGTCGCTGAAGGAGTCGACGAGGAACAGGCCGCGGCCCGACTCCGCCGAGAAGTCGTCCGCCTCGCGGGCCACCGGGCTGTCGTGACTGGGGTCGCGCACCGCGCACACCAGCCGCTCGGTCCAGCGCATCAGGTGCAGCCGCACGGGGCCGTTGTGCTCGGCCTGCCGGAGGGTGGCGGCCGGCAGCGCGTGCCGCAGGGCGTTGGTGACGAGTTCGGAGACCACCAGGCAGACGTCGTCGAAACGGTCGCCTATGTCCCAGCCGTCGAGCGTTCTCCGGGTGAACCCCCGGGCCTCGCGCACCGCTTCGAAGCGCGGCGGGAGGGCGCAGGAGGCGGCGTTGGAGACGGCCGCGGGGTCGAGTGGCGGAAGGCCCTGCCGTAACGGCTCGAGCATGGTCGATCCATTCGTCCCCATGCGAGGCACTCCCGGGAATTCGCGGTCGTAGCGATGCGGCGCGGTGGTGCGGGACCATGGTTTCGGATGCGTACCGCAGATGCAAGGGCAGATGCACGTGCACGTGACCGAAATGGACCTGCCCGTACCGCTTGTTGGTCAATTTTTCCGTCATCTTCGCCCCTCCTTCATCTCCGGCGACGACCGGTTTCCGTCCGTTGTGGGGGTGGTCCTGTGCGATTCCTTTGGCTCGATTCCGTTTCCGTAACCGGACGAGTACTGCTCGGAGTGTTTTAGTGGCAGACTTCGGCCCCTGAAGACGGTTGGGGAGGCTGGCGAACGTGAGCGCGGGAGAGCCCGGATCGGTGGTGCGGCGCATGCTGCTCGGATCACAACTCAGGCGACTGCGTGAGACGCGGGGGATCACGCGGGAGGCGGCGGGCTATTCGATCCGCGCCTCCGAGTCGAAGATCAGCCGGATGGAGCTGGGCCGGGTGAGCTTCAAGACGCGGGACGTCGAGGACCTGCTGACGCTGTACGGCATCACGGACGAGCAGGAGCGCGACTCCCTGCTCTCCCTGGCCAAGGAGGCCAACGTCGCGGGCTGGTGGCACAGTTACTCCGACGTGCTGCCCCACTGGTTCCCCACCTATGTGGGCCTGGAGGGAGCGGCCTCGCTGATCCGGGTCTACGAAGTGCAGTTCGTGCACGGCCTGCTGCAGACCGAGGAGTACGCCCGCGCGGTCGTCCGGCGCGGCATGAAGGGCGCCGGCGAGGCGGACGTGGAGCGGCGGGTGGCGCTGCGCCTGGAGCGCCAGAAGCACCTCGTCGCCGAGAACGCCCCCGAGTTCCACATCGTCCTCGACGAGGCCGCGCTGCGCCGCCCGTACGGGGACCGCGCGGTGATGCGCGGACAGCTCCAGCACCTGATCGAGATGTCCGAGCGGCCCAACGTGCGGCTCCAGGTGATGCCGTTCGGCTTCGGCGGGCACTCCGGCGAAAGTGGCGCGTTCACGATCCTCAGCTTCCCCGAGTCCGACCTGTCGGACGTCGTGTACCTGGAGCAGCTCACCAGCGCGCTGTACCTGGACAAGTCCGAGGACGTCACCCAGTACGAGACGGCGCTCAAGGAGCTCCAGCAGGACAGCCCGGGGCCGGACGAGAGCCGGGACCTCCTGCGGGGGCTCCTCCAGCTCTCCTGAGCCGCCTCCGGGGCCCTCGGGGGCCCTCGGGGATCTCTCCAACTTCCCTTAAACATCAGTACGATGACGCGCAGTCAGGCGGCTCGCTCGCGGCGGCTGCGGCAGCTAGGGGATTGAGGGATCACATGTCGTCGTACTTCACCGACCTCGCCCAGCAGTACATCGACGGCGAGTGGCGTCCGGGCACCGGCTCCTGGGACATCATCGACTTCAACCCGTACGACAACGAGAAGCTGGCGTCGATCACGATAGCCACCGTCGACGAGGTCGACGCCGCCTACCGGGCCGCCGAGCGCGCGCAGAAGCAGTGGGCGGCGACGAACCCGTACGCCCGCCGCGCGGTGTTCGAGGCGGTGCTGCGCCTCGTCGAGGAGCGTGAGGCGGAGATCAGCGAGGCGATCGTCGCCGAGCTGGGCGGCACCCGCCTGAAGGCCGCCTTCGAGCTGCACCTCGCCAAGGAGTTCCTGCGTGAGGCGGTGCACCTGTCGCTGGCGCCCGAGGGGCGGATCATCCCGTCCCCGGTCGACGGCAAGGAGAACCGCGTCTACCGGGTGCCGGTCGGTGTCGTGGGCGTCATCAGCCCCTTCAACTTCCCCTTCCTCCTCTCGCTGAAGTCGGTCGCCCCGGCCCTCGCCCTCGGCAACGGCGTCGTCCTCAAGCCGCACCAGAACACGCCGGTCGTCGGCGGCACCCTGGTCGCGAAGCTCTTCGAGGACGCCGGACTGCCGGGCGGCCTGCTGAACGTGGTCGTCACCGACATCGCGGAGATCGGCGACGCCTTCCTGGAGCACCCGGTCCCCAAGGTGATCTCCTTCACCGGCTCGGACAAGGTCGGCCGCCACGTCGCCACCGTGTGCGCCGCGCACTTCAAGCGCTCGGTCCTCGAACTGGGCGGCAACAGCGCCCTGGTGGTCCTCGACGACGCCGACGTGGACTACGCGGTCGACGCCGCCGTCTTCAGCCGCTTCGTCCACCAGGGCCAGGTCTGCATGGCCGCCAACCGCGTCCTGGTCGACCGCGCGGTGGCCGACGAGTTCACCGAGAAGTTCGTCGCCAAGGTGAAGACCCTCAAGACCGGCGACCCGAGCGACCCGTCCACCGTCATCGGCCCGGTGATCAACTCCTCGCAGGCGGACGCGCTGTCCGGCGTGGTCGAGCAGGCGCTCGCCGAGGGTGCGACGGCCCTGGTGCGCGGCACGACCACGGACAACGTCGTCGAGCCCTCGGTCCTGACCGGTCTGCCCGCCGACTCCGCCCTGCTGCGGCAGGAGGTCTTCGGCCCGGTCGCCTTCCTCGTCCCCTTCGACGGCGAGGAGGAGGCCGTGCGCCTGGTCAACGACACCCCGTACGGCCTGAGCGGCGCCGTGCACACCGGGGACGTCGAGCGCGGCGTGAACTTCGCCAAGCGGATCGACACCGGGATGTTCCACGTGAACGACGGGACCGTGCACGACGAGCCGATCGTGCCCTTCGGCGGTGAGAAGCACTCCGGCATCGGCCGCCTGAACGGCGACACCATGCTGGACGCCTTCACGACCCAGAAGTGGATCTCGGTGCAGCACGGCCGCAGCGGGTTCCCGTTCTGATCCCGGCACCGGGCGCCGGGCCGGCCACCCGCGGGTGCGGCGCCCGGGCCGCGGTGGCGGCCCCCTAATCTGGACCTCATGTCAGTGATCCGACTCCTGGTGCTCGGCGCGGTCCGCCAGCACGGGCGGGCCCACGGCTACCAGGTGCGCAACGATCTGGAGTACTGGGGCGCGCACGAGTGGTCCAACGCCAAGCCCGGCTCGATCTACCACGCGCTGAAGCAGATGGCCAAGCAGGGCCTGCTGCACGCGCACGAGATCGCCCCCTCGACCGCCGGCGGCCCGCCGCGCACCGAGTACGAGATCACCGAGCAGGGCGTCGACGTGTACTTCTCCTTGCTCAGGGAGTCGCTGACCGCCTACGACCAGAAGCCGGACGTGCTCTCCGCCGGGCTCGGTCTGATGGTCGACCTCGAACGCGACGAGGTGCTGGCGCTGCTGGAGGAGCGGGTCGGGGCCATCCAGAAGTGGCGCAGGTCCGTCACCGAGTACTACACGCCCGAGGAGGGCCCCGAGCAGCTCGGCCACATCGGCGAGATCATGAACCTCTGGGTGCACTCCGCCGACACCGGCGCCGAGTGGACCCGCGCGCTCATCGACCGCATCCGCGGTGGCGCGTACACCTTCGCCGGTGAGGGCGAGCCGTTCGTCGGCGTCCTCGGCGAGGGGGAGGAGAACCCGTTCTCGACGGGAGAGCGGCATCCGGGAGACCGCGACTAATCAAGTTTGACTAAGCCGATGGGCGGGCATACGCTCACGGGCTGGTAGTCAAGTTTGACTAATCGAGGGAGTGGCAGTGACCGAAGCGGCGATCACCGTCGACGGGGCACGCAAGAGGTACGGCGACAAGAACGCGCTGGACGGACTCGATCTCACGGTCGCCCGGGGCACGGTGCACGGCGTCCTGGGTCCGAACGGCGCGGGCAAGACGACCCTGGTCCGCATCCTGTCCACCCTGCTGCGCCCCGACGCGGGCCGGGTCGAGGTGGCCGGTCACGACGTCGTCACCGAGGCGTACGCCGTGCGCCTGCGCATCGGCCTGCTCGGCCAGCACGCGGCGCTCGACGAGGAACTCGGCGGCCGGCAGAACCTGGAGCTGTTCGGCCGCCTGCACCACCTGGGCGCCCGGCGGGCCCGCGCGCGTGCCGACGAACTCCTCGCGCGCTTCGACCTCGCCGACACCGGACGCAAGCCGGTCAGCGCCTACAGCGGCGGCATGCGGCGCCGCCTCGACCTCGCCGCGTCCCTGATCACCGAACCGGAGGTGCTCTTCCTGGACGAACCGACCACCGGCCTCGACCCGCGCGGCCGCGCGGAGGTGTGGAACTCGGTCCGCTCCCTGGTCGGCGGCGGCACGACGGTCCTGCTCACCACCCAGTACCTGGAGGAGGCCGACCAGCTCGCCGACCGCATCTCGGTCGTCGACGCCGGCCGGGTCGTGGCCGACGGCACGGCGGACGAGCTGAAGAGCGCCATCGGCGGCGACCGCGTCGACGTCGTCCTGCGCGACGCCGGCCAACTGGGCGCCGCGCTGGCCCTGCTGCCGCTCACCGGCGTCCGCGTCGACCCCGACCGACGGCTGCTCAGCGCCCCGGTCACCGACCGCATGGCGGCCCTCTCCGGCGTCGTACGGGCGCTGGAGGAGGCCGGGCTCCAGGCGGAGGACGTGGCGCTGCGCCGGCCGACCCTCGACGAGGTGTTCCTGCACCTCACCGACCGCACGAAGGAGGCCGTGTGAGCACGGGCACCGTGACACCCGCGACGTACGCCCTGACCGACTCCTGGACCATGACCCGGCGCGAACTGGCCCGCTGGGCGCGGCAGCCCGTCGCGGTGGTCGTCAACCTGGTCTTCCCGGTGATGATGCTGCTGATGTTCGGCTACCTGGTCGGCGGCGGCCGGGGCGTCAGCGGCGACTACGTCGACTACCTCATCCCCGGGATGCTGGCCCTCACCATGGCCTTCGGCCTGGAGGGCACCATGGTCGCCGTCACCCGGGACCTCGACAAGGGCGTCGTCGACCGCTTCCGCTCCCTGCCGATGACCAACGGCGCGGTGCTGGTGGGCCGGTCGGCCGCCGACATGCTCCAGTCGGTGCTCGGCCTCGCCGTGCTGATCGCCGTCGGGTACGCGCTCGGCTGGCGGACGCACGGCGGCCCCGGCGCCTTCCTGGGCGCCGTCGGCCTGCTGCTCCTCTTCCGCTTCGCGATGCTGTGGATCGGCATCCACCTGGCCCTGGTGGCCGGGAAGCCGGAGCTGGTGACGGCGGTGCAGATCCTGGTCTGGCCGGTCGGCTTCCTCTCCAACGCCTTCGCCACGCCCGGCTCCATGCCCCACTGGCTGGGCACGGTCGTCCAGTGGAACCCGATGTCCCAGACCGCCACGGCCGTACGCGACCTGTTCGGCGGCCCCGGCGGCGAGAGCGGCCACGTGTGGGCGGCGGTGGCCTGGCCGCTGGCCCTCCTCGCGGTGTTCTTCCCGCTGGCGGTACGGAGGTTCGCGCGGCTCAGCCGCTGACCCGCTAGTGGTGGAACCCGGTGGCCGCCCCCTTGTCCCGGGTCAGGGGGCGCGGCTGCCGGCGCAGCTCGGGCAGCAGCCGCTCCAGATCCTCCAGCAGCAGGTCCGCCATGTCCGCCGAGAAGCCGTTGCGGCACACCACGCGCAGCACCGACAGGTCCTCCCGGTGCGGCGGGAAGGTGTACGCGGGCACCAGCCAGCCGCCCTCCCGCAGCCGCCGGGACACGTCGAACACGTCGTACGCGCGCACGTCGTCGGCCGTCGTGAAGGCGAAGACGGGCAGCTGGTCGCCGCGCGTCAGCAGCCGGAAGTCGCCGAGCGCCGCCACCCGCTCGGCGAGCCCCCGGGCGATGTCCCGCGACGCCTGCTGCACCGCGCGGTAGCCGTCGCGGCCCAGCCGCAGGAAGGTGTAGTACTGCGCGACCACCTGCGCGCCCGGCCGGGAGAAGTTCAGCGCGAACGTGGGCATGTCGCCGCCCAGGTAGTTGACCCGGAAGACCAGCTCCTCGGGCAGCGCGGCCGCGTCCCGCCACAGCGCCCAGCCGACGCCGGGGTAGACGAGGCCGTACTTGTGCCCCGAGGTGTTGATCGAGGCGACCCTCGGCAGCCGGAAGTCCCACACCAGGTCCTCGTCGAGGAAGGGCGCGACCATGCCGCCCGAGGCGCCGTCGACGTGCACCGGGACGTCGAGGCCGGTGCGCTCCTGGAGGGCGTCCAGGGCGGCGCACAGGTCGGCGACCGGCTCGTAGGACCCGTCGAAGGTGGAGCCGAGGATGCCGACGACGCCGATGGTGTTCTCGTCGCACAGCCCGGCGGCGGCCTGCGGGTCCAGGTGGAAGCGGTCGCCCTCCATCGGCACCTGCCGGGCCTCCACCTCCCAGAAGTTGCAGAACTTCTCCCAGCAGACCTGGACGTTCACGCCCATCACCAGGTTGGGCCGCACGTCCTTCGCCGGGTACCGGTCCGCGTTGCGCAGCGCCCAGCGCCGCTTCAGCGCCATGCCGGCCAGCATGCACGCCTCGCTGGAACCGGTCGTCGAGCAGCCCACCACCGCCGACGGGTCGGGCGCGTGCCACAGGTCGGCGAGCATCGCCACGCAGCGCCGCTCCAGCTCGGCGGTGTGCGGGTACTCGTCCTTGTCGATCATGTTCTTGTCCCGGCACTCGCTCATCAGCACCCCGGCCTGCGGCTCCATCCAGGTGGTGACGAAGGTGGCCAGGTTGAGGCGCGCGTTGCCGTCCAGCATCAGCTCGTCGTGGACCAGCCGGTACGCCGTCTCCGGGGGCAGCGGGGAGTCGGGCAGCCGGTGGGCCGGGGGCGCCTCGGTCATGCCGCCGAGCGGGTTGGTCGCGCCGTGGAAGGGGTTCACGGCGAGCCGGCGCCGGTCACGGTCGTCGACGTGGGACGCGTGGGGGCCCTGAGACGGGGGGCCCTGAGACGGGGGGCCCTGATGCAATGGCATGGAGTCGACGGTAGGTCCGGGCACCGGGCCCCGCACCCGGGCTTGCACCTCACGTCACGTGAGGCGGCAGCGTGGAGGGCGTCACAGAAGGGAGCGGAAGTGAGCTACTCCGTGGGACAGGTCGCCGGCTTCGCCGGAGTGACGGTGCGCACCCTGCACCACTACGACGACATCGGCCTGCTCGTACCCGGCGAGCGCAGCCACGCGGGCCACCGGCGCTACAACGACGCCGACCTCGACCGGCTGCAGCAGATCCTGTTCTACCGGGAGCTGGGCTTCCCGCTCGACGAGGTCGCCGTCCTGCTCGACGACCCGGCCGCGGAACCGCGCGCGCACCTGCGCCGCCAGCACGAACTGCTGACCGCCCGGATCGAGAGGCTGGAGAAGATGGCGGCGGCCGTGGAGCACGCCATGGAGGCACGCAGCATGGGCATCAACCTCACGCCCGAGGAGAAGTTCGAGGTCTTCGGCGACTTCGACCCCGACCAGTACGAGGAGGAGGTGCGGGAACGCTGGGGCGACACCGACGCCTACCGCCAGTCGCGGCAGAAGACCGCCTCGTACACCAAGGAGGACTGGCAGCGCATCCAGGACGAGGCCGACGAGCTCACCCGGCGCTTCGTCGCCCTGATGGACGCCGGTGAGCCCGCCGGCTCCGAGGCGGCCATGGACGCCGCCGAGGACCACCGGCAGGGGATCGCCCGCAACCACTACGACTGCGGGTACGAGATGCACACCTGTCTGGGCGAGATGTACGTCTCCGACGAACGTTTCACGCGAAACATCGACGCCGCCAGGCCGGGCCTCGCCGCCTACATGCGCGACGCGATCCTCGCCAACGCCGTCCGCCACACCCCCTGAGCGGTGGCCGTGGCCCGGGTCTCACTCCCGGGCCACGATCACCGCCGTCCCGTACGCGCACACCTCGGTGCCCACGTCCGCCGCCGACGTCACGTCGAAGCGGAACGCCAGCACCGCGTTGGCCCCCCGCGCGCGTGCCTGCTCGACCAGCCGCTCCATCGCCTCGTTGCGGGTCTCCACCAGCGTCTTGGTGAGCCCGCGCAGCTCACCGCCGACCATCGACTTCAGCCCGGCGCCGATCTGGCTCCCCAGGTGCCGGGAGCGCACGGTCAGTCCGAAGACCTCCCCGAGCACCTCCTGCACGCGGTGACCCGGCAGGTCGTTCGTGGTCACGACGAGCACCTCGGGCCCGGGGCCCTGTCCGCCGCCGTATTCTTCGATTCCCATGGTTCTCAGGCTTCCCCGGGCGGACCCACGGTGCACCCCGAGGAGACCGGTGGAACCTGGAACCCGACGGCTGCGTTGATACGTTTGGGCAGCCAGTCCCAGCCCGCCTCCCCCAGCAGCAGGAGCCACAATCCCGTGACCACGCTTGCGCTCGGCCCCGAGTGGCTCAGCCCGGACTATCTGATCGAGACCTTCGCCCTGCCCGGCATCCTGCTCATCGTCTTCGCCGAGTCCGGTCTCTTCGCGTTCCTGCCCGGCGACTCGCTGCTGTTCACCGCGGGCCTCTTCGTCGCCGAGGGCGAGTACATCAGCGAGCCGCTGTGGCTGGTGTGCGGCCTGATCGTGCTGGCCGCCGTCATCGGCGACCAAGTCGGTTACATGATCGGCAAGTTCCTCGGTCCCAAGCTCTTCAACCGGCCGAACTCCAAGCTCTTCAAACAGGAGAACCTGGAGAAGGCCCACGAGTTCATGGAGAAGTACGGGCCCAAGGCGATCGTCCTGGCCCGCTTCGTGCCCATCGTGCGCACCTTCGCCCCCATCGTGGCCGGCGCCGGCCGCATGAAGTACCGCACGTTCCTCACGTACAACGTCATCGGCGGTGTGGCCTGGGGCTCGGGCGTCACCCTCGCGGGCTACTGGCTCGGACAGATCGAGTTCATCCGCACCAACGTCGAGCCCATCCTGGTCCTGATCGTCGTCGTCTCGGTCGTCCCGATCGCCGTCGAGTACCTGCGCGAGCGCAAGAAGAAGAAGGCCGCCGCCGCGGCCGGCCCGCAGCCGACGCCGATGCAGCAGCACCAGCAGTACCAGCAGCCTCAGCAGTACCAGCCGCAGCCCGCGTACCCGGTCATGGACGATGCGACGACCCAGCTCCGCCGCGTGGACCCGGAGCCGCAGCACCCCCAGCAGTACGGCCAGAGCTACGGCAACCAGGGCTACGGCGACCAGGGCTACGGTGGCGACCAGCCCTACGGCCAGGAGCAGCCCTACGGCGGGCAGCAGCCGTACGCGCAGCCGTACCCGCAGGGCCACGGCCGGCAGCCCTACGGCGACCAGCAGGGCGGGCAGCAGTACCCCTACAACCAGGGGCGCTGAGACCCGGCTCGGAGGGGGGCGGGGGTCCTAGAACCCCCGCGTCCGCTTCGCCGCCCGGCGTCCCGCCGCACTCGCCGCGCCCGGCACCTTCAGGAACAGCCGCGAGATCTCCCCGCCGAGGTTCACCCCGATGGCGATGGCCATCGCGAGCGCCACGGCCTTGGACAGCGACAGCAGCCCCGCGTCGACCTCGCTCTGCGCGATCGCCAGCAGTCCGAAGTACGTCGCCGAACCGGGCAGCAGCGGCCCGATCGCGGCGGTCGTGTAGGGCAGCGCCGACGCGAACCGGTACCGGGACATCAGCTGCCCGAACAGGCCCACCAGGCCCGCCGCCGCGGCCGTGGAGGCCACCGGTGAGATGTCGCCGACGTAGTGCATGGCGCCGTACACGCACCAGGCGACGCCGCCGTTCAGGGTCACCGCCAGCACGGTGGATCGTTCCTGCTGGAGCAGGACCGCGAAGGCCAGCGACAGGAGCATCGAGGCGAAGATCTGCACGACCGGATCGTCGCCCGAACCCAGCGCCGCGTCCGGGTTGAGCTTGGCGCCCAGCTGGACGCCGAAGTACAGCACGATCAGCACCCCGCCGACGATGCTGACGAAGAAGTACATGACCTCCAGCAGGCGCGCGGCGGCGGTGATGTAGAAGCCGGTCAGCCCGTCCTGCACCCCCGCGACCAGCGCCCGCCCCGGCAGCAGCGCGAACAGCCCACCGGTGATGACCGCGGACGCCTTCACGTCGACGTGCGTCAGCGTCAGCGCGATGCCGATCGCGGCCGGCGGCATCGCGGCCACCGCGAACTGGTAGAACTCCGGCAGCCCGCGCCCCGCGCACAGCCACGCCAGCCGGTCGCCGAGCATCGCGCCGAACAGGGCGGCGAAGAACACGATCACGTCACCGCCGACGAGCAGGGAGGCCGCGCCCGCCAGCAGACCGCTCGCCGTGGTCAGCACCCAGGTGGGGTACGGGTGCCGGTTGCGCCGGATCTCCGCGAGGCGCCGGTATGCCTCCTCCAGGGAGATGTGCGTCTCCGGGTCGCTGAGGTCGTCCACCAGCTGGAAGACGGCCGCGAGCCGGGTGTAGTCGGTGCCCCGGCGGCGTACCGTCCGCGACGCCGTCACCGGGTCCTCGACCAGGGACGGCTGGTGCGAGATCGACAGCAGGGTGAACGTGACGTTCGGTTCGCAACGGTCCAGGCCGTAGGAGCGGCAGACGGCGAACATGGCCGCCTCCACGTCCTCGGCGCCCTCACCGCCCGCCAGCAGCAGCTCTCCGATACGCAGCGTCAGGTCGAGCACGCGCGGCACGGCGGGGCCGGTCTCGTCGTCGTGCCGCTGCGGCGTCTCGGGCGCGGGCCGCTCGGCGACCGGCATGCGCAGCATCGCGCGCATCCGGTCCTGCCAGGGCACGTCCTTGGTCAGGCTCACCAGCGGGACGCCGCTCGCCGGCGTGAAGGCGGTCGGCGCGGTCCACGCGCTGTACGTGCTGGGTGTGCTGAACGCCGACCCCTCGGACTCCGCCGGTGCGGCCGGGGGCACGTCCAGCCCCTCGGGCAGCGCGAACTCCGAGGTCGTCTCGGACTCCGTGGGGGTGTGCCGCGGCACGGCCAGCCCCTGCGGGATCTCGAACTCCGACGTCGTCGAGGACTCGCCGTCGAGCGACCCGGCGACCCCACTGGGCGGCCGGAAGGCACTGCGCGCCTCGTCCGACTGCGGCTTGCGGTCTTCCGCCTCCGTCACCTGCGCAACGCTCCCTGGGACCTCGTACGACACACCCCCTTGTAGCCCTCAGTATGCGCGGGCAAACGTGAACGAACCGCACGCGCCCGCGTGCGGTTCGTTCACGAAAGGGGGCTCAGGATGCGGGCTCAGTGGCCGCCCTGCTCCTTGAAGCGCTTGTAGGAGCGCTCGATCTCGATCTCGGCGTCCTGGCGGCCCACCCAGTTGGCGCCCTCGACGGACTTGCCGGGCTCCAGGTCCTTGTAGACCTCGAAGAAGTGCTGGATCTCCAGGCGGTCGAACTCCGAGACGTGGTGGATGTCACGCAGGTGCTCCACACGCGGGTCGGTCGACGGCACGCACAGCAGCTTGTCGTCGCCGCCGGCCTCGTCCGTCATCCGGAACATGCCGATCGCGCGGCAGCGGATCAGGCAGCCCGGGAAGGTCGGCTCGTCCAGGATGACCAGCGCGTCCAGCGGGTCGCCGTCCTCGCCGAGGGTGTTCTCGACGAAGCCGTAGTCGGTCGGGTAGGCGGTCGAGGTGAACAGGCGGCGGTCCAGGCGGATACGACCGGTCTCGTGGTCCACCTCGTACTTGTTCCGCGAACCCTTCGGGATCTCGATCGTGACGTCGAACTCCACCGGACGCTCCTCCATGATCAGCACATAGTTCTGGTGGTTAAGTGTCCCTCACGCAGGTGTGTGATCGCGAAAGGGGCTGGTGGTAGTGCCAGAGCTGAGGCCTTGGCGGGCCGCGGGACCGCGTGTGGCGCGGGCCGCGGCCGCCGTCCGTCCGCGTCTCGCACGTGCCGGGCGGGCCGCCGCACCACGCCTCGCGCGGTTCGCACGGGCCACGGCGCCGCAGCTCACCCGGGTCACGAGGCCGAAGACCTGGCACTACACCGCCGGTGCCGCCACGGCCGGACTGGCACTGGCCGCCGGTGTGGTGACCGCCGCCGGTCCCTGGGACTCCACGGGTCAGCGTACGGCCGAGCGGGACCGGGCCGTCGCCCTGGAGCGCACGGGTGGCGCAGATCACGGCCGCGGACCCGGCGGCTCCGGTACGGCCCCCGGATCGCCCCGCCCCGCGCCGAGCGCCGCCTCCGTCCTGGCCGGCCTCGGCGGCGCCTCCGCGCCGGACGGCGCCGAGGCGGCGCCGGGCGGCGAGACCTTGGCGGACGTCCTGGGCCCGCTCCTGGATGACCCGGCGCTCGGCGCCCGCCGCGCGGCGGCCGTCGTCGACCTCACCACCGGCGAGCGCCTGTACGGCCTGGACGCCGACGCGCCCCTCACACCCGCCTCCACCACCAAGATCGCCACCGCCGTCGCCGCGCTCACCGCCCTCGGCCCCGACCACCGCCTCACCACCCGCACCGCCCTGGAGGCCGACACCGGCGAACTCGTCCTGGTCGGCGGCGGCGACCCCACGCTCACCGCGCGCGAGGACGCCCGGGGCCTCGCGAGCCTGCGCACCCTCGCCGCGAGGACCGCCGACGCCCTGGAGGAGCGGAAGGTGCGCCGGGTGACGCTCTCGTACGACACCTCGCTCTACGCCGGTACGGAAATGCACCCGATCGGGGTCAACGAGAACCTCGCGCCGGTCACCGCCCTGATGGCCGACGAGGCGCGTACCGACGACTCCACCAGCGGTCCCGTGACCCGCGTGCCCGACCCGGCCGCCGACGCCGCCCGCGCCTTCGCCGGGTTCCTCGAGGAGCACGGCGTCACCGCGTCGGCCCCCGGCCCCTCCAAGGCCACGGACCGGGCCGACACCCTCGCCACCGTCTCCTCGCCCCCGGTGTCGGCGCTGGTCGAGCGGATGCTGACCCACAGCGACAACGACCTCGCCGAGGCCCTGGCCCGCCACACCGCCCTGGCGTCCGGCGAACCCGCCTCCTTCGACGGGGTCTCCCGGGCCGTCGCCGCCCGCCTGAAGCAACTGGGCCTGCCCGTGCGCGGCGCCCGCTTCCACGACGGCAGCGGCCTGGACCGCACCGACCGGATCACCGCCGGCCTCCTCGCCGCCCTGCTCGCCAAGGCCGCCGACCCGGCCCGCCCCGAGCTGCGCCCGGCCCTCACCGGCCTGCCCGTGGCCGGCTTCACCGGCACGCTGGCCGGCCGGTACGCGGACGGCGCGGCCGGCCTCGTCCGCGCCAAGACGGGCACCCTGACGGGCGTCAACACCCTCGCCGGCACGACGGTCACCGCCGAGGGCCGCCTCCTGGGCTTCGCCTTCCTCACCTCGGACACGACGGACGCGTGGGCGGCCCAGACGGCCCTGGACCGGGCGGCGACGACCCTGGCGTCGTAGCTCCCCGCCACCCCCCGGCCCCACCCCGCCGCCCGCCACGGCCTGCCCCCGGTGGCGGCGCTCACGTACCGTTGAGGAATGACGAGCATCGGCGCATCTTCCGGCATGGTCGACTGGAATCTCGCGGTGGCGACCGCGACCCGGCTCGTACGGCCGGGCCCCGAGGTGAGCCGCGACGAGGCCAGGGCCGTCGTCGCGGAGCTCCGCCGCCACGCCAAGGTCTCCGAGGAGCACGTCCGGGGCTTCACCCGCATGGCCACCGAGGAGATCCACGACACCCCCGTCCTCGTCGTCGACCGCCCCGGCTGGGTCCGGGCGAACGTCGCCGGGTTCCGGGAGATCCTCAAGCCCCTCCTGGAGAAGATGCAGGAGCGGCGCGGCAACGGCGCGGGCAACGCGGTCCTCGGCGCCGTCGGCGGCAAGGTGACCGGCGTGGAGCTGGGCATGCTGCTGTCGTTCCTGTCCTCCCGCGTCCTCGGCCAGTACGAGACCTTCGCCCCGGCCACCCGCGAACTGCCCGCCGGCGCGAACGGCGGCGGGCGACTGCTGCTCGTCGCGCCGAACATCGTGCACGTGGAGCGCGAACTCGACGTCGACCCCCACGACTTCCGCCTGTGGGTGTGCCTGCACGAGGAGACGCACCGCACCCAGTTCACGGCGGTGCCCTGGCTCCGGGACCACCTGGAGGGCGAGATCCAGTCGTTCCTCGCCGAGACCGACGTCGACCCCATGACCGTGCTGGAGCGGGTCCGCGAGGCCGCCCAGACGCTCGCCGGGGGCCGCCCCGAGGGCGAGGAGGACGACGGCGGCCGGTCGCTGGTCGAGCTGGTGCAGACCCCGGCCCAGCGGGAGGTCCTCGGCCGGCTCACCGCCGTCATGTCCCTGCTGGAGGGCCACGCCGACTTCGTGATGGACGGCGTCGGCCCGTCGGTCGTGCCGAGCGTCGGGGAGATCCGCGAGAAGTTCCAGCAGCGCCGCGCCAAGGGCGCCTCCCGCCTGGACCTGGCGCTGCGCAAGCTGCTCGGCCTGGACGCCAAGCTCCGCCAGTACCGGGACGGCGAGCGCTTCGTACGGGCGGTGGTCGACGAGTGCGGCATGGACGGCTTCAACCGGGTCTGGACCTCGCCCAACACCCTCCCCACCAAGTCGGAGATCGCCAAACCGGCGGACTGGATCGCGCGGGTGCACCGCAAGCCGGAGGCGTGAGCCCCGCCGCGGGGGCGTGAAACGAATCCGGCCGACGGCAGTCGAACGCCCCTCCAATCACCCGTCCGAGGGACCGTGGGCCCTCGACAGGCGTGCGATGCTCGGGGAACGGCCCGTTTCTGTCACCATCTACACACTCTGCGTGACCGAACCTCGGGCCTCACCCCCCGAAAACTTCATGAAGGGCACCGGACATGGGTCCCCATCCTGCGGTCGCGGCGATACGCCTGGCGGTCCGCCGCGTCCTCCACGACATCCTCACCGAACTGAACACCACGGCCGGCGTCCACGCCGCGACGGCCGCCGAGCGCACGCCCGAGCGCCCGCCCGGACTCCCGACGGCGCCCCTCGTGCTCGTGGCGTGCTCCGGCGGCGCCGACTCGATGGCGCTCGCCTCCGCCCTCGCCTTCGAGGCCCCCCGGCTCGGCATCCGCGCCGGCGGCGTCACCGTCGACCACGGCCTGCAGAACGGCTCCGACCTGCGCGCCGAAGAGGTCGTGCTGCGCCTGCGCGAACTCGGCCTGGACCCCGTCGAGGCCACCGCCGTGACCGTCGGCCGCGCGGGAGGCCCCGAGGCCGCCGCCCGCGACGCACGCTACGCCGCCCTGGACGCCGCCGCCGCCCGGCACGGGGCCGCCGCCGTCCTGCTCGGCCACACCCGCGACGACCAGGCCGAGACCGTCCTGCTGGGCCTTGCCCGCGGCTCCGGCATCCGCTCCCTGTCGGGCATGGCCGCGGTCTCGGGGGCCGGCGGCCGTTACCGGCGGCCCTTCCTCCAGGTCGACCGGCAGACCGCGCGCAAGGCCTGCATGGTCCAGTCCCTGCCCGTCTGGGACGACCCGCACAACGCCGACCCGGCCTACACCCGCTCCCGGCTGCGGCACGAGGGCCTGCCCGCCCTGGAGAAGGCCCTCGGCAAGGGCGTCGTGGAGGCCCTCGCCCGTACGGCGCAGCTCTCCCGGGACGACGCCGACGCCCTCGACACCTGGGCCCGCCAGGCCGAGGCGGGCGTCCGCGACTCCACCGGCGTACTGGAGTGCGCGAAGCTCTACGCCCTGCCGCCCGCCGTACGCCGCCGGATCCTGCGCCGCGCCGCCATCGAGGCCGGTGCCCCGGCCGGCGCGCTGTTCGCCCGCCACATCGAGGAAGTCGACCGGCTGATCACCGGCTGGCGCGGGCAGGGAGCCATCAACCTGCCCGGCAAAGTCGTCGCCCAGCGCCAGGGTGGCAGACTGGTGATTCGGCAAGGCTGAATCCGGACCCTCCCACCGATCCGCGCACGGATCGCCGGGGCGGTGCGGAGTGGCCGGTGGGACGACCGAAAGTGATGCGGGTGGACGCGAACGACATGGGTGCCGACCTCGAGAAGGTACTCATCACCAAGGAAGAGATCGACGCGAAGCTGGCCGAGCTGGCCGCGAAGATCGACGCGGAGTACGCGGGCAAGGACCTGCTCATCGTCGGTGTGCTCAAGGGCGCCGTGATGGTCATGGCCGACCTCGCGCGCACGCTGTCCACCCCCGTCACCATGGACTGGATGGCGGTGTCCTCGTACGGCGCGGGCACCCAGTCCTCCGGCGTGGTGCGGATCCTCAAGGACCTCGACACCGACATCAAGGGCAAGCACGTCCTGATCGTCGAGGACATCATCGACTCCGGCCTGACCCTGTCCTGGCTGATCTCCAACCTGGGCTCGCGCGAGCCCGCCTCGCTGAAGGTGTGCACGCTGCTGCGCAAGCCCGACGCGGCGAAGGTCGCCATCGACGTGGAGTGGGTCGGGTTCGACATTCCCAACGAGTTCGTCGTCGGCTACGGCCTCGACTACGCCGAGAAGTACCGCAACCTGCCGTTCGTCGGTACGCTCGCGCCCCACGTCTACGGCGGCTGAGGCGGCCCTGTAGCGGGTTCCGCGGCGTTTCGGGGGGCCGCCGGGAACCCCGGAGGCCTCCGCGCCGTTGGAGCATGCAGACGGGACGCCAGCGGTCCGTGCGGCTGAGCGCGGCCCGGCTGGGGTACCGTCAGAAGAACTGTCTTATCAAACTCACTATGGCAGGAGGGACGGGGCGGCACCGCTCCGTGTGGATGGACGTGAAGCGATACTTCCGTGGGCCGGTCATGTGGATCGTGCTGGCCGTCCTTGCCGTGGTCGTGTTGATGCAGGTCGTCGGCTCGTCCGGCGGCTACAAGACGGTGGACACGGGCCAGGTCGTCCAGGCGATCAACGACAACAGGGTCGAGTCGGCCAAGCTGACCACCGGCGACGAGCAGAACATCAAGGTTCAGCTCAAGGACGGCGAAAAGGTCGAGGGCAGCTCGAAGATCCAGGCGAGCTACATCGGCGACCAGGGCGTCGACATCGCCAATACCCTGCAGAACAAGTACCAGGACAAGCAGATCACCGACGGCTACACCGTGTCGCCGTCCAAGCAGAACCCGTTCGTCGGGCTGCTGATCACCCTGCTCCCGTTCGTCCTCATCGTGGTCATCTTCCTCTTCCTGATGAACCAGATGCAGGGCGGCGGCTCCCGCGTCATGAACTTCGGCAAGTCCAAGGCGAAGCTCATCACCAAGGACACCCCGAAGACGACGTTCTCGGACGTCGCCGGTTCGGACGAGGCCGTCGAGGAACTCCACGAGATCAAGGAGTTCCTCCAGGAACCGGCCAAGTTCCAGGCCGTCGGCGCCAAGATTCCCAAGGGCGTGCTGCTGTACGGCCCGCCCGGCACCGGCAAGACCCTGCTCGCGCGTGCCGTCGCGGGCGAGGCGGGCGTGCCGTTCTACTCGATCTCCGGTTCCGACTTCGTCGAGATGTTCGTCGGTGTCGGTGCCTCCCGGGTGCGCGACCTGTTCGAGCAGGCCAAGGCGAACGCTCCGGCGATCGTCTTCGTCGACGAGATCGACGCGGTCGGCCGCCACCGCGGCGCCGGCCTGGGCGGCGGTCACGACGAGCGCGAGCAGACCCTCAACCAGCTGCTCGTCGAGATGGACGGCTTCGACGTGAAGGGCGGCGTGATCCTCATCGCCGCCACGAACCGGCCCGACATCCTCGACCCGGCGCTGCTGCGTCCCGGCCGTTTCGACCGGCAGATCGCCGTCGACCGTCCGGACATGCAGGGCCGTCTGGAGATCCTCAAGGTCCACCAGAAGGGCAAGCCGGTCGCTCCGGACGTCGACCTGTCGGCCGTCGCCCGCCGTACGCCCGGCATGACCGGTGCCGATCTGGCCAACGTGCTGAACGAGGCCGCCCTCCTGACGGCCCGCAGCGACCAGAAGCTGATCGACAACCACATGCTGGACGAGGCGATCGACCGGGTGGTCGCGGGCCCGCAGAAGCGGACCCGGATCATGTCGGACAAGGAGAAGAAGATCACCGCGTACCACGAGGGCGGTCACGCCCTGGTCGCGGCGGCCTCGCCGAACTCCGACCCGGTCCACAAGATCACCATCCTGTCGAGAGGCCGGGCCCTCGGTTACACGATGGTGCTCCCGGACGAGGACAAGTACTCGACCACGCGCAACGAGATGCTCGACCAGCTCGCCTACATGCTGGGCGGCCGCGCGGCCGAGGAACTGGTCTTCCACGACCCGACGACGGGTGCCGCCAACGACATCGAGAAGGCCACCGGCCTGGCTCGGGCGATGGTCACGCAGTACGGCATGACCGAGCGTCTGGGCGCGATCAAGTTCGGTGGCGACAACACCGAGCCGTTCCTCGGGCGTGAGATGGCGCACCAGCGCGACTACTCGGAAGAGGTCGCCGCGCTGGTCGACGAAGAGGTCAAGAAGCTCATCGAGACGGCGCACAACGAGGCCTGGGAGATCCTGGTCGAGAACCGCGACGTCCTCGACAACCTCGTCCTCGCGCTGCTGGAGAAGGAGACGCTGGGCAAGGAGGAGATCGCCGAGATCTTCTCCCAGATCGTCAAGCGTCCGGCCCGGCCCGCCTGGACCGGTTCCTCCCGCCGTACGCCCTCGACCCGTCCGCCGGTGCTCTCCCCCAAGGAGCTGGCACTGACGAACGGAGCGAACGGCGCCCCGGCGGCGATCTCCACCGCCAAGAGCACCACGGCGGAGCCCGCCCCGGCTCCGGAACGGACCCCGGAGGACCGCCCGGAGAGCTGACCCGGCCACTCCCGGCGGCCCCACCAGGCCCGGAATGCATGCCGCGCCCCCCAGGTTCTAGCCTTGGGGGGCGCGGCATTGCCGTATGCCGACCGCAGTACAGGATCAGGAACGAGGCATCAGATGACCGACCCCGTGACGCTGGACGGCGAGGGCCAGATCGGCGAGTTCGACGAGAAGCGGGCCGAGAACGCCGTACGGGAACTGCTGATCGCCGTCGGTGAGGACCCGGACCGCGAGGGCCTGAAGGAGACGCCGGCGCGGGTGGCGCGGGCGTACCGGGAGATATTCGCGGGGCTGTGGCAGGAGCCGGGGGACGTGCTGACGACCACGTTCGACCTCGGGCACGACGAGATGGTCCTGGTGAAGGACATCGAGGTCTTCTCGACCTGCGAGCACCACCTCGTGCCGTTCCGTGGCGTGGCGCACGTGGGCTACATTCCGGCCACCAACGGCAAGATCACGGGACTGTCCAAGCTGGCCCGTCTCGTGGACGTCTACGCCCGGCGCCCTCAGGTGCAGGAACGTCTCACCACGCAGGTCGCGGACTCCCTGATGGAGATCCTGGAGCCGCGCGGCGTGATCGTCGTCGTGGAGTGCGAGCACATGTGCATGTCGATGCGCGGTATCCGCAAGCCCGGCGCCAAGACCCTCACGTCCGCGGTGCGCGGGCAGCTGCGGGATGTCGCCACGCGCAACGAGGCGATGAGTCTGATCATGGCGCGCTGACGCCGAAGGGTTTCGGGTGGCGGTCGCCGAGGGGCGTGGGGCGTCAGGTCAGGCCGGTGTCGCCGTGCCCGGGTGGTCGTCGTCCTCGTCCTCCGGGAGCTTGCAGACGCGCTCCAGGAAGATCGCCGCCGCTATGACGGCGACGCCCGCCAGGACCGAGAAGCCGGCGTAGATGGCCTGGTCCCGGCGCGGCGGGACGTCGAGCAGCTCCAGCAGGAAGACGCACATGCCGCCGTACACACCGGCGACGAGGGCGGCCACCAGGGCGCTGGCCTGGCCGAAGACGACCGCGCGCGCCGCCATCATCGGGTCGACGCCCTTGGCGCCGGGGACGCGCTCGCGCTGGGCCTTCAGCCGGGCGCGCAGCGAGAGCGCCGTGGCCAGCAGGACCACGGCGATCAGCGCGAGGACGATGGGGGCGGCCAGGGGGACGCTCGGGAGGTTCCCCACCGAGTTCCACAGGCGGGCGCCCGCCCAGGACAGGATCCCCGCGACGACGAACACGCCGGCCAGCACCCTGATGCGCAACTCTTTCACGGTGTCCCGGTGTCCCTTCGGTCCCCTGCGTGGTCGTCCTGACCTTGTCGACCTTAACGACTACTCGGGCAGCCGGAGTTCCAGGTCGGCGCGGGTCGCGACGCCGTCCAGGGTGACGGAGTCGAGGAGGGCGGCGACCGGGCCGTGACCCGGCAGCTGGGCGTCGGGTTCCACGTCGTGCCAGGGGGCGAGGACGAAGGCGCGTTCGTGGGCGCGCGGGTGGGGGAGGGTGAGCTGCGGGTCGTCGGAGACGACGTCGGCGTAGGCGACGATGTCGACGTCGAGGGTGCGCGGCCCCCAGCGCTCGTCGCGGACCCGGTGGAAGGCTTCCTCGACGGCGTGCGCCCGCTCCAGGAGGGAGGACGGGGGCAGGGTGGTCTTGAGGATCACGACCGCGTTGAAGTACGAGGGCTGGCTGTCCGGGGCGACGCCCCAGGGCTCCGTCTCGTACACCGGCGAGACGCCCTTGACGCGCACGCCCGGGGTGTCCTCCAGGGCGTCGATGGCGCCCTGGAGGGTCTCCAGGCGGTTGCCGAGGTTGGCGCCGAGGGCGATCACGGCGCGCTTGGGGTTGGACAGGGTGGCGTCGGCCGCGTCGACCTGCTCGATGACGGAGGCGGGCACCGGCTGGACGGTCGGGTCGCTGGGACCCTCGGTGAACGAGGTGCTCATACACGGCTCCGGATGATGGTGACGGTCACGTCGTCGAAGGGGACGGTGATCGGCGCGTCCGGCTTGTGGACGCAGACCTCGACCTCCTCGACCCCCTCGTGCTTCAGACAGACCTGGGCGATGCGCTCGGCGAGCGTCTCGACGAGGTTGACGGGCTCGCCCTCCACGACGGCCACGACCTCCTCGGCCACGATGCCGTAGTGCACGGTCTTCGCCAGGTCGTCGTCGGCCGCGGCCGGCCGGGTGTCCAGGCCAAGGACGATGTCCACGAGGAAGGTCTGGCCGTCCTCGCGCTCCTTGGGGAACACACCGTGGTGCCCGCGGGCCTTCAGGCCGCGCAGCGCGACACGATCCACGCGAATCACTCCTGCAGTCGTCGGTCTCGGCCGGTCCGTACCGCGTGCGGGCGGTACGACGGCCACAGTCGAATCTACCCGTGAGCACCGACAGGGCCGGGCCACGGGGTGTGGGGGGCCGGGGGAGACCGGCAGGTTTCACCGGGCGTTCTCCCCGGCGGTGCCGGTGGATCACGGGTTGGTAGCCGCCCATACCCGGCGGTCCGTGATTCCAACCACTTATTGGTTCCTCCCGTTCGGGGAGGGGGGTCTGGACCGGTTCGGGGAGGGGGCCTCGCCCGGTTCGGGGAGGGGGGCCTCGCCCGGTCGGGGGAGGTGCCCTGGGCCGGTCAGGGAGGGGTGTCCTCGCCCTCCTCGTCCTCGGACTCGGCCATGACGGGGGAGGCGTGGTGGGACCAGAGCTTCCAGCCGGCGGGTGTGCGCCGGTACGTGTTGGTGGCGACCACGAGCTGGCCGACGAGCGGGCCCAGCTCGTCGCCGCCCTCGGGGGCGGGGCCGCCGCTGAGGATGTTCTCCGTACAGGTCACCAGGGCGGTGTCGCCGGTGACGGAGACGTGGACGTCGGTCAGGAAGAACTGGATGTAGTCCGTGTTCGCCATGATCAGGGCGTACGAGCGGAGTACCTCGCCGCGGCCGGTGAGTACCGGCCAGCCGGGGTGCACGCAGGAGACCACGCCGGCGTCGGCCGGGTCGTGGTACGACTCGTCGATGCCCAGGTCGGAGGGGGCGAGCCAGAACCGGGACACCTTCTCGAAGTCGCCCTGCTCCAGCGCTTCGTAGAAGGCGGTGTTGGCCGCCTCGACCTGTTCGACGTCGATGTGCGGTGCGTTCACCGGGCTCCTTCTGCCGCGCGGGCGCCGTCGGCGGTGCGGGCACCCTCGGCGGTGCGGGCGCCCTCGACGGCGCGGGCGACCCGTACCGCGTCGGCGGTGGCGCGGACCTCGTGGACGCGTACCGCCCACGCGCCGGCGTGCGCCGCGAGGGCGGAGACGGCGGCGGTGGCCGCGTCGCGCTCCCGCGCGGGGGGCGGGGGCGTGCCGGGGCCGGAGAGTACGCGGCCGAGGAAGCGCTTGCGGGAGGCGGCGACGAGGAGGGGGTGGCCGAGGCCGAGGAGGCGGTCGAGGTGGGCGAGGAGGACGAGGTCGTGTTCGGCGTCCTTGGAGAAGCCGAGGCCGGGGTCGACGACGATGCGGTCGGGGGCGATGCCGCCCTCCAGGACGGCCTCCACGCGCGCGTGCAGCTCGTCGACGACCTCGGTGACGACGTCGTCGTACACGCCCCTGACGTTGCCGGCCTCCAGGAGGCCGCGCCAGTGCATGACGACGAAGGGGGCGCCGGAGTCGGCGACGACCGGGATCATCCGGGGGTCGGCGAGGCCGCCGCTGACGTCGTTGACCAGGGCGGCGCCGGCGGCTAGGGCCTGCTCGGCGACGGAGGCGCGCATGGTGTCGACGGAGACCGTCACGCCCTCGGAGGCCAGGCCGCGGACGACGGGGACCACGCGCCTGAGCTCCTCGTCCTCGTCGACGCGGGTCGCGCCGGGGCGGGTGGACTCGCCGCCCACGTCCACGAGGTCGGCGCCCTCGGCGACGAGGTCGAGGCCGTGCTTGATGGCGGCCGTGGTGTCGAAGAAGCGGCCGCCGTCGGAGAAGGAGTCGGGGGTCACGTTGACGACTCCCATGACCGCGCAGCGGTCCCATGCGGGCAGCCCCGCCAGGTCGTGGCGGCGGCGGGCGGTCTGCTTGCTCATGTGTTCACCCTAGGCCCAGCGGGTGAGTGCCTGCGGCGGCCTGTGCGGGGTGGGTGGGGGTGCGGGTGGCGCGGTGCGTGGTCGGGTGGGTCGGGGCCGGGCCGGGGGGTGTCCGTCCTCGGAACGGCGCGGAATCGGTCGGCCACAGAAGTGGGAGGCGTTGACGCGCCAACCGCTGCGGGCGGACACCCCCCGGCCCGTCCCCTTCCCGCCGTACGCGGCTATCCGCCCGTTCCCCCGCAGCTGCGGGCCGCCGCCTGCCGCCCCTAGCTGCGGGCCGCCTCCCGCCTAGCTGCGGGCAGTCGTGCCGCTGGGGCGGCACGGGTGGGCGCAGCGGCACCCCGTAGCGCCGGGCCGCGACACCCCACCCGCGCAACCCACGGCACCCCGCTACGCCGGGCCGCGTCACCCACCCCGTGCCGGGTGCCCGGCAGGCGTCGGCCGTGTGGCTCACGCCGCTCGCGCGTCCCCCTCCGCCACCCGGTGCGCGCAAGGGCGGCGTGCCGGTGTGTGGCGGCGCAGGACGCGGGGGAGCGGTGGGGCGAGGGTGACGAAGCCCTCGGCCTGGAGGGCGGCGAAGCCGATGCGGGGGAGGTCGGCGGAGGCGCGGTAGACCACGAAGCGCGGCTCCCAGCGGGGGCGGAACTTCGCGTTGAACTTGTACAGGGACTCGATCTGGAACCAGCGGGAGAGGAAGACGAGCAGGCCGCGCCACGCACGGAGCACCGGGCCCGCGCCGATCTTCTCGCCCCGCGCGAGCGCCGCGCGGAACATGGCGAAGTTCAGGGAGACACGGGCGATGCCCAGCCTCGGCGCGGCCTGGAGCGCGGCCACGATCAGCAGCTCGTTCATGCCGGGGTCGGCCGCGCGGTCGCGGCGCATGAGGTCCAGGGAGACGCCGTCGGTGCCCCACGGGACGAAGTGGAGGACCGCCTTGAGGTCGCCGTACTCGCCGGGCTCGGCGTCCGGCTTGTGCGCGGTCGCTATCAGGCAGTCGCCGTCGGAGGCATCGCCGACGCGGCCCAGGGCCATCGAGAAGCCGCGCTCGGTGTCCGTGCCGCGCCAGGCGTCGGCGGCGCGGCGGACGCGGTCCAGTTCGGCGTCGGAGAGGTCAGCCACGCGCCGTACGCGGGTCTCGTAACCGGCGCGCTCGATGCGCTTGACCATCTGGCGCACGTTGCGCATCGCGCGGCCGGCGAGGGAGAAATCCGCCACGTCCACCACCGCCTCGTCTCCCAGTTCGAGGGCGTCGAGGCCGGTCTCCCGGGTCCACACCTCGCCGCCGGTCTCGGAGCAGCCCATGACGGCGGGGGTCCAGGAGTGGGCGCGGGCCTCGTCCATGAAGCGTTCGATGGCGCCCGGCCAGGCCTCCACGTCCCCGATCGGGTCGCCGCTGGCCAGCATCACGCCGGACACGACGCGGTAGGTGACGGCCGCCTTGCCGCTGGGGGAGAAGACGACCGCCTTGTCGCGGCGCAGCGCGAAGTGGCCGAGGGAGTCGCGGCCCCCGTGCCGGGCGAGGAGGGCGCGCAGCCGGGTCTCGTCGTCCTCGGTGAGGCGGGCCGCGGGGTGTTCGGGGCGGAAGGCCAGGTAGATGGTGGTGACGGCGGTCAGGAGGCCGAGGGCGCCGAGGGAGAAGGCGACCGTCCAGGAGGTGTCGCCCCGGTAGTCGACCGGGCCCTCGACGCCGAACAGGCCGTAGAGGACGTGGGTGAGGCGGTCGGCCAGGCTCGGGGCGCCGACCATGCGGTGCGGGTGGGCGTTGACGACCAGGAGGCCGAGGACGACGGAACCGGCGCTCATGAGGACGAGGTTGGCCAGGGCCCGCCAGCGGCTGCGGGGGTCGGGGAGGGCCGCGAACTGGTCGCGGTGGCGCAGCAGCGGCAGGAGCAGCGCGAGGGAGATCAGTACGCCGAGGAGGGAGTGGCGGTACGTGAACTGGGCGACCGCGCCGAGGGGGAGCAGGGCGACCGCCGCGCGCCACGCCCTTCGCTTGCGGCGCTTGAGCCCGTGGGCGAGGAGGAGGAGCAGGACGCCGGCGCTGAGGGAGAGGGCCGCGGCGAAGGGGCCGAAGGCGCCGGGGAGGACCTCGGCGAGGGCGTGCACACGGCTGTGCCGGAAGCGCGGGAAGACGCCGGCGGCGATGTCCAGCAGGCCGACGAGAGCGCACGCGCGGCCGACGAGGAGGGGGACGCGTTCCGGGCGAGGGCCGTGCAACACGCGTCGCGTGCCACGGGGTTTCGTCGGAACCCCACCCGACATTTCCTCATCTGTCCTGACAGACATCGCACCTGTGGTTCCGCGAGAGACGTTGGATCCGGGCCCCGTTTCGGGCATCCGGCGACATTGCGCCCTCTAGGACGGTGTCTTGGCGGGTGGGGTTCACTCCCCGTCGTCGGAAACACCGGAGGGTGGCCTGGGCCGGAGGTCCGGGCGCGGGCGCGAGGAAAGTGCAGGCGGGTGGGGACGTATGGGTCTCACGAGTGACGAGGTGCCGGCGCTGGCGGTCCTGTGCGGCGTGCTGCTGTTCGCCGGCACGGTGTGGCTGTGGCCGCGACTGGCCGGGCGGGGCGTGCGGGCCGTGCTCGGGCGGGTGGGGCTGCTGCTCGCCACCCAGGTGGCGGTCTTCGCCGCGGTCGGCCTGGTCGCCAACCGGTCCTTCGGGTTCTACGGGAGCTGGGCCGACCTGTTCGGCCGGGAGGACGGTCAGGGGGTGGTCGTCGACCACTCCGCCGGCGGGAGCGGGTCGTTGAGGGTCGTCGGCGAGCGGCGGGTGGTGCCGGCGGGCGGGGCGCGACCGGAGGACGCCGGCCGGATCCAGGAGATTCGGGTCGTCGGGCGTACGACGCGGATCGCGTCGTCCGCGTACGTCTACCTGCCGCCGGAGTACTTCCAGGCGCGCCACCGCACCCGTACGTTCCCCGCGGCCGTCGTCCTGACGGGCTATCCGGGGACCGCTTCGGCCCTCGTGGACAAGCTGCACTATCCGCGTACGGCGCTGGAACTGGCCCGGGCCGGCCGGATGAGGCCGATGATCCTGGTGATGCTGCGGCCCACGGTGGCGCCGCCGCGCGACACGGAGTGCGTGGACGTGCCGGGCGGGCCGCGGACGGAGTCGTTCTTCGCCGAGGACCTTCCCGAAGCCGTGGGCGCCCACTACCGCGTGGACGGCGGGCGGGGGAGCTGGGGTGTGGTCGGCAACTCGACCGGCGGGTACTGCGCCCTGAAGCTCGCCCTGCACCATCCCGGGGTGTTCGGAGCGGGGGCCGGGCTGTCCGCCTACTACGACGCGCCCAGCGATCCCACCACGGGCGACCTCTTCCAGGGCGACGAGGGGCTCAGGAACCGGGCGAATCTGTGGTGGTACCTCGAGAAGATGCCCGCACCGGACACTTCACTGCTCGTCACCAGCAGTAGGACCGGTGAGACGAACTACCGGGACACGCTGGAGTTCATCGAGCGGGTGAAGGACAAGGAGCCGACGCGGATCTCGTCGGTCATCCTGGAAAGCGGCGGGCACAACTTCCATACCTGGCGACGTGAGATTCCCGCGACCCTGCGGTGGCTCAGCGAGCGGCTCCCCGCGCGGTGAGTAGGAATGATCTTGATTAATTCGCCCGCCGGTGGATGTGTGGAATGCCGACGCCTTGTGAACGCGTCCGAGATGACGGTGTTTTTGTGGGGCGGGGCGCCAAGAAACGCCTACGCGCGGTAAGTTTCTGGCCATGCCACGTGGACGTCACCGCCATTCCCCGCCCTTGCACAGGCTGCTTCCTCCGTCGGCGATCGCAGGCGTCTCGGTCGTCTGCGCCCTCGGCCCCTGGGTGTTCAGCGAAGCGATGATCCTTCGCTCCCTGGCCGCGGCCGCCGCGGTGACGGCCGTCGTGGGCGCGGTCGTCATGCGGCACTGGGACGCGCAGGCGGGCAGGCGCGTCGCGGACCTCACGCGCGCGCGGGCGAGCGATGAGTGGCGTTACGAGGAGCGGGTCGCCGAACTGGAGTCCGACCTGGAGGAGTCGCGCGAGCTGCGCGTGAAGCTGGAGCACCGGCTGCGCGCCAAGCGCACGGAGCTGGCGGGGCTGCGCAACGAGCACGCCGCCCTGCTGCGTCGCTACGCCACGGCGGAGACCGAGCGCGCCAGCGCGCTGGAGGGGCGTCGCCTGCTGGAGATAGAGGCCGTGCCGCAGGCGCGTGCGCTGCCGGCGGCGCGACAGGCGCCGGTGCCGGAGACGGTGCGGGAGACGGCGGTCGACGAGACGGCGGTCGTCGATACTCCGGTTGGCGATGCGCGGGCCGACGGCGCGGTGGCGGGAAAGACGCGGGACGAGGAGGCGCCGGCGGTGTTCTCGCCCGAGGGCTCCCGGCTGTTCCTGCGGGCGAACGCGGCACTCGCGCGGTTCGACGGGGAGACGCCCGACGGCCCGGACGGCGGTGACGACGGGGACGGCGGTGGCGGCGGCGAGAGCGCGGCGGCCGAGACCGCGCAGGAGGGCGAGGGGCCCGGGCCGTCCGACGCGGCCGACGGGCACGGGCGCACCGACGCCTCCCCGGTGACCGGTTCCGGCCGGTCCGACGAGCCGCCCGCGCCCACCCAGACCACCCAGCCCACCCAGCCCACCCGGGAGGGCTCCGGTCACTTCGCGGTGCCGACCGCGGTGGCCGTCGTACCGACGGCTCCGGCTCGGCGGCCGGGGGTCGAGGGCGGATTCGACTTCTTCGGCACGAAGGACGCCGAGGACGGGGCGTCGTCGCCCGAGGCTCTGGAGGCCGTCCAGAACGAGGACCTCGCCGACGTCGTCGGCCAGGAGGCCCTCGCCCTCCACAAGGCCGAGACGGAGGCCGGGTTCAAACCGGCCGGCGAGGAGTCCCGGGGGGTCGGCCAGGTGATCGACCTGACGGCGCACGACGAGACGGAGCAGATCGACGTACAGGGGCTGCGCAGCGCGGTGTCCTGACGCCGGCCGGCCGGGCCGGTGAGGTCGGTTCAGGCCATCCAGCGGTCCGGCGGGGCGTCCCGGCGTCCGGTGCGGGACCGTTCCGCCTGGGCGTGCAGCAGCCGTGCCGCCTCGTCGGCGTCGCGCAGCCGCGCGGTCACCGTCTTGTTCGCGCCCGTGTCCACCCGTACGTCCGCCAGCCGCAGCGCCCGCCGCCAGGGGCCCTGCGTACGGCGGACGCTCTGCACCTTGGCGTGCGGCACCAGCGCCAGGCTGCGGCGCAGCAGCCCGTACCGGGCGGCGAAGACCGTGTCGGTCACCGCGAGCCCGTAACCGCGCCACCACAGCGGTGTGCACCGCGCGGCGCGGCGCGGCGGGCGGGACAGCTCCGTCCCCGCGGGGACGGTCACCCCGGGCAGCACCCGCGCGACGACCGCCTCCGCGATCCCGCGCGGGGCGACCGGCAGCAGGACGGAGTTCGACGACCCGGCCACGTCCAGCTCCACCCGTACCCAGCCCCGGCGCCGCCACAGCAGCGGTTCCACGATCCGCACGGTCTGCACCCGGCCCGGCGGCACCGTCTCGTGCGTGCGGTCCAGCAGCCCGCGGTCGATGCGGAGCCCGTCCGGGGACTCGGCCACGGTCCAGTCGTACTCCCCGACGAACCGGCCCGCGCTGCTCGCGCCCGCGGCGCCCAGCAGGGGCAGGGCGGTCGCCAGCACCGTCCACAGGTTGTGGGTGGCCAGCCACAGCAGCGTCGGTACGACGACGGCGGCGATCAGCGTGCCCCAGGTCGCGCCGGTCAGCAGCAGTGAGACGGCGAGGACCCGGGGCGGCACGTGCAGCAGTTGGCGGGAGGGCGCCTCGCCGACCTCGTGCGCGGTCTCGGGGGCGAGGCCGGCCGCGCGGGCGAGCAGCTCGGCCCGCAGCGCGCTCGCCTCGTCGGCGCCCAGGAAGGCCAGTTCGTCCTTCTTGCCGGTGCCTATGACGTCGAGTTTCAGTTTGGCGACCCCCGCGACGCGGGCTAGCAACGGCTGGGTGACGTCGACGGCCTGGATCCGCTCCAGGCGGATGTGCGCGGTGCGCCGGAACAGCAGTCCGGTACGGATGCGCAGCTCCGTGTCGGTCACCGCGAAGTGGGTGAACCACCAGGTCAGGAAGCCGTACAGGGCGGCGGCCGGGATCAGTACGGCGAGGCCGGCCAGCAGCGTGGTGGTGGTCAGCCGTTCCAGCTGGCGCTGCGCCTGGTCGGGGTCGTGCACGGCCCAGCCGACGATCACGGCGAGCGGCGCCCACGCCCGCCGCAGCGGCGTGACGGGGTGCAACCGCCGCTCCACGACGCCGGTACCGGGAGGGGCGGGGTCGGGGGCGGCCTCCGGGGAGGTGGCGGTGTCCTTCGCCGGGCCGGTCGTGCCGTCTCCCGCGTCCGGCGTCGTCACAGCCCCGCCGATCGGGCCTCGCCCAGCTCGGTGAGCCGGTCGCGGAGACGTTCCGCCTCGGCCGGATCGAGGCCAGGGATGGTCGCGTCGGTCGCGGCGGCGGCCGTGTGCAGTTGCACGCTGGCCAGGCCGAAGTGCCGTTCGACCGGCCCGGAGGTCACCTCGACCAGTTGCATGCGGCCGTACGGGACGACGGTCTCCTCCCGCCACAGCACGCCCCGGCAGATCAGCAGGTCGTCGGCGCGCTCGGCGTACCGCCAGGAGCGCCAGTTGCGTTCCAGCATCACCCAGCCCCAGACCGCCAGGGCCAGCGGCAGCAGGGCCAGGGCCGCCCAGGCGGGGCCGAGGAACAGTGCGGGCAGCACGCCCGCGGCGAGCGTGAGCAGGCCCAGCCACACCACCAGCAGCAGGCGCCGCATGCGGAGCAGTCCCGGTGGCAGGCCGGTCCACACCGGCTCGTCCGGCGCCGTCCCGGCCGCCCGCGCCGCACCCGTCGTGCCCGTGTCGTCAGGGCTCCCCGTCTCCATGGGGCCAGCGTACGTAGGGGAGACTGTGTCCATGACTCCTACGACGGAGACCATGGTCGGCATCGGCGGCGCCGCGGAGAGCACCGACATGGTGCTCAACATCGGGCCCCAGCACCCGTCCACGCACGGCGTGCTGCGGCTCAGGCTCGTCCTGGACGGCGAACGCATCACCAGCGCGGAACCCGTGATCGGCTACATGCACCGGGGCGCGGAGAAGCTGTTCGAGGCCCGGGACTACCGTCAGATCATCGTGCTCGCCAACCGCCACGACTGGCTGTCGGCGTTCTCCAACGAACTGGGCGTGGTCCTCGCCGTCGAGCGGATGCTCGGCATGGAGGTCCCCCCGCGCGCGGTGTGGACGCGGACCCTGCTCGCGGAGCTGAACCGGGTGCTGAACCACCTGATGTTCCTCGGGTCGTACCCCCTGGAGCTGGGCGGCATCACCCCGGTCTTCTACGCCTTCCGGGAGCGTGAGGTCCTCCAGAACGTCATGGAGGAGGTCTCCGGCGGGCGCATGCACTACATGTTCAACCGCGTCGGCGGCCTCAAGGAGGACCTGCCGGCCGGCTGGGCCGGCCGCGCGCGCGGTGCCGTCGCCGCCGTGCGCTCGCGCATGGACGTCTTCGACGACCTGGTGCTCGGCAACGAGATCTTCCGGGGGCGTACGCGCGGCGTGGGCGTCCTGAGCCCCGAGGCCGTGCACGCCTACGGGGTCAGCGGGCCGATCGCCCGCGCGTCCGGCGTCGACTTCGACCTGCGCCGCGACGAGCCGTACCTCGCCTACGGCGAACTCCAGGACACCCTGAAGGTCGTCACCCGCACCGAGGGCGACTGCCTCGCCCGCTTCGAGTGCCTCCTGGAGCAGACCCACAATGCCCTCGACCTCGCCGACGCCTGCCTGGACCGCCTGGCCGGCCTGGAACCGGGCCCGGTCAACCAGCGGC
Organism: Streptomyces sp. BK79; assembly: GCF_044142145.1. NCBI lineage: Bacteria > Bacillati > Actinomycetota > Actinomycetes > Kitasatosporales > Streptomycetaceae > Streptomyces > Streptomyces sp. BK79. The sequence continues at coordinate 215,213 of NZ_JBHVOC010000009.1, forward strand.
TCCCCAAGGTGCTCAAGGCGCCCGAGGGACACACGTACGCGTGGACCGAGAACCCGCTCGGCATCAACGGCTACTACCTGGTCAGCAAGGGCGAGAAGACCCCGTACCGGCTGAAGCTGCGCTCGGCGTCGTACAACAACATCCAGGCGCTCGCGGAGCTGCTTCCGGGGACGCTGGTCGCGGACATGGTGGCGATCCTGGGATCACTGTTCTTCGTGGTCGGGGACATCGACAAGTAGCGCGGCCGCGTCGAGCGGCCCGACCGGCTGGAGCAGCCACACGAAGTCGCCCAGCCCGCCCGGCGCGGTCAGCTCGGCGGCCTCCGAGGCCCCCGCGAGGGCGCGCACGTACGCCGCCGGATCGGTGGCGGCCAGCGCGAGCGGGGGGCGTACGCCGATGAGGCCCAGGGCCCGCAGGGCGTCGCGCTGGGGGCGCAGCAGAGCGTCCGGGGGCGTGTGCTCCGGAGCGCACCTCTCGGTGTGGGCCGACGCGCACGCGTCCAGCGCGACGTGCGAGGTGAGGTCGCACGACCCGTCCGGCACGGGCGGCGTCTCCCTGCCCTCCCGGAAGCCGGTGAGCGTCCCGAAGGGCGGCCGGGCGTCCGCGGTGTGCGCGTAGTCGGCGGCCACGGCGAGCCCGGCGTCCAGCGTCGCCACGGCGGACGCCCAGGCCGCGTCGCGGGGAAGGCCGATCTCCGCCCGCAGCCCCTCCTCGCCGGGCAGCGGCCACCACCGGGCCAGCCACTCGGCGTCCGCCCCGGTCACCGGCTCCCCGAGCCGCTCGGTCCCGTCGTCCCGGACCAGCACTCGCCGGGCCACGCCCGCGGCGTCCACCTCGGCCACGTCGACCGGCACGTTGTCCAGCCACTCGTTCGCGAACAGCAGCCCGGTCACCCCGCGCGGCGGCTCGGCGAGCCACTCGATCCGGGGGTCCAGCCCCTCGGGGCGGCCGGCGACCTCGACGGCGTACGCGCGGGTGCGGGCGGCCACGTCGGCGGGCAGCGCGGCCAGCACGCCGGTGACCAGCTCGCCCCGCCCGGCCGCCATGTCCACGAACGCCAGGGACGCGGGCCGCCCCAGCGCCGCGTCGAGGCGGCACAGCAGCCGCGCCACGGCCCCGGCGAACAGCGGCGACGCGTGCACGGACGTACGGAAGTGCCCTGCGGGACCCTCCGGTCCGCGGTAGAAACCGGCCGGTCCGTAGAGCGCCTCCAGCGTGGCTTCCCTCCAGCCCCGCCATTCCCTTTGAGCTTCCTGAGCCCCTCTGAACCCTGCTGTCCCTTGCGTCACAGGCTCAGGCTAGGGGCACAGACGGTCGGAGCCTCCACCTTGCGGAGTACGCGCGGGGAGCAGGGATCGGCCCTCCGGTTGACCCCTGCACCTATTCCGCTTCCCTACGCTGGTTCACGTGCAGCGCCTCTACGCTTTTCTCCGCCGACACCCGACCGGGGTCGACTGTTTCTGGGCTCTCGTCCTGCTCGGCATCTCCGTCATGTCCGTGGCCCCGCAGCAGGAGGCCCGGGGGACGGACGTCACGGCGCTGATCGTTCCCTTCGTGCTGCTGCTGTGCCTGGTGATCGCGCTGCGCCGCCGCATGCCGGAGAAGATGCTGCTGCTCGGCGTCGCGCTCGGCCTCGGGCAGGTGGTGCTGGACGTGCCGACCATGCCGGCCGACTTCGCCCTCCTGGTGATCGTCTACACCGTGGCCGCGACCGGCGCCCGCTGGGCCTCCCGGACCGCGCTGGCCACGGGGCTCTGCGCCGCTCCCGTCGCCCAGCTGCGCTGGCCCATGGAGGACGCGGGCATGGGCGGCAACATCGCCATAACGGTCTTCCAGGCGGTGCCCTTCGCCCTCGCCTGGGTGCTGGGCGACTCCATCCGCACCCGCCGCGCCTACTTCGCGCAGCTGGAGGAGCGTGCCGCCCGGCTGGAGAAGGAGCGCGAGGCGCAGTCCAAGGTCGCGGTCGCCGCCGAGCGCGCCCGGATCGCCCGCGAGCTGCACGACGTCGTCGCGCACAACGTCTCCGTGATGGTGGTCCAGGCGGACGGTGCCGCCTATGTGCTCGACACCGCCCCCGACCAGGCGAAGAAGGCCCTGGAGACCATCTCCTCCACCGGCCGCCAGGCCCTCGCCGAGATGCGCCGCCTGCTCGGCGTGCTGCGCACCGGCGAGCACGAGGAGGCCGGGGAGTACGTCCCGCAGCCCGACGTCCAGCAGATCGAGGACCTCGTCGAGCAGTGCCGCACCTCCGGGCTGCCGGTCGACTTCAAGATCGAGGGCACTCCGCGCACCCTGCCCAGCGGCGTCGAACTCACCGCGTACCGCATCGTCCAGGAGGCGCTGACCAACACCCGCAAGCACGGCGGTCCGGACGCGGGGGCGAGCGTGCGGCTGGTCTACTTCGACGACGGGCTCGGACTGCTCATCGAGGACGACGGGAAGGGCGCCCCGCACGAGCTGTACGAGGAGGGCGGCCTCGACGGCCAGGGCCACGGCCTGATCGGCATGCGGGAGCGCATCGGTATGGTCGGCGGCACCCTGGACGCGGGCCCGCGGCCGGGCGGAGGATTCCGCATCAGCGCACTGCTGCCGCTCCGGCCCGCACACTGACGACGGCCCTTTCACGCGCGTACCGCGTTGACACCTGTAAGAGGGTGCGGGAGGGCATCTCCGAGAAGAAGGAAGAGGACTCGATGGCGATCCGCGTCATGCTCGTCGACGACCAGGTGCTGCTGCGCACCGGGTTCCGGATGGTGCTGGCCGCCCAGCCGGACATGGAGGTCGTCGCGGAGGCGGGCGACGGCGTCGAGGCCCTCCAGGTGCTGCGCTCGACCGCCGTGGACGTCGTCCTGATGGACGTCCGCATGCCGAAGCTCGACGGCGTGGAGGCCACCAGCCGGATCTGTGCGGACCCGGACGCGCCGAAGGTGCTGATCCTGACCACCTTCGACCTCGACGAGTACGCCTTCTCGGCGCTGAAGGCGGGCGCCTCGGGCTTCATGCTCAAGGACGTGCCGCCCGGCGAGCTGCTCGCCGCGATCCGCTCCGTGCACAGCGGTGACGCGGTGGTCGCCCCCTCGACCACCCGCCGGCTCCTGGACCGGTTCGCGCCGATGCTGCCGGCCACCGGCCAGGAACCCCGGCACAAGGAACTCGCGCGGCTCACCGGGCGGGAGCGCGAGGTGATGGTGCTGGTCGCGCAGGGCCTGTCCAACGGGGAGATCGCGGCCCGGCTCGTGCTGTCCGAGGCGACCGTGAAGACGCACGTGGGCCGCATCCTGACCAAGCTCGGCCTGCGCGACCGGGTGCAGGTGGTGGTCCTCGCCTACGAGACCGGGCTGGTGCGGGCCGGGGGCGGAGCGGGCTGACGGGGGCGGGCGGGCTGCGGCGCCTGGTGCGCGACCGACCCGGCCGTGCGCGTCCGGGGACTGCCGGACGGGCCCTAGCGGAGTATCCCCTCCAGGAAGTCGCCGCCCAGCCGGGCGACCACCGTGACGTCCAGCTGGTGCAGGACGTACCGGCCGCGGCGGCGGGTGGTGATCAGGCCCGCCTTCTTCAGCACGCCCAGGTGGCGGGATATCTCCGGCGGCGTCATGCCGTGCGCCTGCGCCAGCTCGCTCGTGGTGTACGCGCTGCGGGCCAGGTGGCGGCAGATCCGCATCCGGACCGGGTGGGACAGCGCGGACATGCGCAGGGTGAGCTGCTCGACCGACGGCGGCGAGACCGGCTCGGGGGAGCCGACGGGGTAGTGCAGCACCGGCTGCCAGCCGTGCCGGTGCAGGACCATCAGGTGCGGCCAGCCCAGGCTCGTCGGGACGAGCAGCAGCCCGCCGTCCGCCGTCGCCGAACGGCCCTCGCCCAACTTGTCGACCGTGATCCGCGCGGCGTCCTCGTCCAGTGACACGGCCGGGGACACGGCGGCCAACGCCTCGGCGAGGCCCTTGCGGCGCAGCAGGTCCGTCTTGTGGCGGGCGTCCGCCGCGAGCTGGTGGCGCAGCCGGGACCAGGCTTCCGCGAAGAACGCCTCGTCGCAGTCCCGCGCGAACTGCCGCAGCCAGCCCCGGATCCGCGGCGGATCGGCCAGCAGCCGCTCGCTGAAGCGCAGCTGCTGCGGCCCCCGCGCTGCGGCCAGCTCCAGCGCGCGCCGGCGCACCCCGGCGTCCGCGAGCGCGGAGATCCCGCCCGTGCTGTACGGCAGGGCGCAGGTGAACTCCAGGGCCGCATCCACGAACTGCTCGTCGGTCAGCTTGTCGAGTAGGTCCAGGTCCTCGGCGAGGGTGGCGCCGGGCAGCGTGCCGCGGCCCGGGACGCCGGCGAACGGCATGAACAGGTCCGAGAACGTCGTCCGCCACAGGAAGTCGGCTTCGCACATCCGGTCGGCCAGGTGCGGGTCGAGCCGCGCGGTGACGCCCGTCGCCCAGCCCTGGAGGCCCGGGTGGTGCCCGGGCTCCGACAGGGCGTGCAGGGCCATGCCCAGCTCGGCCAGGGGCGAGGGCACCACGGCGATCCTCTCCGGCCGCAGCCCCGCGATGTCGATGCGCACGCTCATGCCCTCATGGTGCACCCCGCCACCGACAACGCCGCCGCGGAGCCCGTTCCTCCGCTTCCTCCCCCGGCCTTGCTCCTACGTCTGCCGATACGCCGGGCAGCCCTCCAGCCGTGCCGCGAAGTCCGCGACGGCCGCCCTCACGTCGCCGGCCGTCCACCGCAGCCCCGCCGTGTCGATCCCGACCTCGGTGACGGCGAGGCCCGGCACGGTGGTGCTCCAGCCCCGGGAGAAGAGCAGGGTCCCCGTCTCCTCCGCCTGCCGGACCGCGGCCTCGCCGACGACCTCGGCGTCGTACGGCAGCCATACCTGGAACTCGTGGGTGTGCGGTACCTCGGGAACCACCCGCGCCCACGGCAGCCCGGCCGCCGCGAAGCCCTCGCGCAGCGCGGCGGCCACCACGCGCGCGTGGGTCACGTACGAGGGCAGCCGGGGCAGTTCGCGTTCCAGGCCGGCCAGCGCCGACAGCACCGTCGGGAACTGCTGGAACACGGCGCCGCCGTACCGGTGCCGCCAGGCCTTCGACTCCTCCACCAGCGCCCGGGGGCCGGCCAGGGCGGCGCCGCCGTACCCCTTGAGGGACTTGTAGAACGAGACGTACACGCTGTCCGCCAGGCCCGCGATCTCGGCCAGGGGGCGGCCGAAGTGGACGGTGGACTCCCACAGGCGGGCCCCGTCGAAGTGGACCACCGCGTCGCGCTCCCGCGCGGCCTCGACGACCCCGGTGAGCTCCTCCCAGGTGGGCAGCAGGAAACCGGCCTCCCTGAGCGGCAGCTCCAGCATCAGCGCCCCGAACGGCTCCTCGAAGTCGCGTACCTCGTCGGCGGTCGGCAGCCGGGGCTCGCCGGTCAACCGCGCCGGCCGCAGCCCGCTGACGACGCTGAAGGCGTCGCGCTCGTGCATCTGGGGGTGGCTGAGTCCGTGCAGCGCGACGACCGGGTCGCCGGTGCGGCCCGCCCAGCAGCGCAGCGCCACCTGCTGTGCCATGGTGCCGGTCGGGAAGAAGGCGGCGGCCTCCGTGCCGAGCAGTGCGGCGGTCTTCTCCTCCAGGGCCTCGACGATGCCGTTGCCGTAGATGTCGGACGGTTCGTCGAGGTCGTACAGCTCGGCGGCCCCGTCCAGCAGCGCGAGCCGCTCGCGCAGGGTCGTGGCGAATCCCGGTTCGACGAGTACGCGCCGGGCGGCCCGGTGGGCGGCCACGCGTCGTTCCCTCAGACGCGCCCGCCGCTCCTCCGGCGCCGTCGCCCCGGGCGGCTCCCCGGCCCGCCGCTCGTCCCGTTCCGCCGTTCCGGACCGCTCCGCCTGTACCGCCGTATCGCTCATGTCCGGATCATGCCGTGCGGACGCCGCCGCGGGCACCCGGTTCACGTACGGGTGAGCGTCACCCCCGTACGGAAACCCACAGCCTGTGGACAACCGGACACCCCCCGGACCAATCGCGTTAACATGACGAGAAATCGTCCGGTACCCCGAGCGGACTGGAACGGGAAGGCCGCCGTCGCGTGAACACAACCCCACAGCCAGATCCCAGGGACCGCCCCGCGCGGCTCACCGTAGGCGTCGTCGGCGCCGGACGCGTGGGTCCCGCGCTCGCCGCGTCCCTCCAGCTCGCCGGGCACCGCCCGGTGGCCGTCTCGGGGGTCTCCGACACCTCCAGGCGCCGGGCCGCCGCGCTGCTCCCCGACGTGCCGCTGGTGACTCCCGCCGAGGTCCTCCGGCGCGCCGAGCTGGTCCTGCTGACCGTCCCCGACGACGCCCTGCCCGGCCTGGTCGCCGGGCTCGCCGAGACCGGGGCGGTGCGACCGGGCCAGCTGCTCGTCCACACCTCCGGGCGGTACGGCGCGAAGGTCCTGGACCCCGCCCTGCGCGCCGGCGCCCTGCCGCTGGCCCTGCACCCGGCGATGACCTTCACGGGCACCCCCGTGGACGTCCAGCGCCTGGCCGGCTGCTCCTTCGGCGTCACCGCGCCCGAGGAACTGCGGCTGGCCGCGGAGGCCCTGGTCATCGAGATGGGCGGCGAGCCGGAGTGGATCGCCGAGGACAGGCGCCCGCTCTACCACGCGGCGCTCGCCCTCGGCGCCAACCACCTGGTCACCCTCGTCGCCCAGTCCATGGAGCTGCTGCGCACGGCCGGTGTCGAGGCCCCCGACCGGATGCTCGGCCCGCTGCTCGGCGCCGCCCTCGACAACGCCCTGCGCTCCGGCGACGCCGCCCTCACCGGCCCCGTGGCGCGCGGCGACGCGGGCACGGTCGCCGCGCACATCGTGGAGCTGCGTACGCACGCCCCGCAGGCCGTCGCCGGTTACCTGGCGATGGCCCGCGCGACCGCCGACCGAGCCCTCGACCACGGCCTGCTGAAGGCCGAACTCGCCGAGGACCTCCTCGGGGTACTCGCCGACGGAACGGTCCCGGCGGTCGGCACCGCCCCGGAGGACCCGAGCACCCCGCCGGACAACAGCTCCCCCGAGAACACCGGCGACACCGACCGCCCCGGCGACACCGAGAGCACCGACGGCACCGGAAGCACCGGCGGCAGCGGCGACACCGACCGCCCCGGCGACACCGACGGCCCCGAGGGAGACGTCCGATGACCACCACCCCGCCCGTCCTGCTGCGCACGGCCGGAGACCTGCACGCGCGCGTGCGGCACGGCCGCAGGGCCGTGGTGATGACCATGGGCGCCCTGCACGAGGGCCACGCCACCCTGATCCGCACGGCCCGCGACCTGGCCGGCCCCGGCGGCGAGGTCGTCGTCACCGTCTTCGTCAACCCGCTCCAGTTCGGCGCCGGCGAGGACCTCGACCGCTACCCGCGCACCCTGGACGCCGACCTGGAGATCGCCGGGCAGGCGGGCGCGGACGCCGTGTTCGCCCCGTCCGTCGACGAGGTGTACCCCGGCGGCGAGCCCCAGGTGCGCGTCACCGCCGGCCCGATGGGTGAACGCCTGGAGGGCGCCAGTCGCCCCGGCCACTTCGACGGCATGCTCACCGTCGTCGCCAAGCTGCTCCACCTCACCCGCCCGGACCTCGCCCTCTACGGCCAGAAGGACGCCCAGCAGCTCGCGCTGATCCGCCGCATGGTCCGCGACCTGAACTTCGGCGTGGAGATCGTCGGCGTCCCCACCGTGCGCGAGGACGACGGCCTGGCCCTGTCCAGCCGCAACCGCTACCTCTCGCCCCAGGAGCGCCGCACCGCGCTCGCCCTCTCCCAGGCGCTGTTCGCCGGCCAGGACCGGCACGCGGCCCAGGAGGCGCTGCGCGCGCGGGCCCGCGAGGTGCCCGCCACGCACGCGCGTGCCGAGGCGCTCAGCGCCCTGGGCGAGTCCCGCGCGGCGGCCGACGCGCACGCAGTCGCCACGTCGGCCCCGGCGAGCGCCACGGCCGTCCGCGCCGCCGCCCGCCTGGTCCTGGACGACGCCGCCCGCCTCGACCCGCCGCTGGAGCTGGACTACCTCGCCCTGGTCGACCCGTCCGACTTCACCGAGATCGGCGACGACCACACCGGCGAGGCCGTCCTCGCCGTCGCCGCCCGGGTCGGCGCGACCCGGTTGATCGACAACGTCCCCCTCACCTTCGGAGCCGCCTCGTGACCAGCACAGGCATACGACTGCACGCCCCCGCGCCCGGCTGGGCCATCGCCGCGGACGTGGTGGTCGTCGGCTCCGGCGTCGCCGGCCTCACCGCCGCCCTGCGCTGCGAGGCCGAGGGCCTGCGGACGGTCGTCGTCACCAAGGCCCGCCTCGACGACGGCTCCACCCGCTGGGCCCAGGGCGGCATCGCCGCCGCACTCGGCGAGGGCGACACCCCCGAGCAGCACCTGGACGACACCCTGGTCGCCGGCGCGGGCCTGTGCGACGAGGAGGCGGTCCGCATCCTGGTCACCGAGGGCCCCGACGCCGTACGCCGCCTGATCGCGACCGGCGCGCACTTCGACGAGTCCACCGAGGGCGGCCTTGCCCTCACCCGCGAGGGCGGCCACCACCGGCGCCGCATCGCCCACGCCGGCGGTGACGCCACCGGTGCGGAGATCTCCCGCGCCCTGGTCGAGGCGGTCCGCGCGCGCGGGATGCGCACCATCGAGAACGCCCTCGTCCTGGACCTCCTCACCGACGCCGACGGCCGCACCGCCGGCGTCACCCTGCACGTCATGGGCGAGGGCCAGCACGACGGCGTCGGCGCGGTCCACGCCCCGGCCGTGGTCCTGGCCACCGGCGGCATGGGCCAGGTCTTCTCGGCGACGACGAACCCGTCCGTCTCCACGGGCGACGGCGTCGCGCTCGCCCTGCGCGCGGGCGCCGAGGTGAGCGACCTGGAGTTCGTCCAGTTCCACCCCACCGTCCTCTTCCTCGGCCCGGACGCCGAGGGCCAGCAGCCGCTGGTCTCGGAGGCGGTCCGCGGCGAGGGCGCCCACCTGGTGGACGCCGACGGCGTGCGCTTCATGGTGGGGCAGCACGAGCTGGCCGAACTGGCGCCCCGCGACATCGTCGCCAAGGGCATCACGCGCCGCATGCAGGAGCGGGGCGCCGAGCACATGTACCTGGACGCCCGCCACTTCGGCGCGGCGATGTGGGAGCACCGCTTCCCCACGATCCTCGCCGCCTGCCGCGCGCACGGCATCGACCCGGTCACCGAGCCGATCCCGGTAGCCCCGGCCGCCCACTACGCCTCCGGCGGCGTCCGCACCGACGCCCGCGGCCGTACGACGGTCCCCGGCCTGTACGCGTGCGGCGAGGTCGCCTGCACCGGTGTGCACGGCGCCAACCGCCTCGCCTCGAACTCGCTCCTCGAAGGCCTGGTCTACGCCGAGCGCATCGCCGCCGACATCGCGGCGGGCCACGCGGCCGGCACCCTCCCCGCCCCCGTACCGGCCCCGCTCCCGCGGGCGGAGCAGCCCTCGCACCCCCTCCTGCCGCCCGAGTCCCGCCTCACGATCCAGCGGATCATGACCGAGGGCGCCGGCGTCCTGCGCTCGGCCGCCTCCCTCACCCGGGCCGCGGACCAGCTGCACCACCTCCACGCCGAGGCCCGTGAGGCCCTGCACGAGAACGGCAAGACGTCCGAGCCGGGCGTCGACACCTGGGAGGCCACCAACCTCCTGTGCGTGGCGCGCGTCCTGGTGGCCGCCGCCGCCCGGCGCGAGGAGACCCGCGGCTGCCACTGGCGCGAGGACCACGCGGACCGCGACGACCCGACGTGGCGCCGCCACATCGTCGTACGCCTGAACCCGGACCGCGCCCTCGCCCTGCACACCACGGACACGTCACAATTCCCCCCGACCACCCACAGCGCCCAGCCGACGCACCGTCCCCAGGAGCAGTGACAGCAGTGAACCCCTCCGACCTTCCCCTCGCCTCCGCCGGAGGCTGCGGCGACGGCTGCGCCTGCGGCGCGGACACCGACGAAGAGAGCTACATGGAGTGCGGCCTCGACCCCGCGCTCGCCGCCCTCCTGCTGGACTCGGGACTCGACCCGGTGGAGGTCGAGGACATCGCGAACGTCGCCATCCAGGAGGACCTGGCCGGCGGCGTGGACGTGACGACGGTCGCGACCATCCCCGAGGACGCCGTGGCCACCGCCGACTTCACCGCGCGGGAGGCCGGCGTCGTGGCGGGCCTCAGGGTCGCCGAGGCGGTGATGTCGGTCGTCTGCACGGACGAGTTCGAGGTGGAACGCCACGTCGAGGACGGCGACCGCGTCGAGGCGGGCCAGAAGCTCCTCTCCGTCACCACCCGCACCCGCGACCTCCTCACCGCCGAACGCAGCGCGCTGAACCTCCTGTGCCGCATGTCGGGCATCGCGACCGCCACGCGCGCGTGGGCGGACGCCCTGGAGGGCACGAAGGCCAAGGTCCGCGACACCCGCAAGACCACCCCCGGCCTGCGCGGCCTCGAGAAGTTCGCCGTCCGCTGCGGCGGCGGCGTCAACCACCGGATGTCCCTCTCGGACGCGGCCCTGGTCAAGGACAACCACGTGGTGGCCGCCGGCGGCGTGGCGGCGGCGTTCCAGGCCGTCCGCGAACGCTTCCCCGACGTGCCCATCGAGGTCGAGGTCGACACCCTGCACCAGCTCCGCGAGGTCGTGGACGCGGGCGCCGACCTGATCCTCCTGGACAACTTCACGCCGGACGAGTGCGAGGAGGCCGTCGCCCTGGTCGCCGGCCGGGCCGCGCTGGAGGCCTCGGGCCGCCTGACCCTCACCAACGCCAAGGCGTACGCGGCCACGGGCGTCGACTTCCTGGCCGTCGGGGCGCTCACGCACAGCTCCCCGATCCTGGACATCGGCCTGGACCTGCGAGCGGCGGAGTAGAGCCATGCTGCTGACCATCGACGTGGGCAACACCCACACCGTCCTCGGTCTCTTCGACGGCGAGGACATCGTCGAGCACTGGCGCATCTCCACCGACTCGCGCCGCACGGCCGACGAGCTGGCGGTCCTCCTCCAGGGCCTGATGGGCATGCACCCCCTGCTCGGCGACGAGCTGGGCGACGGCATCGACGGCATCGCCATCTGCGCGACGGTCCCCTCCGTCCTGCACGAGCTGCGCGAGGTCACCCGCCGCTACTACGGCGACGTCCCCGCCGTCCTCGTCGAACCGGGCGTCAAGACGGGCGTCCCCATCCTCACCGACCACCCGAAGGAGGTCGGCGCCGACCGCATCATCAACGCCGTCGCGGCCGTCGAGCTGTACGGCGGTCCGGCGATCGTCGTGGACTTCGGCACGGCGACGACGTTCGACGCGGTCAGCGCGCGCGGGGAGTACATCGGCGGGGTCATCGCCCCCGGCATCGAGATCTCGGTGGAGGCGCTCGGCGTAAAGGGCGCCCAGCTCCGCAAGATCGAGGTGGCGCGTCCCCGCAGCGTGATCGGCAAGAACACGGTCGAGGCGATGCAGTCCGGGATCATCTACGGCTTCGCGGGCCAGGTCGACGGGGTCGTCAACCGCATGGCCCGCGAACTGGCCGACGACCCGGACGACGTCACGGTCATCGCGACGGGCGGGCTGGCGCCGATGGTGCTGGGGGAGTCCTCGGTCATCGACGAGCACGAGCCGTGGCTGACCCTGATGGGGCTCCGCCTGGTCTACGAACGCAACGTGTCCCGCATGTAGGTGCCGACGGGGGCGCCTCCCGGCGTCCCCGTGCCGTCCCGGAGGTGCCGGGGCGGCACGCCGCGCCCGCCCCCTATGCCGGGTTTGTCTGATTAGCGCGTATCGTCGCCCCATGCCCACGCCCTACGGATCCCGCGGCGGCATGGCGTTCGGTGCTCAGGAGCTGCGTGTGCTCCGGCGCGCCCTCGCCCTCGCCCTGAACCCCACCCCCGTCTCGGCTCAGGAGGCCCAGGACTGCCTCCGCCTCGCAGAGTCGCTGGACGAGGCGATCCGGGAGAGCGCCCGGCTGCGCGCCTTCCTGGTGGCCGACCTCTCCCGGTACCGCGCCGCACTCCCCGGCACGGCCACCGGTTACCTGGCGCTCCTGGACGAGGCGCTGGGCGCCGGACACCGCCCGGACGCGGACGACCTCGCCGCCCTCGGCGCCCTGCGCGGGAACCCTGCCGCGGCCGCCCTCCTGGCCCGCTGCGGCGTCCCGGCCACCGCGCCTCCCGCCATGGTCCCCGCCCCGGCGGCGGCCCCCGCCCCGGTCCCGGTCCCGGCGGCCACCGTCGCCCCCACCCCCAGCCCCGTCCCCACCCCCACCCTCACCCCCACCGTCCCCGCCGCCCGCACGCGCCTCCACGCCCTCCCGGGCGGCCAGCAGCCCGACAAGAAGCCCTCCCAGAAACCGGCGGAGAAGCCCGCGCCCCACCCCTCCCCGGCCGCCCCCAAGCGCCCCGTCCCCACCCCGGGCGAGGTCTTCCCCCGCCGCAAGCCGGCCCCGCCCGCCCCCGGCTCCCGGCACCACCTCGCCGCCGGCTGACGGCGGCTGGCTACCCTGGAGCCATGGACTACGTCTCCGCGCTCCTGCCCCCGGCCGTGATGGCCGTGTTCTTCATCGGCGTGATCAGGGTGATCGTGAAGACCCAGGGTGGCGCCAACAAGGCCAAGGAGGACGCGGCCGTCGACGCCGCCCTCGCCCGGGCGGAGGGCGCCCGCCAGGCGCCCGCGGCACGCAACGAGACCTGACCGGGGCGCCCCGCGCCCGCACCCACCCGCGTACGACTCCTCGCCCACCGCGAGGAGTCGTACGCCCTTTTTGTGACCATTTACCATCAGAAGCGCACGTCCGGCACGCCATCACCCGGATCTCCCACTATCGTGCAGAGCGTGCCTCGCCCATTGGGAGAACTCGAAGACTCGGTCATGACGAGGGTGTGGAAGTGGAACCGCCCCGTGACCGTTCGAGAAGTCCTGGAAGATCTGCAACAGGAACGGTCCATCGCCTACACCACGGTGATGACCGTTTTGGACAATCTCCACCAGAAGGGCTGGGTCCGCCGCGAGGCGGAAGGCCGGGCCTATCGATATGAGGCGGTCTCCACCCGCGCCGCCTACGCCGCCGCGCTGATGAACGACGCCTGGTCCCAGAGCGACAACCCGACCGCCGCCCTCATCGCCTTCTTCGGCATGATGAGCGAGGAACAGCGCGAGGCGCTCAGGGACGCCATCCGCATCGTGCAGGGACCGGAAACGCCCGCGCCCAACCCCGGCTCGGTACCGGACGCGGGCGAGCGATAGCGTCCCCACATGTCTAAAGCCATCACCGTCCGGCGGGCCCGCACCAGCGATGTCCCGGACGTACGCCGGCTCCTCGACACGTACGTCCGCGACCGCATCCTGCTCGACAAAGCGATGGTGACGCTTTACGAGAGCATCCAGGAGTTCTGGGTCGCGGAACGGGACGGCAACGCCGAGGTGGTCGGCTGCGGCGCCCTGCACGTCATGTGGGAAGACCTCGCGGAAGTACGGACTCTCGCGGTGAAGCCCGGACTGAAGGGCCTCGGCGTCGGACATCAGTTGCTGGAGAAGTTGCTGGAGACCGCGCGCTGGCTCGGTGTTCGCCGGGTTTTCTGCCTGACCTTCGAAGTGGACTTCTTCGGCAAGCACGGCTTCGTGGAGATCGGGGAGACGCCCGTCGACACCGATGTCTACGCGGAGCTGCTGCGTTCCTATGACGAGGGCGTAGCGGAGTTCCTGGGGCTCGAACGAGTGAAACCGAACACCTTGGGCAACAGCCGGATGCTTCTGCATCTGTGATCGCCCGCATCCGTGATCACCGCGCATCGGCGGGCATCGGCGGCTCTTCACATCGGCCGCTCTTCGCATCCCTTCGCCAGGTTTATTCCATCGAGGGGCCGTTCGCGGGTTCGCGCGGGTTCCCTATGTCCGAAACGCGTATCTTTCCGGCCCGGTGCCGGGCTACCGGTCTCCACCGGGGGTTTGTGTTTTTCCGGCAAAAGCGGTTTGCTTTCCGACGTACTGCAGTACTGCATATAACAAGGGCGGCGATACGGCGGACGCCGGCGGATCTCCCGCCCTCACGTTATCGATGAAAGGAAATCCGGTGGCACAGAAGGTTCAGGTCCTTCTTGTCGACGACCTCGACGGTGGCGAGGCAGACGAGACCGTGACGTTCGCGCTGGACGGCAAGACGTACGAGATCGACCTCACCACCGCCAACGCGGACAAGCTCCGCGGCCTGCTCGAGCCCTACGTCAAGGGTGGTCGTCGCACCGGGGGCCGTGCCTCGGGCGGACGCGGCAAGGCGCGCGCCTCCTCCGGCGGCAGCCAGGACACCGCGGCGATCCGCGCCTGGGCCAAGGAGAACGGATACGAGGTCAACGACCGCGGCCGGGTTCCCGCGATCATCCGCGAGGCGTACGAGAAGGCCAACGGCTGATCACCCGGCCCGCACGACAGGTTCCGCCCCGCACGTACTCAGCGCGCCGCCGGCGGGGAGAGCCGGACCCGGTGGCACTGAGTCGCCAGCGTGCGGACCAGCCGTGCGAGATCGGGGCCGGCCCCCGGGCCCCCCGTGGCCGACAGGGCCGGCAGCGAGTCCTCGTCCTCGCACCCCGGCTCCGGGGGCCGCACCCACACAGCGGCCCCCCGCAGGTCCGCACGGTCATCGCGGCCGCCGAGGGGCACGGGGCCGAGGGGGGCGTCCACGAGGGTGCCCGCGCCGGCCGCCGTCAGGTCGAGCGGCAGCGAGCCCCACTCCAGCCACTCCAGCAGGCCGGGCAGCTCGTCCGCGCCGCCCGCCGCCACGAACAGCCACATCCGGCCGCCCCGGACGGCCACCGGGAACCCGGGTCCGCACGCCGCCGGGCCCGCGCGCCCGAGCCGCTCCAGAGCCGCGTGCCCGGCCTCGGCCGGAACGTCCAGAACGTCGAAGCGGACGCCCGCGCGCAGCCGTACCGGAGCCCCCGGCGCCGTCGGCCAGCCGAGCACGTCCTCGTACCACGACCGCACCCGCTCCCACCCGCCGCCGCGCGCTTCGGGCGGCCGACGGGGGAGCGGCACCAGGGGGACCGAGGGCGGGGCGCCAACCATGCCAAGTGCAACAGCCCGAACGGGCTCCGGGTTACGCTGGGTGGTGCTACGAATGCGCAGAGTGCGGAAAAAGGGGGCGTGCGGGAGTGCGGGGAGGCGCGACGTTGTTCGCCCGTAGCGGAGGGAACCGGTGCGCGCGGCATGGAGTGTCCGTCCCAGCGGGTAAGACATCCCTAGTGGGAGGGGGCGACGCGCGGATTGGGCCGTCTCACGTTCGCCATCGGCGTACTGGCGAGTGGGGTAAGTGCCTGGCCTGCGGGAACATCGTCTCGCACCATCGGGTTGTGGCAGATGTCGGCGTCAGGGGTCAGGAGGCCATCGACGGTGTCGGCAGTTGGAATGAGCGGTCCCCGCTTGCGGGACTAAGCTGCGGAAGGACAGGGAGGGGAAGTTCCCCTTACTGCCTGACCGCTCTGAGGAGCGATTAACGATGTTCGAGAGGTTCACCGACCGCGCGCGGCGGGTTGTCGTCCTGGCTCAGGAAGAAGCCCGGATGCTCAACCACAACTACATCGGCACCGAGCACATCCTCCTGGGCCTGATCCACGAGGGTGAGGGTGTCGCCGCCAAGGCCCTTGAGAGCCTCGGGATTTCGCTCGAGGCGGTCCGCCAGCAGGTGGAGGAGATCATCGGGCAGGGCCAGCAGGCCCCGTCGGGTCACATCCCCTTCACCCCCCGTGCCAAGAAGGTCCTGGAGCTGTCGCTCCGCGAGGCCCTCCAGCTCGGTCACAACTACATCGGCACGGAGCACATCCTGCTCGGCCTGATCCGTGAGGGCGAGGGCGTCGCCGCCCAGGTCCTGGTCAAGCTGGGCGCCGACCTCAACCGGGTGCGGCAGCAGGTCATCCAGCTGCTCTCCGGTTACCAGGGCAAGGAGACCGCCACCGCCGGCGGTCCTGCGGAGGGCACGCCCTCCACGTCCCTGGTCCTCGACCAGTTCGGCCGGAACCTCACCCAGGCCGCTCGCGAGTCCAAGCTCGACCCGGTCATCGGGCGCGAGAAGGAGATCGAGCGGGTCATGCAGGTGCTGTCCCGCCGCACCAAGAACAACCCGGTGCTCATCGGTGAGCCCGGCGTCGGCAAGACCGCCGTCGTCGAGGGCCTCGCGCAGGCCATCGTCAAGGGCGAGGTGCCCGAGACCCTCAAGGACAAGCACCTCTACACCCTGGACCTCGGCGCCCTGGTCGCCGGCTCCCGCTACCGCGGTGACTTCGAGGAGCGCCTGAAGAAGGTCCTCAAGGAGATCCGCACCCGCGGCGACATCATCCTGTTCATCGACGAGCTGCACACGCTGGTCGGCGCGGGTGCCGCCGAGGGCGCCATCGACGCCGCGAGCATCCTCAAGCCGATGCTGGCCCGCGGTGAGCTGCAGACCATCGGTGCGACCACGCTGGACGAGTACCGCAAGCACCTGGAGAAGGACGCGGCCCTCGAGCGCCGCTTCCAGCCGATCCAGGTCGCGGAGCCGTCGCTGCCGCACACGATCGAGATCCTCAAGGGCCTGCGCGACCGGTACGAGGCGCACCACCGCGTCTCCATCACGGACGAGGCCCTGGTCCAGGCGGCCACCCTCGCCGACCGCTACATCTCGGACCGCTTCCTGCCGGACAAGGCGATCGACCTGATCGACGAGGCCGGCTCCCGGATGCGCATCCGCCGGATGACCGCGCCGCCGGACCTGCGCGAGTTCGACGAGAAGATCGCCGGCGTCCGCCGCGACAAGGAGTCCGCGATCGACTCGCAGGACTTCGAGAAGGCCGCCTCCCTCCGCGACAAGGAGAAGCAGCTCCTGGCCGCCAAGGCCAAGCGGGAGAAGGAGTGGAAGGCCGGTGACATGGACGTCGTCGCCGAGGTCGACGGCGAGCTGATCGCCGAGGTCCTCGCGACCGCCACCGGCATCCCGGTCTTCAAGCTCACGGAGGAGGAGTCGTCCCGCCTGCTGCGCATGGAGGACGAGCTCCACAAGCGGGTCATCGGCCAGGTCGACGCCGTCAAGGCGCTGTCCAAGGCGATCCGCCGTACCCGTGCCGGTCTGAAGGACCCGAAGCGCCCCGGTGGTTCGTTCATCTTCGCCGGTCCGTCCGGTGTCGGTAAGACCGAGCTGTCCAAGGCGCTCGCGGAGTTCCTCTTCGGCGACGAGGACGCGCTGATCTCCCTCGACATGTCGGAGTTCAGCGAGAAGCACACGGTGTCGCGTCTCTTCGGTTCGCCCCCCGGCTACGTGGGCTACGAAGAGGGCGGCCAGCTGACCGAGAAGGTCCGCCGCAAGCCGTTCTCCGTCGTCCTCTTCGACGAGGTCGAGAAGGCCCACCCGGACATCTTCAACTCGCTGCTGCAGATCCTGGAGGACGGTCGCCTGACCGACTCCCAGGGCCGGGTCGTGGACTTCAAGAACACGGTCATCATCATGACGACCAACCTCGGCACCCGGGACATCTCCAAGGGCTTCAACCTCGGCTTCGCCGCCGCGGGCGACACGAAGACCAACTACGAGCGCATGAAGAACAAGGTCCAGGACGAGCTGAAGCAGCACTTCCGGCCCGAGTTCCTCAACCGCGTCGACGACGTGGTCGTCTTCCCGCAGCTCAGCCAGGCCGACATCCTGCGGATCGTCGACCTGATGATCGACAAGGTCGACGAGCGCCTCAAGGACCGGGACATGGGCATCGAGCTCTCCCAGTCCGCCAAGGAGCTGCTGTCCAAGAAGGGCTACGACCCGGTGCTGGGCGCGCGTCCGCTGCGTCGCACCATCCAGCGCGAGGTCGAGGACACGCTGTCGGAGAAGATCCTCTTCGGCGAGCTGCGTCCCGGTCACATCGTGGTCGTGGACACCGAGGGCGAGGGCGAGACCCAGACCTTCACCTTCCGGGGTGAGGAGAAGTCGGCGCTCCCCGACGTCCCGCCGATCGAGCAGGCGGCCGGCGGCGCCGGACCGAACCTGAGCAAGGAGGCGTAGCCCTCCGGGGGTGAGCCTGGAAAGGGGCTGCCCGGGACTTCGGTCCCGGGCAGCCCCTTTCGCCGTGCCGCGTCAGCGTTCGTCCAGGGTGATGTCCGCGTCCGGGAAGAGGGCGGCGAAGGGGGCGGTGTCGAAGCGGGCGCCGGGGGCGGTCTGGAGGACGACGTTGCGTACGTCGGGCAGCAGGCCAGGGACGGCCGACACGTCCTCGTGCCCTTCGAGGGCCGCGAGACTCAGGTCGATCACGCCGGGGAGAACCGGCATCGGACCGAGACCGTCCGGGAAGAGCGACGCGTTCAGGTACAGGGCTGTGAGCAGCGGCAGCCGGGCGATCTCCGCCCAGTCCTCCGCGTCGAGTGAGAGGGCGGGGCCCAGACTGAGGTACTTCACCGTCCCCCAGTGGGACAGACCACGAAGCCCGGTGCTGTCGATGGCCGTGAGCCCGAGGAACAGGAACTCGAACGGTGCGGCCAGGGGAAGGGCGTCCGTCAGCCGGCTGCCCTCGAGCTCCTGTGTGAGGGACAGGAAGCGGAGCGAGTCCAGCTCGCAGAGGCCGGACAGATCGGCCATGTCGCTGATGGCCAGTTCCCTGAGTGGAAGCGCCGAGAGGTCCCCAAGTCCCCGGGCCGAACGGCAGCTGACGAGCTGCAGGCGCCGCAGCGAGCCGAAGGCCGCCAGCACCCCCAGGTCGGTCAGATCGGGATCGTCCACGACGTGCAGTGAGGCGACCGCGTCCGGCTCTCTCACGCGGCCGATGATCCCGGACGCACTGCCCGAGCCGCGGAGGTCCAGGTGGCTCCACGGCCGCATGTCGGCGAGGGTCGCGCGCTGCTCGTCCGTGGCGCAGCTCAGAAACAGGTCCGTGCGGTCCAGGTGGTCCAGTACCTCCATCGCGTACTCCCGCGCCTCGAACCGCTCCCACGTCCCGACCAGCTGCCGTCGTACATCCAACGCGCCGTGCCCCCGGAACCGACGCAGCACCGCCAGAGCCGCGCCCGGCTCCCGCGCCGCCAGCAGCGAGGCCGTCACCGTCACGCCGTGGGCCTGCGTGTCCGTCAGTCCGTCCGGTCCTGGCAGCAGCTCCAGCACCAGCGGTCCCGCCTCCGCCAACGCCTTCGCCTCCTCCTTCGACCCCGGCGGGATCAGCGCCCTCGCCCGCGCCTCCACCTCCGCCCGCACCGTTGGATCGAGGGCGGTCGCGTGCTCCAGGCACGCCAGTGCCAGCAACGTCAGCCGGGGGGATTCCTCGGCGAGCAGCCGCCGCAGCAGTACCGCCCGTTCGCCGGGCCGGGCGTGGGCGACCGCCATGCGGATGACGTCCTCCCACTGGGTGTCGCCCGCGTGGCCGGCGAGGACGTCGAGGTGGCCCTCCTCGACCGCGTACCGCGCGCCCAGGTAGTCCTGGAAGGTGCGGTGGACGAATTCCAGGGTGCCCTCGCCGGGCCGCCGGAGCAGTCCGCTGCGCAGGACCAGTGCCCCCAGCACCGCCGTCGCGTCCCCCTGCCCCGCCGCCGAGGCGATCGACGGCAGCGCGCGGTCCACGATCCCCTCGGCCGTGGCGAGGTCCATCTCCGTGCGCCCGCTCAGCACCAGCGCGTACGCCAGCCGCTGGAGCAGCTCCAGCTGCGCCTCCTCGCCCAGCTCGACGGCCTCCATGCCCCGCTCTCGGTCCCGGCGGGCCAACAGCATCGTCAGGGCGGCGTCGTACAGCTCCTTGCGGCCCGTGGGGAGGTAGCCCCGCCGTTCCCGGTGCAGGGCGCAGATCAGGCCGCACATCAGGGGGTTGGTGGCGAGGCGGGCGAGGTCGCGTTTGGTGCGCAGGGCGTCCAGCAGCCTCGCCTCGTACTCGGGGGCGTCGGCCGCCGTGTGCCAGCGTCGTACGAAGGTGCTGACGTCGTCTTGGCGCATCGGGGTGAGGGCCAGTTCCCGGAAGCCCTCGGCGGCCAGCCAGTCGGGGCGTACGGCGGTGGGGCGCGAGGTGAGCAGCCAGCGGTTGCCAGGGTAGGAGCGGATGAGGGTGAGGAGCCAGTCGCGGGTGTGGCGCCGTTCCGCGGCCGGGATCTCGTCCAGGCCGTCGACGAGGACCAGGCCCCGGCCGGCCGTGAGGACGCGCTCGGCCCAGCCTTCGGGCGGGGTGAGCGGGCAGCCCACCGCGGTGAGGAAGGCCGCGGGCGCCGGGGGTGTGCCCGCCCGGGCCAGGGTGCGCAGCGGCAGCACGTAGGGGATCCGGTCGCCGGCCCGTGCGGCGGTCACCGTCAGCCACTGCACCAGGGTCGTCTTGCCGGATCCGGCGTCACCGCGCAGCATGACCCGGTCGTGGGCGGTCAGCGCGGTCTCGGCGGGCAGACGGACGGTGCGTTCCGGGTCGGCGTGCTCCCCCGGGAGTGAGGCGCGGTCCTCCGTCGTCGTCGCCTCCAGGCTCAGGTACGCCACCTCCAGGGGCCACCGGTCCGGGGAGTCGCGCAGATCGATGCCGTAGATGGTGAGGTGGTTGTGCCGCTCGGCGACGTAGGACAGGTACCGGCGCTCGAACGCCATGTCCCGGGCGTCCGGGCGCGGGGTGCGGGCGATCAGTTCGTCGACCTTGGCGATCAGTTCCGCGTGCCACCGGGCCTGCTCCACCAGGGTCCGCGCGACGAAGGTCGAGCGCCGGGTGAAGAACTCAAGTATGTGCAGGCAGGCCCACTCCGTGACCGAGTCGAGGAAGTAGCAGGCGTCGGCGCTCAGACCCCCGGTGGCCGAGGGCGTCCGGTGCTGCAACTGCTTGGCCAGCTCCTGGTGGCCCAGGCGGACCGCCTGGACGTCGTCCATGTCCAGGTCGCCGAGGGCCAGCAGACGGGTCGTCAGGGCGACGGTGACGGCCTCCGCCTCGTCGCGCGGGAAGGGCGGCTCGCCGGGGGAGTCCAGGGACGCCCCGACCAGCCGCCCCGCGAGCTTGCGCACCTCCGCCTCACCGAGGTGGCGCTGCTCGCCCCGGAAGGAGACCAGGCGGGCCAGCCGGACCGGCCGGTCGACCAGTCCGGCGCCGGGGCCGCCCGTGACGAAGAGCTTCTTCACCAGGGGGGCGACCAGGCTGGACGCCAACTTCCCACCCAGTACCGCCGGTTCCATGTGCCACCCCCGTGGTCGGTCGACCAGGGGAGCTTATCGGGCGGCGTCAGGACAACTGGCCGTCGTAGTCCGGGAGCTTGAACGTCTTCTCGGCGTGGCCGCCGGACAGGTCGGTGGCGCTGTTGCCGATGTTGGCGATGATCGTGTAGCCCTTGGCCTCGATCCGGGCGCGCTGGGCCGTCTTGTACTCGGCGACGTTGCGGAACAGGTCCAGGAAGCCGCGGACGTGGAGGCCGGAGGACTCGTAGCCGGCGTGGGCGAGGTTCCACTCGGTGGGCGCCTCGATGATGCCGGGGCGGGCGGTCACGAAGAACAGGTCGACGCCGTGCGTCTGGGCGTACTGGGCGGCCTCCAGGACGGGCCGGTTGGCGGGCTGCGGGTAGCTGAAGCCGAAGTCGGTCTCCAGCGAGGTGTTGTCGATGTCGAGGACGATCGCCTGCTTCTCGCCGGGGGCCGCGTCGGCGATCCGCTCCTTCAGATAGGGCAGTGCCTGGTCCATCACCGCCCGGCAGTCCCGCTGCCAGGTGTCGTAGCCGACGTCCGCGGCGGCCGCCGTGGTCGTCGCGGTGGCCGCCGCGGCGCGCGGGGTCTCGGCCGGGGCGGCGGCGGACGGCGTGACGGTCGCGGTGAGCGCCGCCGCCGTGACGGCGACCGTGCCCGCGACGCGCCTCCAGGTGCGCCCGGCCGGTCCGGTCTGTCCGTTCTGCTCGGTCATGGGGGGTGGGGTCCTCTCATGCCTGTCATGCCTGCGCGGATGCCTGACGGCACCAAGTTGTCGCGTGCATGTTCACCCGGGCAAGTGGCGGTGCGGCAACGATTGGGTTACTGGGCAGTAGTCGGCCGAGGGCGCGCTCCCGTCCGGCCATTTCGGCCCCGAACGGCGTGACGCCCGTCATGTTCCGGGCCTGCTGAACGGCCTGGAGGCAGGGGCGGGCGGGCCGTGGCGCGCGTAGCCCGGGTCACATTCGAGGGGTCGGCGACCGCCCCCGCCGGTGATGTGCCGCACAGGCCGTTCGGGCGGTACTACGGGGAATAGTGGATGCCGCAAGAACTACGAAAACGGACGTATCGCCCCTAAGGGGAGCCCGTTTCGCGAGGCTCTGAGCTGGTTTTGTCCTGAATGGGGGCTCTGTCGCGAGCTGGGAAGTATCGCGCTCAAGTACTAGATGGGGTCGTAGGTCACACCTTTGTGCGCTTTGGGCTGGTCGGGTTACCAAGGTGGAGCCCGCCCGGTGAGCGCCTCGAGCGTCCCGCCGGAGGGGCTTTCCTCTGTTCCCGTCCCCATGAGGTTCGAATGTTCCCGCGTGTCACGTC
This sequence comes from Streptomyces sp. BK79, assembly GCF_044142145.1. Lineage (NCBI taxonomy): Bacteria > Bacillati > Actinomycetota > Actinomycetes > Kitasatosporales > Streptomycetaceae > Streptomyces > Streptomyces sp. BK79. Next base: position 237,625 of record NZ_JBHVOC010000009.1, read on the forward strand.
CCGTTCTTCCCGTACGACCGTCCGCACTCGCGCCGCGGTGATGGCCGCCGGCCTCGGAGCCTCGGTCGCACTGGGAGCCGGGGTCGCGGCCGCCACCGGCACCACGGCGGCTTCCAGCACCTCCACCGCGGCGAGCGCCGTCGAGGCCCAGGCCGCGGCGCAGGCCAAGGCGGCGAAGGCCGAGAAGGCCGCCACCAAGACCGTCGCCGCCAAGCAGACGGCCACCAAGAAGAAGGCCGCCTCCTGGGTGGACCCGGTGAAGAACTACAAGCTCACCGCCAGCTTCGCCCAGAACGGCGGCATGTGGGCGAGCAAGCACAGCGGCCAGGACTTCGCCGTGCCGATCGGCACCAACGTCGTCGCCACCCACGGCGGCACCGTCGTCAAGGCCGGCGGCAACGGCGCCGGTGACGGTCCCGCCTACGGCAACGCGGTCGTGATCAAGCACGGCAACGGCACGTACTCCCAGTACGCGCACCTGTCCAAGGTCAACGTGAAGATCGGCCAGATCGTCAAGACCGGCCAGTCCATCGCCAAGTCGGGCAACACCGGTAACTCCAGCGGCCCGCACCTGCACTTCGAGATCCGTACGACCCCGAACTACGGCTCGGCCGTCGACCCGGTCTCCTTCCTGCGCGCCAAGGGCGTGACCGTCTAAGCAGCGGGGAGCTACGCGCCGCCGGAACCCCGGTGCGCCTGGGTCACCAGATCGATGGCGACCTCGAGAACGGCCTGGCGCTGTTCCTCGGGGTCGCCTTCGAGGTCCCTCAGGACGAACATCCCGGCGTGCAGCGTGAACAGCGCGCTCACACAGCGGACCTGGTCGACCAGGTCCGCTTCCGGGTCGATGAGGCTGTCGCGCAGCCCGAGCATGCGGGTCTTGAACATCTCGCCGATGCGCAGGTCCCGGATCGTGGCCTGGTTCTCCTGCATGAAGCGGAACAGCGGCGCCGCGCCCGCCAGCGCCTGGCTGTAGCGGCGGATGATCTCCCGCTTCGTCTCCAGGGTGTGCGGCTGCTCCCGCGCCCAGGCGATCAGGTCCTCCATCGGCCGGGAGAGATCCTCGAAGATGCCGACCAGGATCTCTTCCTTGGTCTTGAAGTGGTAGTAGAGCGCCGCCTTGGTGACGTCCAGGCGCTCGGCGATCTCCCGCAGTGAGGTCTTCTCGTACCCCTGCTCGGCGAAGAGGCCGAGCGCCACGTCCTGGATGCGCTGACGGGTGTCCCCACGCCGCCGCTGCTGCTTGGTGCTGTCCATCGTGCCGCCCATCCTCCTACGCACCCGCCGCTCCGCGCACGTTCCGAAAAACCTACTTGACGACCGGCTAGTTACGCGTCTACTTTCCCCAGTGTAGTCAACTTGCCGGTCGGCAAGTAAGTGAGCGGACGAGCAGCGGTGGCTGGGGGAGCGGGAGCGATGGCGGACATACCGGAGACGACGGGCAAGCAGCCCAGGAGCGTGCGGGTGGTCCTGCTCGCCCTCATGATCGCGATGATGCTCGCGATGCTGGACAACATGATCATCGGCACCGCGATGCCGACCATCGTGGGCGAGCTGGGCGGTCTGGAGCACCTCTCCTGGGTCGTCACCGCCTACACCCTCGCGACCGCGGCCTCCACCCCGCTGTGGGGCAAGCTCGGCGACCTGTACGGGCGCAAGGGCGTCTTCATGACGTCGATCGTGATCTTCCTGATCGGCTCGGCGCTCAGCGGCATGGCCCAGGACATGGGCCAGCTCATCGGCTTCCGCGCCGTCCAGGGCCTCGGCGCCGGCGGTCTGATGGTCGGCGTCATGGCCATCATCGGCGACCTGATCCCGCCCCGGGAGCGCGGCAAGTACCAGGGCATGATGGCCGGCGTCATGGCGCTCGCCATGATCGGCGGACCGCTGGTCGGCGGCACCATCACCGACCACTGGGGCTGGCGCTGGTCCTTCTACATCAACCTGCCGCTCGGCGCGGTCGCGCTGGTCGCCATCAGCGCCGTACTGCACCTGCCGAAGAAGCGCCGCGAGGCGCGGATCGACTATCCGGGTGCCGCGCTGCTCACCGTCGGCATCACCGCGATCGTGCTGGTCACCACCTGGGGCGGCACCGAGTACGCCTGGACCTCCGCGCGGATCATGGAGCTGATCGGCATCGGGGTCGCGTCCCTGGTCGGGTTCGTGTTCTGGCAGACCAGGGCGGCCGAGCCGGTCGTCCCGCTGCACATCTTCCGCAGCCGCAACTTCACGCTGATGTCCCTGATCGGCTTCATCACCGGCTTCGTGATGTTCGGCGCGACCCTCTTCCTGCCGCTGTACCAGCAGGCGGTGCAGGGCGCGTCCGCCACCAACTCCGGGCTGCTGCTCCTGCCGATGCTGGGCGCGATGCTCGTCACATCGATGGTCGCGGGGCGGGTGACGACCAACACCGGCCGGTACAAGGTCTTCCCGATCGCGGGCGGCGCGCTGATGACCGTCGGGCTGTTCCTGCTGTCGCTGATGGACACGGAGACCTCGCGGTTCACGTCCGGGGTGTACATGGCCGTCGTCGGTCTCGGCATGGGCTGCCTGATGCAGATCACCATGCTGGTGGCGCAGAACAGCGTCGAGATGAAGGACATGGGCGTCGCGTCCTCGTCCACCACCCTCTTCCGCACCCTCGGCTCCTCCTTCGGCGTCGCGATCATGGGCGCCCTGTTCAACCACCGGGTCCAGGACGTCATGGCCGAGCGGGCCGGGGCGCTGGGCTCCCGGGTGACCGAGCAGTCGGCGCAGCTGGACGCCGCGAGCCTGGCCAAGCTCCCGGAGGCGACGCGCGAGGCCTACCAGCACGCGGTGTCCTCCGGCAGCCACGGCGCGTTCCTGCTGGGCGCCGCGGTGGCGGTCCTCACGCTGGTCGCGGCGGTCTTCGTGAAGGAGGTGCCGCTGAAGGGCGCGGGCCCGAAGGCGGCACAGGACCCGGCCGACGGGGGCGGCGACGGCCCGGCGCCGGCGAAGGCGCCGGTGACCGGGGCGGTGTGACGGCGAAGGCGCCGGTGACCGGGGCGGTGTGACGGCGAAGGCGGCGGTCCCGTGACCGCCGCCGGTCGGCCCCCTGAGCCCCGCTCGTCCGAGCGCCCCGCCAACACTCGGCCCGGATGTGTTCACGTACGTCGTCGCTGTCAGTGCCCCGTGCCACCATCGGCAGCATGGGCAAATTGCGGCAGTTGCGGCTGGCCAAAGACGCCATGGACCGTGACTGGGCCGACCCGGCGCTCGACCTCGACGCCGTGGCCGCGCACGCCGGGTACTCGCGGTACCACTTCCTGCGCGCCTTCAAGGAGGCGTACGGCGAGACACCCGGCCAGTACCTCACCCGCCGCCGCATCGAGCGCGCCGAGGACATGCTGCGCACCGCCGGTCTGTCCGTGACCGAGAGCTGCCACCTGGTCGGCTTCAGCAGCCTGGGCACCTTCTCCACCCGGTTCAAGGCCCGCACCGGCCTCACCCCGAGCGAGTACCGGACGAAGCACGTGGGCCGGGGGACCGCCCTCATCCCCGGCTGCTACGTCATGCACTGGGCGGGCGGCGTGCGGCGCAATTCCGGAGAAGCGGACTGAGACCCCCGCTGCCTACCGTGGCAGGGCAAGCGGGAACGGCCGCGGACGCGGCGCGGACAACAGGAGCACGCCATGATCAAGGGTCTCGCCATCTCGACCGTCTGGGTCCTCGACCAGGACCGGGCCAAGGCGTTCTACACCGAGAAGCTGGGCCTGGAGGTCCGCACCGATCTGACCATGGGCGAGGGCGGGATGCGCTGGCTCACCGTCGGCTCCCCGAACCAGCCCGACGTCGAACTGACGCTGATGGTCCCGTCCGGCCCCGCGATGGACCCCGAGTCCGCCGAGATGATCGAGAAGCTGGTGGCCAAGGGCGCGCTCGGCGCCGGCGTGCTCACCACCGACGACATCCACGGTGACTACAAGAAGCTCAAGGACCGCGGGGTCGAGTTCCTCCAGGAGCCGCAGGAGCGCCCGTACGGCACGGAGGCCCTCTTCCGCGACGACTCCGGCAACTGGTTCTCCTTCACCCAGCCCCGCGAGGGCGGCCTCGACATGGACCAGGACTTCGCCTGCTGAGCGGGGTCCGTCCGAACGACGCGCTCTAGGACCGGCCGGGGGAGCCGGAGCCGCTGTGGGACCGGTCCGGCAGCATCGGGTAGCTGCCGGTGCTGGTCGGCGCGTGCTCCGGCAGCCACAGCACGGCGACCGCGCCCTCGGCCGGCACGTGCTCCGGCGCCCCGGCGGGCCGCACGTTGCGGAAGGTGAGCCGGGCGCCCAGGACCCGCGCCTGGCCGGCCGCGATGGTCAGGCCCAGCCCGTGTCCGCGGCCCGCCCGGTCCGTGCTGCCGGTGCGGAAGCGGCTCGGGCCCTCGGCGAGGAGGTTCTCGGGGAAACCGGGCCCGTGGTCGCGGACCCGGATCACCCGGCCCTCGACGCTGACCTCGACGGGCGGCCGGCCGTGCCGGGCGGCGTTGGCGAGGAGGTTGAACAGCACGCGCTCCAGGCGGCGGGGGTCGGTGGTGACCTCCGACTCGTGGACCACCCGCACCTCCACGTCCGGGTCCTTGGCCGCCACCCGCCGGGTCACGAAACCGCCCAGCATGATGTCCTGCAGCTCGGCCCGCTCCGAGGCCCCGTCCAGCCGGGCCACCTCCAGGACGTCCTCGACCAGCGTGCGCATCGCCTTCGCCCGGTCCAGCACCAGCTCGGTCGGCCGGCCCGGCGGCAGCAGCTCGGCGGCGGTGAGCAGACCGGTCACCGGGGTGCGCAGCTCGTGCGCGATGTCCGCGGTGACCCGGCGCTCGGCCTCCAGCCGCTTCTGCAGCGCGTCCGCCATCGCGTCCACGGCACTGGCGAGGTCGTCCGTCTCGTCCCGCACGACGCCGCCGATGGCGTCCCGGACCCGCACGTCCGGCTCCCCGCCCGCGACCCGGTGCGCGGCGGTGGCCGCCTTGCGCAGCCGGCGCGACAGCTGGCCGCCGATGAGCACCCCGAGCGCGCTGCCGCCGAGGACGACCGCGATGGACCCGATCACCAGCGCCTGGTCGAGATCCTCGAGGATGTCCGCGCTGCGGTCGGTGAACCCGGAGTGCAGCGACATCACGTGCCCGTCCTTGAGCGGCACGGCGGCCCAGATGTCCGTCACGCCGTCCGGCCGCTCCGAGACGTACGTGGCCCGCCGCCCGTCCTCGACCTTCCTCCGCAGCTCGGCCGGCAGCTCGGGGTCGTCGATCTGGGCGTTCGGGAAGTTCAGCCGCCCGGACAGCTCGTAGTTGCGCTGCGCGATCAGCACCCGGTCGTCCGCCAGGTCGCGCGCGTTGTCCAGCATCGACACCCGGGCCGCGTTGTGCACGACCAGGCTCAGCGCGACCGCCACCAGCGCGCCGACCAGCGCGATGGCCGCGCTGAGCTTCCAGCGCAGCCCGGTCCGGATGCTCAGCCGCGCACGGATGCCCGGTCTCGTGAACCCCCGCATCGTCCCTGTGTCCCCGCTCAGGCCTTCAACTTGTAGCCGAAGCCGCGGACCGTCTCGATCCGGTCCTGGCCGATCTTGGAGCGCAGCCGCTGCACATGGACGTCGACGACCCGCGTGTCGCCGCCCCAGCCGTAGTCCCACACCCGTTCCAGCAGCTTGTCGCGCGAGAGCACGGTCCCCGGCGCGGAGGAGAACTCCAGGAGCAGCCGCATCTCGGTCGGGGTGAGCGCCACCGGCTGCCCGGCCCGGCGCACCTCCATGCCGTCGGTGTCCACCTCCAGCTCGCCGAAGGTGAGCGGCCCGCCGGTGCCGGCGCCCCCCTGGTCGTCCGCCCGGGCACCCCCGCCGGCGTGCCCGAAGCGGCGCAGCACGGCGCGGATGCGGGCCACCAGCACGGCACCGTCGAACGGCTTGGTCACGTAGTCGTCGGCACCGGCCTCCAGGCCCAGCACCACGTCGATGGAGTCCGCCCGCGCCGACAGCATGATCACCGGCACGGTGGACTCGTCCCGGATCCGGCGGCACAGGCTGACGCCGTCGAGGCCGGGGACCATGACGTCCAGGAGCGCGATGTCGGGCCGGTCGGCGCGGAACGCCTCCAGCCCCGACAGCCCGTCGGGCATCGCGGTGACCGCGAAGCCGTCCCGCTCCAGGGCGAGCTGCGTGGCCTCGCGGATGACGTCGTCGTCCTCGACGAACAGGACGTGGGTCTGGTCTGCCATCCCGGTGCTCTCAGTCCTCGTTGTGATGGTCGGGTGCGGTCGCCGGCGCGGGTGCGGTCACTCGGGCAGACGCCGGTCGCGCGCACCGCGTTCACCCGGTCATCGGTCCGGACGGCCCGATCGGTTCATCCGCGGGCGCGTCGGCCGTCGGGCGCGTCGGCCGTAGGGTGCGTCAGCCGTCGGGTTCCGGGGCCGGGGTCGGCGCCTCGCCGACCGCGTTGCTGTAGTCGTTGTGGACGCGGTACTCCTCGGTGAACCGGCCCGACGCCCAGCGGTAGGTGATCACGGTCTGGCTGGACGGGCCCGACACCGGGTCGCCCTTCTCGTACACCTGCTTGCTCACCACCAGATCGCCGCGGTCGATCTCCGCGTAGACCGGGGGCTCCTCGGCCTGGAACACGTTCTGGTACGCGCCGCCCTCCTCGCGGTACACGTAGCTGCCCACGCCGACCCCGTCGCCGCAGGTCAGCACGTTGACGACGACGTCCTCCGACGAGCCCGAGGTCAGTTTCCCGTACGACACGTCGACGGGGTACTGGTCGGCGACGCACGGCTTCAGCTCGCGCTTGACCTCCGCCGAGACCCGGGGGTCGGCCTTCACCAGCCGGACCGCGTCCACCCGGTCGGGAACCTTCGAGGGGGCGGCGGCCGCGGGCGAGGAGGACGCGGCGGGACCCACCGCCTCCGCGTGGGCCGGCCCCTCGTCCCGGGCGCCGGTGCCGCCGGCCGCGCAGCCGGAGAGGGAAACGCCGAGGGCGACGAACACGGCCACCGCCGTACTCGTCGCCTGCGTGCCCCGCCGGGGTTCCCCGGGGGTCCGACCGTCGGTCAGGCCGCGCAACGCTCCCGCTCCTCACGCTCCAGCGCCCGCGCGTCCAGATCGCGGGCGACCAGCTCCTCACGGAGCCGGGCGAGCGCCCGGTGCAGCGTGCTCTTGACCGTCCCGGCCGACATGCCGAGGGCCGCGGCCGTCTCCTCCGTCGACATCTGCTCCCAGTGTCGCAGCACCACGACGCTGCGCTGCTTCGGGGCGAGCACCTTCATGACGTCCATCAGCAGGGCGCGGTCCGCGTGCTGCTCGGTGGAGTCGTCCACGCAGGACTCCGGGAGCTGCTCGGTCGGCACTTCCTCCAGCTTGCGGGCCCGCCACCACTCGGTGCGCGTGTTGATCATCACCCGGCGCAGGTAGGCGTCCGCGAGCCGCTTGTCCTCGATGGTGGACCAGCGGCGGTACGTCCGGGCCAGCGCGGTCTGGAGCAGGTCCTGGGCGTCGACGGGGTCCGGGACCAGGCGCCGGGCGCTGCGCAGCAGCGCGTCCTGCCGGGTGCGGACGTACTCCTCGAACTCGAGCACCTCGCCCATGTCAACCGCCTTCCGATCCCCGTCGCCCCGACGGCCTGGTCGCCGTCGGCCCACTGCGTGTGGTCCCTGGTCCCGCGGTGTCCGCGGGGCATGGAAACGAAGGTAGGGAAGCGTTGTCACGGCGCTGTGCGAAGCAGCCTGCGGCGAAGGCTCGGCTGTCCGTCGGTTGTGTAACGGAAGCAGGAAAGGGGCAAAACGGTCGGGCACTTGAGAGGGGTAACGGGTGATTCGCCCGGCGGTACCGCTGTCGCGACGCCGCCCGCCTAGTGACGTACCCCTGTCACGCGGCTGTACGTCAGCCCAGCGGCAGCCGGTACAGGCCGTCCGCCAGCGGCTCCACCAGACCGTCGGCGACGAGGCCGTCCAGGGCGCGGGCCCGCTGGACCGGTTCGTGCCACACCTGGTCGAGGGCCGCCTGCGGGACCGGTCCCGGTGCCTCCCGCAGCACCGCGAGCAGCCGGCCGCGCACCTGCCGGTCGGTACCCGCGTACGTCTGGCCGCGGCGCGGCGGCCCGTCGTGCGCGGGCTTGCCGGCCAGCCGCCAGGCGCACTGGCCGGCGATCGGGCAGCGGTGGCACGACTCGTTCTTCGCCGTGCACACCAGCGCGCCGAGTTCCATGGAGGCCGCGGCCCAGCGGGCGGCGACCGCCTCGTCCTCCGGCAGCAGCGCCCGCGCCAGCTTCCGCTCGGCGGCGGTGGTGGCGTTCGGCGGGTACTGCGTACCGCCGACCGCGCGGGCGAACACGCGTCGGACGTTGGTGTCCAGTACGGCGTGCCGCTGGCCATAGGCGAACGAGGCGACCGCGGCGGCCGTGTACTCGCCGATGCCGGGCAGCGCCAGCAACTGCGCGTGGTCCGCCGGTACGTCGCCGCCGTGCCGTTCCGTTATGGCCGCGGCGGCGCCGTGCAGCCGCAGGGCCCGGCGCGGGTAACCGAGCCGGCCCCAGGCGCGGACGGCCTCGCCGGGTGCCTCCGCGGCGAGGTCGGCGGGGCGCGGCCAGCGGGCGAGCCACTGCTCGTAGACGGGCAGGACGCGGCTCACCGGCGTCTGCTGGAGCATGAACTCACTGACCATCACGCCCCACGCCCCGGCCTCCGGGCGCCGCCACGGAAGGTCGCGGGCGTGCTCGTCGAACCAGTCGATGACGGGAGCGTGCAGCGCCGCCCCGCCCGCCTCCCGCTCGCCCCCCGGACGGGCGCCGGAGCGGTCAGCGGCGGCCGCGGCTACGCCGTCGGACAGGGGCCCACCGGCGAGGTCGGGCGCGAGGGCATCCGCCGTACCGGACGCGGGGGCATCCGCCGTACCGGGCGCGGTGGTGCCCTCCGGGCCGGAGGAAGGACCGTCCGCCGGGCGGGGGACGGTGCTGTCCGCCGGGCCGGAGGCCGGGGCGGCGGGATCGGAGGGGCCTTGATGCGAGGGCTTCGTGGGCGCAGTCATGACCCTCCGATCCTGCCACGGGAGGACCACCCCGGGGGCGCACCGCCACCCGGTGGCGGCCACCGCACCTGACGATCGGCAGGGGCGCCGCCCCGCCGCCCGCTTGTAGCGTCGGCCCCATGAACGCACCCCTCCCGGCCGACGACGCCGGGCCACCCGGCGACGGGCCCGTCCGTCGGGAAGGCGGCGGGCCTGTCCGTCGGGAAGGCGACGGGCTGGTCCGCGAGGAAGGCGGCGGCCCTGTCCGTCGGGGAGGCGGCGGGTTGGTCCGCGAGGAAGGCGGCGGCCCTGTCCGTCGGGGAGGCGGCGGGTTGGTCCGCGAGGAAGGCGGCGGCCCTGTCCGTCAGGAAGGCGACCGGCCCGTCCGCCACGAAGGCGACCGGCCCCGCCGCCTGGCCCCGCTCGGCAGGGGCGTCCTCCTGTGGGCCGGGCTCGCCCTCCCCGCCGTCACCGCGGACCGGCTCGGCATGAACGAGCCGCGTTCCGTCTGGCAGCAGCTGGCCGGGCTGGGCGTACTCGCCGTGGCCGTCGCGCTGTCCCGGCGGCAGCCGCTCACCGCGTTCGCGCTGACGGCGGCCCTCGGCCTGGCCGCCGCCCCGGCGCTGTTCAGCGTCTCCTACGGCCCCGCCCTCGGCGTACTCGCCCTGCTGCTGGGCCTGCGCGCCGGCCGGCCGCGCCCCGCGGTGGCCGCCTTCGCCGGCGTCGCCGTCGTCGGCACGGCGCGGATCGCGCTGGTCGGGGTGGACCCGCCCCCGGAGTGGCTGGTCCTGACGGGCACGCTGCTCTTCGGCTGCGTCTTCCCCTGGCTCTGCGGACGCTACTGGCGGCAGAGCCGCGCGCTCGCCGAGGCCGGCTGGCTCAGGGCGGCCCGGCTGGAGGACGAACAGCGGCACGCCGAGGAACGGGCCCGGCTGCGCGAGCGCGCCAGGATCGCCCAGGACATGCACGACTCCCTCGGCCACGAACTGAGCCTGCTCGCCCTGCGCGCCGGCGCCCTCCAGGTCGCCCCCGGCCTCGCGGCCGGGCACCGCGCCGCCGCGGCGGACCTGCGGGCCGCGGCCGCCGACGCCACCGACCACCTGCACCGCATCATCGGCGTCCTGCGCGAGGTGTCCGTCCACGACGAGCCCGCCCCGCTGACCCCGGCGGGGGAGAGCATGCAGGAACTCGTCGCCCGCGCCGCCGAGTCCGGGCTCCCCGTCCGCTGGGAGCCGCAGGGCGCGGCCACCCCGGACCCCGACCCCGGCGGTGTCACCGGACGCCTGCTGCACCGGATCGTGCGCGAGGCGCTGACCAACGCGGCCCGGCACGCGCCGGGCGCCCCCGTCGTCGTGGCCGTCGCCGGGCACGCCCGCGGGACCACGGTCACCGTCACCAACGGACCGGCCGCCGAGGAGCCCTCCGCGTCCTCGGGCGGTTCGGGCCTGCTCGGGCTGCGCGCCGCCGTCACCTCGGTCGGCGGCGACTTCCGGGCCGGGCCGCACGCGGACGGGTTCCGCGTCCGGGCGCACGTCCCGGCGCAGCAGGCCCCGGCCGTCCCCGCCCCCTCACCCACCCCCGCCTCCTCACCCACCCCCGCGGCGCCCTTCGCCCACGCCCGCCGACGCGTCGCCCTCGGCCTCGGGGCCGCCGCCGGCGCGGGCGTCGCCCTGGTCGGCGCGGCCTTCGGGTGGTACGCGTACACCGAGGGGCGCTCGGTGCTCACGCCGAGCGCGTACGCGAAGCTGCGCCCCGGAGCGCCGTACGACGAGGTCGCGCGCGTCCTGCCGGACCGCGAGACCCGCGACCCGCCCACCGAGCGCGCGCCCGCGCCCGAACCGGCGGGCGCCGACTGCCGCTACTACCGGGCGAGCGGCGAACTCCTCGTCTCCGTCGACCACTTCCGCCTCTGCTTCGACGAGCGGGGCCGGCTGCTCGCCAAGGACGTCGTCCCCGGCATCGGCACCCCCGCCGAGCGACGCACGGAACGCGACACACAGGACGCGCCCGACGCCCACCACACGTACGACGTACACGACGAACACGAGGAGCCCGCACGGTGATCCGGGTACTGCTGGCCGACGACGAGGCGATGGTGCGGGCCGGCGTGCGCGCCATCCTGGCGAGCGGCGGCGAGAGCGAGGTCGTCGCCGAGGCGGGCGACGGACGCGAGGCGGTCGAACTGGTCCGGGCCCACCGCCCCGACGTGGCCCTGCTGGACATCCGCATGCCCCGCCTGGACGGCCTCACCGCCGCCGAGGAGATCGTGCGGAACGTTCCCGGCACGGCCGTCGCGATGCTGACCACCTTCTCCGAACAGGCTTACGTCGCCCGCGCCCTGACCGCCGGCGCCACCGGCTTCCTGCTCAAGTCCGGCGACCCCTACGAACTGATGGCGGGCGTACGGGCCGTGGCCGAGGGCGCCGCCTTCCTGTCCCCGAAGGTCGCCCGGTACGTCGTCGAGGACCTCGGCAGGGGCCAGGGCGGCGGCCGGCTCGCCCGCGAGGAACGGGCACGCGCGCGCGTGGCCCGCCTCAGCCCCCGTGAGCGCGAGGTCCTCGGCCTCGTCGGCGCCGGCCTGTCCAACCCCGAGATCGCCGCCCGGCTGCACCTGGTCGAGGGCACGGTCAAGGCGTACGTGAGCGCGGTCCTGGACCGGCTGGAGGTGCGCAACCGGGTCCAGGCCGCGATCGTCGCGTACGAGGCGGGGCTGGTCGGGACGGACGGCTGAGGCGTCTCAACGGGCCCGGTGCGAGGCGGCGTACGCGGCGGCGGCCGGTCCCGGCCCCGTCAGCCACCGCACCGCCGGCGCCGACGACGCGCGCAGCGCCGTGGCCAGCCGGACCACCGGGCGCCTGCCCAGGCGTACGGCCGCGGCGGCGACGACCGCGCCGAGCAGCAGCCCGGCGACGACGTCGTGCGGGTAGTGGACGCCGACGAAGACGCGGGAGAAGGCCATCAGCAGCGCCAGCGGAGCGGTCAGCCAGACCAGCGCCCGCCGGACCAGGACCAGCGTGAGGGCCGAGGCGCCCGCTATCGTCGCGTGGTTGCTCGGGAAGGACCAGTCACCGGTCGGTGGACACTCGGCCAGGGAGGGCACGGCCCCGGCGACCGCCCGGCACGGACGTTCCTCGGTGACACCGGACTTGAGCAGTTCACTGCACACGTACGCCACAGCCGTGGCCACGGGTGCGAGGACCGCGATCGCGAACGCGTGGGTGCTGCCCCGGCGCGACCGCCACCAGGCGGCGACGAACAGGGCGCCGAACACCAGGATGCCCGCCTCCGTCCCCACCTCCGCCGTGTGTTGTACCCATGCAGGGGTGTCGTGGGCGAAGCCCGTGATGTCGCGGTAGAGCGCGTCGTCCTCGAAGGTCATGCTCACGGACGGTAGGCGGCGGCCCGATCCGGTCACACCCTGCGATCGACACGTCCCGGACCCGACGATCGGCAGGGGTCCCGAAGCGATCTCCGGAATGATGATCCGTAAAAGTTGCCGCCTCGAACGGCGGGTGGGACAGGTGAACGCGCCGATCTCTCGTACAGTTTGCGCCGTGGGATCTCTGCGCAATCCGGTCGGGCCGCTTCCCTCCTCCATCTACTGGCGACGGAGGGCCGTACTGCTGTCCCTGCTCGCCCTGTTGGCGCTGCTGATCACGTGGATCGTGGTCTCCGGCGGCGGTGGCGGCGGCAAGGACCGGGAGGACGGCGCCGACGGCAAGAACCCGGCGCCTTCCATCACTCCCGGGCCTTCCGGTTCCGGGCCTGCGATCAGCCAGGCGCCGGGCGGGCGCGACGAGTCGGGGAGCGGGAACTCCGGTGGCTCAGGCTCCGGTTCGGGCTCCGGTTCGGGTTCCGGGAGCGGGGACGGCTCCGGCGACGGTTCCGGTTCGGGGTCCGGCGGCGGTGGGACCGGCGGTGACGGCTCCGGGGAGGCGGGCGCGTCCGGCGGCGGCTCCGCGGGCGGTGCGGCGACCGGCGTCGGCGCGGGCGACGCGCTGCCGGGCGGGTCGGCGCTGCCCAACTGCACGCCGGGAGCGGTGAAGTTGAGCCTGCGCAGCGTCCGCAACACCTACACGCCCGGTCAGACTCCCACCTTCGAACTGACCGCGCGCAACACCTCCGGCGCCGACTGCAAGATCGACCTCGGGCCGAAGCACGCGGTGCTGACCATCACGCCGGCCGAGGGCGACGACGCGTACTGGTCCTCCGACGACTGCGTCAAGGGCTCGGGGAGCCTGCGGTACCGGGTGGCCGCGGGCAGCGGCATCGCCTACACCGTGAAGTGGGACCGGGAGCCGAGCGCCCCCGAGTGCGGGACGCCCCCGGCCGGGTCGGCCAGGGCGGGGACGTACCTGGTGGAGGCGAAGGCCGACGGCTTCACGAAGGTACGCACGTCCTTCGTCCTGAAGAACGACTGACCCGGGGCGCCCGGCCCGGGGCGCCCGGCCCGGGGCGCCCGGCCCGGGGCGCCTCCGGCTGAGGGCGACTGGCCTGGAGGCACCCGGCGTCCGGCGCCCGCGTCGCTCAGACGTAGCGCTCCAGGATCGACGACTCCGCGAGCCGCGACAGCCCCTCCCGGACACTGCGCGCCCGTGCCTCGCCGACGCCGTCCACCGTCTGGAGGTCGTCCACGCTCGCGGCGAGCAGCTTCTGCAGTCCGCCGAAGTGCTCCACCAGCCGGTCGATGATCGCGCCGGGCAGCCGCGGCACCTTCGCCAGCAGCCGGAACCCGCGCGGCGACACCGCCGAGTCCAGCGTCTCCGGAGAGCCGGTGTAGCCCAGCGCCCGCGCCACCGTGGACAGTTCGAGCAGCTCGGCGTGGCTGAGCTTGTCCAGCTCGGCGAGCGCCTCGTCGACCGTGCGGGAGCGCTTCGCGGTCGGCTCGGGCACGTAGTCCCGCACCACCAGCTCCCGCTCCGGCTCCACACCGGCGATCAACTCGTCCAGCTGGAGCGCCAGCAGCCGCCCGTCCGTCCCCAGCTCGACCACGTACTCGGCGATCTCGGTCGCGATCCGGCGCACCATCTCCAGCCGCTGCGCGACCGCGGAGACGTCCCGCACCGTCACCAGGTCCTCGATCTCCAGCGCCGACAGCGTGCCCGCGACCTCGTCCAGCCGCAGCTTGTACCGCTCCAGCGTGGCCAGCGCCTGGTTGGCCCGCGACAGGATCGCCGCGGAGTCCTCCAGGACCCGGCGCTGCCCGTCGACGTACAACGCGATGAGCCGCATCGACTGCGACACGGAGACGACGGGGAACCCGACCTGCTTGCTGACCCGGTCCGCCGTGCGGTGCCGGGTGCCGGTCTCCTCCGTGGGGATCGTCGGGTCCGGGAGGAGCTGCACCCCCGCCCGCAGGATCTTGGACAGGTCCGAGGAGAGCACGATGCCGCCGTCGAGCTTGCACAGCTCGCGCAGCCGGGTCGCGGTGAACTCCACGTCCAGTACGAAGCCGCCCGTGCACATCGACTCGACGGTCTTGTCCGAGCCCAGCACGATCAGGCCACCGGTGTTGCCCCGAAGGACCCGCTCCAGGCCGTCCCGCAGCAGCGTGCCGGGCGCCACGGCGCTCAGCGAGGCGCGCATGAGGCCATCGGCACCGGCACTCCCACCGGACTTTCCGGGAGCTGCTGCCCGGTCGTTGGCTGCCACTGCACTCCTCCGGTCGCAGGTTCTTCAGGCGCTCCCACGTCGCACACTCGGTCGTACGGACGGGCGAGACCAGGGCAAAGTCTACCGGCGGTCCTCGTCCTCCCGTGGGGCCTCTCGCCGACGCGAGCGCGGAAGCACCCGCAGGGCGTCCCCTATGTCCGCGACCTCCACGACCTTCATGCCGTCCGGGACCCTGCCGGGATCGGTCGGTACCAGGGCGTGCGTGAAGCCCAGCCGGTGCGCTTCGGAGAGCCGGCGCTGCACGCCCGTGACCCGTCTCACCTCGCCGGCGAGACCGACCTCCCCGATCGCGACGAGGTTCTTGGGCAGCGGGGTGTCGCTGGCGGCACTGGCCAGCGCGAGCGCGACGGCGAGGTCGGCGGCCGGCTCGGACAGCTTCACGCCCCCGACCGTCGCGGAGTAGATGTCCCTTTTGCCCAGGGCGCTGATCCGTCCCCGCTGTTCCAGCACGGCCAGCATCATGGACACCCGCGACGTCTCCAGCCCGGACGTCGTACGCCGCGGGGACGGGATCTGCGAGTCGACGGTCAGCGCCTGCACCTCGGCCACCAGCGGCCGGCGTCCCTCCAGGGTGACGGTCAGGCAGGTGCCGGGCACGGGTTCGGCGCGCCGGGTGAGGAACAGCCCACTGGGGTCGGTCAGCCCGGTGATGCCCTCGTCGTGCAGCTCGAAGCAGCCGACCTCGTCGGTCGTGCCGTACCGGTTCTTGACGCCCCGCACGAGCCTCAGCCGGGCGTGCCGGTCGCCCTCGAAGTGCAGCACCACGTCCACGAGGTGCTCCAGCAGCCGTGGCCCGGCGATCGCCCCGTCCTTGGTGACGTGGCCCACGAGGAGCGTGGACATGCCGCGGTCCTTGGAGGCGCGGATCAGGGCGCCCGCCACCTCCCGCACCTGCGCCATGCCGCCGGGGGCGCCGTCGATCTCGGGGGAGGCCACCGTCTGCACGGAGTCGAGGATCAGCAGCGACGGCTTCACGGCGTCCAGATGCCCCAGCACCGCCGCGAGGTCCGTCTCGGCGGCGAGGTAGAGGTGGTCGTCGATCGCCTTGATCCGGTCGGCCCGCAACCGCACCTGGCTCGCCGACTCCTCACCCGTCACGTAGAGCGTCTTGTGCTCCTCACTGGCGGACTTGGCCGCGACGTCCAGCAGCAGCGTGGACTTCCCGACGCCGGGCTCCCCCGCGACGAGCACCACGGCTCCGGGCACGAGTCCGCCGCCGAGCACCCGGTCCAGCTCGGGCACGCCGGTGGAGCGGGCGGTGGCCTGCCGTCCGTCGACCTGCCCGATGGGCAGCGCGGAGCTGGTCACCCGCCCCGGCGCCGTCGTCCGCACCGCGGGCGCGCCGTACTCCTCGACCGTGCCCCAGGCCTGGCATTCGGGGCAGCGGCCGAGCCATTTGGCCGTCTGCCAGCCGCACTCGGTGCAGCGGTAGGACGGCCGTTCCTTGGCGGACTTCGTACGGGCAGCCATGCACGAACCGTAACCGCCCCCACTGACAACGCCGCCGCGGGGCACAGCGGCGCACCCCACCCCGAACGGGTCACCCGCACCCCGCCCCGGCCACGGAACGCCGGCTTCCTGTCCCCTTATGAGGGATCGTTTCACCCGTACGGATTAAAAGGGCCCAATGCGCCAGTTCGCGCCACCCATGGGCCCCTACGGTCGCCGAGTGATGAGGAGCAGTCCGGAAACCACGACCCGCACGACCGGCGCACACCGGGCGCACCGGGAAGCGCGTGATCGCGCAGCGGCGCGCACCCTGGCGCAGCGGCCGCCCGCGCGCTACGACGCGTATCTGGACGGCCTGTTCACGTACTGCCTGTCCGTGCTCTGCGACCACGACGCCGCGACCGCCGCCCTCGGCGACGTCCTCGCGCTCGCCGAGCGCCGCGGCCACCGTGCCCCCGGCCCCGCATCCGAGCGCAGGGCGTGGCTGTACGCGCTGGCCCGCTGGGCCTGCCTGCGCAAGCTGGCCGAGGCCAAGCAGAAACGTCCGAGCAGCCACGCCGCGGGCCGCCCCGCCCCCGGCCGGCAGCGCACCGCGCAGAACGACCCCGCCCATGCCTCCGCCCGGAACCCCGCGCGGCAGCCCACCCACCCGTCACCGCCCGCCCCACGCGACGGAAACACCCCACGCGACGGGAACACCACCCCCGACGGCGCCACCCCGACCGACGAGGACCACCAGCGCCACCGCGGCGAACTCGCCCTCCTCGCCTGGCCGGAGGCCGCCGGCACCACCCCCGAGCAGCGCGAGGCCCTGGAACTCGCCGTGCGCCACCGCCTGGCCGCCCACGAGGTCGCCGCCGTCCTCGGCATGGACCTGGCCGCCACCCGGGAACTGCTCGCCGCCGCCGCCTGCGAGGTCGAACGCACCCGCGCGGCGCTCGCCGTCGCCGAGACCGGAACCTGCCCGGGCGTGGCCCGCCTCACCGGCGACAACCAGTACGTGCTGAGCGCGGCCCTGCGCCGCGAGCTGGTCCGCCACGTCGACGACTGCCCCCGCTGCCGCCGCACCGCCGAGCGGGCCGTCCCCGGCCGCTGGCCCGGCACCAGCGTGACCCCGGCCGAACTGCCGGTCCTGGAAGCCCCCCGCGCGGCGCTGCACATGGCCATGGCGCACGTCCCGCGCGCGCGTGGCGCGGCCCCCCGTTTCGACCGGCGCGGCTTCCCGATGGACCCCAAGGACCACGCGGCCCGGCGGGACCGCCTGCGCGCGCGGGCCGTCACCACGACCGTCGTCGCCACCGTCGTCGCCGCCCCCGTGCTCGCCCTGTGGGCGGCCTACCGCGGCACCCCGGTCGTCGAGGGCGAGGACGGTCGCTCGGCCAGCGCCAGCGAGGCGCACGGTCCCGACGGCCCGGACGGCGAGTCCGCGGGCGGTCACGGCTACGAGCACGCCGGGAACGCGAGCACCGCCCCCGGCCCCCGCTTCGGCAAGAACGGCAAGGCCGACGTCTCGGTCGAGGTCGTCAGCGTCGCCGGAGCCGGCGGGAAGGGCGCGGGCCACCTGGAGGTCACGGCCGGCCACGACGGCGACACCACGCTGGTCACCCTGACCGCGACCGGCGACGCACCGGTGCGCTGGTCCGCGTCCACCAGCGCCTCCTGGCTCTACCTGAGCAGGTCGTCGGGCACCCTGCGCCCCGGCGACACCGTGACGATCAAGGTGTACGTCGACCACCTGCGCGAGCCGTCCGGCCACTGGAGCGCACGGGTGGCCGTCTCGCCCGCGGGCGCCGTCGTCTCGATCGAGGGGTACGGCACCGCGCCCAGCCCGTCCCACCCGGGCCCGCGTCCGAGCCCGCCCGACCACTCCCCGCCCCCGTCCGACCCGGGACCGGACCCGTCCCCGTCGGCCACCCGGCCGCCCGACCCGACCCCCACCGTCGACCCGTCGCCCACGTCCCCCGGCCCGGACCCGACCCCCACGGAGCCGTCCCCGACCGGCGGCACGGGGAGCACGCCACCCCCGCCCGACGACAACGACGACCCGAGCCCCACGACCTCATAGCCCACACAGCCCACGCCCGCCCCGACGAACCGCGTCCACGATCCCGCGCGTCCTCCGAGCCACCCCTGCGAGCCCACGCCGCGCGAGCCGCGTCCGGCACTCCCGCACGTGGCGGCGAACCGGACCCAAGGCGCCCGCACCCGTCGGACCTCGCCCTGCAAGCCCTCGTCCCGCAAGCCCTCGTCCCACAAGCCCGCGCCCTGCAAGCCCGCCCCCGGCGACCCTCGCCCCGCAGGCCCGCCCCGGCGCCCCTCCGCGCCCCGCCCGCAGGACCCGCCCGCAGGACCCGCCCGCAGGACCCGCCCGCCCTCAGCGCGCCGGGTCCGCCGGATGCGGGGCCACCAGGGGCAGCGCCGAGGCCAGCCGCTCCTCGCACAGTTCGACCAGCCGGTCGTACCCCGCCTTGCCCATCAGTTCGATCAGCTCCGGCCGGTAGGACACGTACACCGGGTCGCCCGCGCCGTGCGCCGAGGTCGCCGAGGTGCACCACCAGTGCAGGTCGTGCCCGCCCGGGCCCCAGCCCCGCCGGTCGTACTCACCGATCGACACCTGGAGCACGCGGGTCTCGTCGGGCCGGTCGATCCACTCGTACGTCCGCCGCACCGGGAGCTGCCAGCACACGTCCGGCTTGGTCTCCAGCGGCTCCCGGCCCTCCTTCAGGGCCAGGATGTGCAGCGAGCAACCCGCGCCGCCGGCGAACCCGGGCCGGTTCTGGAAGATGCACGAGCCCTGGAACGGCCGGGTCTGCCGGGAGCCCTCGTCGTCCTGTGAGACCCATCCGTCCCGGGTGCCCTCGGCGTGGTGCTGCCAGATGTCCGGCGTGAGCCTCGCCACGTGCCCGGCGACCCGCTGCTCGTCGTCCTCGTCGGAGAAGTGCGCGCCCAGCGAGCAGCAGCCGTCGTCCGCGCGGCCCGCCTGGATGCCCTGGCAGCCGCTGCCGAAGATGCAGTTCCAGCGAGAGGTCAGCCAGGTCAGATCGCACCGGAAGACCTGCTCGTCGTCCGCCGGATCCGGGAACTCCACCCACGCCCGAGCGAAGTCGAGGCCCTTCTCGTCGCCCGCCGGAGAACCCGCGGCAGCCACCCCGCTCAGCCCGCCTGCGGCGTTCTTCCTGTCCTTCTTGTCCTTCTTGGCCGACTTTTCGTCCTTCGCCTTTTTCGTCTTTGGCACGGCTCCAGGGTAAGTCGCCCGAGCGGGAGGAGGGCACCGCCGCACTCCCCGCTGGCAGTAGCGTTCCGTCCATGAGACTCGGTGTCCTCGACGTGGGTTCGAACACGGTGCATCTGCTGGTGGTGGACGCGCACCCCGGCGCCCGCCCCCTGCCCGCCCACTCGCACAAGGCGGACCTGCGCCTGGCCCAGCTCCTCGACGAGGACGGCGCGATCGGCCCCGACGGCGTCGACCGGCTGGTCGCCGTCGTCCGCGACGCCCTCCAGGCCGCCGAGGACAAGGGCGTCGAGGACCTCCTGCCGTTCGCCACCTCCGCCGTGCGCGAGGCGACCAACGCCGACGACGTCCTCGCGCGCGTGCGCGAGGAGACCGGGGTCGAGCTGGCGGTCCTCAGCGGCGAGGAGGAGGCCCGGCTCACCTTCCTCGCCGTCCGCCGCTGGTTCGGCTGGTCCGCGGGCAAGCTGCTGGTCCTCGACATCGGCGGCGGCTCCCTGGAGATCGCCTACGGCATCGACGAGGAACCCGACACCGCCGCGTCGCTGCCGCTCGGCGCGGGCCGGCTGACCGCCGCCCGGCTGCCCGGCGACCCGCCCGACCCGGACGACGTCAGGGCGCTGCGCCGCCACGTCCGTACGGAGATCGGCCGCACGGTCGGCGAGTTCAGCCGCTTCGGCGCCCCCGACCACGTCGTCGCCACCTCCAAGACCTTCCGGCAGCTGGCCCGCATCGCCGGCGCCGCCCGCTCCGCCGAGGGCCTCTACGTCCAGCGCGAGCTGAAGCGGGCCTCGCTGGAGGCGTGGGTGCCCCGCCTGGCCGCGATGACCACCGCCGAGCGCGCCGAGCTGCCCGGCGTCTCCGAGGGCCGCGCCAATCAGCTCCTGGCCGGCGCCCTGGTCGCCGAGGCCGCGATGGACCTGTTCCGCGTGGAGGCCCTGGAGATCTGCCCCTGGGCCCTGAGGGAGGGCGTGATCCTGCGCCGCCTGGACCACATGGGCCAGGGCTGAGCGGGAACCGCCGCGCACCCGCCGTATGGCGATCACCACAACGGCGAACGGGCACCCGGCGGACACGCGACCGCACCCCGTAACCTGACCCTCGTGGCAAAACCAAGGGACGTAGTCCGCATCCCGGACGCGAAGGTCGCCCTGTCGACGGCTTCCGTCTACCCGGAGTCGACTGCGACGGCCTTCGAGATCGCCGCACGCCTCGGGTACGACGGTGTCGAGGTCATGGTCTGGACCGACCCGGTCAGCCAGGACCTCGACGCGCTGCGCCGGCTCAGCGACTACCACCACATGCCGATCCTGGCCGTGCACGCCCCCTGTCTGCTCATCACCCAGCGCGTCTGGTCCACCGACCCCTGGGTCAAGCTCCAGCGCGCCCGCGCCGCCGCCGAGAAGCTCGGCGCGAGCGCCGTGGTCGTCCACCCGCCCTTCCGGTGGCAGCGGCAGTACGCCCGGGACTTCGTCGACGGCATCTGGCGGATGGCGAACGAGACGGACGTGCGGTTCGCCGTCGAGAACATGTACCCCTGGCGCTACCGCGACCGCGAGATGCAGGCGTACGCCCCCGACTGGGACGTGACGAAGGACGACTACCGGCACTTCACGATCGACCTCAGCCACGCCGCCACGTCCCGCACCGACGGCCTCGACATGCTCGACCGCATGGGCGACCGCCTCGGCCACGTCCACCTCGCCGACGGCAAGGGCTCCGCCAAGGACGAACACCTCGTCCCCGGCCGCGGCGACCAGCCCTGCGCCGAGGTGCTGGAGCACCTCGCGCGCACCGGCTTCGACGGCCACGTCGTCATCGAGGTCAACACCCGTCGCGCGATGTCCGGCGCCGAACGTGAGGCCGACCTCGCCGAGGCGCTCGCCTTCGCCCGCCTCCACCTGGCGTCGCCGGCGGCCTCGGCGACGCGCGCGGACCGGCGGTGAGCGAGCCCGCCGCCCCGGGGGCCCGCCGCCGCGGCCGCCCCCCGCGCACGGAGTCCGCGGACACCCGCGACCGCATCCTCGGCGCGGCCCGCGAGGAGTTCTCCGCGCGCGGTTACGAGAAGGCGTCCGTGCGCGGCATCGCCAAGGCGGCGGGCGTCGACCCGGCCCTCGTGCACCACTACTTCGGCACCAAGGAGCAGGTCTTCGAGGCGGCGATCGAGGTCGCCTTCGCCCCCGCCCTCCGAGCCCCCGAGGCGATCGGCGACGGCCCCCTCGACACCGTCGGCGAGCGGCTCACCCGCTTCTTCTTCGGCCTCTGGGAGAACCCGGCCACCCGCACCCCGCTGCTGGCCATCGTCCGCTCCGCCCTCACCAACGACACCGCCGCCGCCGTCTTCCGCCGCCTGATCGCCGCCCAGCTGCTGCGCCGCATCGCCGCACAGCTGGACCTGCCCGACGCCGAGCTGCGCGCCGAACTGGCGGCGGCCCAGCTGGTGGGGTGCGCGGTGCTCCGGTACGTGATCAAGGCGGAGCCGCTGGCCTCGGCGGACCCGGAGCGCGTCATCGCCCGCCTGGCACCGGTCGTGCAGGGCCACCTCACGGGGCCCTGAGCAAGCCCCCGAGTACTCCGCCGAGCGCGCCCCTGCCGTACGCCTCCGAGCGCCCTCCCGGCGCCGTACGGCGAGATGCGCGTCCCGCATTCCGGACGCCCTGTCCCGCCCCGTGGATGACCGGCGTACGCTCGACGGCAGTCATACCCCTCCGAAGGAGCGAGCGACGATGCCCGAACTGAGGTCCCGCACAGTCACCCACGGCCGCAACATGGCGGGCGCCCGCGCCCTTATGCGCGCCTCCGGTGTACCCGGCGCGGACATCGGGCGGAAGCCGATCATCGCCGTCGCCAACAGCTTCACGGAGTTCGTGCCGGGCCACACGCACCTGGCCCCGGTCGGCCGGATCGTCAGCGAGGCGGTCACCGCCGCCGGCGGCATCCCGCGCGAGTTCAACACGATCGCCGTCGACGACGGCATCGCCATGGGCCACGGCGGCATGCTCTACTCCCTGCCGTCCCGCGACCTGATCGCGGACAGCGTGGAGTACATGGTCGAGGCCCACTGCGCCGACGCCCTGATCTGCATCTCCAACTGCGACAAGATCACCCCGGGCATGCTCAACGCGGCGCTCCGCCTGAACATCCCCACGGTCTTCGTCTCCGGCGGCCCGATGGAGTCCGGCCGCGCCACCCTGGTCGACGGCACGGTCCGCACGCTCGACCTGGTCGACGCGATGTCGGAGGCGGTCAACGACAAGATCTCCGACGAGGACATCCTCCGCATCGAGGAGAACGCCTGTCCGACCTGCGGCTCCTGCTCGGGCATGTTCACCGCCAACTCGATGAACTGCCTGACCGAGGCCATCGGCCTCTCGCTGCCCGGCAACGGATCGGTCCTGGCCACCCACACCGCCCGCAAGGCGCTCTACGAGAACGCCGCCCGCACGGTGCTGGACCTGACCCGCCGCTACTACGAGCAGGACGACGACTCGGTCCTGCCCCGCAACATCGCCACCCCCGCGGCCTTCGCGAACGCCATGGCGCTCGACATTGCGATGGGCGGCTCCACCAACACGATCCTGCACCTGCTGGCCGCCGCCCAGGAGGCGGAGGTCTCCTTCGGCCTCACGGAGATGGACGAGCTCTCGCGACGCGTCCCCTGCCTGGCGAAGGTCGCGCCCAACGTCGCCAAGGACCGCACGTACTACATGGAGGACGTGCACCGCGCCGGCGGCATCCCCGCCCTCCTCGGCGAACTGCACCGCGCGGGCCTGCTCAACGAGGACGTGCACTCCGTCCACAGCCCGTCCCTGGCCGACTGGCTGAAGACCTGGGACGTGCGCGGCGGCTCGCCGTCCCCGGAGGCGGTCGAGCTGTGGCACGCCGCTCCCGGCTGCGTCCGCTCCGCCGAGGCGTTCTCCCAGTCCGAGCGCTGGGACTCCCTCGACGAGGACGCCGAGGGCGGCTGCATCCGCTCCGCCGAGCACGCCTACTCCGAGGACGGCGGCCTCGCGGTCCTGCGGGGCAACCTGGCGGTCGACGGCTGCGTCGTGAAGACGGCCGGCGTCGACGAGTCCATCTGGACCTTCGAGGGCCCGGCGGTCGTCTGCGAGTCGCAGGAGGAGGCCGTCCAGAAGATCCTCACCCAGCAGGTCGAGGAGGGCGACGTCGTCGTCATCCGCTACGAGGGCCCCAAGGGCGGCCCCGGCATGCAGGAGATGCTCTACCCGACCTCGTACCTGAAGGGCCGCGGCCTCGGAAAGGCCTGCGCCCTGGTCACCGACGGCCGCTTCTCCGGCGGCACGTCCGGCCTCTCCATCGGCCACGCCAGCCCCGAGGCCGCCGCCGGCGGCACCATCGCCCTCGTCGAGGACGGCGACCGCATCCGCATCGACATCCCGAACCGCTCCATCGAGCTGCTGGTCGACGACGCCGAACTGGCCCGCCGCGCGCAGGCCCTCGACGGCCGGTACGCCCCGAAGAACCGCGACCGCAAGGTCTCCGCGGCCCTCAAGGCGTACGCCGCGATGGCCACCAGCGCCGACAAGGGCGCCGTGCGCGACGTGAGCAAGCTGGGCTGACGCCGCACCGGAACCGCCGGGCTCTCCGGGGCCCGGCGGCCCATGGGTGCCGCTCCTCCCGTACACGGGCAGCGGCTCCCCCCACCCCGGGCCCCACCGGGCCCGAGACGCGCCCCGCCCGCCCCGGTCACCAGGCGGAGGGGTCCCGGCCGTCCACGGCGAAGACGGTCCCGTCGGGCGCGGAGGCGAAGACCCGGCCGTTCGCGATCACGGGCTCGGGCAGGCTCGCGGGGACGCGGTCGGAGCCGGTCCCGAGCCGGGGCGGTGTCTGGCCGACGAGGCGGCCGTCGCGGGCGTCCACCCCGAGGAGCCGCCCGTCCGGCGCGCTGACGTACACGTACCGGCCGTCGGTGACGGGCGCGGAACCCCGGCTCATGCCCGTCTCCAGGCTCCACCGCTGCTCGCGCCCCGCCATGTCGACCGCCCGCAGCGACCCGCCGGCCCCCATGACGTACACGGAGTCCCCGCGCACACTGCCCTGCGCCTGGGCCACCGGGACGGGCAGCGGCACCCGGCGGGTGGCCCCCGTGCCCGGGGTGTGGCGGAGGACCGCCTTCGCCTCCCCGTAGACCAGGTCGACGGAGAGGAAGTGGACCGCCCCGCCCGCCGTCCCGATGATCTTCAAGGAACCGTCGAGGTCCGCGTCCCACCGGACGGCGCCGGTCCGCGGATCCACCGCGGTGACCCGGGTGCGCGACCCGTCGCCCGAAGGGCTCGTCGCGTACGCCAGCGGGTCCCCCGCGAACGAGGTGAAGGACGGCATCGCCTGCCCCGGGACGCGACGGGACCACTCGGTCGCGCCCGTCGCGCCGTCCACGCCCCTCACCGTCCCGTCGACGCCGGTGAGCAGGAGCATGCCGCCGACGGCCCGCAGGCCCTGGTACTCCGGGTGGTCGTGCGCCCACTTCGGCTCGCCGGAGCCGGGGGCGAGCGCCTCCAGCCCACGGCCGTGGTCCAGGGCGGGCTGGACGAGGCCGCCCGACACGACCGGCGGTCCGTTCCGGGCCGTCCGCGCGACGGTGTGCCGCCACAGCGGGCGGCCGTCGGCCGGATCGAGGGCGAAGACCAGCCCGGACCGCGCGCACAGCAGCACCTCCGCGCCGTACGAGCAGTGCGGCGCGCCCCCCTGCGGGGCCGGCGCCGTGCGCCACGCGGTGAAACGCTCGGCGGCGGCCTGCGGAACGGCCTTCCCCGTCTCCGTCTCCGGCCCGCCGAGCAGCTCCACCGACACGAGCGTGCCGAGCACGGCGAGACACAGCGCCCCGGCGCCCAGAACCGCCCGCCTGCGCGGTCTGCGCGGTCCGCGCGCGGGCGCCGCCGGCACCGCGGGCGACGGCTCCGGCGCACTCTCCCGCGCCCGCTGCTCCGGTATGAACACCTGCGTGTCGTACGCGGCCGCCACCGACCGCAGTTCCCGCATCAGCTCGTCGGGCGTGGGCCGGTCGTCGGGTTCCTTGGCCAGGCACCGCAGCACCAGCGGCGCGAGCGACTCCGGTACGCCGGTCAGGTCGGGCTCGTCGTGCACGACCTGGTAGGCGACGACGTACGGACTGTCGGAGTCGAACGGCCCGCGTCCGGTCGCCGCGTGCACCATGAGCGACCCGAGCGCGAAGACGTCCGCGGCGGGGCCCACCTCCCGGGGCCGCCGGAACTGCTCGGGCGCCATGAACGGCGGCGTCCCGATCAACTTCCCCGTCTCGGTCCGCAGTTCGCTGTCCTTCGGCCGGGAAATGCCGAAGTCGATGACTTTCGGCCCGTCGTCGGCGAGCAGCACGTTGCTCGGTTTCAGGTCCCGGTGCACGACCCCGACGCGATGGATGTCGCGCAGCGCCTCCGCCAGTCCCGCCATCAGTCGGCGCAACTGGTCCACGTCCATGGGCCCGTTCCGCTTCACCTCTTCGGAGAGCGTCGGGCCGGGGATGTACAGCGTGGCCATCCAGGGCCGCCCGGCATCCGGATCGGCGTCGACGACCGGTGCCGTGAAGGCCCCGCTCACCCGCCGCGCCGCGGCCACCTCCTGCCGGAAACGCCCCCTGAACTCCGGGTCCTTGGCGTACGAGGCGTGCACCACCTTCACGGCGACCCGCATCCCGGAGGTGCTGCGGGCCAGATGCACGACCCCCATGCCGCCCGAACCCAGACAGGACTCCAGACGGTAGTGACCGGCGTACTCGGGAAGTTCCGCTTCCGCGTTCGCCCCGGCGTTCCGCTGCGGCGCCATGGAACCACCCCCGTGCTGTTCGTCCGCGCGCGCGACGCTCGGAGCCTAGTCGATGGTTCGTACGGGACCGAGGCGGCTTGCTAGCCTCCGCGTGCGAGTTGCGAACTGGTGTTTCGTAGCTTGTTCCAGGGGAATCAACGTGGCCCCACGACACTCGTGGGGCCGACGGGGGAGGTCTTTCATGTCTGTCGACCAGCTCACGGATGCCGCGGGCGAGGACGAGAGGGCGACGGCGGAGTCCGTCGCCACGGCGTCCGCCACGGCCCTGAACTACTACCCGGTCGCCCCGGGCTACCGGGTGAACGTCCGCAGCGGACCCGGCACCCAGTACTCCGTCGTCCGCGTGCTGCCCGAGGGCGCGAAGGTCCTGATCAACTGCCAGACGCCGGGCACCCGCGTCTCGGGCCCGTACGGCACGACGAACATCTGGGACAGCATCGACAGCGGTGAGTACGTCTCGGACGCCTACATCCGCACCGGCAGCGACGGCTACGTCCGCCCGCGCTGTTCCTGATCCCACCCGGAGCCCGCGGCACCCCCGGCGCCATAATCGACCCGTGAGCGCAGAGAACGGTACGAACGGCAACCCGGACACCCCCGCGGGCTCCACACTCCCCGCCGGCCCCCGCCCCGAACCCATCCGGTTCTACGGCACGACGTGGGTGCACCACGACCACGGCTACGCCGCCCGCCGGGCCGGCCTGGCCGCCGGCTCCCTCGCCGCGGCGGCCGCCGCCTGCTTCGTGCTCCGCATCGCCTACGAGGGCCTCCAGATCGCCGACGTCGGCAGCTTCGTGTCGCTGCTGATGACCGTGATGTTCGCGGTCTGCAGCGCCCTGGCCTTCCGCCACACCTGGTCCGGATTCACCAGCCGCCCCGACCCCGACCGCCAGGCCAGCCTCCGCGGCCTGCTGGCCATCGGCTTCGTCGGCTCCCTCCTCGCCTACTTCTTCCGCACCTTCACCGAGGCCCCGGGCGAGAAACTCCACCGCGCCGAGTACGAGAAGGCCCGCGAGGAGTACGAGAAGCGCGTCACCCGCCGCACGGGCAACCCGTCGAAGAAGCGCCGCCGCCGGTAGCTCCGGGCCACCCCGCACCCCCGCGGCGCCGGTGAGCCGCCCCCTCCCGGAAAACCTTCTGCACACCACACCCACCCGGCCACCATGGCCGTATGACGACACCCGGGACCACACCGCCACCCGCGCGGAACGCCACCGCCACCGCCGTGCCCGGCGCCACCCCCGCGTCCGCCGCCCTCCACACCACCCGCGCCCACTCCTTCAACGCCGCCGCGGCCCAGTACGCGGCCAACCGCCCCTCCTACCCGCCCGCCCTCCTCGACGCGCTGGAGGAGTACGCCGGCCACCCGCTGGCCGGCGCCCGCGTCGTCGACGTCGGCGCCGGTACGGGCATCGCCACCGCCCGCCTGCACGCGCGCGGCGCCGCCGTGATCGCCGTCGAACCCGGCGCCGGCATGGCCGCCGAGTTCCGCCGCACCCTCCCCGACGTGCCGTTGGTCCGCGGCAACGGCAACGCCCTCCCCCTCGCCGACCACAGCGCCGACCTCCTCACCTACGCCCAGGCATGGCACTGGACCGACCCCGCCCTGGCGATACCGGAGGCGCTGCGCGTGCTGCGTCCGGGCGGCACCCTCGCCCTGTGGTGGAACACCGAGGCCCTCGACGTGCCCTGGATCGCGGCGGCGGCGCAGCGCGTCGACCGCCACTTCGATCTCGGCCTCTCCGCCGAGAAACGCGACCTCGGCCCGGGCACCGCCGACCCCGCCGGCCGCCTCGGCCTCACCCGCCGCACCATCCGCTGGAGCCGCCGCGTCCCCCTGGACACCCACCTGGCCAACCTCGCCAGCCACTCCGTCTTCCTGACCGACACCGAGGAACGCCGCGCCGCGTTCCTGGCCGACGAGCGCCGCCACCTCCTGGCCGTCTTCCCGGACGGGACGGTCGAGGAGGCCTACGACGTCGTCCTCCTCCTCGCGACGACCCCGACGACGCCCCCGGCCGCTTGACGCCACCCTCACCCGGGAGGAGTATTCATCACATGATGAATTACTCCTCCCGCCCACCCGACGAACAGGACGGAACCCCCGCCCCACCCGCCGTCCGCGCCGAGGACCTCACCGTCGTCCGAGGCCCCCGCACCGTCCTGCGGCAGCTCGACTTCACCGTCCCGCCCGGCCGGATCACCGGCCTCCTCGGCCCCTCCGGCTGCGGCAAGTCCACCCTCATGCGCGCGATCGCCGGCACCCAGGCCAAGGTCACCGGCACCCTGGACGTCCTCGGTCACCCCGCCGGCCACCCCGTCCTGCGCACCCGCATCGGTTACGTCACCCAGGCCCCGTCCGTCTTCGACGACCTCACCGTCCGCCAGAACCTCGACTACTTCGCCGCGATCCTCACCCCCGGCCGCGCGGCCGGCGACCACCGCCGCGAAACCGTCACCCGCGCCATCGCCGACGTCGACCTCACCACCCACGCCGACGCCCTGGCCGGCACCCTCTCCGGCGGCCAGCGCAGCCGCGTCTCCCTCGCCGTCGCCCTCCTCGGCGCCCCCGAACTCCTGGTCCTCGACGAACCGACGGTCGGCCTCGACCCCGTCCTGCGCCGCGACCTCTGGAACCTCTTCCACACGCTCGCCGCCGACCGGGGCGCCACCCTCCTCGTCTCCTCCCACGTCATGGACGAGGCCGAGCGCTGCCACCGCCTCCTCCTCATGCGCGAGGGCCGCGTCCTCGCCGACGACACCCCCGACGCCCTGCGCACCCGCACCGGCGCCGAGACGGTCGAGGAAGCGTTCCTGCACCTGGTCGACGAGGCGACGGCGGCAGCCCGTACGAAGGAGAGCACCCGATGACCGGCCCGGCTCCCGCCCCCGACCGCACCGCAGCCCCCGCGCCGGCCCTCCCCCCGGCCCCCACCCGCCCCCTGAACCTCTCCCGCACCACCGCCACCGCGTCCCGCGTCCTGCGCCAGCTCAGCCACGACCCCCGCACCCTCGCGCTCCTGCTGCTGATCCCCTGCGTGATGCTGTTCCTGCTCCGCTACGTCTTCGACGGCAGCCCGCGCACCTTCGACACCATCGGCGCCTCGCTCCTCGGGATCTTCCCGCTGATCACGATGTTCCTGGTCACGTCCATCGCGACCCTGCGCGAACGCACCTCCGGCACCCTCGAACGCCTCCTCGCCATGCCGCTCGGTAAGGGCGACCTCATCGCCGGCTACGCCCTCGCCTTCGGAGCCCTCGCCGTCGTCCAGTCGGCCCTCGCGACCGGCCTGGCGCTCTGGTTCCTCGGCCTCGACGTCACGGGCAGCCCCTGGCTCCTCCTCCTGGTCGCCCTGCTGGACGCCCTGCTCGGCACGGCACTGGGCCTCTTCGTCTCGGCCTTCGCGGCCTCCGAGTTCCAGGCGGTGCAGTTCATGCCGGCCGTGATCTTCCCCCAGCTCCTGCTCTGCGGCCTGTTCACCCCGCGCGACGCCATGCACCCGGCCCTGGAGGCCGTCTCCGACGTCCTGCCCATGTCCTACGCGGTCGACGGCATGAACGAGGTCCTCCGCCACACCGACCTGACCGCCGCCTTCGTACGCGACGCCCTGGTCGTCGCCGGCTGCGCCCTCCTGGTCCTGGCCCTGGGCGCCGCCACCCTCAAACGCCGGACGGCATGACCCTCCACGGGCACCCGGCATCCCGCCCACCGGACGCCCCGGCCCCACCCACCCCCCGGATGCGAGGATGAGGACGACGGACCACGCACCCCAGAGGGCACCGGAGGGCACCGAACACCATGACCCAGAAAGTCGCCGTCCTCGGCACCGGCAAGATCGGCGAAGCCCTGCTCAGCGGCATGATCGGAGCCGGCTGGGCACCCGCCGACCTCCTGGTCACCGCCCGCCGCCAGGAGCGGGCCGACGAACTCCGCGCCCGCCACGGCGTCACCCCCGTCACCAACGCCGAGGCCGCCAAGACCGCCGACACCCTGATCCTCACGGTCAAGCCGCAGGACATGGGCGCCCTCCTCGACGAACTGGCCCCGCACATCCCGGCCGACCGCCTGGTCATCAGCGGCGCCGCGGGCATCCCGACCGCCTTCTTCGAGGAACGCCTTGCCCCCGGCACCCCGGTGGTCCGCGTCATGACGAACACCCCCGCCCTCGTCGACGAGGCGATGTCCGTCATCTCCGCCGGCACCCACGCCACCGCCGACCACCTCGCCCACACCGAGGAGATCTTCGGCGCCGTCGGCAAGACCCTCCGCGTCCCCGAGTCCCAGCAGGACGCCTGCACCGCCCTCTCCGGCTCGGGCCCGGCCTACTTCTTCTACCTGGTCGAAGCCATGACCGACGCCGGCATCCTCCTCGGCCTGCCCCGCGACAAGGCCCACGACCTGATCGTCCAGTCCGCGATCGGCGCCGCCAAGATGCTCCGCGACAGCGGCGAACACCCGGTCAGGCTCCGCGAGAACGTCACGTCCCCCGCCGGCACGACGATCAACGCCATCCGCGAGCTGGAGAACCACGGCGTCCGCGCCGCCCTCATCGCCGCCCTCGAAGCGGCCCGCGACCGCAGCCGCGAACTCGCCTCCGGCACCAAGGACTGACACCCGAGCCCGGCAGCGAGGCGCGACGCACCACCGAACGTCACGTCACGCCTCGCAGCCGGCTCCGCGCCTATCGCGCCCCGCCCACGGGCGGCAGCAGCCCGATCGCCCGGTAGGCCGCGTCCACGGTCGGCCGCGCCAGACCCCGCGCCTTCTCCGCCCCGGCCCGCAGCACGCCCTCCACGTACCCCGGGTCCGCGCACAGCTCCTTGTGCCGCTCCCGCACGGGCCGCAGCACCTCCACCACCGCCTCGGCGGTGTCCTTCTTCAACGCGCCGTACGAGTCGTACCCGCCCGCCAGCTCCGCCGGCTCCCCACCGGTGCAGGCGGCCAGCACCTCCAGCAGATTGGCGAGCCCCGGCCGCTCCTCCCTGTCGTACACGACCTCGCGCCCGCTGTCGGTCACCGCCCGCATGACCTTCTTCCTGACCACGTCCGGCTCGTCCAGCAGGTACACGATGCCCGGACCGACGTCCTCGCTCTTGCCCATCTTCGACGCCGGGTCCTGAAGGTTCATCACCCGCGCGGCCACCCCCGGAACCGTCGCCCGGGGCACCACGAACGTGTGCCCGTACCGCTGGTTGAACCGCACCGCGAGATCCCGGGCCAGCTCCACGTGCTGCGCCTGGTCGTCCCCCACCGGCACCTCGTCCGTCCCGTACGCCAGGATGTCGGCCGCCATCAGCACGGGATACGTCAGCAGCGACAGCCGCACACTCCCGCCCCGCTCCCGCTCGCGCGCGGCCTTCTCCTTGTACTGGATCATCCGCCGCATCTCCCCGTCCGTGGCGACGCACTCCAGTACGTACGACAGCCGGGCGTGCTCGTCCACGTGACTCTGTACGAACACGGTGCACAACTCCGGATCCAACCCCGCCGCGAGCAGCAACGACGCCGCCTGCCGGCTCAGCCTGCGCACCCGAGCCGGATCGTGGTCCACGGTCAGCGCGTGCAGGTCGACCACGCAGAACAGCGCGTCCGACCTGTGCTGGTCCTCCGTCGCCCACTGCCGCATGGCTCCGAGGTAGTTCCCCAACGTCAGATGCCCGGTCGGCTTGATCCCACTGAAGACCCGCTTCATCTCTTACCTCCTGGTCAGAGCCGCCGTCACCAGCCGGCCGCCCCTCCTGGAGGGAGATACGAGAACGGCCGCCGAAGCGGCGGCCGTCGAGTGCACACGTGTATGCGGCCGCCGTCAGGCGGCCCACCAGAGCTGGGTACACGTACGCGTCATCACGCCCCCCACGGTACGCCTCAGCCCCCCGCCTCGCCCGGCATTTGACACGCCGGACCGGCACTCGTAGTGTTCTCCGAGTTGTCCGACGTGAGCGCCGACCCCGGTCGGTCCCCGGACAGCGATTCCACGAGTACCACCCACTCTTCGACGAACAGTCGCGTTGTCGGCGTCGTCGTATTGCCGGTGTGCGTATTCGCGGAATGAGGAATCCACGTTCGAAAGAACGCGGCCCCCGATTAGCTCGGGAGCCGGGAATCCGCTAGAGTCTCACCTCGTCGGAACGGCCCAACAGCCGGGAAGACCACCCCCTCTGACGGGGAATCAGAGCCCGAAAGGATCTGATAGAGTCGGAACCGCCGGAAAGGGAAACGCGAAAGCGAGAACCTGGAAAGCACCGAGGAAATCGGGTCGGAAAGATCTGATAGAGTCGGAAACGCAAGACCGAAGGGAAGCGCCCGGAGGAAAGCCTGAGAGAGTCTCTCGGGTGAGTACTAAGGAAGCGTCCGTTCCTTGAGAACTCAACAGCGTGCCAAAAGTCAACGCCAGATATGTTGATACCCCGACCTGATCGGATCTCCGTTCGGGTTGAGGTTCCTTTGAA